>DDIM01000023.1 GCA_002338525.1 Micavibrio sp. UBA1850 | reverse complement strand
TACTCTTCTTTTTATCCAATTTTTTAAAGGCTTTAGGCGCATCCAGCCAAATCCCTATCTTTGTTGCAGCCTGGACACCTGTTGCAATAACAGCACTATTTGGTGGAGGCATTTTATTGTCTCTTGAAGATGGGTAAAAAAAAGATATAGTAAAACTGCAATTAGCACCGTTTATTTTAACTTTTTTTTCGCTTTTAGGATGTAGGCTTTACCTTATGAATTTTTCACTTAACCAATCACTAAGCACACTTGTTAGCCTTGCGGCAGCAACATTTCTTGTATCATGTGCTGCTCCTAAAACCACAGACCAGATTAGCGACCCTATCGAACCTGTAAACCGTGTTGTTCATGGGTTCAACGGCGTGGTTGACACGTTTGCAATTGAGCCTGCTGCACGCGGCTATCGCGCCGCTATTCCAAAACCGGCACGTAAAGGAGTTAGAAACTTCCTTCGCAACCTAAACGCACCAACAAACTTTGCCAATGAAGTGCTGCAAGGTGACTTTGATGGCGCCGGTCACGTTCTTACAAGAACATCTGTAAACACATTTATTGGCCTTGGTGGCCTGATTGATGTTGCGGCGCACGAAGGCCTAGAACATACACATGAAGATTTCGGCCAAACATTGGCTGTTTGGGGCATTGGTCATGGCCCATACCTCGTTGCCCCTCTATTAGGACCAGGGTCTTTAAGAGACTATACAGGTATGGCTGTTGATGTATATGCAGACCCTCTTAACCGTTGGTTACACAACACTGATGAAGATGAGTGGATTTATGCGCGCACAGCCGCAACTGTTATCGACAATAGAGAAGCTCTTCTTGAAGTCCTTGAGGATCTTCAGGCCAACTCAATTGATTTTTATGCAACACTCAGAAGTGTCTATGTTCAAAACCGTAATGATGAAATACTCGACGGAAAAAGTAACAATAACTATCCAGAGTTCGAATAAGTATATATGGCCATGCGTTTGAACGTAGTTTTAATTGCTATGTTTTTATAGTTGGCCTATTTTACAGCGACTTTAAAATTATTAAAAACAACCGCGCCAATGGGCGCTATAGGTAAATATTTATGACTTCTAATACATTACGCTCACTTCTTTTAGGAACAGCCCTGATCGCTAGCATCACAACATCTGCACACGCTTTTCCAAATATTGTTAAGGTGCAAGACAACGCGCACGCCCTAACAACTCTTGTTAGCGACAAAAAAGAAAATGATGCACAAGCATTTGTACAAAGTATGGTCGATAACGGTCTTGCATTTTTGTCAGATGAGTCACTAGACAAAGCTGATAAGGCACAAAAATTTAAAACATTGCTGAATGAAAGCTTTGATCTGGATGCTATCAGTAAGTTTGCCGTTGGTCGCTATTGGAGAAACATGAGCGAAGAACAGCAAGAAGAATATACGTCTTTGTTTAAAACAATGCTTGTTGATGTGTATTCAAAACGTTTTGATGAATATCAAGGCCAATCTGTTAAAATTACAGGCAGCGAGCCTCTTAACGAAAAAGACACAATTGTAAAATCAAAGATTATATCGCCTAAATCAAACAATGATGTTCCTGTAGAATGGCGCGTGCGCAAAAAAGGCAACCAGTATAAAGTCATTGATGTTCTTGTTGCTGGCGTAAGCATGAGCGTGACACAGCGTTCTGATTTTTCATCAGTTATTCAACGAGGTGGCGGAGACGTTTCAGTCTTGATTAATCACTTGAAAAAGTAGGCTTCACTTTTGTCACTTTCTTAAATATTTCTTGAGTAAGGTCATAACAATGTTCTTTTTGGCTTGATATAGCCGTAAGACAGTGAAAATATAAAAGATAGAGAAACGAAAAAAAGACACTGAATATGTACAACCCTTCCAATGAGCTTATGGGCGAGACAATGCAAAAACAAGCAACGTCTTCGTCTAAAGTTCAGTATTTCAAAGATATTGCTACGCATTGCAGTCAATACAAACAGCCCGTTTTTTCAAAAAGCCTTATTCAACTTACGCTTACCCTCTCTTTATTTCTTGCCAGCTGCAGCGGCTTATACCTTAGCGTGCAGTACAGCTTTTTTCTAGGTTATGCTCTTTTGCTTCTCCCCACCGCAGGACTTCTTGTAAAGCTCTTTATTATTCAACATGATTGTGGACATGGGTCCTTTTTCAAATCCACAAAAGCCAATAATTATTTGGGACGAGCCATGAGCCTGTTTACATGGACGCCTTATTATTACTGGAAGCGTATGCATAATATTCACCATGCAGGATCAGGTAATTTAGAGCGTCGCGGTTATGGCGCCATTGAAACCCTCACAATTCAAGAATATAAAGCCTTGCCTAAAGGCGAAAAGTTCAAATACCGCCTATATCGCAACCCTTATTTACTGCTTCTTATTGGCACACCTTTATTTATGATTATCGCGCAGCGTTTTTCGATGTGTCAGCCCTTTATTCTGCCTGATGGGTCAAAAAGACTTACATTTTCAGGCAATAGCATCATGAAAAGCGTGATGGGAACCAACCTTTCACTGCTTGTTGTGTATGGCGCACTGGGATATTTTCTTGGCTATTCAACATTGTTACTCACCTATCTACCTGTGCTTGTTGCGACATGCTGGATCGGAGGATGGCTGTTTTACGTGCAGCACCAATTTGAAGAAACGCATTGGGATCGTCAACATACGTGGAGTTATAACGAGGCAGCGATCATGGGAAGCTCTTACTATGACCTCCCTAAGTGGCTTCAATGGTTTACTGGAAATATCGGCATCCACCATGTTCACCATTTAAACGCATCAATCCCAAACTATCGCTTGCAGGAATGTATAGACGATCTGCCTGATCTTAAAACAATTAATCGTATGACACTGAAAGACAGCTTTCAATGCTTGCAATGGGCGTTATGGGACGAAGACAACCGCAAAATGGTGCCCTTTTCAGCACTTAAAAGCGCCCATAACATTTGAAGGTGCGTAACCTTTTGAATTAAGGTTACTTGTTTTTCAAACCTGATTTTATTTTTTCTTTTAACTGAGGCATCAACTCAATCACCTCTTCTTCTGATAGGTTATCAGGAGATTCTTGCGCAAAGCTTAGTGCGCGCTTCCATTGGAACCGTGCTTCATGCTTGCGACCGACTTTCCAATACGCATCGCCTAGATGGTCATTAATTGTTGGATCCATAGGCAAAAGTTCTACAGCCATTTCTAACGGAGGAATAGATTTCTCATAATCCCCCACTTTGTAATAAACCCACCCAAGTGAATCAACGATATATCCATCATCTGGGCGCAAAGTCACTGCTTTTAAAATCATCTCCTGCGCTTCATCAAGGTTTTTACCCTGATCTGCCCAGCTATACCCTAGATAGTTCAGCACATACGGGTGATTGGGTTCGATTTCCAGGGCCTTTTTCAAATCCTGCTCTGCTTTAGGCCATTGTTTTAGCCTTTCATGCACAATGCCGCGAGAATAATACAAGCTCCAATGAAGTTCGGCATCAGGGTTTTCAGCCTTCAAAAGCTCAAACGCTTTATTATAAGCCGTAAGCGCACGCTTATATTGTTCATCACGACGCGCAATATCACCAATTTGTGTTTGTAAGTCGGGGCTATCATCAACAATTGATAGCTTGTCTAAAGTCTTGAGAGCTTCCTTAAGGTCTCCCCTACGCTCTTGTAAATCAGCGACCTGTTGTTGCGCTTGATAGTAACGCTCTATATCCGTTTTTGGGATCGTTCTGAAATACTCGATGGCTTGGTCATATTGTTCATATTGGCTTGCAACATATGCCAAAAGAAGATTGGCATCTTCCAGATCGGGATAAATGTCGAGCGCCATATGGGCAAATATCTTTGCACTATCAAAGCTTTTTTCCTGAAACAGCAACATACCAATATCTAATACGGCACGAGCAATCCCCTCTGCTGGCGTTTTAACAGCCGGTGCAAGTAAGTCAGCAGGCACATCTTGGCCGTTTTGCAATAATCTTATTTTTTCTACCAAGTCTGTAGTTGCTGGCAATTGCGATTGGATATCTTGATAAAGTGATAAAGCGCGGCCTAGGAGATCTTGTCTCACCAAGATATCTGCAATTGTGATCAGCGATTGAATGTTCACGCCATCCTTTGGAAGCGCCTCACCAGAAAGCGTCTTCAACGCTTCAGTATCGTTTATGACATCAGCGGCAAGAATAAGATGATAATGTTCCTGCTCGTTTTCATTGCCCTCTATATTTAAAGGTTTATTTTGCGCCACATCCATCCAGTTTAAAATTATAGGGCGAATGAGGTTTGACATGCCGTCTTCT
>DDIM01000005.1 GCA_002338525.1 Micavibrio sp. UBA1850 | reverse complement strand
GAACGCGTGCCATTTTTAATTGGTGGTGATTTTAACGTTATCCCCGAGGACAAAGACTGCCATGATCCAAAAGCATGGGAGGGCGATGCGCTTTTTCGTCCTGAAACACATGCAAAATTTAGAGCTTTAAAACATATCGGATTATATGATGCCTTTCGCATGTTCAACCGTGATGGTGGCCAGTATTCATTTTGGGATTATCAGCGCGGCGCATGGCAGAATAATCATGGCATTCGCATTGACCATTTCTTGTTATCACCTGCCCTGACAGATCGCGCGATATCATGTGCAATCGACACTGAGCCTCGCGGATGGGAGCGCCCGTCTGACCATACGCCCGTTATATTAACGTTGGGGGCTGCATAAACGGCATTTGCGCACCTTTGCAGTGTTTATTTCCCCCTTTTTACGTGATAGACTCTATCGTAGAATTCGAACCTTTATGTTTTTAAACACCCTCGGGACATCTCAAATGAAAAAAACTGCTCTTACCGCTCTTGCCTTACTTACACTCTCTGCATGTACATCGAATGGTGACATTTCGCTGACGAACCCTCTCGACTCGTTGAATTATTTCAAGGAAGAGAGCGCAAAAAGAATTGCCGCACCAGTATTCATGTTGCCGCGTACAATTAAAGCAAATGAGTTTAACTTAAAATCATATGAGCGCGTTCACGAAAAAGGCGAGCCTGTTATTTTATACATTGGGCGTGATAGCCACCATACGGGCCTGTCTTCTCCTGAAAGCCGTAATCCCGTAGGATTAAGACTTGCTGCGCAAGACGCGATGACGAATGTGATCTATTTGGCACAAGCCTGTCAGTATGTTGGTGACCATGATGATTGCCCTTCTGAGTATATGGATGAAAAACGCCAATCACCAGAAGTCATTGCCGCCTTTAACACAGCGTTGAACAATATTCGCGGCTATCACAATGTGTCTGGTTTCCATGTTGTAGGCTATGACGGCGGCGCGGTGATTGCTGCGGCGCTTGCCGCTCAGCGTGAGGATGTTTTATCACTGCGTACTGTGGCGGGCATTTTGGATACGCAATTTTATGCCCACATCAACAACACACCTTATTCTGATCAATCTTTAAATCCAGTTGATATTGCGCCGCAACTTGCCAATACGCCGCAGCATCACTTTATTGGTCAGATTGATGAGCAAGTTCCCCCTGCCATCTATCATAGCTTTGAACAAGCCATGGGAGAAAGCACATGTACACACATGACGATTGTGCCTGACGCTTCTCATGAGGATCGCTGGGTCGAGCAATGGAAGCAACTTCGCAGAAAACCATTTGCGTGTGAAACTGTTGAGGAAATGGCTCCTGTTCCGTTTGAGCCAGAAACACTTGATAAAATTGGCGGCCCTAAAGGCTACAGCAAGTAGTCATTATAAAAGAAAATCATCTAAACGGGCGAATATCCGATTTGCTTTTTATGCCGGATTGCACGTTTAGGTAGGTTTGAAAGTGACTTCCAATATCCCCTTCATAATTATCTTTTAACGTGCATTTGATTATAGGATTGACGCCCATCTCTTTTGGGTATGTAAGATACGGTGTAAAATACATCTGAGGAAAGTTTTTGACCAAACCGCTCAGCATTTCAGAAAAAGCATCCATGTCTTTCAACATTGCCATAGGAAATACATTTTCGGCATAAAGCCCCTCATTGCTCTCTTTAATATCAAGTAGCGTCTTGTATTTTTCTGGCGCATTCAATTTAAGATGGTCTTGATACCCCGCGACCATATTGTCCCACGCCTCTTGCGGGAATGCATTAAACAATGACACTGTCATCGTTTTATACGTATGTTCAAAATCTTGGCCGACCTCGTTATTTTCTTGGCTCATAACCTTGAACATATCTCTAAAGCTGTTCATATGATGCAAAGAAAGCGCAATCACACCATCAAAGCCCATCTGATCATAATCTTGTTTCATCAAAACATTTTGTTGCTGAAAGTAAATCGCAGATTTTTTCGCGCACGCTTCTGGCGACCGATTACGCCTTTGCGCGGCTTCTACAAATTTCATATAAGGTGTGACGTTATTATTTGACATCTGGCCCCTTAGAAAAAATTGAAATCACATCAGCTTTTGGTAGGTTTTGATTATCTTTGTTAAGATAATTGCGGAAATGGCTTCTTATATCGCCATTGACGCCCTCTTTCAGGCTGCACATAACGCCAATAATGACGCTGACGCCCGGTTTGTGATTGAGCATGAAATCAAAATCCATATCTGGAATATTTCGTCTAAGCTCACCAATTAAATTTTTATAGATAGACATGCCGCCAACAACTGCTTTGGTGCTGATATCTGCTATATCGTATTTTTTGCCGTCAGGGTGTTCGCCTGATTTATCAATTCTATTTTTCAAAAGGGCATAATGCTTAGGGTCTTTAGATTCCAGAGTTTCCCAGAAGGATTTGACAAAACAATCCCATTCAACCTCAGATAAGCACACGTCATAGCCCACTGGCATTTGCCGCCAACAGTCGGATTTATTTACAAGGGATCCATAATAATTGAGGCTATCGATAGATTGGCGAATAACATCTTCAAAGCTTACACGCTCTACCTGATCTTGGAGCACATGATTGTACGCTTCAAAATATGAAATGTCTGGATGTGATGCGTTTGAATTTGCCGCATCAGAGAAATCTGAAATATTAACAACTTTTGACATATTAAATTTATGCCATATGTGTTTTATTTTTTAAAGTAAAAAAAACCGTTCAAAGGTTATTACCTTTGAACGGCATGAAGTTACGGGTACCAGAATGGAACATTCTACGCGATCATAAACATGACTTTTCCCTTATGCTCGCGAAACTCATATAACTTTTTTCCTCACACTTAAACTTAACCAAAAATTTATACTAAGGCCTTCAATAAACTTGCTTAGGAACGCCCCTCTTCAAGAGGCTTAGTGTTTGAAATAACCTTATATTTATAATTTACATAAAATTTTACATAATTACAAACAAAGGCTGTTTTTCTTTTATTTACAATTGCTTGCACTATAGTCTATTTTCTAAGGTGATTTAAAATATCTTGTATGTCAGGCGCAAGGTCTGATGAAAAGCTCATTACCTCTTCCGTTACAGGATGAACAAACGATATCTCAACCGCATGAAGCGCTTGGCGTTTTAAAGTCTCTTCAACATATTTGGCAGTCTCAACGCTATATCCACCACGTTTGAAGCCTGCATAAAGCGCTGTGCGTTGTGGTCCGTAAAGCGGATCACCCAAAACACAATGTCCTTTATCTTGCATATGAACACGGATTTGATGTGTTCTTCCTGTTTGCAAACGGCATTCAACAAGTGAGAATTCATCAGAAAAGTTTTCAATGATTTTATAATTGGTTTTGGCTTCACGCCCGTCCTTGTTAAGGACAGCTTGTTTTAGCCTGTTTTTAGTATGCCTTCCCAATGGACGATCAATAACACCGGCCAAAGGCACAGGTGCGCCCAAGACAAGCGCGTGATAGACACGCTTTAATGTGCGCTCCGCCAACTGCTCGGACAGTGATTGATGGGCACGGTCTGTTTTCGCGACCATAATTAGCCCACTTGTGTCTAAATCTAGGCGATGAACAATGCCTGGGCGTTTTACCCCTCCAATCCCTGATAATGTGTCTCCGCAATGGTATAAAAGCGCGTTTACAAGCGTTCCTGACTGATGTCCTGCGCCGGGGTGCACAACAAGGCCTGCCGGCTTATCCACGACCAATAACTCGTCATCTTCATAAATAATATTGAGGGGGATATTTTCAGGTCTGGGTGTGTCGTCTACTGCGGGGGGAACCAGTAATTTAAAAGTCTCTCCTCCCAAAACTTTATATGATGCACCGTCGAATATATGATCTCCGATAAAAACGCACTCATCATCCATTAAAGATTTAATTCGCGATCGTGAGAGATCAGGACATAGCTTTGCCAAGGCCTTATCAAGACGCTCACCTTTTAGCGCGAACGGAATTTTTACATTTAAAAATCCCTGATCATCCATTTCAGGCATGCTAAAATCATTGGCTTCCAGAGCATCGTTTGTTGTCTCGTTATTTACGTCTACTGACATTTGTCGCGCTTTCTAAAGGGGTTTAAACTTGCAATCCAGCCATCTAATATATGATTATTCTCTCCAGAGGAAGGCATTTGTGCCGATCCCATGATATAGCGTCCCAAATTATTATCGGAAAAAGAGTGATAAGCACTTCCTAAGACGCCGTTCCCTTCAATATATGAATGGTCGGATTGAACATAGCCCAACTGCGACAAATCAAGAACGCGCACATGCGGCAAGCCGCCCATATCTACCGGCTCCCCCTGTAAAACAACCGAGGCCTGGCTGTTTTCATTCACGCTAAACCCTAATGTTTTGTAATCATATGGCCCTCTAAAAAAGCTTTGCCATATAGGGTTAGAATTGGCGTAGTTTGTCATGACCCACGCCGCCCCCGCTTCTTGGCCTACGGGGTATGCTGTGCCTGCTGCAAATATTATTCCTTTGTCGTTTTCCTCAACATAGTTAAGACGCGCATTATATCCACGCGGATAAGCACGTTGCCACTCCATTCCGCCTTGCGCGCTAAGCGCCATAAGCCAGCCACCAACACGGTTCCTGTTTCGTCCCCCTGTCACGGCAACCTCACCTGCCACTATAAAACCGCCGCCCTTACGGGTTATGATTTTATGGATTTTGGATGCGGTGCTTGGTAGTAGCGACCTTTTCCATTCAATCTCTTTATTGGGTTTCAATTTGTACAAAACAGATGATGCGTATATATTTTTGGCGGGGTCTCCCCCTTTGCGTTTGTATTGCGTCGCAATATATAAATCCCCACGATCATCAATAACCATTGCGGCCGGTATCACCACATGGCGATCATCCTTATATGTTTTACTTTGTAAGATCTTGCCATCTTCTGAGTATACGTTGAGCTGCGCATGGCGCTCGTCTGATCCCGTTGATAGCTTTTCTAATAAAACATACAGGCGCTCGTCATGATGAATAACGTCAATAATGCGCCCTAATGTCGATAAGTCTTTTTGTACAGTCTCTAGAATTTGACCGTTAAAATCCATCGTTATGATTTGTATTCCGGTTGCACCAGTATCAGGTGATTTATGTTCACCAATCACGAGAAATCTTTTTTTATCGTCAAAAATACGGATCAGGCGGTCATGACCTAGCTGTGTTTCTGCTTGTGCAATCGTGCGTTTCCACTTCATTGAGCCACCATAAGCAGGTGTTTCAAGATTTATGATCTTTTCGGGAACCAACATACATTCTTTGTCGTTGCTGCCACTACGCCCTTGCGCATGCGCAAATGTCGAAGTCATTATGAATGCAGCAGATAGCGCCAACAATGACATGTTATTTAATATTTTAAATGTGCACAACGGCATGAAGCAGCCCCTTTAATCCCTTAATTTCATAAGCATTTTATCGCAATCACATCGCAAGTAAAAGTCTTTGTCCAAACTTTAACATTAATACCGACCTCTTGGCGCGTGACAGCGGGGTACAAGACATGTATAGTCGCCTTCTTTCAATTATAAGACAATTATTACCAAATCTATGACTGAGACGACAAAACCAGCACAACCTTTTCGCATTCTTCTTGCCGAAGATGACGAGTCAATGCGCACATTCATATCACTTATGCTCAAAAAGCAAGGCTATGACGTTGTTGATTGTGCAGATGGTGCGCAAGCTTACGATGCACTTATAAACGCACCTCAATCACATTTTGACCTTTTGTTAAGCGATGTTGTTATGCCTGTAATGGATGGCATTGAGCTTACGCAAAAGGCGCTTAGCTATGATCCGCATTTGCGCGTCTTATATATTACAGGCTTTTCTGGCGTTGAATCGATTAGAAAACCAAGTGACGTCGAACAAGATAAATCACAAGTCATTCCAAAGCCTTTTCATATTAGCGAGCTTTTGAAAAAAATATCTTCAACATTGAAAAAAGCCTCTTGATATATCGTTGTATAGAGGCTACTTATTAGGCGCTGTTTTAACAGCGACCCAGAGTAGACATGGAATTCTTCCCCCACATTAATTCCTCCCCCGTTTGTTCTGGGTCTTTTTAAAATTTTAGGGCATGTAGCTCAGTGGGAGAGCGCCTCGTTGACATCGAGGAGGTCGGCAGTTCAATCCTGCCCATGCCCACCATTTTCCAACATCAAAACGTATCTATAGATTTGTAACAACATCACTAGACAGGGTGCGGTAAACTTTTTTAGATTTTGAAATATCTGCATTTCTAAGGTAAAGCGGTTTTTCGTTACCCTGCTCTATTTGACCATCCCTCACCTGCTCGATCATATTTTGCGTCAGCATATTAAGCGGTAGAGGCGTTGCCCCTTCAATATTTCCAAATAAAGGAAGATCCGCAAAACCACTGTCTAGCTGATCTCGCGTAAGAAGTAATGGTGTTTGCGCTATCCCATCAAAAACAGGCTGAAAATATAGCTCATTGCGCTTGCTTTCAATTACAAGTGCATATGTTTTTATATTCGGATCCATTAAACCAGTGAGCGCTTGGAAACAACTCACACCGTATAGGGGAATATCACGAATGGTTGAAAGAGTGCGCGCCACCGATAACCCCACACGAACACCTGTAAAGCTACCCGGCCCCCGAGTCACAGCCACAGCATCCATTTGATCAAGACAAACCTCCGCCGCCTCGCATGCCTCAACAATCATAGGAAGCAGACGCTCCGTTTGGCCACGCCCCATTGGTTCATAAATCGTATGAATGTCATCTCCCTTTGCCACACTTACGCTACAGGCTTCAAGCGATGTATCAATAGAGAGAATATTTTGAGCCATTAAACAAGCGCCTCGACGCTTTCTACCTCTGGGATATAATGTTTCATCATATTCTCAATTCCAGATTTCAATGTCATTGTTGAACTTGGGCAACCCGCACAGGCGCCGCGCATTTTAAGATATAAAACGCCATCGGTAAAACTGCCAAATTCAATATCGCCACCATCTTGCGCAACAGCTGGGCGCACGCGCTCATCAAGCAGAGCCACAATTTGTTGTACAATTTCATCGTCATAGACAGGGTTTTGCTCATCACTTTTGAAATATTCATCATGAACAATAGGCTCTACGAATGTGAGGTGTTGCATCAACGCCGTCATCACTAACGCTTTTAGTTGATCCCAATTTGCCTCTGGTGTTTTTGTGACCGTAACAAAATCTTCTGCGATAAAAATTTGTGATGTCCCCTCGATTTGCAATAGGCGATCGGCCAATGGCGAATAGCGCTCTGCTTCTTCTTGAGAGGTAAACTCCGCACTTTTTCCCGCAAGAAGCGGTGTACCCGGTAGGAATTTCAAACTTTCAGGGTTAGGTGTTTGCTCGGTTTGTATAAACATAATTTTTGTACCTTCTGCTTCGAGACAGTTTATCTTAGTATTTAAGTCTAAAAACCGTTCATACAAGGTTTGTGCCTTAGAGACAAGCTCAAGACCTAACAACTATAAAATGCATATGAACTTAAACTAGTGGTTGTAGCGGTAACGCTCGGTTTTATCCTTGAAACCAACTGTTACATGTCCGCCCATCTCTGGGTTTTCGCCTTCACGTAGTTCATGTGTCGACTTTTGCGTATCAACAGATTTTAGAACAGAGGCAAAGTGCGGATACCATTCGTTGAACACAACTGTGTCTGCTGAACAATCAAAGATTACAGCTTGGCCATTATATAAAGCCGTTGCCATTAAGGCAGAGCGCTGCTGTCCCTCGATAGGGTATGTTGTTTTATAAGAGGCGACAACCGCGCTACCAAAACCGCGACCAATGCCTGCTGGTTCGTGGAACTTTTGTATTGAGACACGATCATAACTTGCAAGATAGTCAGACCAGAACTCTTGGCTATATGCGACCTTTTGAACGGCTTTGGCATATCGAACAGGATAGTATTCGAACCGTGCATCCTCGCGCACGCGCACGCGGCACTCTGGTGTGCCGCCACCATCATTGGGTGCCAACAACGTTATGATGTCATCGGGGGCTTTGTTTGTTGTCACGCGCCACGTGTCAGGATAAGAAAGGCTGACCCCCGTCTTTCCATCTTTCCAAACGTAATAATCAGCCATAGAAGCGCTCACGCCACTTGCCAGACTTAAACCTAAAACCGATAAAAATAATGCCGTTGTTTTCATGAATACTATAATGCCTGACTTATCATAAAATGCAAAAGGTAAATATAGGGTTTATGAAAGCCCTAAAAACCCCATCATTTCCATTGTTTCATTGATTGTAGGGGTTGCGATTTCATTCGCTTTGTCTGCACCGGCCTTTAAAATGCGGTCAATTTCGCTCGTATCACTAAGCAATTCGTTCATGCGCGTTGTAATCGGTGACAAATGGTCAACGGCAACATCAACAAGCATAGGCTTAAACTCGGAAAACTGTTTACCCGCGATATCGCTAAGTACCTCTGATGAGGTCTTGCCCTGAAGGGCTGCGTAAATAGACACCAAATTTTTAGCCTCTGGGCGGCTTTCTAGTCCCTCAACCGTGTCGGGCAACGCCTCTGTATCTGTTCTGGCTTTGCGGATTTTTTTGGCAATCGTGTCAGCGTTATCAATAAGGCTAATACGGCTTTTTTCCGATGGATCTGATTTACTCATCTTTTTTGATCCATCTTGAAGTGACATGACACGCGCCGCCTCTCCCATTATATATGGTTCAGGTTGTATGAATAGTTCGCTTTTATGTCGGTGATTAAATGTGCTTGCAATCTCACGCGCAAGCTCGAGATGTTGTTTTTGATCATCACCAACGGGCACATGTGTTGCCTTGTAAAGCAAAATATCAGCCGCCATAAGAACAGGATAGGCATATAGCCCCAACCCTGCCTTTTCAGCATTTTTTCCTGCCTTATCCTTGAACTGCGTCATGCGGTTCAACTTGCCCATTTGGGTCATTGTTGCCAGCAACCACATCAATTGAGAGTGACCGGGCACGGCTGATTGTGGAAAAATAATTGAGCGCGTAGGATCAATGCCTGCTGCGATGTAGGCAGCGGCCACTTCGCGTGTTGAACGGCGTAAATCATCCGGATTTTGAGGCACAGTAATGGCGTGCAGATCAACCACACAAAACAGGCATTCTGCGCCTTCTTTTTGCAAATCTACCCAGTTTTTCAAAGCTCCCAGATAGTTACCAAGATGAAGGTTGTTGGTGGGTTGCATTCCCGACAAAATACGTTTTTGAGACATGATTTTATGCTCTTTTCTTACTTAATAATGTTTTGATTTGTTGTATTGAAACTGCGCCCGTAAAGATCACAGCGAGGGCGTATGTGATTAAACCGCTTGCCACCAGCGCCATGAGCGCCATAATTGATTGTGTTTGTGTGCCATTGTTTAAAACATCTCCTAATACTTGTTTCATAATAAACAAAGCCGCTGCCATAATACAAGTTGAAATGAAAATTTTGACCATGTTTGTCTTACATTTGCTATCTAACGTTGCCTCTGGCTGCCCTTTTAATCCGCGCTTTAACAGCGTAATTTGCAACCACGCGACAAGCCCCGTTGACGCGGCAATACCGACCACGCCTATGGCTTGCGATAGTATGATCGCCAATACTATGTTGATTACAGTTATGATGATCGACACCTTGACGGGCGACATCGTGTCTTCATTGGCCCAATACACTGTCGAAAATACTTTGGCTGCAATATAGGCCGGTAGCCCGATGGCATACCCAATAAGCACAAGCGAAGTGGTGGCTGTGTCTATGGTTTCGAATTGTCCCCGCTCGAACAAGACCTTAATTAATGCGTCAGGGATAACCATCAACGCCACTGCCGCAGGTAACGCCAGTAGGAAACAATACTCTAACGAGCGATTGAACAAGAGGTGTGCCTCTTGCTTGTCATTTTCGCCAACGGCCTTGGACAATAATGGTAAAAGTGCCGTGCCCACGGCAATTCCGACAACACCGAGAGGCAGTTGGTTTAAGCGATCGGCATAGTATAGATATGAAATTGAGCCCGTTGGCATGAAAGACGCAATAATCATATCTGCAAACAAATTCACATGCATAACACCTGCGCCTAAAACACCTGGCCCCATTAAAACCAATAGTTTTTTAATATCGGGTGACATGCGCGGGCGCACAAATCTAATCTTTACCTTTTGGCGGATAATAAAGAATATCATGAAGGCTAGCTGTGCAATTCCAGCGGCAAATATCCCCCAAGACAGAGCATGCCCTACGGTTTCAAACCATTTTGTGCCAATCAACAATGCGATAATCAGGCATATATTGAATAAAATAGGCGCCGCAGCAAAAGGCCCATAACGCCCCCGCGCATTCAAAACGCCCCCAAACAATGCCGTTAATGACACCAATAACAAATAGGGAAACGTAATGCGTGAAAGCTCTACAGCCAAGTCAAAGCGCACGCCCTGTTTTTCAAACCCCGGGGCCAACCCCATAATGATGATGGGCATAACAACCATCATTAAAACTGTAAAAACAGAAAGTATAAGCGTCATGAACGATAGTGCCTGAGAGGCGAATATATCGGCATCGTTGTTTGCCGCCAGTTTTTTTGAATAAAGGGGCACAAAAGACACGCTGAATGCCCCTTCTGCGGTTACGCGACGAAAAAAGTTTGGCAATTTCAACGCCACAAAAAAAGCATCCGCAATGGGGCCTGCCCCTAAAATTGCTGCCGTCAAAATATCGCGGATAAACCCCGCGACGCGAGACACCATCGTGAGCCCCGCTACCGTTGCCATTGCTTTTACTAATTTCATATCAGGACGTTAGCACTCTCAATAATGCCTGTATAGCCTGCGTGATTGCCCCCTCACACTTTATCCATGATAAAAAATGATTTTTATTGACATATTGACAGCCATCTTCTACTTATTTCATAAATATACATAAAAAAGGATGGGAAAATGAGTAGTGATCTAAGCCAAGATAGCGAAACTGAAGATTGGCCAGCTGAACGTATAATTGAAGAGTTAGACAACTCAGATCAAGGTCATTTCCTTCTCCCCCTTCCTGTTTCCGATGCCCCTGAAGATGACTTTTGCGTCATTTTAATAAAACCTATAGATGACGGAAGTTTTCCTGAAGACGCCTACCACGTTGGGTTTATGGTCACACCTGATTCAACGACAGAAACAGACCCACAGTATAAAACATGGAAACATTTAGAATCTGAAACGTCTATAAATTTTAGAGACATGCTTGATGCTGATACCCTCGTTGAATTAGATGACGATGATAGTGCTATCCTTACAATTCACGGCAAAGCCTTGCTTTGCAATATCATAGATTTATGTTCTGACATTGCTAACTCAATTGCTTATGGAGGATATACGCCTCAGAATGCCGGTGAGTTATTTAAGTCATATTTCAAACCAAAACACGATGCTGCAGGCATACCCCAACCCCGTTATTTAAGTTAAAAGAAGACGCTAGTATTATGACAGTAGACAAAATAATAGACGAATTAGAATCTTGTGATTTTTACGGAAATGTAGGCGATATAAGTTTTTGTATTGCCACCGAAGACGATGACGGATTTGTTATCGAAGTTGAAAAAATTGAACAAACCGCAGCCCCTGCGGCGGATCGATTAAAAACGGCTTACAAGCTTATGTTTTTATATCCTAACTGCACCCCCGATGACCGTTCGCTAAAAACGTGGGATATGCTTCAAAAAGCTACAAATGTCGATTTCAGACTTTTAATTCCTGAACAAAATCGCCCCATAGCCAACGATTATGCGATTTTAGAGCTTTCATACAGAAATGATCTTAGAAATGTCATAAATTTATGTGAAGATGTCGTAAAATCATTGCGCTTAGGGGGCGTAATGCCTGAAGGCGCTGGGCAATATTTTGAAGCTCTTTTCAGGCCTGACACGCCCACATCACATCACGCGAACACCATGAACAGGCACTTCAACTAACACTAATTCACCAGTTTTTATGATTAATAACTCACCACAAAACATACTCAGAATCCTCGATCAAGACGATACAGATTCTTATAATCTATATCTTCCTGTGTCTGGGGATGCGCAAAATGCGCTTTGTGCTGTTTTGTTCAAAGTTGACAATCAGGTAGATGAGCAACTGTGTGAAGAGACCTATGCGATTGCGTTCGTAAACCAAACACGCGCAGAAGATTATAACAGCAGTGTTTTCAAAACTTGGGACGAGCTCGAAAGCCAAACATGCGTAAAATTTAGAGAGATTCAAAAACAGCTCAACCCTGCATTATCTGATGAAGACATGCTGCCTGATGGTGATGTTGCACACTTAACGATGTATAGCAGACAAGATTTTTTAAACATTATTGATTTATGTCATGACGTCATTAAATCTATTGAAATCGGTGGATACGAACCACTTGATGCCCGACATTTGTTTAGGTCCTTTTATGCTTTTAAAAACGTACATAATCCTGTGCCACAAAATCACTACAGCATGAATTAATCCTTCACTCATTTTATGCTTCGTGATAACTAAGATGCATGAGTGATAATCCAGAAAAAACATGGTTCGGAGAGACAAATGTCTCCCCCGAGGAAAAAACAGAAAAAGTCTTGGGCGTCTTTCATAATGTTGCCAAGAAATACGACATTATGAACGATTTTATGTCTGGCGGGCTCCATAGATTATGGAAGGATCGTTTGATCCGCATGATTCGTCCTCGCAAAAATCTTGCCTATTTGGATGTCGCAGGCGGAACAGGTGATATTGCGTTTCGTATTCGTAAAGCCACGTCAAAAAACACATCTATTACAGTATCAGACATTAACGAGAGTATGCTGGCCGTGGGACGCGATCGCGCGACAGACCGGGGCTATATCGAAGGATTTGAATGGATAACAGGCAATGCCGAAAGCTTGCCATTTCCTGATAATTCATTTGATGTCTACACCATTGCCTTTGGGCTTCGTAATGTAACACACATAGATAAAGCCCTTAAGGACGCCGTGCGGCTCCTCAAGCCTGGTGGACGTTTCTTCTGTCTTGAATTTTCACATGTTAATGACCCCATATTAGCGAAGATGTATGACGCCTACTCATACAATGTTATTCCCAAGATAGGATCAATGGTGGCCGACGATGCCGATAGCTACCAATATCTTGTTGAGAGTATACGTAAGTTTCCAAAGCCTAAAGCCTTAGAACAACGTATGAAGGATGCTGGTTTTAAACGTACTAAGTCAACACCAATGACCTTTGGCGTGGTCTGCATTCACGAAGGATGGGTTTAGTCGCCTTTTTATTTCCATAGTAATTTTGCAAATTCAGCAGAAAAAGCTTGCAATTGGGCATCAAAGTAAGGCATTTATACGCTTTAAGAATTGATTCCATTGGAATAAAGCCTTTTTATTCAAAGGCTGTCAGGGGGATATTTTTAATTTATTAACTAAGGAGAAAAAACTATGAATAAAACATCACTTACAGCTGTTGCTGCTGTTGCTATCGTTGCCATTGCTGGTATCGGATATTTCAGCGGAGAAGACACAACAGGCGCATACAGCTCAATCACACCTGCTGCTGGTGAAAACACAACAATCATGACAGATGTTGAAGCCTCTATGTCAGAAACAGGCACAGCTATTAAAGACACAACAATGGATGCTGCTGAAGCGACAAAAGAAATGGCTGTTGATGCATATGACGCAACTGCAGAAGCAACAACTGACGCGGCAACTGCAACAAAAGAAATGGCTGTTGATGCATATGACGCAACTGCTGAAGCAACTTCAGACGCTATGACTGCGACAGAAGAGATGGCTAATGACGTTATGACAGAAACTGAAGAAACAACTACAGATGCTGCTGAAGCAACAACTGACATGACAACAACAGAGCCAGCTGCTGGTACAACAACTGACACAACTGTTGAAACAGAAGTTGAAGTTGAAACAACAACTGAAGGCACAACAGAGCAGTAAGCTCTCCCTTCTCTAATACATTCGCTTCGTCGAATTAGTTTACATGATAAGGCTTTTACCCTAGGGTGAAGGCCTTATTTTTTGGGAAAAACGACTATGATGCTTCACGATAAAACAATTTTATTGATTATATCAGGCGGGATTGCCGCGTATAAATCATTAGATCTTATTCGCCAACTTCGCAAAGCGGGCGCGCAGGTGCGATGCATCGTCTCAAAAGGAGGCGCGCAGTTTGTGACGCCCATGAGTGTTGCGGCTCTCAGCGAACATGAAGTCTATACAGATCTATTCTCTCTTAAAGATGAAAGCGAGATGGGCCACATTCGCTTAAGCCGTGAGGCCGATTTAATATTGGTGGCTCCAGCAAGTGCAAATATGATTGCAAAAATGGCACATGGCCTTGCCGATGATCTCGCAAGCACATGTATTCTTGCCTCTGACAAACCCGTTATGATTGTCCCGGCCATGAACCCTATGATGTGGGATCATCAAGCCACACAAGACAATATTGAGACATTAAGCGACCGAGGCGTGCGCCAAATCGGGCCTGCCTCCGGTGAGATGGCGTGCGGTGAAACAGGCATGGGCCGAATGGCAGAGCCTGAAGACATTTTGTCTGCCGTTTATGATTTTTTCTTTGAGCGCCCCCTTAAAGGTAAACACGCTATTGTAACCTCTGGCCCTACCTATGAGGCGATCGACCCCGTACGGTTTATCGGCAATCGATCATCAGGCAAGCAAGGACACGCCATCGCATGCGCGCTCATTAAAGCTGGTGCGCATGTTACATATATATCAGGCCCGACGGCACTACCTTGTCCGCCGGGTGCAAACAGCATTTCCGTAGAAGCAGCATGCGAGATGCTTGAGGCCGTAGAAAACGCCCTGCCAGCAGATATATTTATAGGGGCTGCGGCTGTGTGCGATTGGGCCGTCGACAATGTTTCTACTCAAAAGCTAAAAAAGCGAGAGGGTCAGAGCGCGCCTGCCCTTACCTTTACCGAAAACCCTGATATTTTGAAAACTGTCTCATCGCATGAAAAACGTCCTGAACTGGTTTGTGGCTTTGCAGCAGAAACACAAGACATGAACAACAACGCAAAAGCCAAATTATTGCGAAAAAAATGCGATTGGCTTGTGGGGAACAATGTATGTAGTGCACAAAATATTTTTGGTAGCGATGAGAATGAGGTATGTTTGTTTAAATATACAGATATCGGTGATCAAGACATCACATCACAAACGCTTCCACGAATGAAAAAAGAAGCGGTTGCTGATTTTCTTGTCAACGAGATCATATCTGTTTTTGAAAACAAAAAGGATCAAAATAATGAACCAAGCCACACCACTCGAGCCGCAGAGTAACAATACAACCGCAATTAAAGTGTTACTACAGCCTATGAAACATGCTGTCGGTTTAAAACTTCCGACATATGAAACACTAAAGTCTGCTGGCATGGATCTGACGGCGGCACTAGAAGAGGCCATTGAAATTGGTGTGGGTGAACGCGTTCTTGTCCCAACAGGTCTTGCGATGGCGCTACCGACAAATTACGAGGCGCAAATTCGTCCGCGCTCTGGCCTGGCCTTAAAACACGGCGTAACTGTATTGAATACGCCCGGCACAATTGATGCCGACTATCGCGGCGAAATAAAAGTGCTATTGATTAATCATGGCCAAGAGCCTTTTGTCGTTGAGCGCGGTATGCGTGTGGCACAAATGGTCATTCAGCGCTATGAGCAAATAGAATGGGATGTCGTTGAAACTCTGGATGAGACAGAGAGAGGAGCTGGCGGTTTTGGCTCAACTGGCGCATAAAAACGAAGATCACATTCCAAAAGGACAAACCATAAAAACTGTCGACGATTTTATTGCCGATGGGCATACGCCCATGATGGCGCAATATCACATTCTTAAGCAAGACCATCCCGATGCTCTTTTGTTTTATCGGATGGGTGATTTTTACGAGCTATTTTATGATGACGCGGTGATTGCAGCTGGCGTGTTGGACATCACGTTGACCAAGCGTGGAAAAAATCAAGGCCATGAAATCCCTATGGCAGGGGTTCCCTTTCATGCCTGCGATCCTTATCTTGCGCGCCTTGTTCAGGCCGGCCACAAGGTCGCCATTTGTGAACAAACGGAAACACCCGAACAGGCCAAAAAACGTGGCGGATACAAGGCGCTTGTGCGCCGAGATGTTGTGCGCGTTGTCACCGCCGGTACATTGACAGAAGATCATCTTCTGGATGCACGTCAGAATAACTATCTGGCAAGTCTATCCGATATCGGAGGGACATTTGGGTTGGCATGGCTTGATATTTCAACCGGTCAGTTATTTGTTCAAAGTGCTACTCAAGACAATATTGCCTCATGTATTGACCGCATTCGCCCGAGTGAGTTGGTGATGATTGATCATGGCACGCGCACAGATTTACATGTTCACTATGATGATATTTTGACATTACAGCCTAAAAGCCTTTTTGATAGTGAGAACGCCCGCAAGCGTCTTCAAAATATTTTCGAAGTTCAATCACTTGATGCGTTTGGGCAGTTCAGCCGTGCCGAAGTGTCTGCGTTAGGGGCATTGCTTGATTATGTTGAACGCACGCAAAAAGGGCATATCCCTTATATCGCGCCCCCTCAACATATTGCGGCTGCGGCTGTTATGGATATTGATGGCGCGACACGCAAGAATTTAGAACTTACACATACCCTTTCAGGCGAACGCAAAGGGTCGCTACTATGGGCGATTGATAGAACATTAACTGGCGCCGGCGCACGCGCGCTCCAATCACGGCTATCGGCCCCGCTATGTGATATTCATACTATTAATCAGCGCCTTGATCGGATTGAATGCTTTACAAAACAATCGCGCTTTCGCGACGACATTTGTACGCTTTTAAAAGATATTCCCGATATTGAACGGGCGCTGAGCCGTGTAAGTTTAGAACGTGCCAGCCCCAGAGATTTACTGAATATACGAAACGGATTGTATCAGTCTGAAAGGCTTTCAGCAGTTTTAAATCAACATAAAGACACATACCCCGCTCTGGGGCAGATCATTGATGCGATCACACCAGATACAGACATTGTAAATCTGCTCGAAATGCTAACAAATGCCATTGATGACAACGCCCCTGCCCTTGCACGCGATGGTGGGTTCATTAAGGTCGGTTATCATGAAAAGCTTGATCAGTTAAAAAATATCCGTAGCGAGAGTAAACGCCTTATCGCAGGCTTGCAGGAAAAATATATTGGTATTTCTGGTGTCGACCGTTTGAAGATTTCACACAATAATGTACTGGGTTATTTTGTAGACGTTCCCGCAAAAAAGGCCGATGCCTTGATGATTAAATCAGGTGATGACAACCAGACAGATAATCCATTTATTCACCGCCAAACGCTTGCCAATAACGTGCGCTTCACGACAGCGGAGCTGGCTGAGCTTGAGCGTGACATATCTTCGGCCGGTGAAAAGGCACTGGCTATTGAGCTTAGTCTCTTTAAAGAGATCGAGGCGCAGATCATGGCCGTGGCAGGCGCGCTCACACATATTGCGCACGCGTTAGCTGATTTGGATGTGTCATGTGCGCTTGCGGTTTTATCAATTGAGCTTGACTACACCCGTCCAGAGATAACGCAAGGATTGGATTTTGAAATTGAAGGCGGGCGCCACCCCGTCGTCGAACGTGTGCTCCACCAAAATGGAACGGAACAGTTTAAGGCCAACCATTGCTCTCTTAACCCTAACGAGCGTTTGTGGCTTTTAACAGGGCCGAACATGGCAGGTAAATCGACATTTTTGCGACAAAACGCACTGATCGGATTGCTGGCACAAATTGGATCATATGTGCCCGCAACACGTGCAAAAATTGGATTGATCGACAAGGTCTTTAGCCGTGTGGGGGCTGCCGATGATTTAGCACGCGGACGCTCGACATTTATGGTCGAGATGGTCGAGACCGCAACAATTCTTAATCAAGCAACAGAACGGTCTTTGGTCATTTTGGATGAAATCGGACGCGGTACATCTACATATGACGGATTGTCGATTGCATGGGCTTGTGTTGAGTATCTGCATGAAACGACAAAATGTCGCGCCCTTTTTGCAACGCATTATCACGAACTGACACGCCTTGAGGGCGAGCTCTCATCTCTTTCCTGCCACAGTATGGCCGTTAAGGAATGGAAGGGTGATATCATTTTTATGCATAATGTTGTGGCTGGGGCGGCTGATAAATCCTACGGGGTCCATGTTGCAAAACTTGCAGGCGTTCCAGCTCCGGTTTTGAAACGCGCCAATCAAATTTTGAAAACATTACAATCCAGCGCAAGTGTTGATACGCGTGACGAGTTGCCTTTGTTTAGCATCCCTGATGCCTCTGATGACGACATCATTGATGAGCCATCCGTTGTCGAGCAACATTTGAGAGAGGTTTCACCCGATGAGCTCTCACCTCGTGAAGCCCTTGATATTCTATACAAGCTCAAAGGACTGATGAAGAATGACTAACTTTCTTTATTGCCTTACACGCCTTTTTGTTTTTGTTCTTATAACTTTCAGTCTTTATGGGTGCGGATCAAACGACGTTTATGAAGTAACAGATGCGCCACTCCTAGAAGAATTCGTTTTAAAAAAATCAGACTTCAAGCTTGCAACGTGGACGTATCTACACAATGGCGGCGGGCCTAGAGCTAGTTCATACAAGATTATCATGACTGATCTAAATGGCGATCATTTGCCAGAAGGTTTGGTTATGATGAACACACCCCATAGTCATTGGTGCAGTGCGGCTGGTTGTACATTACTGATTTTTGAAGCACGGGGTCGTGACATCGTGTTAAATAGTCGCATTGAGCCTATTCGCGGACCACTCTTTTTACATGACACAGGAGCATCGTCTTGGAAAACTATTGTCACGCGTCAAGACGGTTTAGGACAGCGCGCTCATTATATTCAGCTTGAAAATAATGGGACAGGATACCTTCGAAACACGCTTTCTGCTCCACATTTTGAGGGATATACTCCTCAAACGTCCAACAGCCTTTTTTATTAATATGGCTTAATCGCCCTATTCTTATTTGCGCATCTTTTTGATAAGCCCTGCAAAAAAGCCACCCTGTTCTTCTTTTTCCTGCTTTTGAAGCTCTGCATACATTTTTCGCATACGCATTTTCATTTCTTCTTTTTCGTTGTCTTCGAAAGACATACGCACATCCTTGACCATAGTTTGAAAATCAAGCGTTGAGATATGAACTTTTTTAAGCTCCGTTAGGATCATTTGTTCTTGCTCGTCAAAGTCGCCATCACACCAAACAAGAAGACGCGCAAATGTGAAAAAGTCGCTACGATCTTGTTGATCTGTAATGTTGCTAAAACACCGTCCAACGTGTTGTTGTTTACTCATGTCTAGCTCAAGAACTTGTTTTTGATCATCTGAAAATGGATATGTGTCTATGGCTTCGCGCATAAACTTTTCTTCTGATTCTGTGATAATGTTATCTGCGTGCGCCATGGCAAACACGGCCCGCCACATGTTAAAACGACTATCAGTTACACTATTCGTATCAGGCATAATTAAGCTCTTTTTTTAATGTTTTAGTTTTAAATATGTATGGGGCGATCATCTACGGCAAGTGCTGCTTCTTTGACGATTTCTGCCAATGTTGGGTGGGCATGACATGTGCGTGCAATGTCTTCGGCACTACCGCCAAATTCCATTACAGCGCCAATTTCATGAATAAGCGTTCCTGCCTCTGCGCCCAAAATATGCGCGCCTAAAACTTTATCCGTTTTTGCGCAAGCCAGTATTTTAACAAACCCTTCAGTTGCATTCATTGCACGGGCGCGACCATTGGCCATAAATGGGAATTTACCAACTTTATACTCAACACCTTCTTCTTTAAGGGCTTGTTCAGTTTTACCAATTTGCGAAGCCTCAGGATATGTGTAAACGACCCCAGGAATAAGGTTATAGTCGATATGTCCTGTTTGACCTGCAAGCATTTCTGCAAGAACAACACCTTCTTCTTCTGCTTTGTGTGCAAGCATGGGGCCTTTAATGACATCTCCAATGGCAAAAATTCCCTCAACAGAACTTTCGAATGTTTCATCGACATTAATACATCCACGCTCATCCATCTCAACACCTGCATCTTCAAGCCCTAAACCTTGTGTAAATGGTTTACGCCCTACAGAAACAAGCACTACATCAGATTTAATTGTTTCGCTATCGCCGCCTGTGGCAGGTTCTACCGTCAACTCGACACCTGATTTTGATGTTTTAGTGTCGGTGACTTTTGTTGAAAGTTTAAATTCCATTCCCTGTTTTTTCAAAATTTTGAGCATTTCTTTTGAAACATCTTGATCCATACCCGGCAAGATTTTATCGAGATATTCAACCACTGTGACTTTAGCACCCAGGCGAGACCAGACAGCCCCCATTTCAAGGCCAATATAGCCGCCGCCGATAACTGTCATTGTTTTAGGAACTTTAGGCAACTTTAATGCCCCTGTAGATGACACGATTTGTTTTTCATCTATTTTTATATTGGGAAGAGAGCTTACTTCTGATCCTGTCGCAATGACAATATTACGTGCCTCATAAGATGTCCCATCTATAGACACTTGGCCTTCGCCTTCAATTTTAGCTGTTCCTTTTAACCAATCGACCTTGTTCTTTTTGAACAAAAATTCAATACCGCTTGTATTGGCGCCAACGACATCGTCCTTATGCTTCATCATGTTTTTGAGATTGAGAGACACTTTGCCTGTCTCAACGCCCATAACATCGAGATGATTTTTGGCTTCGTCGTATTTTTCAGAGGCCTGAAGGAGAGCTTTTGAAGGAATACAGCCTATATTCAAGCATGTCCCGCCTAGCGTTTTTTCTTTTTCAACGCAGGCAACCTTCATACCGAGTTGCGCACAACGAATGGCACATACGTATCCTCCCGGACCAGCACCAATTACAATTACGTCATATGAAGATTGTTTTGCCATGAGAAACCCTTTTAAATTGTTGATTTGTTTCGGACATCATTACAATACTTTGGCGCGGATCAAAAAACAAGGATGACAAAAATCTTTTCACCTCTTTCCTCTATATTTTGTTCGCCCCCTCTGCTGATCCATTAGAGTCTGCTGATAAAAAAGATACCCACAACTATTTATTGCTATTTTTCTAAGTTACATAAAGAAAACGCCTATTTACCATAATTTTTGTGTTGACATTTCTGCGCGCAAATTATAAAAGGATGCAACTTAACCACTTCACGTAAAAGTGGAGTACTGCATATATATAGGGAACCCACATGGCTTATGATCCAGAAGACAACACCCAAGAACAACACATTAACGCTAAACACTTTAACGGTAAGGCGATTGAACAAGCCGTACCAAACAATTTAGAGCCCGAGCTCAAATATCTTGTACAAGATAAACAAGTTTTTAATAAAACTATCCAAACCGTCGTCAACTCAGAGCTCACCGAGACTGACAAACTTAGAATCATTCCCACAAATTACCGCCTTCTTAGTATCTGTATGGATACTGTTGATCTGGCACATACTGATGATTCACAAGAGCCCAGAATACAACCAACACAAGAGTTTTATAAAGCAGGCTACCAATACAGAACACGTATGAACCTGACTGCAGATTTCTCTACATCTTATACGTATGCTGATGCAGCCTTGAAATGTCGTAAAATTGATGGCCGTGTTGAATTTGAAACGAAGGCTAACGAGCTATCTCCTAACAACCTAGATAACAGCTTATCTGTTTTGAAAAATACAGAAAGAGATGTTGACCTTCCTCAGTTCCTGACAGCAGTCGACGATGAACACCTTCGCGTTGAGGCTTTATACCTTACCGAGAGATCAAATTACTACTTTGGTCTTGATATGGGTAAGGGCGGCGTTGTTTTGTACCATGTATGTGCAGACAGCAACCGTTTCCTTACGCCAACTGGTGAAATGCCTGTAGGACAAGACTTTGAAGCAGAATATGAAATCAAATCTATATTCAATGACCAAGTTATGTCTCGCGACGCAAAGGTAAACATCATAAACGAAGCACAAGACAAGCTCAGAGAAATCTTAGCGGGTCATATTGATGCAGGCGAACTTGACCCATCAAGAAACAGCAAACAGGTCAGAGCAACAAAATCTGTAATGAAATACTACAAAATACATCACCCTGATGTGCCGTATTTTTCAAGCTCAGATGCATCTCAAAAAGGCCTTATTCAAGGAATACGCCCTTCTGAGGTTGTAAGCTTTGATAGACACACAAACCTAGCCAATGCGGCATTTAACATGGAAAAAGTGGGTGACTTGATCGTGCCACAGCAAAATATTGCGCTTCCAGGCCAAAGACTAGCTTAAATCTAATTTTTTATATAAGTCGGGTTGAACAATTGTTATTTTTCAATTGATCAATCCGACTTGTCTGATTATATATAAAGCCCATGTATGATTTCACAGGAATTGGCAACGCGTGCCTTGATCTTGTCGCTTCCGTAGACGAAAGCGTCCTAGACAAATTTTCTCTTCAAAAATCTCGACAATTTGTGATTGATGAAGACACTAAAGAAACCTTAATAAAACAGCTCCCTTCTATTGCTTATAATATTGGCGGTGCAGCATCGAATGTCTGCCATGTCATGACCGCGTTGGGATGCAAAACAGCCTTCATGGGCCGCCTTGCAAATGATAACGCCGGGCAGATCATTCTTGAGACCATGGAAAAAATTGGCATTGATTATCCAATGGGTGCGATAACAGATACTGATCTTGAAACCGCACAGATTTTTTGTCTCACGACCCCTGATGCCGAGCGTACATTTGGGTCCTACTACGGGATTAGTGCAGAGATCAGTTTTGATGACATGGATATGCCGACTATAAATGACAGCAAGATCGTCTATCTTGATGGATACAGTCTTTACTCGCCCCATGCCTATGATGCATTTGATAAAATATTAAACTCAATTGATAAAGACAAAACGATATCAGTATTTCACCCTGGTGACGTTAGTGTTGCGCTTAATTTTCCTGAGCACACACAAAATTTAATTGATCGCTGTGATGTCGTTATTTTCAACGCTAACGAGGCGCGCGCTTGTTTTCCAAACACAAGCTTAGAAGACATCACGAAGCATTTAAAAGACAAGAATAAGACAGGCGCAATTACGCTTGGTTCAGACGGGGCATATGTTTTTAAAGACGGCGAGCTTATGAAAGTCGACACCCCTCAAAATGCAGCCAACCCCATTGACACATGTGGTGCAGGCGATCATTTTTCTGGCGGTTTTTTATATGGTTTGATCAACGGCTTTGACCTCAAAAACGCAGGGATTTTAGGATGCCGGTGTGGTGCAGACGCAATTAAAAGATATGGCGCGCGCCCTGTTGGGTCTCTCAAACATTATCTGGAGGGATTATGAGGCTATCCCCCTCACTTCTAGGCCTGACATGTGTGCTTGCGATGACTACGAGCTCTGTTTCACATGCACAAATTATGCAGCCCCGTAAAATGGGCATGAATCACACAATTGTCAGCCCTTCGAATGATGAAGATGCGCAAAAATCTCGAGAAGAAGAGGCAAAAAAGGCTGTGTTAGAGGCGTTGGAAGCGCCCCTCAAAAACAAAGTTAAAGACAATAAGGCTCAGCCAACGACACCTATTGCGATTAAGCATCTTGATAACCCCGCAGAAGATCTTCCTTATTTTGTGCCTATGGATGACGTGTTTGAATGGCCCTATATTGCAGATTTACTTAGCAGTGATTTGACAAGAAAAGCATCAAGCGTTGCCAAATTAAATGATATGCCTGAACGTGCCTCTCCCATGATGCTGGTGCTTGCTGCCGAATACTACCTGAACATGGGTAACAAAAAACAAGCCGCACTGTATCTTTATGCGGCGCAACTTCGCGCACAATTTGACATTAAACGCTGGCCCGTCCCTGAAATTGATGAAGATAACCCCGCAAGTTTTAGAGACCATCCAGCATATGAGACCATTAACCTTTCTAAAGATTTTGCAAAAGGGCTAACGGGCTGGTTTATTTCCAACAAAGCGCGCGCCGAGCTTCTTTTACAAAAGATAGAAGCATGGGATAAGGCCACGCCTTATGCTTACTACCCCACATATGAAGTCCCCAGCAGCGTCGATATGGATAAGTGGGAAGACCTGCATGCGCAAACCGTTGAGACGTTTTTTGCGGATCAAAGAAAAATCTTAGACGTCATTCACGGCGAATAACTGGGTTTTTCTAAATTTTTTGCCATCTGTTAAGCCTCTGTTTACCAAATTCCATTAAGATCAGGTCAGATTTTAAAGGGAGACAAACACAAATGAGCGATGTACAGCAACAAAAACAGGCCATCATGGCACAAATGAAAAGATTAGAAGAATCAGTTAAGCAGTGCGCGCCACACCCAGACAATCCCACACATCGCGGCTTTATTTTTGCCCAATCAGATTCTCGCCTTACAAATGGCGACGATAATATGTTTAGCACACTTGTCGCCGACCAAATTTTAGGCTGTGGCTTGGGCGTATTTTCAGAAGGTATTATAGGCGAGGCTGATATTGGGCATATTGTGGACGTTTATGATCAGTTTTGGGTTGATCGCAGACAATCAGAAGAAAGCCGAGCACGTGCAACACTAAATTCTTTTAATGCAGCACGTCTAGGCAGTAAGCACGCAGCCCTCGAGATTGCTTTTGAAAAGGACCTTCCCGTTCGAACCCAGATAGAGCGTCAATATATGCAATTTTCTCGTCAATTAGATGATTTGGAAATGGCATTTGATAGTAAATTTGAAATGAAACTAAATCCTGAACTGCTTCACGCGCTAGATAACGAGCGTCCACGGCATACAGCATAAAATCGTTATTTCATTATTTCATCTGCATGTAGATGTGATATTCTTGTTACATAGACATTTATATCTTCAGGATTTACCTTTGCATGGATTTTAACACTACATTATTACGAGAAAAATTCGTCATTCGTGACATGAAAGGCGACATCAACGACAAGCCACTTGTCGCTATGAGTAATCGTATTGCTGTTAATTTAACGGATGCAAGGGGTATCACACTCGAGACCATTATCGTTCGCGCTCAAAACATGCATATGTGCATTCGTATGGCTGGAAAAATTGTCCAAACATTCAGAGCACAAGGCCCTATTCTTGTTCGTAACATTCCATATGACTGGGAAGATACATGGGAGCGCTTAATCGGAGAGCATGAGCGCACGCACAACCCTGACCTGTGGGTTGCTGTCTTTGCGAGAGGCCGACGTCTTTTTACACGTGGTGAATATCACCCCTTTCTTGATTTGATCGAAAAATGTGATGCTGCCAATCCGGAAAATTATGATGCGTCTGTGCGCCTTGCAGAGGAAGCTTTCAGCCAGCTTGGTAAAGAGGTTAGCGTTGTTTATGAATCAAACATTGGAATGGTCATATTCATTGAAGGCGGCAAAGGGCGATGCGGGATAATTTTAAGAAATTCCGAGCGTAACTCTACATTTAATTTTCGTGTTGAGGACACGGCAGAATACGCCGTCTCGCCCGTACAGTGTCTCAATGTATGCGCAGCATTTTTAGAAGGTATTCAGCTATCGTTTGTCATTGGTGTTGCAAATGAAAAGCAACGCATGAGATTGATTTCAACAAGCGACAAAGAAAGCCTCAAAGCCAAATCATCACTTCGTAGACTGGGTTCGTTAAACGCAGAAATTGCGACTTTTGAACGTGATTCTCCTGTGCATTATCGTCCTGAACGTCCCGAGTTCAAGGACCTCATTAACGAAGCCGAGCGTTTTGCCGCTGATGTTTTTGGTAAAGACGAAGAGGGAAAAGAAAAAGACCTCGACGGTGAAGACGAGGTCTATATAGATTAACTATTTTTTTCTGTCTTCAAAAAGACAGGCCGCGGCTCTAGCTTTCGCCTTTGGCTAAGCGGCGCAGAACATAGTGAAGTATTCCACCATTTTTGTAGTAGTCCATCTCGTCTTGTGTATCAATACGAACGAGAAGCTTTGTCTGCGCACTCGTTCCATCTTTGTAAGTGATATTCATGTCAACTTCGCTCAGTGGTTTGATTGAAGAAACACCAGTAATATCAATGACCTCATCACCTGTTAGTTTTAGTGTTTCACGCGTCTCACCATTTTGGAATTGAAGCGGCAATACCCCCATTCCGATAAGGTTTGAGCGGTGAATTCGCTCAAAGCTTTCGGTGATGACGGCCTTGACGCCCAGTAAGCGTGTCCCCTTTGCAGCCCAGTCACGAGATGATCCTGTTCCATACTCTGCACCGGCGAACACGACAAGTGGCGTGTTATCTTCGCGATATTTCATCGCCGCGTCATAAATACTCATTTCCTCGCCTGTTGGGATGTATTTGGTAAAGCCCCCTTCAGTTTCTGGAACCATTTCATTTCGAATACGGATATTGGCAAATGTCCCCCGTGTCATGACGCGGTCATTTCCTCGTCGAGAGCCATAGGAGTTGAAGTCTTTTGGACTTACGCCGCGCTCAACCAAATATTCTCCAGCAGGGTGCGTTGATCTAAATGAGCCTGCAGGTGAAATGTGGTCAGTCGTCACACTTTGCCCAAGAATGGCCAGCGGACGAGCGCCCTTTATATCCTTGGGGTCTTGTGCATCTATGCCCATACCTTCAAAGAATGGCGGGTTTTGAATATACGTAGACTCTGAATTCCAAGCGTATGTCTCACTTGCCTCTGCCGTATCAATGGCTTGCCACTCTTTAGTTCCTTTAAACACATCTCCATAGCGATCTTTAAACATTTCAGGTGTCAAGCATTTGCGTACAGTGTCTTGGATTTCTTTGTTTGTTGGCCAGATGTCTTTCATATAAACATCGTTACCGTCTTTGTCTTTGCCAAGTGGATCATTGTACATATCTTTCAGCATTGATCCAGCCAATGCATATGCAACAACCAAAGGTGGTGAAGCCAAATAGTTTGATTTTACATGCGGGCTGATGCGCCCTTCAAAGTTACGATTCCCAGATAATACCGATGTGACGTTTAAATCACCGCTTTCGATAGCATTGGCGATATCTTCTGGTAGTGGGCCTGAGTTACCAATACATGTTGTACACCCGTAACCTACCGTGTCAAAACCAAGTGCATCCAAATCCTCTGTCAGACCGGCTTTATCAAGGTAGCTTGTCACAACCTGTGAGCCTGGTGCAAGTGACGTTTTAACCCATGGCTTAACCTGTAGTCCTAATGCGCGTGCTTTACGCGCCAGAAGGCCAGCGGCAACCATAACATTTGGGTTTGATGTATTTGTACAACTTGTAATGGCTGCAATCACAACGTCACCATGCTTGAGGTCATAGTCCAACTTTGGAGCCTCGGGTGTGGTATTATCAATGACTTTTTGTATTTCTTCCATTTTATGGGCAGGCATTTGTCCCGCTTCATCAAGAAGCTTACCTTCTTCGCCAATAGGCTGGATTTCAAGCGCCGGGCCGATAAGTTCATGGAATTTTGTTGATGCCTCAGAAAGTAAAATACGGTCTTGGGGGCGTTTAGGTCCTGAAATTGCAGGAACAACATCATCTAAATCAAGGTGAAGTGTTTCTGTGAATTCCGGATCCACTGTTGTGCTGTCACGCCACATGCCTTGTTCTTTGGCGTAGGCTTCAACCAACTTGACGCGGTGTTCATCGCGACCTGTGAAGCGAAGATAGTTTAACGTTTCATCATCGATAGGGAAAAAGCCACATGTTGCGCCATATTCTGGCGCCATATTGGCAATTGTTGCCTGATCGGCAAGCGTTAGATGATCTAATCCTTCACCGTAAAATTCTACAAATTTACCAACCACGCCCAATTCGCGAAGCATTTCAACAACACGTAATACGAGGTCGGTGGCCGTAGCACCTTCTTTCATTTTTCCTGTTATTTTAAATCCTACAACTTCAGGGATAAGCATCGAGATCGGCTGGCCAAGCATTGCGGCTTCTGCTTCAATACCACCAACACCCCATCCAAGAACAGAAAGTCCGTTCACCATCGTTGTGTGAGAATCTGTTCCAACAAGTGTATCAGGATAGACATAGCCCTCAGACTCCCATACCGTTTGGGACAAATACTCAAGGTTTACTTGGTGGCAAATTCCTGTCCCAGGTGGTACAACACGGAAGTTTTTAAAGGCGCCTTGCCCCCATTTTAGAAACTCATAACGCTCGCCGTTACGTTCAAATTCACGATCAACATTGATTTGAAACGCTTGTTCTGTTCCAAACTCATCAACCATAACAGAGTGGTCAATCACCAGATCAACAGGAACAAGAGGGTTAATTTTTTGTGCATCACCTTCTAGGGACACCATAGCATCACGCATGGCCGCCAAATCAACGACCGCTGGAACCCCTGTGAAATCTTGCATCAAAACTCGTGCAGGGCGATATGCAATCTCTTTCGTTGAGCGTTTTTCTTTTTGCCAATCAATGATCGCTTGCACATCTTCTTTTGTTACACTGCGACCGTCTTCGAAACGAAGCAGATTCTCAAGAAGAACTTTAAGTGTGTAAGGTAGCTTATCTATATTACCTAGCTGTTCAGCTGCCTCTTTTATAGAAAAATACTTATAGTCTTTCCCATCTACTGTCAGAGTTTTGCATGTTTTGAGAGAATCGTGACCGATATGTGCCATATTTGCTCCTGTTTAGGTGTGTTTCGTGTCTTGGAGGAACAATATACCATGGTTCCTCACAAAAAAATATAGGTCATGAAATCGATAAATCAATTATATTTCAATGAATTAAAAATATGTCACAATTAAGGCAAATTTAATCCAAAAAAATGACATAGTTACATGCGATATTAATAATATAAGAATTTTATAGTTTTCCTCAAAGAAACAATAAAGCTTAAAACCAAAATTTAAACCGCTGACGTCCCTCCGCAGCGGTTTTTTTTTGTGCCCGCATTTATCCTTTTGATTTATCTATTTAAATTCATTCTAATAAGCTCATTGACCTTATCTGCCGTCAGCGGACTTTTTTTGTCGCATACACTATGAAGCATATCGCTGACTTTATCATAATTTTCTTTACTATCGACTAAGGCTTGGCGTTTTGTTCTCTCTCGCATCATTTCATCGTTATTACGTCTTACAATGGTATTGAGCCTATCTTGCATTTGCTTTTGCTTTGAGGTTGAAAGAGAGGTTCGAAATGGGCCAATAAGGGGGCGTCTATTGACTTGGGTTAAAAGTTTCTGCCCCAGTATTTTTGCGTATTCATTCACAACTTGGCGATCAACTTGAATATGCTCCAGCTCATGCGCGTAAACTTGTTGAAAATGACACCCCCCTTTTCTGTATTCTTTGGCAACCATAATGACAGGTGACATATCAATATTTACATCTATGGAATCGTACCACATGCATGTTTGCTTTGTATTCGGGTTTGTCAACATCTGTAGACGAACCTTATGAGTGATTTTAAACTGTCCGTTCGCAACACCAAAGGTATGCGTGATGGCTTTAGGCCCATATGGGTTTGCCGAAGATACGCCAATTTTTGATAACTCCAAAAAGCTCTTAGAGTAGTCATGTTTTATAGGAGATTCTGAGGGTATGATAGACACCTTTATGTCGCCGTCCATTTTACACCACGAAGCCGCATTCGCGCCATGCGCAAAGCATAGCGCACACACTATAGAAATAAGCTTGAAAAAATGAGTAAACATATCATTGTTACTCTAGCGTGAAAGTGTTAAGAATAAACAAATTTTTTAGGAGTTTGCCCCATGATATTACTCGCTGAGTTAATCACACTCGCCATAGATATTTATATATGGATTATTATTGCTGAGGTTGTACTCAGCTGGCTATTAATTTTTGGTGTTATCAATACCAAAAACCCACAAGCACAAAACCTTATGCGTCTTATTCATAAGGCAACAGATCCTGTTATGAATAAGGTTCGCCAATACATTCCCCCTATTGGTGGCATTGATTTAACACCCGTCGTTGTCATCTTGGGTCTAAGCCTTCTTAAAAGCCTTGTGTGGAAAGTGCTTGTTTAATGGATACTTTTCGTATTGATGGAAAGGCACTCTCAAGCACGCTGCGTGACGGTTTTAAAAGGCATGTAGAGGCCGCAGACATAACACCTGGCCTTGCCGTTATTCTTGTCGGAGATGATCCCGCAAGTCACGTTTACGTGCGAAATAAAATTAAAGGCTGTGAGGCCGTTGGGATACGCTCATCGGAAACAAAACTTCCTGAAGATACGAGCTACGAAGACATTGCGTCGGTTATCATGACGCTTAATAATAATTCTCGGGTGCATGGCATATTGTTGCAACTCCCCCTTCCTCAGCATTTAGCCTCTGTACAAGAATCCCTTGTCCAAATGATCGCCCCCGAAAAGGATGTTGACGGTTTGACAACCACGAATGCGGGTAAACTTTTCTTAGGCATTGATGACGGTCTTGTCCCATGTACACCGCAAGGATCACTACATCTGATTAAATCTGTTCAAAAGGATTTGTCCGGCTTAAACGCTGTCGTTTTGGGACGCTCAAACCTTTTTGGAAAGCCTATGGCTCAGCTGTTGTTACAAGAAAATTGCACAGTCACGATGGCCCATTCAAAAACACAAAATATTGAAGATGTTTGCAGACAAGCCGATATTTTGGTTGCTGCCGTTGGCCGTCCCAAAATGGTTAAAGGCGACTGGATTAAACCGGGTGCGATTGTGATTGACGTTGGTATTAACCGTCTAGATAACGGCAAGCTATGCGGCGATGTTGATTTTGAGGCCGCGCAAGGCATTGCGGGTGCAATCACACCTGTGCCTGGTGGCGTAGGCCCTATGACCATCACATGTCTTTTGCAAAACACGATAAAAGCATCAGGTGCCATCACTCTTTAAAAAAAGGTGTGCTAGAGATGTACTTTAGGCATAAGCGCGTTACTTGAGCTTTACTCTGTATTTTTTAACGGTCATTAAGATAAACAATAGTACAGCGATTTCAGCCATAACAAACAACCATAATTCGTGCTGTGCACCGTAATACGACCACAATAACGCACTTATAATTAAGCCATATCTAATGATTTGAGGGTTTTCTTGCGCCTCAGAGAATCGATTAATTGAAAACGCTATGCATGGTACAATATCAGATGGTTTTGCGTATAAAAATATAGATACAATTGATGCGATAAGCATTGCCAGAATATTTCTTGTCATTAGACGTCGGTCTGTTTTTTTAACCGGCAGTAATAATTGAACAAGGTTTGCTGCTGCGGCAATAGAGGAGACAACGGCGCCTGTGTAGGCCGATGACATATATAAATACAATCCGCATAAAGCGCAGGCGATTATATTTAAAACCAGCATATACGAATATTTATTCGCCCACGCCACCCCAGCTAAGGCCATATAACTTAATGCTAATATAACTTCATTTTGCATGCTTGTTTTTTCTGTTCACATTTACGGCTATGGTCTAAGGGGCTTAACTGTGTCACCACATCTTTTACCATACCACCTTCGTATATGAACATGTAAATATTATAATATATTCGTTTTGAACGCAGTTTACTCATTCTTCATTTATACCCAATGGTGGAGCAAATTCGTATAAGGTCTGGCATTATTGAGAGCAGTTAGTATACTGCGGGCACATTAACATCGTACATAAAGGTATTACTTCATGATTCCTCGTTATTCTCGTCCTGATATGGCTGGTATTTGGGAGCCAGAAAATCGCTTTAAAATTTGGCTAGAAGTTGAAACTCTTGCTTGCGAGAAAATGGCAGACCTTGGCATTATTCCTAAAAGTGTGCCTGTTAATTTACGAGAAAAAGGTGGGTTCGACGTCGCACGCATTGACGAGATAGAGCTTGAGGTTAAACATGATGTGATTGCCTTCCTTACAAGTGTTGCCGAACATGTAGGTGAAGATTCTCGCTACGTCCACCAAGGCATGACGTCTTCTGATCTGATCGACACAAGTTTTGCATACCAACTCAAACAAGCCGCCGATATTTTAATTGCCGATTTGGACGGTATATTAGACGCCCTTAAAAAACGAATAGAAGAGCACCGCAACACGCTTTGTATTGGTCGAAGCCACGGCATACATGCCGAACCTACAACATTTGGTCTCAAGCTTGCCGGCCATTACTGCGCCTTTAAACGTGCTAAGCAACGTTTAGAAACCGCCCAAAAAGATATCTCTGTTTGTGCCATGTCAGGCGCCGTTGGAACATATGCAACCCTTGATCCGGAAATTGAAGCCTACGTTGCCGAAAAACTTGGTTTGCAACATGAAATGGTTTCAACGCAAGTGATCCCTCGTGATCGTCATGCCATGTTTTTTGCGACACTTGGGGTTATTGCCTCGTCTATCGAAAACTTTGCCGTTGAAATAAGACACCTTCAACGCTCAGAAGTTCGCGAAGCCGAAGAGTTCTTTTCCAAAGGACAAAAGGGTTCATCTGCGATGCCTCATAAGCGTAACCCGATCTTAAGTGAAAATTTAACCGGATTGGCGCGTATTGTAAGAAGTGCTGTCATACCTGCGATGGAAAACGTGGCGTTGTGGCACGAGCGCGACATTTCGCACTCATCTGTTGAGCGTATGATTGCACCAGACGCAACAGTGACTTTGGACTTTGCCCTTCACCGCTTGAAGGGGCTTATTGAAAACCTTCTTGTCTATCCTGACACAATGCAAGCTAACCTTGAAAAACTGGGCGGCCTTGTTTTCTCTCAACGCACAATGTTGGCGTTGACGCAAAATGGTGTGAGCCGCGAAGATGCGTATGTGATCATTCAACGTAACGCCATGAAGGTTTGGGAATGCAATGCAAAAACAACGTTAAAAGAGTTCTTATCTCAAGATGAGGATGTAACAAACGCGTTGTCTGATGAAGCATTTGAGGCGATTTTCGATTATAATCATTATACAAAAAATATTGATGACATTATTGATCGCGCAATCGCATAAAGACCGGCTTAAAAACTTACCACAATATAAATGAGAATAATTCTCACTTTCTTCTTGAAAATGAGAATGACTTTCAATAATATTTTTCATATCAGGGCTAACCTATATGATAATTACTCATATTCGCGAAAATATATAATATAAAAACACGCCCTGTTTGATGAAAACGATTTTAGGGATTTAAAAACATGGCGGTCATATGTTTATGTACAGGTGTAAATACAAAATTGTTGAAAGACGCAATTGATAATGGCGCCGAGAGATTAGCGGATGTGTATAACCGTGCACGCGAGCAAAATGGAGACAATAAACGCTGCCCCATGCCAGAGCAGCGCATGCAATGTAATCTAAACCTTGCAAAAGCATGGGCAGATATGACACCTGATGCCGTGCCAAATGCGGTACAAAAAGTCATCGATAAAGCGCAAAAACCAAAAACAGGCCCCTGTGGACGCGAATGCGCCACCTGCCCCAAAAATAAAGGTGATGTCGTTAAACTATTTACCCCCACTGCACAAGACAACACACAGCAGCCAAGCACAATGCCTACGCGCTTTGCCTGTGAGACAGGAGTAAGCAAGAGTATACAAGACTATGGGTCAACGCCGGAGGCCTTAGGCGCTTTACGTATAAACGTCAAAAACTTATAAATCCCTTGACCCCATAAGGCTCGCAGTCTAGTTGTAACAGTAGTTTTTAAAACAACAACATTGAAGGAGTCATATCAATGCGCATTCTTCTCATAGCATTATGGAGTTTTCTCATCATGAGTACAGCAGCAAAAGCACAAGACAATATTCTCGTTATGGAGACAACAAAAGGCGATGTCGTTATTCAAACGATGCCTGACGTTGCACCACAACACGTAGAACGCATCACAACATTAGCCAGCGAAGGATTTTATGACGGCGTCGTATTTCACCGCGTAATCGATGGTTTCATGGCACAAACTGGTGATCCAACAGGTACAGGCATGGGCGGCTCTGAACTTCCTGATCTTCCTGCTGAATTTAACGACACAAATTTTGGCCGCGGCGTTATTGGTATGGCTCGTACAAGCGACCCAGATAGCGCAAACTCACAGTTCTTTATTTGCTTTGACGATTGCAGCTTCCTTAACAATCAATACACTGTATGGGGTACAGTTATTGAAGGTATGGAAAATGTTGACGAGATTAAACGTGGTGAACCACCTGTAAATCCAGACAAAATCATATCTTTCCGTCCAAAAGCTGCGCCAGCGACTAACGATGCGCCGCACACTGAGGCTGCTGAGTAATTTAGCCTCGTCTGACAATATTAGAATTTTTAAAAGCCATGCTCTTTCATTAGAGGGTGGCTTTTTCTTTGGGAGCTACATCCAACCACTTTTCAGGATCGCTTTGAAAGGCCACATCTCCCGTCAGGTTTGAGCGCTCGAGCGCGTTTAAGTACACGCCGCGCACGGCTTTTTTCATCTCGGGTGTAAGGTCTCGTCGTGTCCGAATAAAAATATCTACATTTTTTTCGCGCATCATGCCATCGACTTGAACTTCCCCCATACGGGTGAGATCAAATTCAAACACAAAACGCGTCATTTTTATTTCACGCTCTTGTTCTTTATCGTCTTGCGAGGGGGGCTGATAATAATCTTGAACAAATAAAGATACAGGCACTGCCACGTTGTTTTGCGCCTGCATAGGAAAGCTGTAAGCACGCCAATCTCCACTAGGGGTATTTTGCACAAGCTTGGCAGTTGCGCCTTCTTTAAGGGTTTGCTCAAGGATTTGAAACAGTTTAGATTTGGAATCAATTGAACTTGTTGGCCCTGCCCAGGTGTCTAATCCCCCACCCTTGAGCGCAGACAGCAAAAATAGCGCAGCAGTGCCCGTTTGTGCGGGCGTTGAAGAGGCTTGAGGCGTTAACGACGAAAGTGCCTGCGCCATGGCTGGGTTTGTGACCTGTAATTCACGCATTGCAATCGTTAATGATGAGAATTGATCGAGCGGCACAACTCCGCCCGGCATTAGCGACACTGTTCCAACAGGTATCGCATTCACTACATTACCAACTTGTAGATTTTGCGCCGGAAACTGCAATACATATTGCGGCGGGTTTGGGTTTGTGTACCCGCTTGCATGCATCGAATAAAGGGGGGATACAACCGGCTGCTGATTATTTGTAAAGCCTACGACTTGAAAGCTCATTGCCGTGGCCTGTCCGTTCAAAAGTAACGCACTT
>DDIM01000004.1 GCA_002338525.1 Micavibrio sp. UBA1850 | reverse complement strand
TCGGTCTATGTCGATGTTTTTGCCCATTCAAATCGATGGCACTGATAGTGGCACAGATAATGGCATTGGCACTGATTTTTTAACGTTGCAGAGCAGCGATCCAGCTAATAGTGCGTTGTTGCCCATTGTCCAGGGCGGCCAACAGTCACAAATTCTAAAAGTTATAAAACACCCCGAACATGGCTATGTCGCGCCATGGCAAATTATTACGCACGGGCTTGGCACACCTGCCACCACAGAGCAATTCTTAGCGTGGAAAGGGCTGACACGCGCCTATATTAGCAAGGATAAATCGCAATGGATTTCGCATATCAACACGCTTGCAAATCCGCATTGGCAGTTTTCCATAGAGCGTATCTATAATGGCCTGCAGCCCGTGACCCTTCTGATCGGTGTTTTTACGTGTTGTTTTATTATTTTGTTGCTAGGCGACATTCTTTCAAAACCGGCTCTTATACGTTTGGGATTTGCCGTTGGTTGGGCTGGGGTAGCCTTACAAGTGTTAGAAATTATTGCGCGCATTCTTATTCTATCGCGCCCCCCTATCGGCACATTATATGAATCGACATTGTTTGTGGCAGCCTTTCTTGCGATATCTGGTTTATTGCTCGGCGTGCGTCATTATATACTTGCCATTGTGGCCTGCATGCTTGTGATGATGATCTTACTGGTATCTCATTACATTAAACCAGAGGGGGATCAATTTGCGCTTCTTGATGCTGTGCTTAACACAAATTTTTGGTTGGCAACACACGTGATTTTCATCACGATTGGATATGGGTGGTGTTTGTTAATTTCCCTACTGGCTCAAATTCAGCTTTTTGCAAAAACAACAATCATTACGGCCTCGCATATGCGTAAGATGATTACGATTGCGCTTATCTTTACAGTCATAGGGACATTGCTTGGCGGGTTATGGGCCGATCAATCATGGGGACGATTTTGGGGGTGGGACCCAAAAGAGAACGGGGCATTATTGATTGTTTTATGGCTTGTTTGGTTTGTTCATGCGCGCATTAGCGGACATGTGAATTATACCTATTATCTGGCTGGTATGGCGTTTCTTTCTGTCATTGTTGCGCTATCTTGGTTCGGGGTAAACTTACTCAGTGTGGGCCTTCACTCCTATGGGTTTATTGAAGGCATTGCGCTAGGGTTATTTGCCTTTTGTGGGGCACAAACTTTAATTATCGTGGGATTGCTTTACCGTCAAAACTCAAATAAGAGAGGCTCATAATTTATGAAACTCAATATTATATTATTGCTGGGTGCGTTAATTGTTGGATTTGCCGCGCCACATATTTATCAAAGCGTAAAAAATGGCTCGTCATCACAGCCCGTTGCACAGGGATCTGTTAAACAAGTACCAATAAAACAAGTGCCCGTGGCCCCTGTTTATGACGTTGCAGACAATGAAAAATCTGTCCCTGATATTCAAATCACGACAATTGACAACAAGACCATGCATCTCAGTGATCTTTTAGATCATAAGATACTTCTGAATTTTTGGGCATCATGGTGTACGCCATGCATTGTTGAAATGCCTCAGCTCTTAGACGTTGCCACCAATAATCCTGATATGTTTGTGATCCTGCTGTCCAGTGATCTTAACGAAGAGGCCTTGATGCGTTTTGTCGAAACACTGCCCAAAGATCAGCGCACCCAAGATAATGTACTTATTGCATGGGATGAGGGCGGTGCCATTACACGCAATGTTTTTCAAACATATCAATTGCCCGAAACTGTTATGATTGATGATCGAGGTATATTGCGTCACAAATTTGTGGGGCTTGTTGATTGGGAAGATGACGACATCTTGAAGATTATCGAGCGCTACTAAATACCGAGGCAGGCCTTGCTTGAATCATTAATTGCGTCGTCGTTTGCGTCTATGCTATAAGCCTGTTGAGAATTGAATTTATACAAAGATATAAGGATTAAAGATGTCATATGAATACGTCTATGTAATGAACGGACTTAGCAAAACTTATCCGGGCGGGAAAAAAGTGCTCGACGGGGTTACACTTAGCTTTTTTCCAGGTGCAAAAATTGGTGTGTTGGGACCAAACGGTGCGGGTAAATCGACATTGCTTAAAATTATGGCAGGTGTTGATACTGAATTTACGGGAGAAGCATGGAGCGCCAAGGGCGCGACTGTCGGCTACCTTCCTCAGGAACCACAGTTAGATGAAACAAAAACGGTGCAAGAAAACGTGACAGAGGGTCTTGGCGAAATGAAAGCCAAGGTCGATCGCTTTAATGCCATTGGTATGTTGATGGCAGAACCTGATGCTGATTTTGATGCTCTTATGGCTGAAATGGGTGAGTTGCAAGAAGAAATTGATGCCGCGAATGGCTGGGAGCTTGATCGTTTTATTGAAGTGGCCATGGATGCGCTTCGTTGTCCGCCGGGCGACAGTGAAGTTGCGCATTTGTCAGGGGGTGAAAAACGCCGTGTAGCGCTTGCTAAACTTTTACTGCAAAAACCAGACTTGTTATTGCTTGACGAGCCAACAAACCACTTGGACGCAGAAAGTAATGCGTGGCTACAACGCCACTTGTCTGAATATCATGGCTCTGTTGTTATGATTACGCACGACCGTTATTTCCTAGATAGTGTTACAGGTTGGATTTTGGAGCTAGACCGTGGGTCAGGTATTCCTTATGAGGGCAATTATTCGGCGTATCTAGAACAAAAGCATAAACGTATGGCGCAAGAAGCCCGCGAAGACGAGTCACGTCAAAAAACTTTGGATCGTGAGCTTGAGTGGGTTCGCCAAAGCCCGTCAGCGCGCCGCGCAAAATCTAAAGCTCGTCTAAACGCCTACGAAGAAATGATGCAACAAGCAGAACGCGAAACAGTCGGACAAGCGCAAATTATCATTCCAACACCGCCACGATTGGGAGATTTGGTCATTAAGGCTGAAAATATTGCCAAGTCTTTTGGCGACAAAGTGCTGTACGAAGATTTATCATTTAACCTGCCTGCTGGTGGGATTGTTGGGATTATCGGACCAAATGGGGCAGGTAAAACAACATTGTTTAAGATGATTACAGGACAAGAAACACCAGATAGCGGTACTTTCAAGGTGGGGGAAACTGTTGAGCTCGGTTATGTTGACCAAAGTCGTGACGATCTTGATCCCAATCATAATGTTTGGGAAGCTATTTCTGGCGGGCACGATATCCTCAACCTTGGTAAAATTGAAAAACCTTCACGTGCCTATGTCGGAAGCTTTAACTTCAAAGGCTCTGACCAGCAGAAAAAAGTAGGCGTTTTATCAGGAGGAGAGCGTAACCGCGTTCACTTGGCAAAAATGCTTAAAAACCCTGCCAACGTCTTGCTTCTTGATGAGCCAACAAATGACTTGGATACAGAAACATTATCAGCATTGGAAGAGGCGTTAGAGCGCTTCCCAGGTTGTGCCGTCGTGATTTCCCACGATCGTGCATTCCTTGACCGTTTGGCAACGCATATTCTTGCCTTTGAAGGCGACAGTAATGTTGTTTGGTTTGAAGGAAACTATGAAGATTATGAGGCTGATCGCAAACGCCGTCTAGGCCAAGATGCTGATACGCCAACACGCATTAAATACAAAAAGCTTCACTAAAATTTCATTAGATTTGCGTGTTCCCATGCGGGGCACGCAATTTTTTTATTAATTAAATATTTTAGACACAAAAAAAGCCACTCATTGCTGAGTGGCTTTTTGAATTCTTAAGCTCTTGAAGAGATTACTTCAATACGCGTGTTTCGAAAACAGGTGTTGCTGTTCTTACAGGCTCTTTTTCAACTTCAACGTTAACGTCAACAGTTTGTGGAGCACGGTAACCAGCTGTGCGCTCTTCTGTGTATGGTGGTTGTGTGTCAACATAACCCATACCTGTGTTACCACAAGCTGATAGAGCTACTGATGATCCTAGAAGGCATGCTGCTGCAATTATTTTTTTCATTTTGATCCCCTTTGTAATGGTTCAATGTTAAATTACTAATCCAATATCCCCCAACTACGAGGGGTAAAAGCAAATACAGTATTAACAGTATTCTTCCTAAATAGAAGTATTTTTTTAGATTTATTTATGTTTTTCAAAGGGTCTTAACTCTTTGTTGCAAATATACAACACCCCGTGACTTTGCCCGTTTTCCCCCTACTGCAATGATGCCAAACGTTCAAAGTAAGCGTCAATCCCCATTCGCAGTGCTTCAACTATGTGTGCGCGATGGTTTGGGTCATTTAATAAGCGCGCCTCGCGCGCATTGGACATGAAGCCACTTTCAACAAGAATAGCGGGCACATCAGGGGCCTTCAATACGGCAAATCCCGCATGGCGATGTGGTCGTTGCAACGTTTTCACTTCATTTTGCTGAAACTCGTTCACAATCAAATTTGCAAAAAACTTAGACTGGTTTGTTGTTTCTCGGGTTACAAGATCCAATAAAATATTTGCAACTTCCTGATCTTGTTCTTCTAAATCAAGGCCTGCAATCATGTCTGATTTATTTTCACGCGCTGCCAATTTGGCTGTTTGTGCGTCAGAAGCCTTCGCGGATAAAGTATAAACAGATGCGCCTGATACTTTCCCGTTACCAATCGAGTCAGCATGGATAGACACAAAAAGATCAGCTTTTTTTTGTCGTGCAATTTCTACGCGTTTACTAAGAGCTATATATCTGTCGTCACTTCGTGTTAGATGAACATTGTAACGTCCTGTTTGTTGTAAGGCGCGCGCCAACTCTTTTGCCAGTTTGAGAACTACTGTTTTTTCATACAGCCCGTTTTTAGCCACAGCCCCAGAATCTTTTCCGCCATGACCGGGGTCTATTACAACCATTGGTTTACGCACGACGGCTTTATATATATCTGGGTTGCCAGCGTTATAGGGCGGCTTGAACCCTGGGATAATTGTGTTATTGGCGCTTTGGTTTGTAACGGGCTGTGCGGTTTGCTGGCTTAGCGTTCTTGCAAGCATTTCATCAAGTGTCGTTGGTGGCGCGCCTCGTTTGACTGTGTCTTGTTTTTGAGATGGCGGCGCTGCCCCCGCCTCATTTACGAAATCAATAACAAGTCGATCTTTTAAATTCTTGCCGCCTGTCTGGGAGGCTGGCAGCCAAAATGATTGCGTAACATTTGTAGTGCCTTCCATATCTATGACAATACGAGATGTGTTTTTTTGGAAATCACCAATTCGTATGTTTTTAACTGCACTTTTCTTAACCGTGTCCGAAACGTTGATGGTCCAATTGTCTCTTGGCAAATCAATCACCAGTCGATTAGGGTTAGAAAGCGTAAAGACAGAGGCGTCTTGTTTGAATGCAAAATCCAAAACAAAGCGATCTTTTTCTAAATGCTTGCCGAAACGAAGGTTAATGTTTTTTGACTGCGCGAAGGCATGAGAGCTCATCACCGCGACAGCCATAATCGCAAGCATAAAAACAGCAAAATATGAGAGACCAATTGGACGATAATGTGTATAGATACGCATGTGAGAATTTGTGGGGTGCAGTCGTTGAAAACGTAAGTACACCTTATCATAAGCAGATAAACGCAATCAATTTATAATTCGATGTTTTTTTAGATTGTGCTTTTGCACATAAAAGGATAATGTCTTTCATGCGACGTGTTATGATTTTAGCAAGCTCGAGACGAGCATAAACAAGATTAAGGTTTCGCTAGTCAAACACAAAATGAAAATGATGTAAGATCATGGTCCTTATCGAAAAACTAAGGGCAATATCCTTGGTGGCTCACCCCAACAAGTCCACAGTGGAGTGCATCGAAAGAGAAAAGAATTAAATGCGGAGTGCGCCAGAAGGCGGCATCGTCGCAATGTCACTGACTAGGCCTGCTCCCCCTAAAGGAGTTCACATGAAAAAATCAATGCTCGTGGATGCTACCCACGCAGAAGAAACTCGCGTTGCCGTTGTTGAAGATGGCCGTATCGCGGATTTCGATTACGAAAGCAATATCAGACAACAATTAAAAGGAAGTATCTTTCTCGCAAAGGTTACACGCGTTGAGCCGTCTTTGCAGGCAGCCTTCGTTAATTTTGGCGGTAACCGACACGGTTTCTTACCGTTCAACGAAATACACCCTGACTATTTCCGTATACCCATCTCGGATCGCGAAGCGATTATCGCAGAACAAAAAGCATATATGGATGCGCTAGCCGCAGAAGAAGAAGCCGCCGATCTTGAAGAAGAAGCCGCAGCTTCTGGTAAAAATAAAAAGAAGAATAGTCAATCAGACAATTCTGATGATGAAGGCGAAAATGACGCCCCATCAGAAGACGATGAAATTGTTACGCTTGAAGAAGGTGACAAGACAAAATCGGCTAATACAGATGACACAGACGAAACGTCTGAAGACGATGACGGTTCATCCGATGACACGTCTGAGGAGTCTGGCGATTCTGGGGACGAAACGTCTGAAGATGAGGCATCTGAAGACGAAAATGATAAAAAACGCGGCCAAAAAGGGCGCGGACGAGGCCGTGGCCGTGGTCGTGGAGGACGTGGTCGTGCCGCGATGGACTCACGCAAGGTAGAGGTTGTTGGTGGCGATATTGTTGAAGGCGAACATACACCTCGCCCAACACTTCGCAAAAATTACAAGATCCAAGAGGTTGTCAAGCGTGGTCAAATTATGCTTGTACAAGCGCAAAAAGAAGAGCGCGGAAACAAGGGCGCTGCGGTTACGTCTTATATCTCACTGCCTGGCCGTTACTGTGTCTTGATGCCAAACAGCCCTCGTGGTGGTGGTGTTAGCCGTAAAATTGCCAACTATAAAGAGCGTAAACGTATGCGCGAGATCCTAAAAGAGCTCAATGTGCCAGAAGGCATGTCAGTGATTTTGAGAACGGCAGGCGTTGCACGTACAAAAGTTGAAATCAAACGCGACCTAGATTATTTGATGCGCTTGTGGGATGACATTCGCGCCCTTACACTTGAATCCATTGCACCTTCATGCGTTTACGAAGAAGGAAGCCTCATCAAGCGTGCCATTCGTGATATTTATACGCGTGATGTTGAAGAAGTTGTAATTTCAGGAGATGGTGCTTTCAAGGAAGCGAAAAAATTCATGAAGATGCTTATTCCTTCACATGCTAAAAAAGTGAAGGAATATGGCGATGCAAACATTCCATTGTTCCATAAATACAAGGTTGAAAGTCAAATTGCTGAAATGGGCGTGCCTGAGGCGCGTTTGCGTTCTGGTGGGTCAATCGTGATCAACCCGACAGAAGCTCTTGTTGCTATTGATGTGAACTCTGGGCGCGCGACAAAAGAACGCCATATTGAAGAAACAGCTCTTCGCACAAACCTAGAGGCAGCAGAAGAAGTTGCACGTCAGCTGAAGCTTCGTGATCTTGGTGGTTTGATCGTTATCGACTTTATTGATATGGAAAACTACCGCAATAACGCAAAGGTTGAGCGTCGTCTTAAAGAGTGTCTGTCTTCTGACCGTGCGCGTATTCAAATCGGGCGTATTTCGACATTTGGCCTCCTTGAGCTTTCAAGACAACGTATGAACCCTAGCATGACAGAAGCTCAGTTTAAACTATGCGAATCTTGTAAGGGTTTAGGACACACAAGAACAACTGATTCAACGGCTGTGATTGCTCTTAGAACTGTTGAAGAGTTTGCAATCAACCATCCAGGCGAAAGCTTTACCATTACAGTTACAAACAAAGTTGCGCTTTATATTTTGAATAATAAACGCGATATGCTGTCTGGTATTGAGCAGCGCCACGGGTTGAAGGTGGCGTTGAAAGTTGATAACGACTTGGCGCCTGCGGAATTTTTGATCAATGATAAAGCCCCTGTTTTGGTGGAGCCTGACCAAGGAAAATCTAAAAAACAGCAAGGCCGCAATAATAATAAAGGTAACAATAACAATAACAACCGCAATAATAATAAAGGTAACAATAACAATAACAACCAAAATAGCGACGCAGAAAAAGGCAAGAAGGATAGTCAGCAGGATAACCAGCAAGACAAGAAATCGTCTGACAGCAAAGCTGATGAGCAAAACAATGCGAAAAACAACGGGCAGGATAAACCGAAGCGCCGTCGTGGGCGCAAACCTCGCAAGGATGAGGCTCAAAACGCTGATACCCCTTCTGAAAACACAGACGCAAAAGACATCAATGACAATGTAAAGGGCGATGAGGCGAAAGCTGAAACATCAAAAACTGATGCGCCTCAAAAAGATTCAGCCAAAGATGACGCACCTAAAAAAGGTCGCAAACCGTCTGCGCGTGCAAGCAAAGCGAAAGCGAAAAAAGAGCAATCATCTGATGATCAAGCGTCTCAAGATCAGGCGCAGAGTGAGCCAAAAGATGAAAAGACAGCCAAGAAAAAAGCAGCGCCTAAAAAAGCAGCTAAAAAGTCTGATGCTGACACCCCTAAACAAGAGCCCCCTCAAGACGAGCCAAAAAGCAAAAATGCAGAAGTTAAGGTTGTCACAAGACCCGTAGAAGAGCCTACACAGGCAGTAGAAGCTGAAAAAGACTATGAGGTCGTTAATCAAGCGCCTAAGAAAAAGAAAAAAGGATGGTGGAGCCGATAATCGGCTCCACCCTCTTCATGCATGCATGAGAAAGGTTTTCTATGAGTTTGCGTAATCGCTTTTTATCTATTGGGGTATTTACTCTTTTAATTGCTCAAACACCTTCAGTAAGCTGGGCCGAAGAGGCAAAAGACCCTGCGTCAAATGGGCCGATCACATCAAAGCGTGAAGCCATGAAGGTTATTCAGGATTTGAATAACTACAAGCAAACGCAAATTTCTCGTGTTTTCATTGGGCATGGTTTGATCAAAGCCACTGATCAGGCGTTACACCACGCGGATAACGCAATAGAGTCGTGTAAAAAAACACATCCTGATGAAGTACAGTTATCAGAAGATCTGAGCGCCATCCATGATGATTTGCATTCGCAAACAGACCCTATTTTGAAAAAGGCCAGAAAAGCACTGAATAAGACCATTCAACTAGAAGAAATTCTGCCCGCCGCACAAATGAAATCTATACTCGCTGTGATGGATGAAGACATTACAAAGAACTCATCTAAAGTCGAGCCTGAGCCCATTACGCGCCTAGAGGATTGTCAGAAATTTGTAAAAAATGCCAAGCGTAGAAATATAGCAAAAACGCTTAACTCATCCCTTAATCGCGCCTTTGGTTTTTAACCTGATTTTTAATACAAACTTATTATGGCAGAGGGCGATCTAATAGTTCTTGTACGGCGTCTTTTACTGGCACATTTTCGTTAAGGCATTTATATACAGCCTCACAAATTGGCATTTCGACCGCATTGTTTTTTGCCAAAGTCATGAGTGCCTTTGACGTGTGAACACCTTCTGTCACCGAGTTGCGGCTCATTAGAATGTCTTCTAATGTTTTTCCCTGCCCTAACAAAACACCCAGTGAAAAGTTTCGTGATTGCAGGCTAGAACATGTCAGCATTAGATCACCAATACCACACATCCCCATAAGCGTTTCTTTATTTGCGCCCATTGCTGAGGCCAGTCGGCTCATTTCTGCTAGACCTCGTGTGACAAGAGCCGCACGCGCGCTTTCCCCATAGTCTAAGCCTTGTGCAACACCACACCCGATGGCAATTACATTTTTGACCGCACCGCCCAGCTGAACACCAATTACATCATCCGTAATATATGTTCTGAGAAGTTTTGTGCTTAGCACTTCTCTCAACTCACGCGCTGTGTCTTTATCTTTGACTGCGAGCGTCATAGCACTTGGCTTACCATGTGCTATTTCCGTTGCAAATGTCGGCCCTGTCATAATGGCGCAAATTGCCTTTGGTGTTTCTTCCGCAACAACAGTTGAGAGCAATTTACCACTCTCAATTTCTATACCTTTTGAGCAAATTACGATCGGCTGCCCTTCTGAGATATAAGGATTTATATTTTTAAGCGTCTCGCGAACATATTGCGCAGGTGTCACGATCAATAAAATGTCATTTTGACAAATTTGTTTAAGATCACTCGTTGCTTTCAAATCCTTAGACAATGGAATAGTTGGCAGAAAAACACTGTTTTCGTGGTTTTCGTTGATGCTGTTTACAACGTCTTCTTCGCGCGCCCAGATCGTTGTTTTACGGCCTGCTGTTGCCGCATTTTGCGCAAGAGCTGTTCCCCATGCGCCGCCACCTAATACACCAATTGTTTTTTCGTTGTTACTCATATAATTACTCATTTTCTTTCTTTAATCAGACGCGCATCTTAGTTCGAAACACTTGACTTGCCAAGAGGCCATCGCGGTTTTGCAGGAAAGGACAGTGGATGGCTAATGCCTTTATTGTAAAGTTCCCACCCCGCCCACGCAATCATGGCCCCATTATCTGTGCATAATTTTAAGGGTGGCGTCACACAACTTATGTTTTTTTGCGAGGCAACATTTTGGATTGCATTATATATTGCACGGTTGGCGGCCACACCACCCACAATTACCATTTGGGATAAAGCAGATCCATTTTCATGATGCGCAGCGTCAAGGGCCCTAGACAAACGGTCCTTAATAATTTCAACGATTGTATCTTGAAACGCATAAGCCAAATCTTGCGCATCAGATGCGCCTATGTCGCCTTCAGGCATAGATTGAATATGGCGTGCAATTGCGGTTTTTAATCCCGAGAACGAAAAGTTGCAATTTGGCTTTTTATAAAGAGGCTTTGGCAAAGGAAAACGTGCAACAGCTGCAAGCTTATCTTCACAATTATGTGCAAGCTTTTCAATAAATGGCCCGCCGGGATAGGGTAGCCCCATCATTTTGGCTGTTTTATCAAACGCCTCCCCCAATGCGTCATCTATTGTTGTTCCCAGCTCAACCATGTCGTCTACATCACGCACAAGTAAAAATTGCGTATGCCCCCCAGATACCAAAAGGGCTAGATAGGGGAAGTGAATATCTTCGCTTAACCGTGGGGTCAAAACATGCGCGGCAAGATGGTTTACAGCGACAAATGGCTTGTTGTAGGTGGCCGCAATTGTTTTTCCTGCCATCATTCCAACCATAACGCCACCGATCAAACCAGGGCCGCTTGTTGCGGCTACTACATCTAGGTCTTGATAGTCTATTTTTGCCTGCTCCATCACATTTTTTATAATATCGTCAAGGCGATCTAAGTGTTCGCGTGCAGCAATTTCGGGCACAACGCCACCATATTGTTTATGAGTTTCAATTTGTGAATAAATCTCATGGGCAATAATTTTGCGCTCACTTGTGACAATTGCAACGGACGTTTCGTCGCAACTTGTTTCTATGCCAAGTATGTATTTAACTTTATTATCATTCATTATCATCATGTTCACCATGCATATTCACAAATAAACAGCAAGCAGAATCAACAAGGTTGAACTTATGGCATTGATTTGTTTGATAGGATCGTATAGACCTGATTTCTGAATGAAAGAATGACGAGACACAGTTATGAAAAAATGTCTAAGAATAGGAACACGCGGAAGCAAAATGGCCCTTATTCAGGCCAAAATTGTACGACGTAAATTAGAAGAAGCATATCCCGAGCTGGAACCAGAAATTGTTGTCATAGAAACATCAGGTGACTGGAAACCAGAACACGGTGAAAAACCGTTATCCGAAAAAGACGGCGGCAAAGGTTTATTTGCCAAAGAAATTGAAACTGCAATTCTTGAAGACCATGTTGATATTGGCGTGCATTCTGTAAAAGACATGCCATCATTTTTGCCTGAAGGTCTTTCAATGCTTCACTATCTTAAACGTGATACAGCATTTGATGCCCTTCTTTCTGAAAAATATGAAAGTTTTGACGCATTGCCAGAGGGCGCCGTCATTGGATCAACAAGCGTACGCCGAAGATCATTTGTAAAGCATCTTCGCCCTGACCTAGAAATCGTTGACATTCGTGGGAATGTGACAACACGTATTGATAAAATGTTAAGCGGACAAGTTGATGCATTAATATTAAGTGCCTGCGGTTTGGATCGTATTAATCAGACACAATATACACGCCAAGTTTTCACAATTGATGAAATGCTGCCTGCGTGTGGCCAAGGCGCCATCGGTATCGAGTTTAGAGAAACAGACACCGAGGTCAGAGAGCTTCTTAGCCCTCTGCACGACGCGTGGACAGGATATTGTATATCAGCAGAGCGTGGGGCATTACGTGCGCTTGATGGATCATGCCGTACACCTATTGGGGCGTACGCCACATATGACGGTGAATATTTAACATTAAGACTGACAGTACTGCGTCACGATGGGTCAAAGATTTGGACAGAGGCTAACTCTAAAATCATTCATAATGACATGGATTGCGACCAGTTCGGTTTTCAAATGGGAAGCGAACTGAAAACTATCATTGATCCAGATATTTTAATTTAATCAAAATAAGCGTATATTGTCTTTTAATATGACACATACGTTTCTACTTACCAAAACGACACCTATTGAGCCCTCTCTCGATCCTTTTTTGGCGCGCGATGATGTCAAAATTGTTCACACGCCTGTGCTCAATATTTCATACATACCCTTAAACATTAACCACAATGAGTACGATAGTGCTGATTGCATTCTTGTGACCAGCCCCCATGCAGTGCGCGATTTCAAAAAAAACAATGTACCCATCCACATACCCATCTATTGTGTTGGAACAATGACGGCAACAGCATTACGTAATGAGGGTTATCAAAATATCGAGTGTTGTTTTTATGCAGGCTCCGAACTTATGAGCGCACTACGTAACGCTCAGCAACCCTATAAGCGGTTCATATATTTTAGGGGTCATAACGTACAACATGATGTAAAAACACTTTGTGAAAAACTTGATTTTTCCTTACAGGAATACGTTGTGTACAGAGCAGACTTTACTGACCACCACATAGACACGATGCGTACACATATAGTTAGTGAGTCCCGAACAACAATTGCCCTTTATTCAGCCAGAGGGGCGTTGTCTTTCATTGATCTGGTTGAAAAAAACGATTTGTCGCACAGCTTGGCGCGTACAAATGTCTTGTGTCTGAGCGATAGAGTGCTAAAGTTAGTCAAGCATTTTGCGTGGAAAAACGCTTACGTTGCACATACACCTACACAAGCTTCCTTTCTGGAAGAATTCAAAACAATTATAGAAACAGATAATTACACAAACGAGTAACTTATGACGAATAATTTAGATAAACTTGATGCTTTAACCATTATTGATCGTTTCGGCGGTATTCGCCCGATGGCAAAAAAATTGGATGTCGCAGTCACGACTGTGCAGGGGTGGAAAAAACGTGAGGCAATTCCCGCTAGCCGTATGGAATCAATTTACAAAGCCGCAAAAGCACATAATGTTGATTTATCTGTTGAGGGGCCTAAGAACGCGGAACAAAATACGCCCATCGTAACACAAGTGTCGAAATCATCTGATACACCCAAAAGTGAAGACATAAAGGCGTCAAAACCATCATCGTCTGAAATTCACAAAAGTGCCGCGGCAGAGCAGTCAACGCATGAAATCCAATATATTGAATCCAAAGGACTATCTGGGCGCACCGTGTTCATGTTTATGATCGTATTGGTTGTTTTCATGGTGGCAGGTCTTATGACCATTGCGCCAAAAGTAAAAGTTGTTACAGAACAGGCCGACCGCATCACATCTTTAGAGCGAGAGCTGCGAGACGTAAAACAAGAACAAGATGTTCTTACAAGTGTGGTTCCTAATGATTTGAAAAATAAGCTCAAGATGATCGAGCAAAAGGCACAAAGTGCCACAACCAAAGCACAACAAGTTGCCTCTAAGGCCAAAGGGTTTACCGAGACACTAACATCTGGGTCTGTTGATGAGCGCCTTGGCTTGATCGAAAATCAGTTAGGCTCATATATAGAAGAAAAAACATCTATGGATTTGTTTGGTGTATGGAAAAACCTACAAGCTTTACGCGACAGCGAAGATGGCACGAGCCAATTGGGTGAGACATCTAAAGATTTGCTATCATGGATTAACCGTTTGCAAAGTGATGAGGTAACCGTTGAAGAAGCGCTTCCTATCATTGTTGAAGAAAGCCCATTAATTGGTAAAACGCTTGGTGGTGTTGAGAAAGAAAACTTAAAAGCTGCAGCAATGCTGCTTGCGATGTCTCAGCTGCGCGATAGTTTGTCACGTGACAATCAGTCATTTGAACAAGATTTACAACTCATGAAAAAGCTAGTCGGTGATGAAAATCCTGCGCTTGTGGCCTCAATAAATTCTCTTGCCCCCCATGCGCAAAATGGTGTTTTGACACCAAGTGGACTATCAGACGAGTTCCGTGAACTTGCTGGTGAAGTGGTTGTGGCGTCTTTATCTGGTGAAGATGTATCGATCTCAGAAAAGGCTAAATCACGCTTTGGTGAAATTTTAGTTATCGAAAAAAATGGCGAGCAAATCACAGGCACTGAGACACAACGTGCCGTGGCTGATGCCCAACGCCTTATTGATAGTGGTGACATCCAAGGGACTATACAAGTTTTACAAAATTTGGATGGTGATGCAGCGAGTGCGGTTCAGCCGTTTTTACAAGAGGCTAAACTGTCATTATTGGCGTCTCAAGTCCAAGAGCTTCTGGGTCAAAACATTCAATCAAAGCTTCGTATTTCATCGCTTACATCTGGAAGTAATATAGAGGCAATAAAATCTATAAAGCTAGACGAGCTTGGTGTTGAAAATGTTCTCGATAATATTAAAGAGGCGGTTCCATTAGGCGGTAAAGTCTACGAGGATCCAGAATCAGGATTTAAGATCTATAAACAAGGAACGATTACTCAATAATTTTTAGCGCGTTATGGTTTAGGGTTACCTAATGTACGCCACACGATAAAAGAAGGCTTTTCATGGTCAATGCCATATGGACATTGTTGAAATTTTTAGTTGTTGCCGCCGCCATTATTTTCTTGATGGAGCAAGACGGCTCGTTTGAAATTAGTTGGAACGAGTATGTCGTTACCATCCAGCTTGGCATGGCATTGGTGGCGCTGCTTCTGTTCATATTAATTCTTTTGTTGGTTCACAAACTGGTTATCAAGTTCTTCGCTGTGCCCGTTGTATGGCGCGATTATTGGGAAGAGCGATCACTTACAAAATCACATAAACTCATGACACAGTCATTAGTGTCACTTGCAGCAGGAGACCATAAACACGCTGCGTATCAAGCCCACCGCGCACAAAAACTGCTGCCGACACGATATGATGCGAGTGCCGCGACATTTTTAGAGGCACAAGCGGCGCGCCTGATGGGTCAACAAACACGTGCAAATGAAAAATTCAAAGCATTGCTTGAAAACAAAGATTCTGCCTTTTTAGGCATACGCGGATTGATGCAAACTGAAATTGAGGCTGGCCAATACGAAAAAGCGTTGCAAATGGCATACTCAGCAGATCGTATGCATCCTAAACAGCCTTGGATTTTAAAAACAATTTACGATCTCGAGATTCAAACAGATCGTTGGGACGCGGCGTATTTAACACTTAAGAATCTAGAAAAGCATAAGGCTATGAGCAAGGACGAAGTCCTTGATGACCGCAAAGCCATTCTTATCGTTCTTGCCGATACTGTGACAGGCCACGGTGATACTGAGATGGCGCGAAAGTATCTAAAGCATGCAGTTTCAATTGATGCTGGATTTATCCCTGCAAATACACGCCTCATTCGAATGGCGCTGGAGCGCGGACAGAAACGCAAGGCAAGGCTGCTTATCGAAAAATGCTGGAAAATTTCTCCACATCCTGAACTTGTGACATTTTGGGACTTGCTTGCGCCCGAAAACAACCCTTCTAAGCCGACAGCGCGTCTTTCATGGTATGAAAAGCTCATCGAGATGAATCCCGATGCGGTTGATGGGTATTTAGCGCTTGCGCAAGTTTCTATTGATGATGGATTGTGGGGCGAGGCACGCTCGTATTTGACCAAGGCAGAGCAATTGGACAACCATGCAGGCGTATATGCCTGTTGGGCCGAACTAGAGCGTCTTTCAACACATAACGACGAAGCCGTGCAGGCGTGGAACAAAAAATCTCGTAACGCCAAGCAACCTAAAAAGTGGGTCTGCCAGATGACAGGCATCAGCTATGAAGCATGGTATGCCATTGCCGAACCACAAGGGTTGTTTAATACTATTCGCTGGTCTTACCCGAATAAGCGCGATAACGACAAGTTGCAATCATTGGGATCAAAGATGCAAAATGAAGATGTATTGTTAAGTGCGCCCACCAAAAAGAACCTATAAGGTTTTTAGGCGCATGTTTTAAAATTGCGCAACCATTATACAAATCCATAAAACTACACCAAATATGCTGTTGGCTTTGAAATGTTTTAGGCACAAGGCTTTGTTGTCGGGGTTAAAGTTTTTGGCCTGCTGGGTAAGCAATATAAAGGCAGGAAGACACACTGCGGCGGCCATGCCGCCTGCGCCTGCATACACCCCCATAAGTAAAAAGAGTGTCGCGGCAGAGTAAAAACCAAAAACCCAGCGCTTTATATTTTTTTCCAAAAGGCGCGCCGTTGATTTTACACCTATTAGCGCGTCATCTTTTACGTCTTGGCAGGCGTATATTGTGTCATAGCCTAGCGTCCAGAAAAAACCGCCGATATATAGTAAAATGGCGGGAAGGTGTAGGGCGCCCGTTACAGCGCTCCACCCCATAATGGCGCCAAAATTAAACGTGATCCCTAAGAATGCCTGCGGCCACCATGTGATGCGTTTCATCAAAGGATAGGCGATGACCAACAAAAGTGAAAATACGCCCAAGGCAACGGTTGTTATGTTCATTTGTATCAAAATGCATAGCCCTAATGCTAGCAACACACCCAGACAAACGAGCGCATCTTTAGTTGTGAGTACGCCACTTGCAAGCGGTCGCGAGGCTGTTCTTTCGACCTTTTGATCCAAATCTTTGTCCCACAAATCATTAATGACACAGCCAGCGCCGCGCATGATAAAGGCGCCTAGTGCAAATAATACGAGTAGAGGCATTGTGTGGGCGTTTATGCCACCTGCCAGCGTAATCGCCCATAGCGCAGGAGAGAGCAATAACCATGTCCCCACCGGGCGATCAGCACGTATTAAATATAAAAAAGGCTGTGCACGTGCAGGAAATCGTTCAATCCAAGCTTTTTTTCTGATATCTGTATGGGTCATGAGTTATAAGTATCCTCGTTTATATGTCAGTGATCCTATCCTAGATGGGCAAGAAATCAATCTTTTGGGCTCACAAGTTCATTATTTGAAATCCGTGTTACGCCTAGAAGCAGATGCGTTAGTGCGGATATTCAACGGGCAGGATGGCGAATGGTTGGCAAAATTCAATCCCATTAATAAGAAAAACGCGACACTCACGCCCTGTGAACAAACACACCAGCAGACGAATAAGGGTCTTAATAAAACACATTTGATTTTTGCCCCTATTAAAAAGCAACGCCTTGATTTCATGATCGAAAAGGCAATCGAGTTGGGCGCCACTGACCTACACCCGGTTGTCACACATAATACAGAGGTTCGAAAAATTAATGCAGACCGCATTCAGGCACAAATTATTGAAGCCACAGAGCAGTGCGAGCGACTTGATCTTGCACGCCTCCATCCCTTAAACACGTTGGATAAATTTTGTGCAAGCTGGGAAGAGAGCACACCGCTTTTTGCTGCTATTGAGCGCGGGGACGCGCCGCTCCTCTCAAGCATTGATATAAAAAATGATACCGCCATACTGATTGGGCCCGAGGGGGGATTTACCCAACAAGAAACTGAAATGCTTCAAAACTTTAAAGCTATTCAAGCCGTAAGCTTAGGCGACAATATTTTACGCGCGGAAACGGCCGCGCTTTATGGACTTTCCCATCTGGTCAAACATTGACATAATTTTATTTATGGTATATAACATTGCGCATGATGGATCGTATAACAAGTAGAGACCGCCGTGCTTTAAAAAATATTTTCAACGCAGATTTGAATATTGAGCTTGTGCGCCCCTTCGCTGTATCTGTGACATTTGATCAAACAGCCGATATCGCCCCTATAATTGAGGCAGGCACACATCGAGAGCGATTTGATAAAGGCGACCTTACAACGAATAAACGAGATTTATATAAGTTTGCAAATGACAATGGCGTTGTTTTAATTCTTAATAACGCAACATTTGCAAGCAGTTTTACTGCGAAGCTGAAAATTGTAGACCTTAAGGACAAAGCACCTGAAGACCCTCAGTTTCAATTAATTCAAGACCCGCCTCATCGTGATCAATACACAACAAAAGGAAAAGGTTTTACCCTAGAAGATCCTGATTCAATTGTTTTGACAAAGGAATTTGAAGATCAAAGAAACATTCCCACCACCTACACAACCGCCCTTCATACGCGCCATGCTATGCAAAAAATGTTGTTAGCAGAGCGCGGCACACTGCATCCTCTTGTGATGGATGAAATGGAAAGACAGCTGGATAAAAGCTTTACCTTCTCATTAGTAAGTGGTGAAATTGAAAGCCGTAACGTTATTCTTGAACACGATGAAAGTTTTACCAACCGGCTTCGCTCATATTATGAAGATGCGCAATGCTATGACCATCATTGGCAGGCAGACGCGTATCAAACTGTCATTACGCCAAATTCTTGGTGGCGGGGCGACCAATCATTGCTTCACTTTCGCCAAGGATCAAATGAACCTTCTACGCTTCGATCAACCTATCTAAGCTTAGCATAATTTCTCGCCATTCGGCACAGGCGCATCTGGCGATATTAAAATAATAGACCCATCTGATGCTGTTAACCCTATGACTAGAAACTCAGATTTGAAGCCTGCAATGCGCATTGAGCCAAGGTTTAGACACCCGATAATTTGCTTTCCCACTAAGCTTTTGGGGTCATAATGGGTCGTGATTTGCGCCGATGATTGTTTAATACCTATATCGCCTCCGAACTCAACCCAGACCTTGATGGCTGGTTTTCTTGCCTCAGGGAAAGGCTCTGCCTTTATGATTGTTCCCACACGTAATTCAACAGATTGAAATGTGTTAAAGTCGATATTTTCCATTATAAAATCCTTTTTATAAAATCCTCAAAAGACTTTATCTGATCATATGACGCGTAAAGCCTACATTGTGAGTTTGTGCATTATCCTGTGATGCTGAAGCCTCGTTAAAGCGCGCCTCCAGTTCCTTTGTCGCGATGTCTTTTATTTGTGATTTTGGCACAGCCTTGTTTGTTTTGTCTGCCACCATCATACATTCGTTATAAATATTGTTAAGCTGTGTTTTTGTGACACTTTCGAACCCTAAATCTTTTAATACACTGCGTACACCAGCGCGACCACTTAATTTATCAATGATAAATCCTTTTGATCGCCCGCCATACTCACCAATATCTAGAATTTCGTATGTTGATTTATCTTTTGACATTTTACTTTGATGGCCGCCCGATTTATGTGTGTTGGCATTTTCACCACCGGGGCGGTTTGTGGGCAGCCCAACATTTGTGGTTCTGGCTAGCAAACGTTCCATCGGTATTAAATGACGTCTATTAATATTTGTGGTGACGCCTAAATCATCTCCATACTCATCTATATTCATAACTACAGTTTTTAAACATGTATTCCCCGCGCGTTCTCCGTAGCCATTCATGGTGCATTCGACTTGGCGGGCGCCCCCTTCGATGGCTGCGATAGAATTTGCCGATGCATTACCTAAATCATTGTGGCAATGAATTGATAACGTAACCTTTTCTATTCCCTCTACGTTGCTTTTTAACCATTTAAATAGTTCCTCAACCTTTTTAGGTCTTTGTTTACCCACTGTGTCAGGGACGTTAATGGTTGTGGCTCCTGCTTTTATAGTTGCTTCAAAAATTTCTTTTAAAAATTCACGCTCGGTGCGGATGGCATCTTCTGCGGAAAATTGAACATCGTCGGTATATTGTTTTGCACACGATACTGCAAGTTGGGCATCCCCGATTATTTCCTCTTTGGTTTTGTTCAATGCTGCACGGTGTTGGGGAGAGGTTCCAATATAAGTATGGATACGTTTACTTGCCGCAGGCTGCAAGCATGCCGCTGTTTTATGAACATGGTCTACCACTGTTGATACAAGCGCGCATATCGTCACATTGGGTTTATTTGCAAAATTATGTGCAATCTTGTTCACCGTCCAAAACTCGCCAGGAGATGCCGCAGGGTATCCGGCCTCAATTACATCAACGCCAACTTTTTCCAGCAAAGACGCAATTTTAATTTTCTGGTCTTGTGTGTACTCAATGTCTGGCTGTTGTTCGCCGTCTCTTAAGCTTGTATCCAAAATGATAACGCGCTCTCTATCGTTTTGTGTTTCCATTTTTTATTCCTTCTTTGCCTTATGTTGTGTTGCGCATAAAAAAAAGCCCCATCCAAATCTGGCGGGGCTCTTTTTTCGTTTTATGTTATTCAAAAACCTAAATACGACAAATCCCCGGCGACTCTTGTGAGAGGTCCAGTAGAAGTGCGAGAATGAGTAGGTTTTTAGTTAACATATGGAGAGTTTAGCCAAACCTTATGATGAGAGTCAATCTCATTTTTAAAAACGGTTTGATTAGGGCTTGTTTATGTGTATAAACATCTGATAAATTAACGCGTATTTTACATCTATTTATATGTGTAAATAACAACAAATGAATAGCGGAATTTGAAAAAATCATGGCAAAATTTACAACAATTATTACAAGCATACTCCTCGCATGTCTGACTATTGGGTCAGCATATGCGCAATACCCAGAGCCTTACCAGCTTGGTTTTCAAGAGGCTGTAACGCCAGTTGCAGAGCGCATGCACGATCTACACAACTTGCTTTTGATCATTATTACAGGCATTGCATTATTCGTCTTGGCGCTGCTAATTTATGTCGTAATCCGGTTCAACGAAAAATCGAACCCTGAGCCCTCTACAGTTACGCACAATACGCCGCTTGAAATTATGTGGACGTTAATTCCTACACTTATTTTGCTCGTGATTGCCTTCCCATCTTTTAAATTGTTGTACTACATGGATCGCGTTGAAGACCCTGAGATGACATTGAAAGTGACTGGATACCAATGGTACTGGGGGTATGAATACCCAGATCACGATGGTTTGTCATTCCTGTCTTACATGGTTTCTGATGATGAAATTGACACACAAAAAGGCCAACTTCGTAATCTTTCAACTGACAACGTCGTTGTATTGCCGATTGACACAAATATCCAAATTATTGTGACAGCGGCTGACGTGCTTCACTCTTTTGCGATGCCGTCTTTTGGAATTAAAACAGACGCCGTTCCTGGTCGTTTGAACGAGACATGGGTTCGCATCACAAAGCCAGGCACATATTACGGTCAATGTTCTGAACTTTGTGGTTCAAAACACGCCTTTATGCCTATCGAGATTAAGGCTGTGACAAAAGAAGAATTTGAAGAGTGGTTAGTCAAAGCAAAAGAAGAACACGCTTAAGGTACGCCCACTCCCCTTATAACAAGACAAGAATTTATAAATAAAAAGGACTAAAAACATGGCTGATCATAAACCCGGATTTTTCCAACGCTGGTTTTGCTCAACGAACCATAAGGATATTGGAACGCTTTATATCATCTTCTCGATCATGGCGGGACTGATCGGTGGTGCGTTTTCTGTGATGATGCGTCTCGAGCTACAAGAGCCAGGGCTACAATTTATCTCACCTGGCGCAGAACATATCTGGAATGTTTGGATCACGGCGCACGGCCTTATCATGGTGTTTTTCGTAGTTATGCCGGGTCTGATTGGTGGGTTTGGTAACTGGTTCATTCCGCTTATGGTGGGTGCGCCTGACATGGCCTTTCCGCGTTTAAATAATATTTCATTCTGGCTTCTTGTTCCAGCCTTCGCGCTACTTGTTGGGTCTGCTTTTGTGGGTCAAGGTGCCGGTACAGGCTGGACAGTTTATCCGCCACTATCCGATAAGTTAGGGCATCCGGGCATGTCGGTTGATATGGCTATTTTTGCACTTCACCTTGCTGGTGCAAGCTCAATTCTTGGGGCTGCTAATTTCATTACAACAATTTTGAATATGCGTGCTCCGGGCATGACATTGCACAAAATGCCATTGTTCATCTGGGCGATGTTGGTAACAAGTTTCTTGCTTGTGTTATCTGTACCTGTTCTTGGTGGCGCAATCACGATGCTGTTGACTGATCGTAACTTTGATACAGCCTTCTTCCGTCCTGAAGGCGGTGGAGACCCACTTTTGTACCAACACTTGTTCTGGTTCTTTGGTCACCCTGAAGTGTATATTATGATTTTGCCTGCCTTTGGTATCATCTCGCACATCGTATCAACATTTTCTAAAAAGCCTGTGTTTGGATACGTGCCTATGGCATATGCCATGGTGGCTATTGGTTTTGTTGGCTTTATCGTTTGGGCGCACCACATGTTCACCACGGGTATTTCTGTTAATACACGTGCCTACTTTACGGCAGCAACACTCATTATTGCGATCCCGACTGGGGTGAAGATTTTCTCTTGGATTGCTACAATGTGGGGTGGATCAATTTCGTTTAAAACACCTATGCTTTGGGCAATTGGATTTATCTTCCTATTCACCGTCGGTGGTGTAACAGGGGTTGTCCTTGCCAATGCAGGTATGGATACAGCATTGCATGACACATACTACGTTGTGGCTCACTTCCACTATGTTTTATCTTTGGGTGCGGTGTTTGCGTTGTTTGCAGGATTTTACTACTGGATTGGTAAAATGTCAGGCCGCCAATACCCTGAATGGATGGGTGTGGTTCATTTCTGGACAACATTTATTGGCGTGAACCTTTTGTTCTTCCCGCAGCATTTCTTAGGTCTTGCAGGTATGCCTCGCCGCTATCCTGACTACCCAGATGCGTATCAAGGCTGGAACGAGATTTCTAGCTATGGTGCATATATCGCATTTGCAGGAACAATCTGGTTTGTTTTTGTTGTCATCTACACATTGCTGTTTGGTAAAAAAGCAGAAGCCAATGTTTGGAATGCTCAACCTCAAACTATGACATTGGAGTGGACGCTATCTTCACCTCCACCGTTCCATCAGTTTGAACAACAACCCAAAATTAAATAACAATCAATTAGCCCCGCTTTTAGCGGGGTTTTTTTCATCTTTTAGACCCTGCAATTTCGTTGACATAATTTTTGACTTTTGATACTGTCGCACCATGAGTGATGTTGTGAAAAAACTAAAAGAAGAGTTCCCTAAAGCTGATGCAAGAATCGCAGCGACTATGGGACAAAATATTACGCCCCTTCAAAAGATTCAGTTTTTAGACCAGCCTTCTTATTCTATTTTTGCAAAACGCGAAGACCAAATGCCACACGCTTTCTCATTCAAGGCGCGTGGGGGCATCAATGGCATGCAAGCAGCCGTCGAACGCAACCCAAATCTAAAAGGTGTTGTGACAGCCTCTGCTGGAAATCATGCACAGGGTATTGCCATGGCTGCACGACAACTCGGATTAGCCGCAACGATTTACATGCCCGAGACAACACCTAACGCGAAAATCACAGCCGTTAAACGTTTGGGAGGCGATCATGCGTCAATCGAGCTTTATGGTGCAAGTTATACGGATGCATTTGAAAAGGCCTCATCTTATGTTGAGACAACGGGCATACCTATGATTCATCCTTTCGACAATATTGATGTTATTGCGGGACAATCAACAATTGCGCAAGAAATCATTGCTCAAAATACAGGTCAAAAAGCCTTTGATTATGCCTTTTTACAAATTGGCGGCGGTGGAATGGCGGCAGGCGTTGCCATGCGCCTTAAAGACGCCTATCCCAAGATCAAAATTATCGGCGTTGAATGCGTTGGGCAAAATTCTATGGGGCTTTCGATCGAGGCGGGACGCCCTATTACAATGAACCGCGTTGACACGTTTTGTGATGGTACGGCTGTAAAGAGGCCTGGGGACATTACATTTGAACTGTGTCGCGATTATATTGATGATTTTATTACAGTTACCAATAATGAAGTAAGTGCCGCTGTACAAACATGTCACAGCTTGCTGCGTGCGCTGCCTGAGACATCAGGGGCAATAGGGGCTGCGGGTATTGCAAAATATCTGCGTGAAACACCACATTTACTGGAGGGTAAAAATATAGTTTCCGTTTTGTCAGGGGCAAATATAGATTTTAACCGTCTTGGCGTTATTGCCGAATCAGCAGCCGTTGGCGCATATAAGAAGCAATATATCCGTGTTGAGCTTGATGAAAAAAAGGGCGGTCTGTTGGCTCTTTTAGACAATCATATGCTTGATATTAATGTTACCGATTTTTTATACGGTAAAAACAACGCTAAATTTGCCCACCCGGTTATTGGTCTGGGCGCCTCACCAAAGCGTTTTTTAGAGCTTGAGAAATCTTTAACTGATGCAGGTATCCCTTTCCAGAATGTGACGGGAGACGAAGACATCATTGCTTCAAATATTCCTTATTCTCCAAAGCTGGTTGAAAAGTCTGACTTTTATAATATCGCGTTTAAAGAGACCACAGGATCGCTTCGCAATCTTCTTAATAGTATCCAAGATATTGCGGACGTGTCTTATTTTAACTATCGATATTCGGGACAATCAACGGGTCAGGCTCTTATGGGCTTTAATACAACACAACAAGACGAGTTGGTAAAACGCTTGGTGAACAACTCAGTGTCTGTGCAAAAAACATCTGATCGTGCGGTATCGCACATAAAAAATATCACGACACAACCGTCATAAACTCTTTGTTCTTTTGAAGCGTGCGTGTTAAATCATATTTATGGATAACGCTACCAACGCACCTATAGTTACACCAACTTTGTCACATTACTTTGAGTTATTAAAACCAAAGGTGATGTCCCTTGTTGTGTTTAGCGGTTTTGTCGGGCTTTGGGTAGCACCCGGGCGCGAAGACATGAACGTCTTTATTATATTTATCGCCATCGCAGCTCTTGCCCTTGGCTCTGGAGCATCGGGGGCGTTTAATATGTGGTACGAGCGTGACGTCGATGCCAAAATGAACAGAACTAAAAACCGCCCGATGCCAGCGGGTATTATTTCACCGGATAATGCGGTTGGTTTTTCTATTTTTGCAACATTGGTGTCTATCATGATGATGGGGCTTGCGACAAATTGGGTGGCCGCCGGTATTATGGCCTTTGCAAGTTTCTTTTATGTTGTGATTTACACAATATGGCTAAAACCACGGACCGCCCAGAATATTGTCATCGGTGGTGCTGCGGGAGCCTTTCCCCCTATGATCGGGTGGGCGGCTGTTACAGGAGATATCACACTTTATCCGATTATTCTTTTTGCAATTATTTTTATATGGACGCCGCCGCATTTTTGGGCTTTGGCTCTGTTTGCCAATGACGATTACAAACGCGCCAATATTCCCATGATGCCGGTCACAAAAGGCGAGGCTCATACAAAGATTCAAATGCTCATTTACACGCTTGCGTTGTTCCCTTTAACGCTTATGCCATGGATATTAGACTATACTGGCCTTGTTTATGGGATCAGTGCCATTATTTTGAGTGGTTTATTTGTTGTCAGCGCCATTAAGACATTGCGTGACAACACTCACAAATCAGCCAAACAAATGTTTGGTTATTCTGTGTTCTATCTTTTTGCGCTTTTTGGCGCATTGATGTTGGATAGCAGCCTTTAACAAAGACCTTAATATTGCTCTTCCTCGTAATTTTGAGCAAGGTCTGAGAATCTCGTATAGTTTGAGTCAAATTGCAGACGTACAGGACCGATAGGACCGTGACGTTGTTTTGCAACAATCACTTCCGCAATATTGGCCATATCTTGCAAACGGCGTGACCATGTCTCGTAACGCTCGTTAAACTTTTCAACCGACTCGCTTGTTTTTTGCGATGGCTCCTCACGTGAGAGATAGTATTCTTCACGATAGATGAACATCACGGCATCGGCATCTTGCTCAATCGACCCGGATTCACGAAGGTCAGACAACATCGGGCGTTTATCATCGCGGCTTTCAACGGTACGAGATAGCTGGGACAAGGCGAGCACGGGAACTTCAAGCTCCTTTGCCAGCGCTTTTAGTCCCCTTGTAATTTCCGATACCTCTTGCACACGGTTGCTTTCTGATTGTTTACTACCTGTTCCGCGCAAAAGCTGTAGATAGTCGACCACAATCAGTCCAAGGCCATGTTGGCGTTTTAGACGACGAGAGCGCGTCCGCACAGCCGAAATAGATAGAGCCGGTGTATCATCAATGTATAGTGGGATTTGGCTTAGCGCGTGGGCGGCTTGGGCAAAATCACGGAATTGATCTTGGTTAAGGTTACCCTTACGAATGGCATCACCAGATATGCTGGCCTGATCAGCCAAAATACGTGTTGTGAGCTGGTCGTGTGACATCTCAAGGGAGAAGAATGCCGTCACAGCGCCTTCTTTTCCCCCCGATTCGGCAAAGGCCTTTGCAGCATTAAAAGCCACGTTTACGGCAAGGGCTGTTTTACCCATTGAAGGACGCGCAGCCAAAATCAACAAGTCTGAAGGGTGAAGCCCCCCAAGCTTTTTGTCCATGTCGACAAGACCTGTAGTGGCCCCTGTTACTTGTCCTTGTGTGTTGTACGCCTTTTCAGCAATTTCAATGGCTGTCACCACAGAATCGCGAAGGGTAACGAATCCGCCTTTAGACTCACCACTTTCCGCCAGTTTGAAAAGTTGGGCTTCGGCCTTTTCTATCGTGTCTGTTGTTTCTTGGTCGATGTTAAAGGCGTGCGCGTCTTCGATAATATCACTACCAACACCAATCAATTCACGACGTAAATAAAGGTCATAAATTGTTTGCGCATAGCTTTCTGTATTTGTCAGACTCATGACTGTACTTGCCAGGTCTGCTAGATATTCTGCGCCGCCAACACTGTCCAGTTCTTGGTCTTTTTCAAAATACCCCTTCAACGTGACGGGCGTGGCGGCTTGTCCACGCTCAACGATTGTTTGTATGGCCTCATATATACGGCCATGGGCGCCTGCATAAAAATGTACCGGTTTGATAAGATCTGAAATGCGCTCTAAAACGCGATTATCGAGAAGCAATGCCCCAATTAAGCCTTGTTCGGCCTCCAAATTGTGAGGCGCGCGCGAGGGCTTTTTGTCATCGTTGCCCTTACCTTCTTCTTTGTGGGCATGCACAGGCATGTCTTGTGGTACGATCTCACTTTCGTAATCGCGCTCAAAGTCTTCATTAAAGGGTATATCTGGATATGCTTCGTTCATTGTCATGGCTTTACCTTACTTGGAATACAATGAAAAGAGGTACGTAAAAAAAAATATGCCCTGTGAATCATGGGGATAGTCTTTTGCTTCCTCCCTACCTTACCCCTATCCTATTGATTATGTGACTTGAACCGCGCTGTAAAAGCTGTAAAATCATTCACAGGCTTTCCATTTAAAGAAATATTCTCATGTCCGCACAGTCATATAAAACATTCCGATTTATTGTACGAGACTTTCTTCGTTCTCTTGGTCTTGAAGTTTCACGCTTTCGGCCTCGCGGAAAAGAAAAATTTCCTGTCGCGATACCTCAAGACTTTCGGGCATTATATAAGACGTATCACCCCTACTCGATGGTGAAATGGCAGGGCCTGTACACGTCGTTTAACGCACTAAATCATATCACCAAACATAATATACAAGGCGATATCGTTGAATGTGGTGTGTGGCGCGGCGGGTGTAGCGCAATTATGGCAGAGCATCTCGTGAACAATCAAGACACTGATCGCGGGTTTTATCTATACGATACATTCGAGGGGATGAGTACGCCGACCAAAGACGATTTCAGCCTTTCGACAAATATGAAAGCCGAAGATTTATACAAAGTATATCAAAAAGATGGGAAGACGGACTGGTCAGTTGGTGATCTAGAAACTGTGCAGTCTGTTATGGATCAAACGGGATACCCTGCTGACAATATTCATTTCGTTAAGGGTAAAGTTGAAGACACTATTCCTCAAATTTTACCAGATAAAATCGCGTTACTGCGTCTTGATACCGATTGGTACGAATCAACAAAACACGAGCTGGAGCATTTGTTTCCAAAACTTGTGAAGGGCGGTTTTTTGATTGTTGATGACTATGGCGCGTGGGCAGGATCTAAAAAGGCCGTTGATGAGTTTTTTAAAAAACATGAGCATGAGATATTTTTTCACTATGACAGTGTCTCTGGAAATATTTGCGGGATAAAGCAATGAGTAAAACACCTGATAATCACGAAGATCACATCATTGATTATTTCTATCTTGGCCCGCCGAAAACGGCCTCAACATGGGTGTTTGAATGCCTTAAAGAGCATCCTCAAATTTGTGCGACCGACCATTCAGAGAGCAATTATTTCGATGTGAATTTTCACAAAGGCCCTCAGTGGTACGAGGATTTGTATCCCGAAATGCAAAAGGGACAGATTAAAATTGATTGCACCCCAAGTTATATTAATTCCATTCAGGCCATGGAGCGCATCCTGACGCATAATCCGAATGCCAAATTTTCTTTTGGGGTGCGAAACCCAGTGGAGCGCGCCTTTTCGGGATATTGGCATGTCAAACGTTTGGGACATATTAATTATAAATTCAAAGACATATTAGACACATACGTTTGGTTTCGTGCGTGGGTTGAGCCGGGATTTATTTCGTCTCATGTTGCGTGGCTTCATCAGCATGTTCCTTCCGAAAATATACTTCCTATTTATTTTGATGAGGTGAAAGCTGATGCCACAAAAACCGTCAAAGATCTTTATGGTTTTTTAAACATTGATGAGAATTTTGTACCCGATACTGCCAGCAAAAAGGTCAATGTGGCGCGCCCTAAATTCACACTTATATCGCGCGCAAGTCATAAGGCTTACGAGGCCATTGGGGGTAAACGCCTATCAGGCAAAAAAGAATATCTTGACGGCATACCTGACGATTTCAGGAAGAGGCTGAATGACTTATGCCGCCCTGAAATCGAGGCACTTTCCGAAGTTCTACAACGCGACCTAACGGGGTGGCTTAAATAAGGTCTATATCATGAATAATCAAAATCCAATTACAACGCGTGTTCGCCATTTGCCGCCTGTTAAAAAAGCCATGTTTGTATGGCTTTATGCATGGGATCATTTCACGCGCTTTATACGGCGCGCGCTCATCATGTTGAGCGTTCAAAAATGCGGGCGTTATTTGCGCGTTTATGGTGCTGTGCGTATTAGTGGTCACCATAATATTCGCATTGGGCGTCGATGCGCTCTTAACCACGGAGTCATGCTTATTGCGCGCGCAGGCATTGAGTTGGGCGATGATGTCATTATCTCACCCTATGCAATGCTGACAACTGATTCGCTTGTGCATGATATAAAGACATTGCCGCGTCCCCATGATTCTAAGCCTATTATTGTTAAGGATGGGGCGTGGATCGGTGCACGCGCAACCATTTTACCCGGCGTAACGATTGGTAAGAATGCGATTGTCGCCGCAGGCTCTGTTGTGCGCGAAAATGTCCCTGACAATGCTTTGGTTGCAGGCGTTCCTGCCACGTTCAAAAAATCTATTGAGACCTAGAATAAGTCTTTGGAAAGACATAATCCAATATTTGTGTTCTCGCATATTAACGACATCAGTATCATGTCTTTGTAACCCAAGTATAACTGGCCTCATAATCTTGGTATTACTTTTCTCTTGATGATCTTGCTTTGCTTGTTTATATCTATCTACGGAAAGTCGGCTGGGCGGGTAGCTCGCCAATCTGGTCAGATCTGAAAAGAAGCAGCCACAACGAACTTACCCGGGTCATGTTCGGCTTTCCACTTTTAGTAATTATTCCCCCGCATATGAGCACATAAAATAAAAGGATATAAATTATGTTTGATCTTTCAGAAAAAACGGCACTCGTTACAGGCGCTACTGGCGGCATTGGAGAGGCAATTGCAAAGGCTCTTCATACACAAGGCGCAACGGTAGCCATTTCTGGTCGTAATGAAGACAAATTAAATGCACTTGCTGAGGCTCTTGGAGAGCGCGTTCATGTTTTGCCTGCGGATTTATCTTCTGATGAGGCGGTTACAGATCTCGTTAAACGTGCTGATGAAGCCATGGGTCAAATTGACATTCTCGTCAATAACGCAGGTCTGACACGCGATAATTTATCAATGCGTATGAAAGACGAAGAATGGCAAGATGTTTTGGACGTTAACCTAACAGCGCCTTTCAAACTAGCTAAAGCCGTACAGCGTGGCATGATGAAACGCCGCTATGGGCGCATTGTGAACATTGCCTCTGTTGTTGGTGTTACCGGAAACCCAGGGCAGTGTAACTATGTTGCGTCAAAAGCTGGTATGATCGGATGGTCAAAGGCTATGGCACAAGAAGTTGCAAGCCGCGGCATTACTGTAAATTGTGTGGCCCCTGGCTTTATCGCAACAGCCATGACTGAGGCTCTTGATGATGGCCAAAAAGAGACGATTAATGCTAAAATCCCTGCCGGACGCATGGGATCAGCCGAAGACATCGCCTCTGCGGTCACATATCTAGCCAGTTCTGAGGCAGGTTATGTAACAGGCTCTACTACGCACGTAAATGGCGGAATGGCGATGATTTAAGGCATAATATCGCGCCTAAATTACCCCTAAATTAATCTTGAGAGAAACATATCCACATGCTTTATGCTGAAAGAGCTGGTCTATCCGTCGATTTCGTGTAAAAAGCATGGTAACAAAATAAAGTTCTTGCAATCGGTTACAATGGTGGATATGTTCACGCCCGATTGACTTATAGACGAGAATCAAACAGAAAAGGAAATACTATGAGTGACATAGCTGAACGCGTAAAAAAGATTGTTGTTGAACATCTTGGCGTAGAAGAAAGTAAAGTTACAGAAAACGCAAGCTTCATCGATGACTTGGGAGCCGACTCTCTTGACACAGTTGAACTTGTTATGGCGTTTGAAGAAGAATTCAACGTTGAAATCCCTGATGATGCAGCAGAAAACATCCAAACTGTTGGTGATGCTGTTAACTTCATCTCTGCAAACGCATCTTAATTTATTAAGTCGTTTTCAAATCTAAGTTATATTTTTGATATAATATTATGAGACGTGTAGTTATTACAGGCATGGGAATGGTTTCGCCTCTAGGTTTAGGGGTTGATCATAACTGGGCTGAAATAACGTCAGGAAAAAGCGGCCTGCGAAAAATAGAACGTTTTGATGCATCAGACATCAGTTCACAAATCGCGGGCCTCGTCCCACATGTTTCAGAAGGTTTTGAAGGCGATCATGCGTTTAATCCTGATAATTATCTAGAACCTAAAGAGCAAAAGAAAGTCGACACTTTCATTATTTATGCTCTTGCGGCGGCTGAAGAAGCTGTCAAAGACAGTGGCTGGATGCCTCAGGATGAAGAAGGTTTACTACGTACTGGTGTTATGATTGGATCCGGCATTGGCGGACTTCAAACAGTTTATGAAACATCTGGTACTCTTGACGGAAAAGGACCACGTCGTGTGTCACCTTTTTCAGTTCCCGGCATGCTTATTAACCTTGCTTCGGGACATGTTTCTATTAAATACGGATTTAAAGGCCCTAACCACTCTGTGGTGACTGCGTGTGCCTCTGGTACGCACGCCATTGGTGATGCTGCCCGTATGATTGCCTTAGATGATGCTGATGTTATGGTTGCTGGAGGCGCGGAAGCGGCTGTTAACCGTATTGGCGTGTCATCATTTGCTGCGCTGCGCGCTTTATCTACATCTTACAATGATAATCCAACTGCTGCCTCTCGTCCTTTTGATGACGGTCGTGACGGATTTGTAATTGCCGAAGGGGCTGGTCTTCTTATTTTGGAAGAGTATGAGCATGCAAAAGCACGCGGTGCCAAAATATATGGTGAAATCGTTGGCTATGGTATGTCAGGGGATGCTTATCACATTACGTCACCTGCTGAAGATGGCAACGGTGGGTACCGCGCCATGGAAGCCGCATTGAAGCGCGCTGATATGTCCCCGTCTGATATTGACTATGTTAACGCACATGGGACATCAACACCTATGGGTGACGGTATCGAATGTGGCGCCGTTAAACGTATGTTTAAAGACAGTATTGATGACATCTCAATGTCGTCTACGAAATCATCAATTGGGCACCTTTTAGGGGCTGCTGGCGCTGTAGAGGCCATCTATTCAGTAAAAGCATTAGAAACGAACACAATTCCCCCTACACGCAATTTGGACAATGTTTCTGAATCTTGTAAGGGTATTGATTTAGTCCCTCACAAAGCCAAAGAAAAGAACATAGATGCTGTTCTTTCGAACTCTTTCGGCTTTGGTGGTACGAACGCTAGTCTTGTTATCAAATCAGTTTAATTATTTTTACCGCACACTTTGTTTACTCAACACTTGCTGACGTGGCTTGTTGTCGTGTTCGGCCATGTCTCTAACACTGTCGTTGTGGTTTATGTTAGCCGTGAAGTATTTATGTGCATAGCATGCAGCCAAGAACACCCAAAACGCCGTGTTTCTGAAATTTTGGTGTGTGAGCCCGTAAAGAATTAAAGGCGCTAGCAGGAATGTGTGATAAAACGGAATTCTGATAAATATAAATCCTAAAAACGACAAAAACAGCGTAAAGCCTAAAATTCCATAGGAAAAGAGTATTGTCGCAAGACCAGAGTGCAACTCTTGGCGGGCATTGAAACGCCAATGCGCCCCTTCACCAGCGCCAACGAGAATATATTCAGGATATTCAATAAGGCGAGAATACCCCCTTGCCATGGGGCTATCGTCTACCTCAACGCCAATTTTGCCAAGTCTGTGCATCACGGCACTAATATTATCAGCGGCAATAACCCAGCTTTTTACTTGCTGAGGCGCTGTAATTTCAGTGATAAAGAAAGCAAACAGACCAAATACAAACAATGCCTTTAGCTTTTTATTTGTAGCAGGTTGGAATGCCACGAACACAAGAAGCACACCGTAAGATATCATCCCTGCTTTTGACAGAGCTTCAGATTGTAAGAACGCCAACGCACTGAAGAGGATAAGATCAAATAGGTTTATACTTGCCCCCCTTTTTAAAACAATAATCATCACGCTCATCAATAAGGACCAGTACGCGAGCTGGTTTGGGTTATTGAATGTTCCCTGATGGCGTCCACCATCGGGACTTACGCCTATGACATATACGAGCTGCATGAGAATAATTGCAGAGATAACTAGATATGTGACACGGTTCATAAGCTGTGGGGCGCGCTTGAACAAATAGATGATGAAAAGAAACACCCCGAAATTAAACACATAAAATAGACTTGGCGGAACAAAGGATCGATCACCAATATATAAAAAGTATATGAGGTTGATACAAAGTGTCAGGATCACAAAGAGCGCCCCTGAAATATGCATGGCCGAAATACGCCCTTTGAAGTTTATAGCCGCTAAAATAAGGGCAGGCAAAACACCAAAAACAAGGAGCATATCGGCGGGTTGAGGCAGACCACTGTTAAAGATATAAAAAGGAGATAAAAGAAGGTATCCAGCCCATATCAAAATAAAGACAAGGGTAGACATCCCCCCCGTATCCAAGTGCTCCGTATGTAGTTTTAGATTATTGACCATCTACCGACACACCTTCTAGACGATCCGCTTGATCGCCTCCATCTTCCTCACGCTTAATGAAGTGCCACGAATAGGCCAATGCTAAGAACACCCAAAAATAGCTGAACCGAACATTTTGGTGTGTTAGACCATACATAAATATCGGAATAAGCATAGCCGTGTAATGCCAAGGAAGCCTGTAGAATACGCTTCCTAAAAACAGAACAAAAACACCAAACCCAAAGATGCTGTAGCTAAATATAAGTGTGGCAATCCCAGAGTGAAGCTCTTGGCGGCCAAATCGCCAATGCGCACCCTCGCCAGCGCCCACAATCAAAAATTGTGGGTGCTCTATCAATCGGTCATACCCTCGGCCCGCAGGCGTGTCATCGGCCTGCTTACCTAATGTTTTCATACGATCAGATACAGCCTCCAAAGTTTCTATCTTTTGAATAAAAACAGCTACATTTTGTGGCGTTTGGAACTTTACTAACATCAAAACTGTGAAGCAGATAAACGCAATCCAGCGCATTTTTTTTGTGATATTCGGCGAGATAAAGGCAATCATCAAAAGCATGAAATACACAATGATCCCTGCTTTAGAGAGCGCTTTCATTTCAATATAGCCGATCATGGCCAGTAAAAGTAAATCCAGTAGTGTGATCGGCGATGTGCGCTTGAGTATAAGGAGGGCTGCTGCCGTCAATATGCCCCAGTATGCAAGCTGGTTTGACCGGTTGAATGTGCCGCTGGCTCTGTAATCCTCCATATCTGGGAAAAACATCACAACTAAGAATTCAAGAATACAAATGATTACTACAGCCCAGTAGCTGTAGTAATTAGCCATTTTGGGATAGCTTCTGAAAATGAGTATGCCGAATACAAAAATCAAAAAGTTGAAAAAATAATAGATGCTGTGCAGCATAAATTTCACGTCGGGCGTAAAAAAATAATGAATCAAATTTATAGATGTTGTTAGACCTACAAATATCCCACCAAAAATGTAGACTCCCGTGATATTTGCATTATCCTGATCACCAGATGTTAAAAATCTGTAAGAAAAGAATATAATAATACCAGTGAAAATTAAAATATCGGCAGGCTGAGGCAAACCGCTATTGAAAATATAAAACGGCGAAAGCAAGAGATACATGACCCAAAAAAACAAAAACCCAATCGAGCGCTTTTTTAGCGCCTCTTCATCAAGTGGCTGGGGTGTGTTTAAAAAGGGGTTGTTTTTTTGTAGCATTCTATCGTTCGTCTTTATCTCTTTACTCATTGTGCATAATGTTTCGACAAAAATCACGCCCGAAGATGAAATTGCTGTAAAAAAAATGGTCGGAGAGTTTAAAAATGATCAAAAACGCGACTTTGAGCGTGAAGTTTTGTTCATTCGTCATATACAAGATGCCGTTCTTGATGCCTCGCCAACGCTTCTTAAAATCCCTTTGGGTCAAACACGCGAACCACAAGATTTACTTGATGCAGGGCACGGTCAATGTAGCGACCGGGGACGTAGCATAGAAAAAGCCCTTCGCTATTATGGGTTTACAGTACGGTTTGTGTCTGTTTTTAGCCGTGACAAAACTTTTATCCCCCCAGAAACAATGGCGATCGACAGTGGCAATGATTTACGCTCGCATGCATTGGTCGAGGTTTTAACACAAAAAGGCTGGATGTTTGTCGATACAAATGCCCGCTGGATTTCACTGGATAGTCAAGGTGAGCCCATCTCGCTTGAGACATGGAACAATATAGACAACAAAGACGCATTTGTATGGGATGATGAAAACCAAGGTGAGATTTATTGGCTTTTAAGACGCCCCTTTACAATTGTCTATGGGCTTTATACCCGCCATGGGCAATTTTATCCGCCGTTTACGCCCTATATTCCAGATATCAACCTTCCAACCTTTATTAAGGGACATTTTTTACCATGAAGTTTGTTTTAAGTCTTTTTGCTGTTTGTTTTCTATTTTTAGCGATAGGGGCTGGTGTTGTTTCATATGGTTATACCGTTTATTCGGCCGCAGGCCCCTTAAAACAGCCCGTCCATGTAACTGTTCCTAAAGGCACGGGCGTGAGTAGCATCACATCGCTATTAGAAGAAAATGGTGTCATTGATAACCCCCTCCTTTTTAAGGTTGCCACGCGGCTGACTGACAAACACGCAAGCTTGAAGGCCGGCGAGTATGAATTTTTGCCACGCGCTTCAATGTCTGAGGTTTTATCAAAGCTTGAGCAAGGAGATATTATTTTACGCCAAGTGACAATCCCCGAAGGCCTGACAAGTTTTGAAATTATGCGCCTGTTAAAAAATGATAAAGGTTTGAAGCAGGACTATGAAGGTGTACCAGAAGAAGGAAGCCTGTTGCCCAATACGTACGCCTATCAAAAAGGCGATGGCACAGCTTTTATTATCGAACAAATGCAAGACGCGATGAAAACCACGCTCGACAAAGCGTGGGACGCACGTGTCAACGATTTGCCTTTTGACAGCAAAGAAGAGGCCATCATTATGGCATCTATAATTGAGAAGGAAACAGGTGTATCAGGCGAGCGCGGTGATGTTGCGGGTGTGTTTACGAACCGTTTGCGTAAAGGCATGCCACTGCAAACTGATCCAACCGTGATTTATGCTATCACAGGGGGAAAGCATAAAAACGATGGAAAAGGCCCATTAGGCCGCCGCCTTCTTCGTAAGGATATGAGTATTGATTCTGCCTATAACACGTACAAATATCCGGGTCTGCCTAAGGGTCCCATTTGTAATCCTGGAAAGGCCTCAATTGAGGCGGCCCTTAACCCTGCGTCCAATGATTATATTTATTTTGTTGCAGATGGATCAGGGGGACATATTTTTGCAAAAACTCTCGCCGAACATAATAAAAATGTGGCACAATGGAGAAAGATTAGGCGTTCGCAATAATCTTTTTCTTTTTCATTTGCTTGTTTCATCTAAAACCACATATAAAACATTATGGCTAAGCGTAAACCTCACCCCTCGATTGCATATACCAACCTAAAATCTCGTTTCAAGAACATTGGGCGCTTGGAAGCCATTGCAGAAATTATTAGTCGTGACTTTTTGACCACGATGCCAGAAGGTGCGTATGAGGGGCGTTTGGATCAAATTTCCTATCTTCACCGCCGTATCCATGACGACATTGTTTCACCTGAGGCACAAATTCATCTAGAAGAAGCACAAGAACACATGGCCTCTTATCCCAATTTATGGGATGAATGGGACAGCGCGAATTTAAAGGGTATGGTCAAGCTATATAAAACGCATGCCATACTTGATCATGACACGATGGAAGAATCGGCGCGCATTGCCAATGAGGGGCGACGCATACACCGTGAATGCCTTAAAAATAATGACTGGGAAATGGCGCAAGCCCATCTCGAGCGCGTCGTAAAACATGTTCGTAAAACGGCAAAGAAAAAAGCTAAATTCCGCAATAGCGCCACATTATACGAAGCCCTTATTCAGGATTATTCACCCGGCGTTAAACTCAACGAATTGTGGTCATGGTTTAATCACCTCAACACCGAACTTAAAAAAATAATGCCTTTGGTGATTGAACGCCAAAAATCGCGCAAGCCGATTGTTTCGTTAGCTGGCGGGTATTCAAAAGAAGGGCAGATGTGGCTTAACCGAAGCTTGCTTGAGCTTTTAGGGTTTGATTATGACCGCGGCGGATTGTACGAAACCGGCCACAGCCCCGTTGAAGGCGGTACACCCGATGACACACGCCTTGTGATCAAAAATGTTGATACCAAAAACTTTCTCGATTCTATGAAATCTGCTCTGCACGAAGGTGGTCACGGCCTCTACATCCAGGGGCTTCCGACAAAAGGAGGGTTGAGTTATCAGCCCGTGTCTTTTGATCTGGGAACGACAATGCATGAATCGCAAGCGCTTCTCGTTGAAATGATCTTGGGACGCACACATGAATTTTTCGAGTTTTTGGCACCTCGCCTAGAAGGGTTGTTTCACACAGTTCGTGACCCATCGCTTACGGCCGCCAATTTATATAGAATAAAAACACAAGTACAGCCCAGCTTGGATCGAAAACGTGCTGACGAGCTTACCTATTTTTTCCATATATTTTTAAGGTTTCAAATTGAATGTGATTTGATTGAAGGAAAAATGGAAGTTGCCGATATTCCGGCCTATTGGACGGAGTGGATGCACGATAACCTCGGTGTTATGCCACAAAACCACATGGAAGGCGTTATGCAAGACGTACACTGGTTTGTTGGAAAATTTGGCTATTTCCAAGCCTATACATTAGGCCATATGGTGGCGGCGCAATTATTTGATACATTGCAACAAGACATTCCCGATATCTTCTCTCGTATTCGTAATGGTGACTTTAAACCCATTACAAAATGGCTCAATAGACACATACATTCTAAAGGCAGTATCAAGCCAATGGATGAGCTTCTTAAAGATGTAACCGGCTTTACGCCATCGCCTGACTTTTTGATCAGTCACATTGAAAATCGTTATCTAGGAGAATAATTTCATGAAAAAGTTTATTATCCCCTTGGTGGTTGCTGTGGTTGGTTGTTTTTTATATTTTTCACTGACATCGCAAGCTGAACAACCTGTTGTGCAAACAGTCAAAGGCTACCAACAATCCGTTGATGTATCATGCGATGAAAGTTCTCAATGCGTCGTTAAAAACGTAGGGAACTGTTGCGGGTACTATCCTGCATGCGTGAATAAAGATAGTGTCGTCAATCCTGATCTGGTTAAAAAGCTATGCCAAAAAGATGGTTTAGCCGGTGTATGCGGATTTCCAGATATTCAAGCCTGTACCTGCCAAAGTGGGAAATGCGTTGCTGGCACACCGTCCATGAAAGAGTAATATTTAATGTCTTCAATGAAAAAAACAGTTTTAGAAAATGGCTTAACGATTGCCACCGACACAATGAAGTCAGTTGATACGGTTGCTTTGGGTGTGTGGTGTGGCACAGGGGCACGCCACGAAGACATAACATATAATGGTGTTGCCCATATGGTGGAACATATGGTGTTTAAGGGTACACAAAAGCGCGATGCGCTCAGTATTTCTGAAGAGATTGAAAATGTGGGTGGGCGCATGAACGCGTACACAAGCCGAGAGACAACAGCATACTATGTGCACATGCTTAAAGATGATTACACCCTTGGGTTGGACATGATTTCAGACATGCTGCAATACTCCACCTTTCCAGATCATGAGATTGAACGTGAACGCGGCGTCATTATCCAAGAGATAGGCATGTATCAGGACGCAGCCGACGATCACATATTTGATTTGGCGCAAATGCAAGCGTTTAAGGACCAAACAATTGGCGCGCCCATATTAGGATCTGTTGAACGAATTCAGTCCATGCCTAAACATGCGATGCAAGACTATGTGCAAAGACATTATACGCCCTCGCGTATGGTCGTGATTGGGGCAGGTCATGTTGATCATGACGTTTTTGTAGATCAAGTCTCCGAGGCATTTCAATCACTGCCTAAAAATCAAGACCGTGCGTATATCAAGCCGGAATATACAGCCGGTGATATACGCCAGACACGCGATTTAGAACAAGCCCATATATTTATGGGTTTTGAAAATGTTTCTTATAACGCTGATGATTATTATGCGATGCGTACATTATCTGCCGTATTGGGCGGGGGTATGTCATCACGCCTTTTTCAAGAAATTCGTGAAAAGCGCGGGTTGGTGTATGACATATATACATACGCCATGTCTAATTCAGATAGCGGTTTATTTTCAGTGTATGCAGGAACCAACCCTAAAGATTTAACTGAGCTTGTACCCGTTGTATGTGATGAGCTTTTAAAATCCACGCAATCAGTTACAGACGCAGAATTGGCACGCGCCAAAACACAAATGAAGGCGGGTTTCCTTATGTCGCGCGAATCTGTCAATCGTCGTGCAGACCAGCTTGGCAAATGCTTGCTTCAAACGGGTGATATTATTGATATCCCAGACCGTCTTTCGAAAATTGAGGCGGTAAGTGTTAAAGATGTTTGTGACGTTGCGCAGAAGATATTTGGCTCAAAACTTACATTTTCAGCACTAGGCGATCTAGGCGCTCTAGAATCTTATGATGCGATTTCAAAAAGAATGGTGGCATAATGCGCTTTCAGCTCTCGCAATTTGGACACTGTGAGATCGAAGGTTTTCCGTCATTTGTACATACGAAAATCATAACAGATCGCCTGCTTTTACGCCCCCCACAAGGCACAGACTTTACGGAATGGAAAGCGCTCCGTCATAAAAATGAGGAATATCTTAAACCCTTTGATCCTGTATGGGCCGATGATTGGGACACTCCTCTTTCTTTTCAAAAACGTATTCAATATCAGCGTAAAGAATGGCGTGAAGATCGCGGTTATTTTTTCTTCATCTACGCCCTAGACAACAACAAGCTCATTGGTGGCATTAACATCAACAACGTTGTGCGTGGTGCTGCACAGTTTGGATCATTAGGGTATTGGATAGCGGAAGACAAACAAGGCCATGGCCTGATGAGCGAAGCATTGGATGCTGCGATTTGTTTATGTGCAAACGGTTTGAGGCTTGCGCGTATCAATGCGGCCACCTTAACGCATAATCAACGGAGCCAAGCCTTGTTAAAGCGTTTTTCATTTGAACGTGATGGCCTTGCAAAGGCATATCTAAATATCAATGGAACACGACAAGACCATATTCTTTATGGTCTTAATTTGACAAAAGCTCCTGAATAAATTCGTCCACTTTTTGTGTGTATTCATTGTCTATGCCTAAATATCGATTTATATCCTTGTGGGACAAATCCTGTGGCATTACGCGCGCCTTTACGTTTAAAGTGCGTGCATATTTTGAAAATTCTTCTGCCGTATCACACGCCGTACGTCTTTTACTAGAGCAGACAAGCAACATTGGAAATGCGTTTTCTTTTAATTGCGCGCGGGGAGATGATTTTGTCCAATCATATAGCTTACTACCAAAAACATTATCGTAAAATGATGGATGAGGCGCCTTCATGAGCGATACGACGTCAAGGGCATCCGTATCAAGTATAACAGCGCCCTTCCATGGGGTTACGCCCATATTGTAGGCTAGCTGAGGACGTACATTTACTAATGCCACGAGATGGGCGCCTGACGAATGACCCATCAAAATAATATCGTTAGGGTTCCCGCCATAATTGGCAATATTTTTTTGAATGTAGAGTATGGCACGACGTACATCTTGCGCCTGATTATAGGGCTGTGTTTTATGCAGTCGATAATTGGTCGACACGAAAATAAACCTTTCTTGCGTCCATTTTTCCATTTTATTTTCGACAACAGATTGGTTTGTTTTATCACCCTTACGCCATGCGCCCCCATGCACCATTAAAATCACAGGCGCATTTTTTGCGTCTTGGGGATGATAAATATCTAGGAGGTTGCGCGGATCGTTTCCATATCTAATATCTGATGTTTTATTTACATCTATCCGCTGTTCCACTGACTGTTCTACTCTCCGTTCTGCGCTCTCTTCTGCCTCCTCTTGAGCAACAGCAGGAGAGAATATCGCAAAACATATGATGAAAATTGTTGTTAATAGATTTTGTCGTATCATGTTTATTTACGCCTGTCCGGTTTGTCCTGTTAATGCCGATGGGTTAATGCCAATGCGTGTCATCACGGCCTCCCATAATGTATCACGAGGATGATCAAATATTAGGGTGCTGTCATGGTCTGAGAAGACGAGCCACGCCCCCTCTTTTAGCTCATCTTCTAATTGACCGCTTGTCCAGCCTGCATAACCAAGAGCAAATATCGCGTCCGATGATATATTGTCGTTTTCGGTCATCCCTTTTAGAGAAGCTAGCGTTCCTGATACCGATATGTGTTTGTTAATTTCTAAAGTATCTTGTGTGTTAAGCCGTGGTGTGTGAATAAGATACCCTCGCTCTGGGCTCATAGGTCCACCAATATATGCGTCTAGATCTGCTTTTGTGTCGACTTGTCCCTCGAGTTCTAAATCCTGTAGCAGATCGGCGAGCTTTAATTTCGTTAATGGACGATTGATTTGTATACCCATTGCGCCGTCCTCATCATGAGAGCACATATATATGACGCTTTTTTCAAAACGTGGATCACCAATATGTGGTGAAGAAATAAGTATTTTTCCTGCTAAACTATTATCCATAGGGATTTATAACATAAAAAGGTTTGGTGGATTTAAAAAATAAGCAAGTGCTATTGGCAAATGCTTTGTAGGCTCTGCCATTCTTCTTCGTTCAAAATAGGGGTATATTCCACCGTTTCATCAGAGCGAAATTCTTTTATCTTTTTAATTCTTTGCTTCGTCTCGGGATGAGTTGATAACCATTTTGGAATAAAGGCGTAAGCTTTTTCCTTTTTGGCTATGCGTTCGAAAAAGGCGGCGCCGTCCCTGTGATCCATATTTATATGTTGCGATACGCTTAGCGCAAATGCGTCTGCATCGTCTTCATAGTGACGAACATTATGCAGATTACCAAATGTTCCGGCTATTTCCGGTAAGCTATTCCCAGCAGGGGACATATTTCCAACCATTATATTTATAAGAAGAGACAGCCCCTGAGATTGAAGATACCCTTTCATAGCATGCCGTTCAGATATATGACCCGTTTCATGGGCAATGATAAATGCCAGCTCTTCTGGGGTCTTGGCGGTTTCGATAAGCCCTTTGAAAATCACAATTGAGCGCCCCGGGAATGCGAAGGCATTTTTTATGTCTTGATCTATCACCGTGACCTTCAAATCAACGTCGGAGAGTTCAGGATATTGTTTGATTGTATTAATTATTTTACCGAGCGCCTTATTCCCCGCCTCACTTTCGCATACCCCCTTCTCGGAGATCATCTCGACGTAATTGTCTCCAATTTTTTTCTCTACAGATTGGGGTACAAAAATGACGGCTTTTTGCATGAGTTCTGGTGTGGCTTTTATAATTATGAACAAACACACGATACTCAAGATAACGTAAAAGGGCATAGCGCGCCATTTCATAGAAACCCATTCCATGTGCTTTGAACTTGCTGGCAGGGCATCTATGAATTTTTTCCAATCGTGGGAAGACGCAATAATTATGCGTGCATCAGGTGATGATTTGCTGGAAATTTTGCCGGGTGTTGTTGGCGTTGGTTCTTGGACGATTTTGATCTCGTCCACACTCCAAAATACTTTTTTCTGATTTGTCTGAGGGTCGGTAAGCACCAAAATATCTGACTCTATATCTAGGGTATAGCTATATTCTTTAGTTTGAAGGCCATCAAAATATAAGCATTCTATCTTCATAGCTTTATTTGCTTTCGTCTAAAGACCGATATCAAAGCCGGCATCAAGGTCGAGCGCATCTCCCAAGCCTTCACCCACCGAGGCTTTTTGCAGTTCGACTTGTTTTGTAGAAAAGCTGTCTATATCCCCACCAATGATGACATAGCGTGCCATAAATTGCATATTCCGTTTCCATACAAGCGCCGTGCCCAGTGTTAACGTAAATAGCGCTATGACAAGATTCCCTAAAACCAAGCCTATATATGATGCAAATGTTAGTTTATTTTTAAACCTTAAATCACCAAGACTAAGACCTGCAAATTTTTTGCGTGTTAATGCCACTTTATAGGGGGCTGTTATGATAAAAAACACAGCAGAAAATGCGAGAAGTATAAGAAACACAATAAGCATACCAGCGCCCAAAAACGCGCCTAAGGCAGCGAGTATTACAGCGCTCGGGTCAACCTTTACAGTCTTATCCGCGGATTGAGGAGTGCTGTCTTCGTTGTACTGCACATCAATTACGTGGCTATCGTATTTTGTTCGTGTAGCGCCATCAAAACTCGCCAAATGGAGAAGCGAGTGCTGATCGTATGATGAGCCTTCGTAAGATTGTATATTTTGATCATTTCTGGTTTTAGTACTGCTGGATATTTCATTTGAATTGAAAGCGGTACCCATCAAAATTCCAGCTATAATAGGTAACGATATAAGCAGATATTGTAGCAGAAATGGTTTCATCAGCCCCTTTGATGTGCCATGAAATGAGAATTTCTGCGCACCAAATTGCAAATTATCCATGATGAATTTATGTTTTAATACATCCGACTTTGGCTTTTTAAGGCCAAGCGTCACGATATTAATCAATGTTCTTATAAGTGCGAAATTTGCATATGAAAAAGCAGATCCACCAAGTCTTCCTCTAACACCCTGCCAAGTGGTACGGCTTGCCATGTATCGAACAGACGCATATCTGGCCACTGACATTAAATAGAAAACCGCAATATATAATAATGGCGCTGTCACTAGTACGATGGCTTTGCCAAATGGTAAAAATGCCAAGAAATTATATGACATATATATTAAAAAGAACAAACCCATGACTTTTGCAAAGCCTACGAACAATTCTTTTCCTGTTCCCGTATGCTCGAAAAAATCATTGCCTAATTTTAAATGCGCAGACTGATATCGTCTGATTTTTGCCTTTGCCCAAAAGCGATAAATACCTAATGTGGGAATAGCCAGTAGCAGGTTCACTAACCAAAGCTTGAATAAATCTCGGGCGCGCCCCGAGTATATCAATTTATTAACCTGGAGTGCTGGTTTTTTACCTGTTAACTGAGACATCATGTATCCTAAATTTTTGATTTTGGTCGTGAGGAGGGGTCGCGTTAAAACGAATACAAGAATCGTATCATAAAAATTTCAGCGGCCATAGTCCAAAATATTGAACAGCATCAATGATTAATACAAACCGCCCGTGCCTATTCCAGAACTTGGTGGCGTCGGTGGGTTTATTGCATCAGGTGCACCACCTTCATTTTCATCGCGAGACCCATAATATAATGAGTATGGGTCAGTATTATCGCCGTTTTCATCAAATAACCACTCTCGATCATATTCGCCGACAAAGCCGCCATCTATAATAATTTGCGATGATTCCGGGCTTGTGCCTTCAACAAAAGCTTCCCAAATACCGGCCTCGTCCAGTGGGTTGACGCGTTGCCCAGTTTTGGGGTTTACACGAATTTGGCGCATATTTTCTGGTAAACGGAACGGTGTGGCTGGCACATCTTTCAATGCCTCTTCCATAAATGATTTAAACACAGGAAGCGCCACAGATGATCCTGTTTCTCTGTTCCCTAAAGGCTTGGGGTTATCAAAACCCATATAAACGCCCACGACCAAATCAGGAGAAAAGCCCATGAACCACGCATCACGAGAGTCATTCGTTGTACCCGTTTTTCCAGCCAAGGGACGATTAAGCGCCTTTAGCCTGCGTGCCGTACCACGCTCTACCACGCCTTCTAGGATTGAGACGATCTGGTAAACATTTTGCGGATTACTGACAACGGCGCGGGTATCTGGGATATTTGGAACACCTTGGTACTCCCATTGAATAAAGTCTCCGCAGTCCATGCATGTCCGGTTGTCATGTTGGAACATCGTCTTACCATAGCGATCTTGGATACGGTCAATAAATGTTGGAACAATCTTTTTACCGCCGTTCACAAGCATGCCATAAGCAGAGGTCATTGCAAGCAGGGTCGTTTCGCTGGCCCCCAAAGAGTTGGCAAGAAGCGGTTGTAAATTTTCGCCAATACCAAAACGGTTGGCGGTATCAACGACGCTGTCCATGCCTACATGTTGTGCTAAACGCACAGTCATAAGGTTTCTGGATTTTTCAACGCCAACCCGAAGGGGTGTTGGGCCATAAAATTGGTTGGAATAGTTTTTTGGTTTCCACACATTGCCGGGGCGATCTTCATATTCAAACGGTGCGTCTAAAACACGCGTAGAAGGCGTAAGGCCTTGCTCCAGCGCGGTTAGATAAATAAACGGCTTAAATGCAGATCCTGGCTGTCTATAGGCTTGCGTTGCACGGTTATATTCGCTTTTGTCAAATGTCCATCCCCCTTGCATAGCAAGGATACGCCCAGTATGTGGGTCCATTACCATGATTGCCCCTTGGATTTTTGGCACTTGGCGAAGCGCATACGAGCCTTCTTCAACCTTTTCGACCATAACCACATTGCCTGCTTGCAAAGAATTGTCGCCGCTTGCCCACTCAAGATCTTTTTCTTGTAGCGTTCCTGTTTTGCCGCCTTGGGTTAATATTCGGCCTGAGGCATTTTTGACCAAAGCCAGCTCCCACGTATCCAGCATGCCTTGTTGGATCAAAACAGTTTTCAAATCCTGTTCATCTGAAGACCTTTTTACAGGTCCGCGATATCCATGACGACGATCATAAGCGGAAAGCCCCTCACGCAATGACCGTACAGCAATATCTTGAAGTGTCGGATCAATTGTTGTTCGAATGGATAGCCCGCTTTTATAAATGCTGTCATCGCCATAGGCGCTCAACATTTTACGGCGTACTTCTTCGGCAAAATACGGGGCATCTACAATGTTTTTGACAGTTCGCATTTGTGTGCGAAGCGGCTTGACTTCCGCCAGATCAGCCTGCGCCTTTTCAATGAAGCCTTCTGCAAGCATGCGTGAGATAACCCAGTTTCTACGTGCAATCGCCTTGTCGTGATTTCGAATGGGGTGGTATGTGCTCGGCGCTTTTGGCAGGGCGGCAAGGTAGGCGGCTTCGCTGATTGATAATTCATCCAAAGGCTTGTTGAAATAGTTCAAACCTGCAGCACCAACACCGTAAGATCGGTTGCCTAGGAATATTTCGTTTAAATAAAGTTCTAAAATACGGTCCTTAGACATCGCCTTATCCATACGATAGGCAATGATGGCTTCTTTGATTTTTCGCTCGAATGATTGTTCATTGGTCAGTAGAAAGTTTTTGGCTACCTGTTGTGATATCGTGGATGCCCCAACCATACGGCGATTTTTACCAACATTTTTTAAATTGATGACAACGGCACGCAGAACGGCTTTAAAATCAACACCCGGATGCGTGTAAAAATTCTGATCTTCTGCGGCGATAAATGCATTTTTCACCAGATCAGGAATTTCTTCAATAGGAACAAATATACGGCGCTCTTGCGCAAATTCTGCCAATAAGCGACCATCACCTGTATGTACACGCGTCACAACTGGTGGCTCGTAGTCTTTAAGAAAGGTGTGATCCGGTAAGTCTTGAGCATAATAATGAAATACGCCCACGATTAACACTACACCGGCAATCAGGCCTAAAAGCCCAAGAGAAAAGCACCAAAGAATAAATTTTCCGAATAATTTCATACTGGTTTGGATTGTCGCACAAAGTTTTTTACATGATAAGAGCTCAATAGGTCACAAAGTCAAAAAATATTTCGTTTTTCCTTTGCCATATCGGTCGTATGACATACTCTATGTAGTGATTATATCATATGTAACGGAGTATAACTATGGACAATGGGTCATCAAAAGAGGCGATTAAGCAAGCCACTAAATCACGCGTTAAGTTTTCAGGGCGTGGAAATGCTAAAGGGGCGGCTGGTTTTGTAAATCCTTCGGATGTAAGTGGTAATTATGATTTCGTCTCCAGAAGTGGTGAAACACAATCAATTAGCCCACCAGAAGGCGGCTTTACCAAAATCAAAGTTGGCGCGGCATGGGACAATCAAGTTGTTGAAGAAAAATCTATGTTCGGCCTTATTAAAAAGAAGAAGAAAGCCAACATTGATTTGGATTTAGGGTGCCTATATGAAATGAAAGATGGCACACGCGGTGCAATCCAAGCCTTTGGTGAGCTGTTTGGAAACCTTAATAGTGAGCCGTATATCCGCCTTTCTGGCGATGAGCGCACTGGTGATGCAGAAGGCGATGACGAGTTCATGTTAATTAATGGTCAAAAATGGTCAGAGATCAAACGTATGATCATTTATGTTTACATCTATGAAGGGGCGCTGGACTGGGCACAGGTTAAACCACAAATACAAATTCGTGTCCCTAACGAGCCCCCTGTGGTTGTGACACTCTCTGCTCATATGAAAGATTTAGGGCTTTGTGTTATTGCAGGATTAGAAAATGTCAGAAATGGTATTGTAGTTACCAATTATACAGAGTATTTTCCCGGACATGACGAGATGGATCGTGCTTATGGTTTTGGCCTTGAGTGGGATGATGGCGAGAAAAAACCTCTCTCTTCATAAACTTCAATTTAATAATCATTAAAACCAGTTACTATTTAGGACAATATCTACGATGGATGTACTCACACAAAGCCAAATTTTGTTTTTAGCATGCGGCGCACTTGGGCTTGGCATATGGATGCTCATTCGCGGGGGTGATACAACCGTCAATACGTCTGTATATGTCGCTGAGAAATTTGGTATTCCACCATTGCTTGTCGGGTTTACAATTGTCGGGTTTGGAACTTCACTACCCGAGCTGATTGTCGCAATAAACGCAAATTTGAAAGGTGCAGGCGGCATCGCACTTGGTAATGTTCTTGGCTCAAATATAGCCAACATATTGCTTGTGGTGGGAACGGTGGCCATTATTGCGCCGCTTATTGCCCACCCTAAAGCTTTGTGGCGTGATATTGTCATGATGATTGTCTCAAGCATTATCATGCTTGCCCTTCTCATACATGGAAGCATTACAGCGTTGTCTGGTTTAATGATGCTGGCGCTGCTTGTTGGATATATTATATGGCAGATAAAATCTCCCTCTCCTGGTGTACTGGTTGAAGAGGCGGATCAAGTTGTCGATATGAAAGCAGATCATGCTGCTTATAAAAATGTATGGGTTGCGATTTTTTTTCTCGTACTTGGACTTGCCCTTATTTCACTGGGTGCGGAGTTTCTGGTACGCGGCGCACAGGTGAGTGCGTCTATCATTGGTATTCCTGATGCGGTTATTGGTTTGACGGTTATTGCCGTTGGTACATCATTGCCTGAGCTTGCAACCGGAATTGCAGCGGCAAAACGTCGCGAAACAGATCTGCTTCTTGGAAATATTATTGGCTCGAACGTCTTTAATATTCTTTCAATCCTTGGCATAGCCTCCTTATTCAAGCCGTTTACGCAAGAGTCAATTTCAGCGCAAATGGTCAATTTTGATGCGTGGGTTGTCCTTGCTGTTGCGCTTATGTTTACGTTCCTCATTTTTGCATTCAAGCGCATTGGGCGCCTTGCTGGCATAATTATGGTGGGTATATATTGCGCTTATCTTTTCGGCCTTTTCGCTTTATACTGGCAAAGCGGTTCAACAATACCTTTATAATAGGATGTAGTTAAATATGATCGATCCATTAGATAGAACAAACAAGACTGAGGCGCCTAGTTCCAAAGATGACGAAACATCTAATCCTGCGCCTAACCCAGCCCCTCAGCCGCCTATAGAAGAGCAAGAGCAGGCGGAAAACACAAAGGCGTTTGACGACTCACATCCAGATGATCGTTTTAACAAAGTTGTGCAAGGCGATGAAGTGAGTTTACAAGATTTATCAAGCTCTCTTAAAAAATTCACCATTGGTGTTGGTTGGGATCTTATTGGCTTTGACGAAAGTGCCGCTGATTTGGATGTTAGCCTGTTTCTTCTCAATAAGAATGACATGACGCGGGATGATGATGACTTTATTTTTTACAAAAACCTTCAAAACCTAGATGAAAGTGTTATTCACACAGGCGATAGTCGTTCTGGTGCGGGTTCTGGAGATGATGAACAAATCATCGTCGATCTGACAAAAATATCATTCAATGTTTCTAAGATTATGGTGACCTTAACCATACATGATCCCGAAAACAAAGAATATACCTTCAAAAATGTTCGTAACGTCTATATGCGTATTGAAGATAATGACACTGAACGTGAATTATTCCGTTATTTTCTGGATGAGGAATTGCATAAAAAATCCGAAGAAGGCGGTCTTACAAACGCTTTATATATAGGTTGTTTTGAAAGAGATTCTAATAACTGGATCTTTAAAGCCCTTGGCGAGACAGATGAAGGCGGCCTTGGAAAAATTGCAACAAAATACGGCATGGTTATTGTTGGATAATTGCTAGGCTATTTTGCCATCAGCGACGACAAAAAATTGCCCTTCATTTTTGATTGAGCTGAAAATCTGTTCATCTGTGCCCGTAATCCAAACTTGTGATTTCATATCTCTGATAATTGAAAATAATGTTGCGCGGCGTTCTTCGTCCAAATGCGCGGCAACTTCGTCTAATAGCATAATCGGCGCACGTCCCTGATCGGCGAGCAACAATCGCGCATGAGCGAGAATTAAGCCCATCAATAACGCCTTCTGCTCACCCGTTGAACATTGTGCCGCGCCAATATTTTTTTCATCATAGACAACATCTAAATCTGTACGATGCGGACCAACCGAAGCGCCACCCGTGACGGCATCAATTTGTCTTGATCGCTCCAGTTCTTCCAAAAATAAATCCTCAACTTCAAGGGCTGCTTTATTTTGAAGGTGATTTTCCATCAGCCCTTTAAATGAAAGGCGCGCAAGCGGGAAACTATTCCCTTTATTTTGAAGGCAGGCTTTTTGTAATCTTTCAAGAAACGCCAAACGCGCAGCAGCAATGGCGATACCTGTCTCAGCCATTTGAACCTCCAAGGCTTTCAACCAAGCAGGGTCAGCCTTACGAGTATCATCTTTTAACAGTTTTGAACGCTGGCTTAGTGCATTTTCATAGCGTGTAGTACGTCCTGCGTGCGCAGGGTCATATGTAAGAAGCAGTCGGTCTATAAAACGTCTGCGGTCTGACGCCCCACCACGAAACAAACCATCCATTTGAGGTGTTACCCAAATACATGATAGATATTCTGCCAAGGCCGTTTGGCTTTTAACGGGTTCGCCTTGAATCTTTATCAGACGGCGGTCATTTTTAGGATTCCGGCCCGTGCCTATTTTTATTTCGCCAAACTCTGTATCAACTTGTGTTGCAACACCCCACATCTCGTTTGAGAAATTTCCGTTTTGCAGCTCGGTTGCTTTTGCGTTACGAAGCCCCCTGCCTGGAGAAACATAAGATATTGCCTCCAACAAGTTAGTTTTGCCCGCCCCATTGGCACCTGTTAGTACGATAAAACCGCGCTCTATACCATTAAGAGACGCGGTTTCATAATTTCTAAAGTAGTTCAGACGAATGTTTTTAATATATGACATGCGTCAGTTGCGAGCCTTTTTTATGTCGATTAAACGCGAAGCGGCATAATGACGAATAAAGAAGAGCTATCACCTGCATCCTGGATGATTGTTGGTGACGCGCTGTCTGCCAATGTAATGCGGCATCCTTCGCCATCCACCAAGCTTGTAATATCCAGCAAGTAACGTGCGTTAAAGCCGATTTCAATGCCTGATACGTCTGAGGCAACTTCAATGTCTTCTGTCGCTGATCCTGACTCAGGAGAGTTAGCAGACAATGTCATTGTTTTGCCGTTCAGCGTAATTTTTAGAGCGCGAGACTTTCCATCAGAAATAGTAGATACACGGTCAATTGCGTTTGTGAAAACCTTAGGATTTACCTCAATCACTTTGTCATTTCCTGTCGGGATCACACGTGTGTAATCTGGGAATGTTCCATCAATCAGTTTTGTTGTCAAAACGATATGGTCAAAAGCAAATCTGATTTTGTTTTCAGAAAGCTCAATGTTAATTGAGTCTGCTGCTTCATCGATGAGCTTTCTGACTTCGCCAACGGCTTTACGCGGGATGATGATAGCAGGCATATCTGCTAAGCCTTCTGGTAAAGGCATGTCGAATTGTGCCAAACGGTGACCATCTGTTGCAACGGCGCGCAAAACGTCTACGCCATTATTTTCAGTTGTGTGAAGGTAGATCCCGTTCAAATAATATCTTGTTTCTTCTGTCGACATTGCAAATTTTGTGCGGTCAATCAATGTGCGAAGAGACGCAGCAGGAAGAGCAAAACTTGTTGGAAGATTGTCTTCGCTGAGTTGTGGGAAATCTTCAACTGGCAAACAGCTTAGGCGGAAGTTTGAACGATCTGATTCAACTGTCATGAAGTTACCTGAAGGGTCAAGCGTAAGCTTTACGCTCGAGCCATCTGGCAATTTACGTACAATGTCATGAAGTGTTACAGCCGGCGCTGTTGTAGCACCTGATTGTTCTACAGTTGCTGCAACAGACTCATTGATTTCAAGATCCATATCTGTCGTGCTGAGGCTAAGTACGCCGTCATTTGCCACTAACTTTACGTTAGAAAGAATTGGAATTGTGTTTCTACGCTCTACCACTGATTGTACGTGGTTAAGCGATCTGAGTAATGCTGCGCGATCAATTGAAAAAATCATGACCAAAAATCCTATGTCGTCCGAATGTTAAAAATATATCCGACAAACATAGCATATAAAAGACAAGAGCCAAGCAGTTTCCCGCTTGGCCCTATATTTTTCAACGATTTTGTGGTGTTTTTAAAATCAACCCGTTAAAGCACGACGCAACACATCAACATCTTGTGCGAATGAAGCATCCTCTTCCATTAATTCATCAATTTTACGAACTGCGTGCATCACAGTTGTGTGGTCACGTCCACCAAATTTACGGCCAATTTCTGGCAATGAGCGTGCTGTGAGCTGTTTTGCCAAATACATCGCAACCTGACGTGGACGAGCCACGTTACGTGAACGACGTGCAGAGTGCATGTCTGATACTTTCAGATTGTAGTGTTCTGCAACACGGCGCTGTATTTCATCAATCGTAATACGACGATCATGTGAGCGCAGAAGGTCTTGCAAAACATTTTGTGTTGTTTCCAATGTAATTGGGTCTTTTGAAATATCCGCATGGGCAGCAATTCTGTTTAAGGCGCCTTCAAGCTCACGAATATTTGATGTTACTTTCAATGCCAAAAACTCAAGAACAGCATCTGGAATTTCAACACCAAGCATATCGCGTTTGGCTTTCAAAATACCAAGACGTAGTTCGTATGTTGTTGGCTGAATGTCGGCAACCAAACCCCATGAAAGACGTGAACGTAGACGATCATCAATGCCTTGCAGGTCATTTGGTGAGCGGTCTGCTGATATAATGATTTGTTTATTTTGGTCAATCAGCGCGTTGAACGTATGGAAGAACTCTTCTTGCGTTGACTCTTTTCCGCTGATGAACTGAACATCATCAATCATCAAAACATCTACTGAACGAAATACTTCTTTGAACGCCATTGTGTCTTTTGCGCGCAAAGCCTTTACAAACTGGAACATGAACTTTTCTGCAGAAAGATACATTACCGTTTTCTTAGGGTTCTTCTCACGAAGTGCGTGCGCGATTGCGTGCATTAAGTGCGTTTTACCCAGACCTACACCGCCATAAATAAACAGCGGGTTAAACGGCATCGCATTGCTTTCAACCAAACGAAGAGCGGCTGCGTGCGACAAAGCATTCGATTGCCCTACAACGAAATTTTCAAATTTGAAGCGTTGGTCTAGTGGAGACGATAACTCAACCTCTTCTGCTAGCGCATTTGCGTTTGCCTTTGTGGCTGGTGACGTTTCTTCGGCTTCCTCAACATCATCCATAGGTAGTGATTTTTGTATTACCACGATTTCTAGGCGTGAGATTTCAGCATTTTTCTCGATTGCCATTTCCAAAATACGTGGTGCGTAATTTGTTTGAATCCAGTCTTTCATAAAACGTGTAGGAACTGATACTTCTAATGTTCCATGGTAGTAAGCCTGAAGTGACAGGGGCTTCAACCAGCTTCTAAACACAGCTTCGCCAAATTCTCCACGGAATTGCTTATATACTGCTTTCCAAGCCTGTGAGATCTCAGCTGTTGGTACAAAATTTTCTGGCGCTTTGCTATCGTCAACAACGGTGAGATACGATTTATGATTGTTCGTTTGTGACATGTTTTCCCTGTTCTCCACTTATTATACTTAATTGTTTACACTCTATTTCGTTTTATCTTTTCTTGATAAAACCACACCATATACTGCCGCCTTTAACGCATACAAAAGGGTTTGCAGACCTATTACTGTCCGCATGAGGTGCCCCATATTTATGCTGATTAAAGACGTTAAACTCATACTTCATCCCTCATAGGATTATTATAAGCTCTTCATCATTTTTGAAGATATACTCCAAAAGACGCCCGCAAGAATCCGCAATCAAAAGCATGGCTACATGCTCTGATTTGTTTAAAACGTTTTCGTTTGTGCGATGATTAGAACCTAGACAATTTTTTTAGATATTGCAACAAGAACAAAGCATGAATTTTAAAAAAAGAAATTTTAGTTCAAAACATAAAAAACCCCCAAAGACTGCGGTCTCCAGAGGTTTCTGAATCGTTATTTTTCTACAAAAGTAGTGTGATTTTACCTGTAAAAACAGGCTCTAAAATTAAGCTTTTAAAGCTTTAATTCTAGCTGAAAATCTTGAGATTTTTCTTGATACAGCTTTTTTGTTCATTACGCCTTTTGAAACGCCGCGCTGCATTTCAGGCTGTGCTGTTTGCAATGCTGATTGTGCTTTTTCTGCGTCACCAGATGTGATTGCTGTTTCTACGTTTTTCATAAATGTACGGATACGGCTGCGACGTGCACCATTGATGTCTGCACGACGTGCGTTTCTACGAATTCTTTTTTCAGCTGAAGCGTGATTTGCCATTTTATATTTCTCTCCAAAATTCTTTAATTGTCTGGGCCTCAAGATAAGGCTTTAAGCCATTTCTTTATCTTCTTATCCCCAGAAAACTGCCAATGTTTACGTGAAAAAGGGGGGGCTTGTCAAGCATTCTTTCCACAGAAATTATTTTTTATTTTTATACAGTTTTTTTTACTTGTTATGTATAGAGGGCGAGAGCAAAAAGCGTACCGTTAACTCATCGTCTGTTTGTTGTGTCTTTATAACAAGTTGTTCTTGATCTCTGACATAATTCCCCAACTCATCAATAGACCATCCAAGCTGTGGGAGGGCCTGAATGTAAAAATTGTTAATATCATCGGCTGTCAAATTTTCAGCATAAAAAACGGATTCTGCAATGCGCCCGTTCGGTTTATCAAAAACGACATCCATATCTTCTAAGTGAACGAGCCCCTGCTTGATGGGGACATCAGACACCAGCGTCCAATATTGAGGCTGGTCCTCTTGTGCCTCTTGTTCTTGTATTTGATTTTGCGTTTTCACCTGTGTTTGCGCCATTGATGTATGGGGTAGCGCCATGACAAGCAAGCTGGTTAAGAGCAGAGGGGTGAGCTTAGAGTTTAGGTGAATCATAGTTTACAATATTCTTGTCTAAATTTTTTGAGTGCGAGGACAGTAAAAAGTTGAACGTCCCGCTTGTTTAATCTGTTCGATACAGTTTATTGATTTTTTATCATTTGCGCAACGAGGACATGTCTCGCCTGCACGGCCGTAAACATCAAACATATGCTGAAAGTATCCCATAGACCCATCAGTCAACCGATGATCTTTGAGTGTACTGCCGCCATTTTCAATCGCAAGAGCAAGGGTTTTGTCTATTTCTTCTGCGAGACGCTTTGTTTTTTGCCTGCTCATTGTGTTTGCGGCCTTAAGCGGAGAAATGCCCGCCTTAAAAAGCGCCTCACAGACATAAATATTGCCAAGTCCTGCAATCACGGCCTGATCAAGTAAAACTGTTTTAATTGGCGCCTTTCTCAGCCTCAATTTCTCATAAAGAATGGCTGTGTCATAATCCAGTGCATCATCGCCCATATCAGAGAAGGGCTTATGCAGCGATAGCTCGTCGGTGGGTATGATATAAAACATGCCAAAGCGGCGTGGATCATTATACGCGATCGTAGCACCCGCTTCTGTTTCAATGACGATATGGTCATGCTTTTTAGGCTCGTATTCTGATGGGCCTTGCGGATAAATTCTCACCGTGCCACTCATCCCCATATGCCAGACAATTGTTTGTGCGTTTGATAAATTCACAAATAAGTATTTTCCAAAACGAGTGAGCGACGAAACGGTTTGCCCTTGGATTAACTGCCGCGCGCCTAACGTTATGGGCGTACGTAAATTATCGCGGTTGAATGTAATATTTTTTATGATTTGTCCATCTAAGTGTGGTTGCAAGCCGCGCCGGATGGTTTCAACTTCTGGAAGTTCTGGCATGTGCGCTCTTTCATCTATTCTCGCGTAAAGCGGGAGCCCCTAAATAACGCAAGATAAAATACTCTTGTTGGCCTGCGAGTGTTTTCAGAAGCGCTCGCACACGCGGTGTCGCCTCCGCCGCATCTGGTACATTCACATACATTAATTTCGACATATCTTTTTGCGCATTGATAGAAAACGTAAATGGCGTTTCCAATAAATCAATATGGCTTACTCGTGTTGCGGGAGATTGCGGGTCAAATGGCAGGCCTAAATCTTGTCTTTGTGAAAATAAAAGGCGGTCTTGCTCGTCAATTGCATAGAGCCCAGCGCCAAATAGCTTAATATATTTGTTATTTAAATCTATGATATGCCACTGGAAATATCCATCATCATAGAGCTCAAGAAGCATCTCAACGGCATCTTTTTTTAGATACCATGAGCCTGTAACGTTTTCGATAAACTCAGGCTGTTTTTCGGAAAGTATTTCCTGGGTTCTTTCGTATAGCGGATAATTGCTTTTTGTCGTTTTTGATCCCAGCATGCCGTAGGCTTGCATTATAAAAATGCTAAACAATCCAGCGCACATGGCGAGTGTAAAAATCACCCAGAATTTGTATGGAATTTTTTCGATCACAGATACAATTTTCGCAGTTGTTTGCGATTTTTGCGCTGTGTTTTCTTTATGTGAATTTTGGTTTGGTAATTTCGCCATGCCCCATTAAACCACGGGGCATAGCATTGTTCAAGATAACTTGGACTAGCCTACTTTTTTAGAGGCAATTTTTCTGTCTGAAGGCAAAAGATGAACTTTTCTCAAACGAAGATTAAGCGGTGTAACTTCCACCAATTCATCTTCATTGATATAAGACATTAGCTCTTCTAGGCTCATCTTTTTAGGCGGTGTCAAAATAACAGCCTCATCCGTTCCTGAAGCACGGACGTTTGTCAATTTTTTACCCTTCAAAACGTTGATATCCAAATCGTTATCACGAGAGTTTTCACCAACGATCATGCCTTGGTAAACTTTTTCAGCAGGTCCTACGAACATTGTGCCGCGGCTTTGTAGGTTGAACAAAGCGTAAGGTACTGTTTCACCTTTATCAGTTGAAATCAGCGCGCCATAGTGACGTCCACCAATATCTCCCTTGTATGGGCCATAAGAATGGAACAAACGGTTCATAAGCCCTGTTCCGCGTGTATCAGTCAAAAACTGTGACTGGTATCCGATCAAACCACGAGAAGGCGCTAAGAATGTAATTCTTGTCTTACCAGCACCTGATGGGCGCATGTCTTGTAGCTCGGCCTTGCGGTCAGTCATTTTTTCGATCACAGCGCCTGTGTATTCTTCATCAACGTCAACGATGACTTCTTCGTATGGTTCCTGTTTTTCACCATCAACGGTTTTAATCAAAACACGTGGACGTGATACAGATAATTCGAAACCTTCACGGCGCATTGTCTCGATAAGAACACCAAGTTGAAGCTCTCCACGACCTGCAAGTTCAAAAGCATCTTTACCATCTGTTTCAGATACTTTAATCGCAACGTTTGTTTCAGCTTCGGCCATCAAACGATCACGGATCATTGTTGATGTTAGTTTTTTACCTTCTGTGCCCGCCAATGGTGAGTCGTTAACAGCAATCGTTACCGCCATTGTTGGGGGATCCACTGGCTGCGAGTCAATCGGCGTATCGACTTGAGGGTCACAAATTGTGTCAGACACAGATGTTTTTTGCATACCCGCTACACATACGATATCTCCGGCTTGTGCACTTTCAACTGGTACACGGTCAACACCCATAAATGTAAGTAGTTTTGTAAGACGGAATGTTTCAACTGTTTTTCCATCGAGGCTTAGAGCCTTTACGTTCATGTTTGTTTTTGCAACACCTGATGTGATACGTCCTGTTAAGATACGCCCTAAGAACGGGTCAGATTGAAGCAATGTAGACAAGAATGTAAATGGAGCATCTTTTTCAACTTTTGGTGCCGGTACGTGATCCACGACCAAGTCTAGCAATGGTGTCAAGCTCTCGCGTGCGCCATTTTCCAAATCATCAGTACACCAGCCATCACGGCCTGATGCGTACATAATTGGGAAGTCGAGTTGTTCTTCTGTTGCATCCAAAGAGACGAAAAGGTCAAACACTTCATCAAGAACTTCATCAGGACGGGCATCGCCACGGTCAATTTTGTTAATCACGACGATCGGACGCATGCCTTGTTTCAAGGCTTTGCCAAGAACGAATTTTGTTTGTGGTAGAGGGCCTTCTGCAGAGTCAGTTAGCAAAATCACACCATCTGCCATGTTCAAGACGCGCTCAACCTCTCCACCAAAGTCAGCGTGGCCTGGTGTGTCGATGATGTTGATTTTTTTGTCTTTCCAGTGAACAGCCGTACATTTGGCAAGAATGGTAATCCCACGTTCTTTTTCAAGATCGTTTGAATCCATGACACGTTCGTCAACTTTTTGGTTGTCACGGAACGTCCCGCTTTGTTGTAGGATAGAGTCGATCAGGGTTGTTTTCCCATGGTCAACGTGGGCGATAATCGCGATGTTTCTTAGCTCTTGTGTCATGTTGGCACTCTTGGTTATTTGTTACTTTCACGTGCCTATGTACAGGGAAAGCACAAAATATGCTAGAAAAAACTTGTGTTGTGGTAATTATTTACATATTTGGCAGTTCTTATCTTATTTTTTGCCTGCTTAATTCTTCATAAATGCGTGAAATCACAACATGGGGTAGACTGAATTTATTGAACCGCGTTTTGATGTATACAGATCGAAAAAGCAGAAATGATCATCGTTAGTGAATAATAATGAAGCTGTAAGGCCTAAGACTTCATTTTAGAAGTATGAGCTGACTGAAAATAAAATTCTAGGACTGTTTTGGTTGTTCATTATTGGTGTTGCGACATCTTTTGTAAGTGCCCATGCCGCCTGAACGGTGCCGTATAATTGGTTATTATAGTTGTAATGAAGACCAAAGCCGGTTGATGCTGCGGATTGAGGTTTTATATTTTGCTCTTGGTTCCAAACCTTGCCGATGTCGTAGAAGGCAAAAGGCGTCAAGGAAAGTGGTTTTTTGGTTATTTTTAAATTTTCAACGCCACGATACTGCGCCTCCAGCGCAACCCTCATGCCGCTGTCGCCCGTAATTTCAGATGGATCATAGGCTCTCCCGTAATTAACGCCGCCATACCCGAACTCTTGAGATGATAAGAGGGGGTGAGGCGCAAATTGAGCATCTGCTTTGCTCTCTAGTGCAAAGCTTTTACCAATATCCTTTGTGTGCTCTACACCTGCTTGTGCGCTAAAGAAATCGCTTCTGCCCTGATTTCTGGATAGGTTGTCACTTCCTGTTTTTGTAGCTGAAAATATATCCAATCCTTTCCTAAGCTCGAGGTCAAGATTGAGATCTTTTTCTTGGTAGTTAAGGGCTGTTTTGATGTAGCGAACTTTATCGTCAATAAGCTCTTCGTCTAGAAACTCCGTAGCGCTGTTTTGCATATTTAATGAGCCTGAAATATCCAAACTAGTTCCTCGATTTCTTACTAATGGATAACTCATTCCCACCTCTGCTGATGTAGAATCGCTTTCTACCTCTAGGGCTTCAAGGGTATATCCAGGTTCTGAATTTGAGTAGGAAAACCGACTAAAGGCGTTGAGCCCTGATGCTGACAAAGGAAGCGTGTATAGAGCCGATACAAAAGTCACTTCACTCATTGGTATGGTTGATCCTATTTGTATGCTCGCACTGTCCATAGTGGTCAATAGGTTCCCGCCGCTCCAAAGGGCTCCAAACTGGTGGGGCCCAACAAATCTAGATCCATGATTATCATATGAAACAAGCACCTGAGCGGGCGTACTTTGCACCTTCAAGAGCATATCGACGCTGCCAGGTTTTGCATTTTCATCATCTGGCGCGCTCAAAAGGCTTTGTACAAAAATGCCCGATGAGTCGTTTAGTTGTAGTAAATATCTCTCGATGGTTGGGCCATGAAGTGGCGCGCTTTTTTCTATATATTCTGCTGTTTTTTCGACCGTTCCCAAACGATCTGAAGATAGTAAGTTTTCAGGATCATCGATAATAACGTTGTTTACGCGCCCCTCTATCACTTGGATTGTAATAGCCCCGTCTTCTGTTACTTCTTGCTCGGGTATTATTGCACGTGAAATAAAATAGCCTTCTTGCCTATAAAGAGCGGTTATGCGTTTTGCGAGATGATTTAAAACGTTGAGGTCAGCCTCTTTGTTTATATATTTGTCAAGCAAGGGTTGTAATTCGTTTTGTGTAAAGACACTCATTCCAACAATTTTTATGTCTTTAAGAATAAAGCCATTTGAAGCATTTGGAATGTCTTGGCTGGTTTCATCGGGTGTTATTCCAATGATCTTTTGCTCTTTATTTAGGGTGTCTTGTTGCATCCTTTGATTAATTCTGGCCGGATCGGCAGACCCCGGTAGCTGGGCAGGAAGGCTTTGTGCATAGCCATAGTTTGCAAGAAGTAAGCTACTTGTCGCAATAAGTAATGCACCGGAGTTTATTTTTAATGCTTTTCTAAGAATGTTGATTCTCATACGGATACTGGGATTTATTGCTTCCTATTATAAGAACAATTAACTGATTTTTAATACGAATACTAAATATATATAACAAAATTATGTTACGATCACCATAGCATGTGATACCCTCCATTTAGCTTTTATTGCATCTATTCACATATATTTAATAAAATTTTCGTAAAATACTCTTATGTTCTTGGTAAAAAAATATCTCTTCTTGTGTTCAAGCGCACTTCTCACGTTGGGCTTGGCTGCTCAGGCACACGCTGGTCCCGAAGGGGGGAATGTGGCTGCGGGTAATGCCAATATTAATCATGGCGCAAAAGTGACAGATATTCATCAATCATCTAACAAAGCCATAATAGATTGGACAAGTTTTGACGTTGCCGCCGACGAAGCGGTTAATTTTCATCAACCAGACCGCGGCTCTATAACCCTCAATCGTATCCACGATCATAAAGCATCACAAATTGATGGCTCGGTTAAGGCAAATGGACACGTGATGATCCTCAATCAAAATGGTGTTGTCTTTGGCGCTGGTTCAAAAGTTGATGTTGGCTCCCTTACTGTTTCTTCTAGTGATATTGAAAATGATGATTTTATGGCTGGTCGCTATAATTTTAAAAAAGCTGGGAAAAGCGATGCGGCCATCATTAACCATGGGACAATGACGGCGAAAGAGGCTGGTCTCATCAGCCTTGTTGCCCCAGAGGTAGAAAATAACGGCGTTATCATCGCTAAACTAGGGAAAGTGCAGATGGCAGCGGCTGATACCTTCTCGCTCGACTTAGCGGGTGATGGCCTGATCCAAGTGGCGGTTACAGATGAGGAGGCAAAAAAACTTGCCTCTAATACAGGACGCATTAGCGCACAAGGTGGTTATGTTGCCATTACCGCAGGGCGCGCCCGTAATATTGTCGACTCTATTGTTGAAAATAGCGGTGTTGTAGAAGCACATTCTATGACAAAAGTCGGTGGTAGAATTGTCCTTAGCGCCGATCAAGGCATCACCAAAGTGAGCGGTACAATGAATGCAAGCGGCCTTAATGGTGGGGGCAGTATTAAAGTTGGTGGTGATTATCAGGGCAAGGGCGAAGAGGGTACCGCCAATTCTGCACGCACATTGGTTAGCCAAGAGGCTGTTATTAACGCTAGCGCCACCCGAACAGGTAATGGCGGTGAGGTTATTGTCTGGGCTGATGAGCGCACTTACTTTTATGGTGATATTGAGGCAAGCGGTGTTGATAAAGGTGGCTTTGCCGAAGTATCGGGCAAGCAATATCTAGATTTTAACGGCAATATTGATTTAGAGGGTGCTGAACTTGGCACGCTATTACTTGACCCTGATGATATTGATATTGTTGCGGGCAGCGCGAATCCGGCTGAGTTTGCCGATGATTCAATTTTATTTTCTGAAAATAGTGGCCTAACAAGTACGATTGGTGCCGATGTAATTACAACGCGCTTAAGCGCTAATGCCAATGTTACCCTACAAGCAAATAATTCGATTGATGTCGATGCAGCAATCACGTCTACCGGCTCGGGGGATCTCAACCTAAAAACCACATCTGGTGGCACAATAAACGTCAACCAAGAAATTGATATTTCAGGCGCGTTCACCGCAGACGCTGACAACGGTTCTATTAATTTAGGAGCAGACATTTCAGCTGAAGGTATCGACATAAGCGCAGCAGCAGCTGTTTTAAGCAACAACATAGAACTAGATGCTGGTTTTAGCAGTATTCAACTGGGCACTGTGAACGCAGGAATCCATAACTTAAGATTAAGAGGAGGTGACTATGCTTTAAATGATGTTGTCAGAGGGTCTGGAGAAATTAGCTTCATCACACCAAGAGCCTCATGGAGCTTGGGTGTTGGTGATAGTGAAATTGGAACAACACAAGCAGATTTATCTAATGCAGAGCTTGATCTTTTACAGGACGGCTTTGGTCAAATAAATTTTTCTGCGACTTGGGGGGGGAGCTCTATCCTCGTGGGAGCGCGTACCTGGCGTGATAACGCACGTTTTTCAACTGGCAACCGACCTCTCTATGTCAATGGTATTCAGAATAGTGGTGCTAACAATTTAACTTTCTTTGCCGATGATAGCCTGGAAGTAAACGCAGACCTAATCGGATCAGGAAGACTGTTGATAGGAATTTCTAGTGTCGGAAGTGATGTGGGCGTAAACGGTCTCAGTGATGCGGAGCTTGCTCACATTCAAGATGGCTGGGCATCTATTAACTTGCAAAGTACAAACCTCACTTTTGATACAGACGGCTATGAGTTTTCTGATCCCCTTAATATATTTCTAAGCGTCGGTTCAATTGATGGTGTCTTAAATATTAATGATGATATTGTCGCAGCTGCAGGCAGTAATTTCAGCTTTAGAGCATATGATGGAGATAGCGTAAATGTAAATGCAGCTATCGATTTATCTGCAGGCGCTGGCACAGGCGGTTTTACTGTTGAAGATATGAACAGCCTCAATATAGGTGCTGATATCACGACAGCTGGCGGAGATATCGTAATCGCGAATAGTGTCGGTACAACGGTATTAACAAATGTTTCTGATTTGGACGCCGATACGGGCACAATCACAATAGGAAGTGGGGGTATAACTGCAGGCGCTAATAAATTAACGCTCGCGGCAACTGATTTTATAATAACGGGGGATTTAACCGGAGCCGGGACATTAGACTTTGCGGCAAATAATAATGTGAGCCTTGGCTTAGGTGATGATGCCGCAGGCATGGCCCACCTAAGCAGCGCTGAACTCGCGCATATCAGAGACGGATTTTCTTACCTTAATTTTGGAAGTCGTCATGGCGGCGCCATCACTATAGGTACAACAAACTGGAATGCTAACACGCGTTTTACAAGCTATGGATCAGGCAGTGTCACGGTAGGTGGTAATGTTACTACGAACTCTAATTTTAGGATAGATACGGCGAACCTTAACTTGGATGCTCCGATCACAAATTCTAATGCCAACGCAAGTTTCATGATAACAAGTACAGATGACATAGATATTGGGGATAATACATCCACGCCTTTACTGACGGATACTGAGCTATCTAATTTGGGGAGCGGATGGGGACGTCTTAATTTTGTTTCTTATAGATATAATGTAAATGTGGATACCAATGGTTATGAATTTTTAGACCCGCTAAGTATTCAGGGTAATGATGATATTTCTATAAATAACATAGACTTTGCAGCGGGCAGTGATGCGTCATTAATTGTTGAAGGGTCCAGTGGTACAGCCTCTAACGTTTACATCAACTCGGCTATTGATTTATCTCAAAGTAGTATGGGCGGTAGCATTTTATTTCAAGATATCGACACGCTTTATCTGCGCGGGGATTTAACCACGGCAGGTGGGGATATAACCACCCGAGATAGTGTTGCTTCAACGATTGCAGGAAGCGGTATAGGCACGTATACTTTTAATGCCGGAACAGGGACAATTAGTATTGGCGCAGGTGGATTTGACTCCCAATTCAAAAGATATGATTTCATCGCAGACGACTATTACTTTGGTGGTAACGTAACATCCGGCAATGAGTTTTCAGGTATTTCATTAAGCCCAAATGCAAATATTAGCGTTGGATTAGGCGATGGACAGGCCGGGGCTATTAATCTGTCAAACCAGCAGCTTGATTATTTAAACAATGCCCCGAAATTTACTTTAAAAACTACAGATGCTGCCATTAATCTTGGTCAGTATAGTAACTGGGCCAGTTCTGCTGTGCAAATTAACCCTACCGGTTCTTTAAGTTCTTTAAATATAAATGGTGCACAAGATTTCGGTTCTGCATCTGTCTCTTTTAGTACGACTACAAATAATCATAACAATATCAGCATAATTGATACAATTTCAGGCACAGGAAGGCTTACCTTTAATCTGTTCACAAACGGTATTGGCGATAATGTTACTGGGGCATATCTCAATGATTCTGAGTTATCTATGATTCAAGATGGCTTTTCCGAAATCAGATATTCACATGCTCGCCCTATAGACATAAATACGTCATCGCCATGGATATTAAACGATATTACAAGTATCAGCACGACCGGTCACCCACTTTCAATTCAGAGTGATATTACCGCGCGTAGCGGAAATAACGCAGGTCTAACCCTATCCAGCAATGCCACTCTGACAGTTAATGGTGATATAGATTTATCACCGGGCAATAGCGCAAGTGGAATTACATTTGAAAATTCTAGTAGCCTTCTGTTGGACGGCAACTTGTTAACATCTGGCGGGGACATAACAATTTCGGATAGTGTGCAGGCGGCCTCAGTGCTTTCTGATGCATTAATTTCAGCGAATTCCGGAACGGTATCGTTTGGTAATAATGGCGCAAATTTAAATGCAAATAATGTAGAGTTAAGAGCGGCAGAAATTAATTTCTCCGGAGCTTTGACCGGTACAGGTGACCTACAAATCAGGGCTGAAACAGGGGCGCGTAACATTGAGCTTGGCTCGGCCGATCCCTCTGCCCTTAATTTAACGAATTTAGAATTAGGCTATCTGAATGGTGGCTTTGCAAATATTGGTTTGGGCACTCAGGCTGATGCCAATAACTTTTCAATTCATAATGCCGATTTCTCCGGAAACAGCACGAACATTAACATAAATGCAAATGAAGTGACGCTTGACGGCCTGGTTGTCGGGGCAGGAAATATCAACATACATAGCGCGTCTAATTTAAATCTTAACGGACTTGCATCTAACAATAACGAAGGCGGAGACGTTATTTTTAATGTAGGCGGTGTCTTCACAAACAATGTCGGTGCCAATGCGATTGATTTAGGAACCGGGAGATTTATTATTTATAGTCCCGATCAAAACTCACTCATAGCCAACGGCTTAAGAGCAACAAAGGTTTATAATTCAAATTTTATAGACGCACCGCCTAGTGTTTTTCTGGATAGGGAAAATCGATTTGTTTTTGCTGATGATACTCCTCCGCAAGCTAATACTATGCCGTCAAATGTAAGCAACGATATTAATCGAGTTAATCGACAGAATATTACAAAAATTGCAAACTATAATGACAAACCTTTAGGGGTAATATATGAGGAATTAGATGGGGATAAGGACAATCAAATAGCCTTTGAGTCCAGTCCCTCTTCTTGTTTTTCATCATCAAAAAATTCCGAAGATCTCGTCAGATTAAAATGTAAATCTGAATAAATCGATAGTAAAATCGGCTTTATGAGCCAAATAAATCATTTCAAATATTTTCTGACACGAGTTCACGTTAGTTTTTAACAGATAGTTAAACGGGGTTACTGGTTCCCAGACATTATTGCCAGTAATATACGCATAGCGGAACAATTTTTACTTTTTTTATCGCAAGTTTAAAATCTGCTGACGGCCATTGCGTATCAAAATCAGCTCCAGTCCGCGGCTATCAATTCTGTCAGCCACATATTGAACATCGGATGGTTTTTCTATTTCACGTCCGTTCATACGGACGATTACATCGCCTTCGCGAAGGAAACGGCGCGCGTAATTGCGCTCACCCATTCCACAAACAACTACGCCTTCATCTGGTATATTTAGGCTCATTTCCTCTTGGAGAGCTGGGTTAATCACGCAAAGGCTTATGCCTTGAAAAATGTTTTTTCCTTTTATTTGTGTTTTTTGACGATCAGGAAGATCAGGCGCTTCTATCATTCGGATTTCAGCTATTTTTTCGCGGCCCTCTCGTTTGTATGTCATTTTCACACGCTCGTTGAGGGCTGTTGTTGCCAAACGGAATCTCATCTCGGCTGGGTCTTTTATACGGCGGCCATCAATATGCGTGATAATATCTCCTACTTTTATACCCTCTCTAAGAAGGGGGCTTTGCGGGTGTAGTTTTGTCACCAGCGCGCCTTGTGTGTTTTCTAAATTGAGCGAGTTTGCAATGTCAGATGTGATCATTTGCGCGTTAAGTCCAATCCAAGGACGCTTAATCTTGCCGGCAAATGTATTGTTTGTTTGGCTTGGGTCATATTGCGAACGCGCCGCGTTCATAACAGTTTGAACCATTTCAGAGGGAACCGAAAAGCCAATCCCCAAAGACCCGCCGTCGCGCGAATAAATGGCGGTATTAATGCCTACGACGTTACCATCCATATCAACGAGGGGGCCGCCAGAATTACCGGGGTTGATGGCGGCATCTGTTTGAATAAAGAAATTGAAATCGTTGATATTCATAGTAGAGCGGGCAAGCGCCGATACGATACCGCTTGTGACTGTTTGACCCACTCCGAACGGATTTCCAATTGCTAAAACGAGATCACCAACCTCCAAGGTTTCTGAGGGGGCGAGTTTTGCTGTGGGGAGGCGTGTGTCGCTGCCATCGATTTTAAGCACTGCCAGATCCGAGGCTTTATCAACTAATACAATTTGTGCATCAAATTCACGTCCATCATTAAGGGCAACCACCGCTTCTTGTGCGTTATCAACCACATGTGCATTTGTCATCACAAACCCGTTTTGCTCTAGGATCACGCCAGAGCCAAGCGAGTTTTCAATACGTTCTTTTTGCATGCCTCCAAATCCGCGACCAAAAAATTGATTAAAGAAAGGGTCATTGAGGAAGGGGCTGAAAGATTGTCGGTTTTGTACAACACGTTTGGCGTAAATATTGACGACTGACGGGGCTACGGTTTTCACAATTGGTGAAAAAGACAATTTCATCTGCACTTCAGATTGTGGAACATCTTGTGCCACTGCAGGGTTTATAGAAAGAATGCTTAGTATCAATGTGATTAAATATTTCATAGATACAAAAATAATATGTTTGGTTTTAAGATCAAACAAAAAAGGCGACCGCTCATGCCATCGCCTTTTCATGTTCATTTCAAAATTATTTGAAAATACTATTTCTTTTTTGCTGCAGGCTTTTTTGCAGGCGCTTTTTTCACCGCTGGCTTTTTTGCCGCTGCCTTAGCCGGTGCTGGTTTTGCCAAAAGATCGCGAATTTCAGTTAAAAGCACAACATCGGCAGGTGGTGCTTTTGGTGCCGCTGGTTTTTCTTCTTCTTTACGCTTAAGTCTGTTTACGTTTTTGACGATTATAAACACGACCATCGCCACGATTAAGAAATTAATTACAGCATTTACAAATATACCGTAGCTTACAACCGCAGCGCCAGCTTCTTGGGCGGCAGCCAATGTCTCATATGTTTGGCCATCAAGCGCAATGTAGAGTTCTGAAAAATCAATTCCATTTGTGAAATATCCAATAATTGGCATTAGCACATCACCAACAAGTGATTTCACAATCGTTGTGAAGGCCGCACCAATAATGATACCAACAGCCATATCCATAACATTGCCTTTGGCAATAAACTCTTTGAATTCTTTAAACATTGTTTTCCTCTTTTTAGTTTTATTTTTTAAGAAGTTTATACGAAGTTCTTATTTCGTCAAATTTTAAAGTATGCGTGGCGAAAGGCATAAAAAAAACCCGACATAAATCGGGCTTTTTTCTGTTTTTATAAGATACTTGTCTTTATCAGTCGCTATTGCCAACGAAGTGAAGAATGTATTGGAACATCGCTACAAAGCTTACATATAGGTTCAAAGCAGACATCCATGCCATACGGTTGTTGGCTTCTTCACCATAGCTTGGGCTGTAGCTTTCTTTCATACGTTGTGTTTCCCATGCTGTTAATCCACCAAAGATCAGGATACCCGCAGCAGAAATAACATTCATCATAAGTGATGATTCAACAAACATATTCACAACAGACATAATCAATAGGCCCCATACACCCATCACAATGAATGAGCCGAAGCCATCAAGATTTTTCTTTGTTGTATAACCAAAGATACTCAGCCCTGCGAATGCGCCTGCTGCCATAAAGAAAGCACGGGCAATATCAGTACCTGTATAAACCATAAAGATGGCAGAAAAACTAAGACCGTATAGCAATGAAATAATTCCAAATGATACACGAAGTTTTTTCGCAGGCATTGTCGCTGGGTTAAATCCAAACATGATCACAACCAAAGGTGAGAACATGATAGCATACATCAATAGTGAGTTGGCATAGATCACATTAATCAAGCCAGTATTAGCCGTCACATAAGCAACAATACCCGTAAATAACACACCAAGTGTCATTCGGTTATAGATGCTATTCATGTGAGACCGTAGACCTTCATCATAGACTTTGCCTTGTGCGCCAGATGATGTCTTTAAATTGTTCGGTTGCATAATTTTTTCCTCTTTCTTTTAAAATCAAAAGTTAAATGCACGGTAGATATTATACCGTATTTGGGGGTTTTCAACAAAAAACGGTAGACAGTTGAATTGTTTCGAAAAAATAATCCTGTTGCGATTACACGTTCATAACGTCATCCATGAGGGGAAGATCTTGGACGAGTATTTTTTCCTGAGACAATCTTACTAATCCATTTTGTCTTACACTGATTGTGCAGGCAAACAGCGCATTTTTGAAAATAATATTTGCTGCCAATACATATGTACCATCATCTTCGATGTTTTGAATGCTCATTGGTGTAATCATTTCACTGAGTGATCTACGCGCATTTGGAGTGGGCTCTTCGCGCCAGTTCATCTCATCGACTGATTCAACAATTTGAAATTTTCCATGTTTGCCGCGTACGAAATTGAAAAACATTCGAGCATATTGCAAAACATTGTCCTGAGAAATGGCAATAGGGCATCGCTCGTTGAGGGCATAAATGGGGCCATTTGTGTAATCGACTATCACAAGGTCATCATTTTTGTAGATAACATAGCGTTTACGCGCTGGGTTATTTGAACGGTCTGTGATTTCAAGTAACCTGTATCCAGGATAAAAGCCAAGAGAGGCACTGACAACATCGGAACTATTTTCTGATATCGTCGTTCCATCTAAGTGAGGGTTGATTTCTTGAAGCAAATCACGTGTCTCGGCACGGTTTAGTTTTATGTAAGAAAGCTGTTTCATGGCTCTATTTGTAGCACAGGATAAGTCTGTGGGAAAGAACGGATAGAACTATGTGTATATGTAGGAGGATAAGTCTTATCCCTAAAGCGTTCCTATCAAGTTATTGAGTTATACATGTGTAGAGGATAAGAATTACTATTCACATGCGTGCAATCAATGACATCAAAAAGCTTTCTTGAGGTTGTCTTCGAGATATATAACGATACTGTGGATCAAAAATGGGATAAAATTTTAATCCACTTTTACACAAGCCCTACTACTATAAACAACCTATACTTAATATATATAATGAATTAGATATGTGTCATGAAATCGATTTTAAATACATTGAGAAATAAATCAGTTTGTCCTGTTCCTCCTGTGTGGATCATGAGGCAGGCAGGACGTTATTTACCTGAATACCGTGAGGTAAGAGCCCAAGCTGGTTCATTTTTGGATTTGGCTTACAATCCAGATCTTGCGGCTGAAGTAACATTACAGCCAGTGCGCCGGTATGGGATGGATGGTGCTATTTTATTTTCAGATATTTTGATTGTCCCGCATGCGCTGGGGCAAGGGTTGGAATTTAGAGCAGGAGAAGGTCCTGTTTTAGATACAAATGATTTGAAGGATTTATCTCTTGAGAACGTTAACGATAAATTTTCACAAATCTGCAAAACTGTTTTCAAGGTGAGACAGGCTTTAGACAACCAGCACCCTCAAACAACGATGATTGGCTTTTCGGGGTCTCCATGGACAGTGGCGTGTTACATGATCCAAGGACATGGAAAAAGCTCGTTTCCTGCTATTTTCGAAATGATGGATCGTGACCCTGATTTTTTAGATCATGTGATTGATTTAATCGTTGATGCAAGCATCGTGTATTTGAAAGGTCAGGCAGAGGCCGGTGCCGAAGTTTTGAAATTGTTTGATAGCTGGGCTGGATTGATTGAGGATAAATCACAGTTTGAAAAATATGTAATAATTCCAACTCAGCGAATAATTGAAGGTGTAAAACAAACATATCCTGATATTCCGTTCATGGGCTTTCCGCGCCATGTTCCGCTGGAATGGATTGAGGCGTATGTTATCCAAACAGGGACTGATGGTCTTGCCGTGGGTGAGGATATCAAGATGTCAGACATAAAATCTGATATTGTTTTACAGGGTAATTTAGACAATCAATTGTTGTTAGAGGGCGGCCAAGCACTTGAAAAATCAGTTAAAGATATTCTCAATGAGATGGAGGGGCGACCTTTTATATTCAATTTGGGCCATGGTGTGATTAAAGAAACTGATCCTGCCCATGTTCAACAGATGTTGGATGTGATAAGACAAAACTCATGAACAAAATAGCAGTTGTATTATTTAATTTAGGTGGGCCTGATTCTAAGCAGGCTATTGAACCTTTTTTGATGAATTTTTTCACGGATAAAAATATTATTCGTGCGCCCTACCCTGTGCGCTGGTGTTTAGCGAAATTGATTTCCAAGAAAAGATCAAAACAAGAAGCAGGTGAAAGCTATGCTGAGCTTGGTGATAGATCGCCGCTGCTAGACAACTCGCAAGCCCAAGCAACGGCGTTGGAAAAATTATTGTCTAAGGACAAAGATAATCAATACAAAGTTTTTGTTTGCATGCGTTATTGGCACCCGATGGCTGATGAAGTTGCTGGACAGGTCAAAGAATTTGGAGCTGACAAGGTCGTAATGCTGCCTTTATATCCTCAATTTTCAACTACAACCACGCGATCTTCTTTTCAAGCATGGGATAAGGCAGTCAGAAAACATGGACTGACCGCCCCGCGTAATGGAATTTGTTGTTATCCGTGGGAAGCTGGGTTTATCAATGCGTCAGTTGATAAAATTTCAAAAGTTTACAAACAGTCATTGAAAAAATACGAAGGTAAAAATCCACCGCGTATTTTATTTTCAGCGCATGGTCTTCCTGAAAAAGTTGTCAACGCTGGTGACCCCTACCAATGGCAATGCGAACAAGGTGCTGAAAAAATTGTCGCCGCGTTAAAAGCAAAAGATAAGTTATTTGAAAATGTTGATTGGCAGATTTGTTATCAATCACGTGTCGGCCCGTTAAAGTGGATAGGGCCAAGCACGGAAGAGGCTCTCAAAAAGGCCGTAGAAGACGAAGTCCCCGTTGTGATTTACCCCCATGCCTTCACACAAGAGCATGTAGAAACGCTAGTTGAGATCGATATCGAATATCGTGAATTAGCAGAAGAATGGGGCATAGTTGGTATGGATAAAGTGGATACTGTTGGTATCCATAAAGCCTTCATTGAAGGGCTTGGGACGCTTGTACAACAATCACTGAAACAAGAGGGTGTTTTACCAGACGGCGGCGTGAGATTATGCCCAAAAAATTGGTCTGATTGTTGCCAAAATATAGAGGGGGCAAAGTAATTTCATGCAAGATTTTATCATTCAAAACTATTTATGGATAAAAGCCTTCCACGTCATTTCGATGGTGTCTTGGATGGCAGGATTGTTATATCTGCCGCGTTTGTTTGCCTACCATGTAGAGGCCGGGACAGACGCCAAAATATCTGCGACGTTTCAAACAATGGAGCGAAAACTTATTAAAATTATAATGAACCCTGCCATGATTTTAACTTGGATATTTGGCGGATTGATGTTGTACGGGAATACAGGGTTGTTTTCGCAAGGATGGATTCACGTGAAACTTTTATTTGTTGTTTTATTGAGCGTGCTTCACATGGTGTTTGGCAAATGGCGCAAAAACTTGGCCGCTGGTAAAAACGTGAAAAGTGCGAAATTTTACAAAGTATGGAACGAAGTCCCAGCTGTGTTTATGATTGTGATTGTTATCATGGCTGTTGCCGAACCGTTTTAGGCAACGCTCTAAAATGATTCGATAAATTGTTGACATGGTGGTATAATGGGATTATAAAACAATTGTCTTAGACAAAAAATTCCTCAAAAAAACCGTTAATTTTGAACTTTTAAAATAGTTCAGGGATTTTCCAATAAACAACCGAAATTGTTTTAATTTTATATCCAACATTATTATCAGAGACCCCATTATATCATCATGATGAATTTACAAGACCTCAAGACTCGTACGCCAGCTGAGCTGCTCGCATTTGCTGAAGAGTTAGATATCGAAAACTGCGGTAATATGCGCAAACAAGACATTATGTTTGCGGTCTTGAAAAAGCTAGCTGAACAAGGCGTACCAATTTCAGGTGTAGGGGTTTTGGAAGTTTTACAAGATGGATTTGGGTTTTTGAGATCTCCGGAAGAAAACTATCTTCCAGGCCCAGATGACATTTATGTTTCTCCATCACAGGTTCGTCGATTTGGACTGCGTACAGGGGATACAATTGAAGGCGGCATACGCGCGCCCAAAGATAACGAGCGTTATTTTGCTCTTTTGAAAGTCGATCTAATCAATGGTGAAAGTCCTGAAAAGGTAAGACACCGTATTAATTTTGATAATTTGACACCGCTTTATCCTGAGCGCAAAATTAAGTTAGAAACAGAAGATCCTACGAAAAAAGGAAACACACAAAGAATTATTGAGATGGTGTCTCCTATTGGTTTTGGACAACGTGCTTTGATTGTTGCACCACCTCGTACAGGTAAAACTGTAATGCTACAAAATGTAGCCAGCTCAATTGCTGAAAACCACCCAGATTCATATTTGATTGTTCTTTTGATCGACGAACGTCCTGAGGAAGTGACAGACATGGCCCGTTCAGTGCGCGGTGAAGTTGTGTCCTCTACATTTGATGAGCCTGCAGCGCGTCACGTACAAGTGGCTGAAATGGTCATGGAAAAGGCTAAGCGTTTGGTTGAACAAAAACGTGATGTTGTGATCTTGCTTGACTCAATTACACGTCTTGCACGTGCCTACAACACAGTTGTTCCAAGCTCTGGTAAGGTTTTAACAGGGGGTGTTGATGCCAATGCTCTACAACGTCCTAAACGCTTCTTTGGAGCGGCGCGTAATGTTGAACAAGGCGGATCATTAACAATTATTGCTACTGCCTTGATTGAGACAGGCTCTCGTATGGATGAGGTTATCTTTGAAGAGTTTAAGGGTACAGGTAACTCTGAAATCGTACTTGATCGTAAGATTTCTGATAAGCGTACATTCCCTGCGATTGATATTCAAAAATCAGGAACACGTAAGGAAGAGTTGCTCGTTGATCAAGCTACATTGCAAAAAATGTGGGTTCTACGCCGTATCCTCAACCCTATGGGTACAGTTGATGCCGTTGAATTCTTGCTTGGTAAGATGAAAGATACGAAGAATAATGAAGAGTTCTTCACATCAATGAACCAGTAATTTCCCTATCATGAAGACACTATTTGTCTGCTTTATGGCACTTACGCTTCTGACTGGTTGTCAGACAGCTCTTGAGAGTATCCGCGCTGATCTTGAAGAGGCATGGCCTTTTAAAAGACAAGAGGTTATAGAGCGCGTCGAGCCAGAGTTTAAGTTTCGTACAATCTCTCTGGGATCGCCTGTCTTTATCCGTATTTTTAAAAAACCAGCAGTCCTTGAGTTTTGGATCCAAGAAGATGGTTCAGAGCGTTACGCACTTTATAAAAAATTCCCTATTTGCAAATATTCAGGTGATCTTGGTCCCAAGCTTTACGAAGGTGACAAACAATCACCAGAAGGATTTTATCAAGTTTCCAGCCAATCTATGAACCCAAATAGCCAATATTACCTATCGTTCAATATTGGGTTTCCTAATAAATATGATCAATCATTGGGCCGTACGGGATCATTGATTATGGTTCATGGGGGATGCGAGTCGATTGGATGTTATGCGATGACAGATGCTGTGATTGAAGAGATTTATACGATCGTTGATTTGGCACACAGCAATGGCCAGCAAGCAGTCCCCGTTCATATTTTTCCATTTCCAATGACAAAAACGAATATCATGGCTCAAGGCACAACTCCATGGCGTCCTTTTTGGCAAAATTTAAAAACAGGTTATGATTATTTTGAGATGACCAAAAGACCACCAGAAGTCTTTTTTGAAAATGGACGGTATCTTTTTGGAGCCAATAGCAAGATTTTAAACGATTAATTTTTGCATAAAAAAACTCTCCGAACCTTAGCTGGGAGAGCGGTGTTTACAATTATGATAAGATATTATCTTACTTAGGTTGCATAACAGCTTTTGCTGTATTTGTAGCCTTTGGTGTTTCTTCTGCCTTTGCTGCAGCACTCATTCCGAATGCGACCGCGGCACAGATGCCACCAACTACAACCTTAGGTAAAAAATAATGTTTGAGTTCTTTCATGACTCTATTTTCTCCATTAGTTAAGTTTGATTTCTTATACATATGGAAAATCATGCAGTCAACATTTAATATTAGAAAATTGTGAATTGGAAATTATAAATTTCGACAGTTTTTAGATATTAAAGCCTTTTAATCAATAGTAATGTTTGTACGGATTTTGAGACTTTGTTTCGGGATAATCCACGAAATAATTTTGTATGTCCGACATTTTCGTACATGCTTCATTTTGTGCGCTTATGATTGCTTTATGTGTAATAATGTTTGCGTGCTCTAAACACTCTATAATGCCGCTTGCAGCTTCATTTTCTAGTTTTGCAAAATTCACCTGTGCGGCTTTATTTTCATTATGGATTGCCTTTATCAGATCAGCTTGTGCGTTTCCGACAACAATGACGTTAGCGCCTGATAAATGAATACAATGTCCATCGTTAAGTGAATCTCCAGCTGCCCATATTTCATCAGGTGTATAGCCCAGCTTACCTGCCAAATACATGCATGCTTCATGTTTATTAGCACCTTTTGGTGTTAGATCAATGGCAATTTTTCCTGATTGTATGGAGGTTGTGACTTCTATTTTTTGGTCATCTTCAAACTTACAAACGGCATGAAGTGTTTTTTGTACGGCAGTTTTAAGTTCGTCGTTTGTGAAATGATCTGAGCCTTTTATCTCGCCCCACATACTCTTTTTTAAATTTGTATTTTTAGAATCATCTTGTGGTTTAAGATTTATATCTGCGCCGAGGGTATTTTCAATTAAGTGGCAAAAATGCGAAATAATTCGTCCATTTATTTTTACAGTGAAACTTTTTATTGCGTCTTCAAAGCCGGTTTCTTTGAGTTTTTTATTCCACTGCGTGTCTAATTCATATTCACCAAGATTATTTAATGTGTAAATCTCAGTCCCTACCCCGCATATAATATGTGGTGTTTGGGCAGCAGTTGGAAATGGAAGCTGCGAGTGATGACCGCTTTTAATATCGCGGTGTATATCAGAAAAGACGCGCCCAGTGCAGTGTATGAGGTTTATATCGCCGTTATTTGATAAATTCTGAAGGGCAAGGTTAGACAAAATATTTTGATACGTAACGACAGCACTTTGTTCTTTAGTGAGTAGCTGTGTGTTATCAAAATCAGCAAAAAGAATATGCTTTTTATTAGCTGCGCTTTGCTTTTGAACTGAACTTATCATACTTACCTCCATAAATATTTATGTCTAGTTACGGAGGTTATAGCCTGATTATCGCGCAGATGCAACCAATGTTGTTGTCGGTGCTTTGTGTACCCACCAAGCAGTGCGGTTGATTGAGAAGATAGGCTTGTATCTCTTCACCGTGTCTGCTCTTTTCATAACGGTTGATTGATTGTCCAAAATCATAGCCCCAGAGTTGGTGTATACCACTAATATGGCATGCGGTATGTTTTTCACCGTATCTTGTACGATAGCAATTCTCATGCGGTTCTCAGGAACGCCTAGTGCGCGAAGCGAGACATATTTTGCAATCGCAAAGTCTTCGCAGTCACCACCACGTGTAAAAAATTCGACAGGTGTTGCCCAATAATCTGATTTGCCCCAATTCTTGCTGTCTGTGATATATGGTGTTTTATTAATAAAAGTATTCACCTTTGCCGCCATAGTTCTTAGCGGCATACCTTTATATTTTTCTATTTCGGATTTCCACTTTACCATTTCACTTTTACCGCGATTTTGAGTTATATCGCGTTCAAACTTTGCAAACATATTGCTCCATTTTGTGAAGGCTGAAATATCTTTTGAAGAACGCTCGTTTGTGCCAAACAATGCAGGATAGTAATTCACAGACTGAAAGTCTTTTGCCGCAGAAACAAGAGATATGCCTGCTGGAATATCTTTAATAGTACCGGCTCTTGATGTTTTAATTGAAAAAGCTGACAAAGTTGCAAATGTTGCAACGGCTAGGGCTAGTGAGCGGAAAACTGATTGTGTTGCGAGCGCACGATAAAGCTGTGATTTTGATATAATATTGTCTTGTACAAGCAGATCACCAAAACGCACAGATTGTTCTTTCTGTTGTTTTAAGAGTGTCTTTAGCTGGTCCGTTGTAATTGTACCTTTAAGGACAAGAATATCCCCCAACTTGTTGTGGTTGAGGTGTGCTTTTATTGAGCGCAATATGCCTTTGTTTTCGTGCATTTTTAAACTTTCTTCCCTAGTCTTGTCCTATATCGTTTCTTTATTAGACAAGAAAAAGGTTTAGAAAAGCTTAATATTCCACGTTTTAGAAATTTAGAACGGCGGTTTGGCGTCTTCAATCATTTGCTTGACGGCGTCTTCAGAAGACATAATGTCTTGGTCTTTACCGCCTAAACGTCTAATTGCAACCGTTTTTTCTTCTGCTTCCTTTGCGCCAAGAACGAAAATATTAGGCACTTTTTTATGGGAATGCTCACGTACCTTGTAGTTAATTTTTTCGTTTCTAATGTCGAGTTCAACACGAAGGCCTGCTTTTTTCATTTGCTCATATAATTCTTGGGCATATGCGTCGGCTTTGGTTGTGATTGTGGCAATCACGCACTGTGTTGGGGCAAGCCATAAAGGCAGTTTCCCAGCATAAGATTCGATCATTATACCAATGAAGCGCTCAATTGATCCTAATACGGCGCGGTGAAGCATAACAGGTCGGTGTTTTTCACCGTCTTCACCTATAAATGTTGCATCTAAACGCTCAGGCAGATTGAAGTCTAGCTGCAGTGTCGCACAGCCCCATTCACGGCCAATAGCATCACGTATAATAAAGCCAAGTTTTGGCCCATAAAAGGCGCCATCACCTTCTGATATTGTATATTTGAAATTGATCTGATCGAGTGCGTCCATAAGACCTTGTTCGGCTTTATCCCAAAGCTCGTCAGATCCAACACGGTTTTCCGGACGGGTTTCTAATGTAATGGTGTAGTCTTCAAAACCAAGATCTTTGTATATGCTCTCAACAAGCTTACAAAACGACTTACTTTCTTCTAAGATTTGATCCTCACGGCAAAAGATATGCGCGTCATCTTGTGTAAACTGGCGCAGGCGCATAATACCATGCAATGCGCCATGGGCTTCGTTTCTGTGACAGCATCCAAATTCAGCCATGCGCACAGGTAAGTCTTTATATGATTTTATGCCCTGTTTGAATATTTGAACATGAGCGGGGCAGTTCATGGGTTTTAAAGCCAAAAACTCTTTTGGTTCTTCTTTAAATACAGGTCCATCTTCTTCTGTATTAGGCACAACATCTGGCACCACAAACATGTCTTCTCGATATTTTTGCCAGTGACCAGATTGTGACCAAAACTTTTGGTTCATAAGCTGAGGTGTTTTAACTTCTTTGTAATCCGCAGCATCAACACGTCTACGAATGTAGTCCTGCAATGCGTTGTAAATTGTGACCCCTTGTGAGTGCCAAAAAACAGACCCCTGTGCCTCTTCTTGAAGGTGGAATAGATCCATTTCTTTTCCAAGTTTTCTGTGATCGCGTTTTTCTGCTTCTTCTAGCTGAGTTAGATATGTTTTCAGCTCATCATCGTTGCGCCATGCTGTGCCGTATATACGAGTGAGCATTTCATTGTTTGAATCTCCGCGCCAATAAGCACCAGCAATTTTCATAAGCTTAAAGGGGCCCATTTTGCGTAAATGCGGAAGATGGGGGCCAACACATAAGTCGATAAAATCTGTGTTGTCTTGGAAATAAATTTGTACTGTGTCGCCCTGGGCGCGCTCGATGATATCAATCTTGTATGGCTCATTGCGCTCTTTAAACAATGCGATGGCCTCAGCCTTAGGCATAACTTTTTTTGTGATCGTGTTCCCGTTTCCAATGACTTTGCGCATTTCTTTTTCGATGGTGACAAGGTCTTCCGAAGAAAGTGCCTTTTCGAATGCAACATCATAGTAAAAGCCATTATCAATTGTCGGGCCAATCGCAAGCTTTGCACTAGGGTATAAGTTCTTAACAGCTCGAGCGAGAACTTGGGCTGTTAGAGTGTGGCGCATAATTTCGAGGCCTTCATCATCTTTGGTTGTGATGATTCCAATCTGTCCATTTTCATGAAGTGTGTCAGACAAATCTTTTTGAACGCCATTGAAAGAGATGGCTACCGCTGCTTTTGCTAGTGAGCTTGAGATGCTTTTTGCAATCTCTAAACCCGTAACACCCGTGGTAAATTCGCGCGTATTTCCATCAGGAAATGTAACGGTAATTTGATTTTTTTCGTCTTGGGTTTTCATAGCGTTTGTCATGGGTTCGTCTCTGCTGGTTTTTACTACATTACTTTTTGTGTATGTACAGATAGAAAGCCATAGAGGGCGCTATAAATCAAGGTTTAGTTGCGTATCATTATACTCATTATTTTTAGTGATGACGATCGTCTGGCTTTGATCGTCTTCATGCGTTTTTGCTAGCGTTTGTTCGTCTTGTTTAAGGTCAGTGGTGGCAATGGCTAAAACGGGAAGAATGCTATACGCAAAGCCCTTACCTACTCTTTTCGAATTTAATTGTTTTTTTGGTTCTGATGATTTGGGGCTGCATTGGCAACTATAACCTAGATTTGCCATGAGAGCAGCCGATAGACCAACCCATGCCATATTTGACGGGCTAATCATTGCGCCAACACCAATACTCGCCATAATACCGGTTCCAAATTCTAGAATTTGGCTCGCGTTTTTTCTATGAAACTGCCTTGTTTCATCCATAAATTTGGTTGCTGCATTAAATAGTGGCTTGATATCCATGCATAATGTTTACGCCCAAATAATTATTATGTCAATATATTTAACCAACACCCTTTGTTGTGGAGTATTCAAAATGCAGTGGTGTGTCAGGATAAACACGATCATAGATGCTGTGCGCTGCGTGTGCGGCCTCTGCAAAGCCCGTTAAAATAAGACGTAGCTTTTTAGGATAGGTTGCAATGTCACCCACGGCATAGATACCTTCTACGCTGGTCTGACTTGTTTGTTGATCAATTTTAAGCTCTTTCTTTTCAATATCGAGCCCCCAATTAGCAATCACACCAAGTGAAGTGGCAAGCCCAAAAAAGCATAGTAAAGCATCTGCTTTGAGAGTTTCTTGGTTACCGTCCAAGTCCGATACTATAACGTTTTTTATTTGGCCTGTATCTTGCTCACCTTCAAGCGCGCTGAGTTGGTATGGCGTTTGTAGTTTTATTTTTTGTGCCTCTGCCAATTCGTGAAGTTTTGTTACGCTATCAGGTGCGCCTCTGAATTTAGCGCGGCGATGAACGATTGTGACAGAACGTGCAATAGGCTCCAGCGCAATAGCCCAATCAAGGGCACTGTCACCCCCTCCTGCAATCACAATGTCTTTTTCCGCAAACTGTTGTTTGTTACGAATGGCGTAAAAGATTGATGTGCCTTCGAAATGTTCAAGCCCCTCTAATGGTGGTCGATTAGGCCCAAATGCACCTGCGCCTGCTGCAATGATGACGGCCTTTGCGTTTATTGATGTGCCTTTTGATGTCGTGAGCGTATATGTGTCGTTATTTTGTTTTTCAAGACCGACCACTGATTGTCCCAAATGGTATATAGGCTCATAAGGTGCTGCTTGCTTTTCAAGATTTGCAATAAGATCGGCTGCTTGTACGGCGGGAAGGCCTGGAATATCATAGATTGGTTTTTCAGGGTAAAGCGCCGTACACTGACCCCCGATATCTTCAAGAGAGTCGATTATATGGCATTTCAAACCCACCATACCGCACTCAAATATTGTAAAAAGCCCTACGGGTCCAGCGCCAATAATGGCTACATCTGTGATATATTGTGTTTCTGTTTGTAATTTCATGTCTTTTGTTTATAACGGTTTACCGTTATGGGCAAGATTTATCATTCAAAATCAGAACGAGAAACAATTGACATTGCATGTCAGTTTTCAGCCTCTTTGAAGGATGGCGATATCGTGTTTTTAAAAGGCACGTTAGGGGCGGGAAAATCTGTTTTTGCGCGTAGTGTCATTCAAACTTTATCACAAGATCCAAACTTGATCGTGCCCAGTCCCACGTTCACTCTCGTTCAACAATATGATACGCCTCAATTCCCGATCTGGCATTTTGATTTATACCGTCTAGAGGATCCGGAAGAAATTTATGAAATAGGCTGGGAGGATGCACTAAGCGAGGGTGTTTTACTGGTTGAGTGGTCAGAGCGTTTGGCAGAGTTAACACCGCAACATTTCAAAAGTGTCTCTATCAAAATTGAAGGCGATCATCGCGTCATAGACATTTCTTAAAAAATCTTAGAATTTTTTAGACATGCTTTAGTAAAAGGCTGTTCCACCCATCAATATTGATCTGATCAATTATCTCGACTGAGTTCGTAGATGTGTAGATATCACTTATATTGCCAAGGGCTTCATTTGATATGCCTGAGAGGATGATATGAGCATTTGGCGCGCAAAGCTTTATGATGTCATTTTTTAATGCGCTTAAGGGCTCTGCCAATATATTGGCCATAATTAAGTCATAGGGCGCATGGGTGGCAGTGGGTTCATTTTTTAAATTGTCGCTTAGCACCAGTGTAATGTCGCCATTGCAATTATTAAGGTTAAATTGTTCTTGCGATGTTTCTATCGCATCTTGCTCGATGTCAGTTGCAACAATTATGGCATCGTCCCATATTTTATGAGCGGCAATTGTGAGAATTCCTGATCCGGTTCCGACATCTAGAATCTTTTTTGGTTTGAAAGAACTTTGTTTTAACCGTTCAATATAGTCAAGGCAGCCAGCCGTCGTGCCATGCGTTCCTGCGCCGAAGGCGCGTGCGGCATTCATTTCAATCAATATTTTATCAGTAGGCTTTTTTTTGTGTGCATCATGTGAGCCAAATATATGAAATCCGGCGCGCTCGAACGGTGGCTGCATTTCATAGACATGATCAAGCCAGTTACAATCAGGAATTTCAGATAATGATAGTTTAGGGTATTGCGAAATGGTTTTTTCAAAATGATTTTTGAGTATCTGCTCAAAGGCAGACTGCATATTTTCTAGATTTGGCCTTTCAGATAACAGCCAAACCACATCATTTTTTTCAAAGCTTGTGCTGATGAGGCTTGGATCATTTTCTGCGATTTGCATAAAAATCTCCAGATCCTCGTCAGAAAAAAAACGGCTCGAGAATGAAGCTCGAACCGAATAATAATTATGTGTACTTTGCGAAGTATCGCTCACTTACTTGTCGTCTTCGTCAAGTGTGACGTCAATATCATCTTCGTCGTCAATATCGGCATCGTCTAAATCTTCGCCAATTTCTTTCAACGCTTCAAGATCTGGATCTTCATCGCTGTCATCTGAATCATCTTCGTCCAAGTCTTCCAATGATACGATCGTATCGTCATCTTCGTCCTCGTCTTCACTTGCATCTTTGCCTGTGACTTGTGACTCTTCAGTTGAAGCATCTTTAGCTTCGATCTTCTTACCTTTAACGGCTACATCGCCTGTGTATTCTGTTCCACAATTTGGGCAGATAATTGGACGATTGTTAAGGTCGTAAAAACGTGTACTGCATGAAAGACAAATTCTTTTTAGGCCGCGTGGGTCTTCTGCTGTTTGAGTGGCTTCTTTTGCCATGATTTTCACTCCTAGATGTTTCTTATCTTCTTAAACCCAATCAATTGCCCGATTTTGAAACGGATGTCAAAGACTTTATCCTGTTTCTGGAAAAATCTGTTTTTGAAATGCAACTTATTGTTATATCCTAAATATAAATATCTTTGGCGTATGTTTTTCATGCCCACACCCCCTACAGAGGAGACATCTTATGTTTTATAAATATATAACAAGATTTTTAGCCGCATTCGCATTAATGATTTCGCCGGCTATGGCAAACAGTAATCTTTCGAACGCGTTTACTGCAAACACTGTGGGGTATAAATCATGCGCCTCTTTTTCATCAGATATTAAATTTTCGGAAAAGCCTCAATATTGCATAAATTCTGAAGGGCGGTCTGTTGTATCTGTTATGATTAAAGGACAAGATATCATTGGTGTTTCAGATGACAGTCTAAAAGCAAACTCAATTATATTGAATGGTAAAGATTTATCAAAAACAAGAACTGGTAAAGACACATATGAAATGGGATCGTTTCCCAGTGTTTCAGAAAACGGTGCATTCGTTATTTTTGATGTCGAGTTAGAAACAGTTCCATATGGACAATTACACAATGTTCGTTTTGACGGTGTTGTTGATGTTCAAACAAGCTCTAAGCGCGTTGATTTAATGCAAGATGTCGATGTGTCTACGGCATTTGAAGTTGATATGGGGCCTTATAGGGTCGAAAAAACGAATGCCACGCTGATGTTTGGAGTGGGGGAAGACAATTTACCAGTTAAAGTTAGTGGTAATCTCGATGCCATAATCAGTTTAAAGCTTGTGGAGGGGGATCAAGAAATAAAAAGTCATATGTCTACCTCATTTAACGATACTAAGACGTTTTATTTTAAAAACCCTAAGGGAAGTAACGTTCGCGTCGAATTGCAGTATTGGGACAACATGCAAATAAAACCTGTCACATTCAAATTTTAGAGCCTACCTGCAAAAATAATCTGCTCAAAAACTAGATTAATCCCCTAAAAAGAACTATTATAATAGTAGTTATATTAATTATTTAGGAGATTCATACTTATGCAAACACCAGTCGTTATCTGCGGATATAAAAGATCACCTATGCACTTTGCCAACAAAGGCGCGCTTGCAAAAGTTCGCCCAGACGATATGGCAGCAGCTGTTATTAAAAGTTTGATTGATGAGGTCGGTGTCAAGCCAGAGGATATCGAGGATATTTTACTGGGGTGTGCATTTCCTGAGGCTGAACAAGGTTTCAACCTAGCAAAAATTGTTGCACAAATTATCGGCCTTCCTGCATCTGTTGCGGGTGCGACTGTTAATCGTTTTTGTGGGTCGTCTATGACAACCATTCAAATGGCTGCTGGCTATATTCAGATGGGCGCGGGTGAAGTTTTTGTTGCAGCGGGTGTAGAGTCAATGTCGCGCATTCCAATGGGTGGGTTTAATCCAATGCCTAATCCCGCGCTTGTTGAAACATTCCCCGATGCTTACATGAGTATGGGTATCACAGCTGAAAATTTAGCTGAAAAATATAAAATCTCACGCGAAGAACAAGACAAGTTTGCTGTTGGCTCCCATAAAAAAGCAGCGGCAGCTGCCGAAAAAGGCCAATTTGATGCCGAGATGGTTGCCATCGGTGATGTCAAAGAAGACGGTACAATACGACCTGATTCTAGTGTTGAAAAACTCTCAACTCTTAACCCTGCCTTTGACAAAGATGGTAGCGTGACGGCGGCGACGTCTTCACCGCTAACTGATGGATCTGCGGGTGTGATTGTTGCGTCTGAGGCGTATGCTGATAAACACGGCCTTCCAAAACTAGCGCGCATTAAATCTGTTGCGGTTTCTGGATGTAAGGCAGACATTATGGGTATTGGCCCAGTACCTGCGACAAAGAAAGCCTTGGAGCGTGCGGGCGTTGAGCTGAAAGATATTGATTTGATTGAATTGAACGAGGCGTTTGCCGCGCAATCATTGTCAGTGATCAAAGAGCTTGGCCTTGATGAAAGTAAGGTCAACATTGATGGTGGTGCTATCGCATTGGGGCACCCATTGGGAACGTCAGGGGCTCGTATCACAGGTAAGCTTGCAAGCCTTATGGCGCGTGAAAACAAGAAGCTAGGGTTGGCCACAATGTGTATTGGTGGCGGTCAGGGCGTTGCGACAGTGTTGGAGGCCATATAATCATGACAATCAATAAAGTTGCCGTCATTGGCGCAGGACTTATGGGGAGCGGTATTGCCGCTCAAATTGCCAACTCTGGAACGCAGGTTGTACTTCTTGATATTGTACCGCCCAAGCTTGATGATTTTGGTGGTAATCGTAGTGCATTTGCTGAAGGGGCTGTTAAAAAACTTCTTAAGGCTGATCCAGCGCCTCTAATGACCAAAGGGGCCGCGAGACTTATTAAAACGGGTAACCTAGAAGATGATTTGGCGTTGATCGAAGATTGTGACTGGGTTGTTGAAGTTGTCCTTGAGGATTTGAAGGTTAAACATGAAACGTACACCAAAATAAGCAAACACCTTAAAAAAGGTGCGATCGTCTCGTCTAACACATCGACAATTCCGCTAAATTTATTGGTTGAGCCGTTTGACAAAGACTTTAAAGATAATTTTGTTATTACACACTTTTTCAATCCCCCGCGTTACATGCGCCTTATGGAATTGGTAAGCGCAGAGTACACGAACGAGGATGCTGTTGCGTCTATACGTGAGTTTTGTGATGTTAAACTTGGTAAGGGTGTTGTTGAATGCCATGACACGCCAGGCTTTATTGCTAACCGCTTAGGTGTTTTTTGGCTCACCACAGCATTGAATGTTGCGTTAGAAGATAATGTACCCGTTGAGGTTGCAGACCAAGTGATGGCAAAGCCTGTGGGGATTCCTAAGACAGGTGTATTTGGCTTGCTAGATTTAATTGGTATTGATTTGATGCCACATCTTTCTAAGTCACTTCTTGATACCTTGCCCAAAGACGATGCCTACCGCGATGCGTTTGTTGATCACGGATTTATTCATAAAATGATTGAGGCCGGCTACACGGGTCGTAAAGGCAAAGGTGGCTTTTATCGTCTTAATCCTAATTCCCCTAAAGGTGTTAAGGAAAAACAATCGTTCAAATTAGAAACAGATGCATTTAGCGAGGATAATTTCGTTAAGTCTGAAAAGCCTAAACTTCAATCAGTGAGTGCTGGTAAAAAAGGTATCAAGGCTGTTGTGACGACAGATGATATCGGTGGACATTACGCATGGAAGGTGTTGTCGCGTACACTTCACTACGCAGCATCATTGGTCCCTGAAATTGCAGACAATGTCGCGGATGTCGATGAAGCGATGCGCTTGGGCTATAATTTCAAATATGGCCCTTTCGAGATGATTGATGCGCTGGGTGCGTCTTGGTTTGCAGACAAACTTAAAGAAGATGGCTTGTCAGTGCCCCCTCTATTAGAGGCTGTGGGCGATGGATCATTTTATAAAGTTGAAGATGGACAGCTTCAGTTCTTTGGCACAGACGGTGAGTATCATGCCTTGAAGCGCCCTGAAGGCGTTCTCTTGCTTCGTGATATTAAGTTGAGTGCTGATCCTGTTGCCAAAACTGCAAGCGCAAGCCTATGGGATATAGGTGATGGCGTTTTATGTTTTGAATTTACAGGTAAAATGAACGCCATTGATGATACAGTTTTTGAACTTTACCACAAAGCGATTAAGATTATAGGTGATGGCCAAGGCGAATATAAAGCACTGGTTATTTATAATGAGGGCTCTCATTTCTCTGCCGGCGCAAACCTAGGGCTTGCGATTTTTGCAATGAATATTGCGCTATGGCCGCAAATTGAGGCGCTAGTAACAGGTGGACAACAAGCATACATGGCGTTGAAATATGCACCTTTCCCAGTTGTGAGTGCGCCAAGTGGTATGGCACTTGGTGGGGGATGTGAGATTTTGCTGCATTCCGATCATGTGCAAGCCCATGCCGAGACGTACACAGGCCTTGTTGAGGTTGGTGTTGGTCTTGTCCCTGGATGGGGTGGATGTAAGGAAATGCTCCTTCGCTATCAAGAGCGCGAAAGACAGCAGTACGACAAAAAGACTGGTGGAAAACAGATTTGGTTTTCTCCTAAAAATACGCCTATGGGGGCGTGTCGCCAAGCGTTTGAAACCATTGCCCTTGCCAATGTTGGGAAATCGGCTGCAAACGCACGAGAAATTGGGTATCTACGCGAAAGCGATGGCATTACGATGAATCGTGATCGTTTGTTATTTGATGCGAAACAAAAAGCACTTTCACTTGCAAAAGACTATAAAGCGGCAGAACCTGTCGAAGAAATTCGCCTGCCAGGTCCAACTGGGCAAGCGGCGCTGAATTTGGCCGTGGATGATTTACACAAAAACGGTAAGGCGACTGATTATGACGTGCCTGTTTCGAAGGCAGTAGCCCGTATTGTAACAGGCGGTGACAAGGCCGATTGGACACAACCGGTTAGTGAAAAAGATCTTTTGAAACTAGAGGTAAAAGAGTTCATGAAGCTTGTACGACAGCAAGGCACTCAAGATCGTGTCGAGCATATGCTTACTAAAGGCAAGCCTCTTAGAAATTAATGGGTCTATATGCCGCAAGAAGATCGTCGTATAATCTTTTCTAATGAGGAAGTGTATAAAGCACTTTTTACGCTAAGAGATCAAAAGGGCATGAAACCCATGCCCTTTGGAGAAATTATCACCGCTGGTTTTGATACTCAAAACCGCGACAATATTTTTTTCATGCTTGAAGATAGGATCGAGCAAGTTCATACGAAAGTTGAGCATAAGCGCGATTTTGTTGCTGCGTCTCTTATGGTTTTTTGCCGAGGTGTGGGTATCCCTTTGCCCAAAAACGCAAAAAAGTCAGTCATGATTAAAGAAGGTGCAGTAATCCTAAGGGTTCAGATATAGCGCTTAAAATATCGTGAGATATATAGTTTATTTTTTAGGTAGCTCTTGCGTTCTTTGTTCTAAAACTACCCAGGCTTCTTGACCCATCCCCATGATTACAAAGTCATAGGCCTTGGGCGCTTGTTTAGATGCGCTTTTTTTAATGTCGTAAGACAACAAGTAAGATTTATTTTTTGTCGATGACAATGTGTATCCTGCATCTTTGAGATCCTGTCTTAAGGCATCATCAAACAAAGATGTGGTTGCGTTAAGCTTGTTTGCGGGGCTTAGGTATATAGGGGTTGTGCGTGACAAGCTTGGCTCTAATGTTTCTACCATGTCAGCCGAGACACCCTTAATGATAGAATGAGTATCTACAGATTTTTTTAGATCATTATCTACGTATTTATCATTCCAATCACCTGTTGGCTTTGATGCGGCCTCACCCTTGTAATTGTTCCATTTATATCCATCAGCCTGCCAATCAGATTGTGTGCATGAGGCTGTTAAAAGTGTGGCTACGGAGAGGATGAGAATTTTTTTCATGAGCTGTCTCTTGTCTTAAGGTTTTCTGATTGAGCCGACTAAGCTCTGTTTCGCCATTATGGTATCAGGGTTTGATATGGATTCAAAGGCTCTAAAAATTGATCTAATTTTGAATTATATTTTCAGGATTTTCGTCCTAATTTTGAAACGATATAGCTAGACAAAAGACGTACGCCATGGTGATATAGAGATATAGGGTTTACATAAGTTATTAAAAAATAACAGACATAAATAACATATATTAGGGATATAACATGACACACTACAAATTGGATAATCACTCATTATTTTCATTTCGCACGATGCTGTCTGTGTGGATTGGATTTTTTGCTGTGACGTCTTTGGTTTTAGTCCTTGTTATGCCTCGCAGTCCTGCGCACTCTATGGTTATTGAAACACATAAAAATCTTCCCGCGGTTGAGCCTGCGGACCACTCTGGTTCGTGTCGTGCCCTTCTTAATGACACGCGTGCACCCTCTTCTTCCTCTTCGTCTAATGACCAAAAGGTGGGTGTATCCAACAACCGTGCATATTCTTCAACAGCGCGTAAAGCTGGGAAAACTGCTGCTCTTGCTTATATGCTAGGCCATCAACTTGCCTTGGATCCTTCTCAAGTCATGAATGCTGCCTATATCGCACATAAGCAAGATGCAAGTCATAGTGCCAAGAAAAACGCTGAAAACAATACTGGTTCCCGTTCAGCTCTTTCTATTGTCGCTTATAGGCAATGCATGAAAAACATTGCCCTAAAGGCGTCACGTAGCAAATAAGATTAGGATGTGCCCCTGAAATTCTATCTTATTAACTTTGTGATGTTCTTCTTAGCCTGACGTTAGCCCAATAATAACGTCGTACTATAAATAGCCACCCTACGCCAATATTCCCGTGTTTGGCGCAGGGTGGTTTTTTTATATCAAGAAATGTGTCCACAATGGGGCTGCTTTTATATAACCCATTATAAGGGCTATCCATGACATCCCTAAAAAGACGCCTACATTTGCGATGATTGACCAAATGAAAATTTTCCCCGCCTTCACTTGCGATGAGTTCACATCTATGTCGGTTTTTAGAAGTTCACTTAAGTTATATTTCAGTGCGGTTGTTCCAATTATTTTAACCAGCCCAAGGTTGCAAATTATACCTATCACAAAACATAAGATATCTGCGGCATATACGAAGTTAGGGTAGGACATTACGTAGTTATAAATATGGGTGCGCATGAGCGCATAATAAAGCCCTGTAATCAAAAGTACTGCAATCAATCCCGCCGCAAAGCCTTTGTAACGGCCAAATCTTGTCAAATCCAAGAAGCTTTTTCTTGTGGCATTGATCATGGTCTTTAACGTCTTGTCCTGAATGCCATAAGGATAAATGGATTTTAGTTTTTTAAATGCTTTTTTGGGGCTGTATTTTGCAGTGATTTGAACAAGCTCTTTCGTAAACCTAACGTTTAGTGCTTTTTCTAATAAGGGATATGTTTTATTGCTTGGGGCTTTGGCGGCCTTAACCATTAGAGATAGATATTTGCCTATTCTATGTTCCAAAAAGTTAGGACAATTTTCAAGTCTGCCCTCATATCCAATGAGTGTGGCGTTATATTCTGATTGATCTAATTTGAAGACAAGTTCGCCATATGGAATGGAAAGCTTATAGCCGATCGCAATTTGTGAGGGTTTAAGCTTGCTTAATTCTTCTGGTGATAGCTCGTAGGGCTGTACGATCAAGTCGTTCTTCTTGAGCATTGATGTGCCGTCTTTTTCAATTTTTTGCACAAGCGTATGAGGGAAATTATTTGGATTCACGTGAAACATGAAGGTGCCTTCAATTTCAACCGCGCTTGTGTGGCTCATCCAGCCTGTTGCAGCACAAGTGTTACACTTTGTCGCCCCGTTACCGCCACAGGTTCTACAGGGTATCTGGCGTGCGCCATTACAAGATATACACGTTGTTTGTCTTTGCCCATGACATTGCGGACATGTGTGATGCCCATTTTGTCCAGATATTTGGCCTGCACCATTACATGTGAAACATCTGGTTGAGCCGCTCGCGTGACATTTAGGGCAATTTATCCGACCATTCGCATGACAATTTGGACATGGAATTTTACCATTCGCATGACATTGTTGGCAGGGCGTGTGGTATGTGAAACTTTTTTTTAGCTCATGAAACTTTTGCTTTTGATTTTTTAAGCCAAAGCCCTGCCCTTCTTTATTAAGGATCAATTTTTGTATTAGATTTTGTGTACCGGCATCTTGCGTGGATAGCTGTGTGCATTTGTCGACCGCTTTTTTTAAGCCTTGTTGATTGTCGACATTCGTGCTGGCTAGATCTTTACCCGGTACGGTTTTTTGCGTGATTTGAGGTGTTAGCGTAAGAGATGTTCGCGCATCTGTACGCAGGACGGCGCCTTTAAAATCAATAACTTCAATACTGCCGTGATCGTAATTGTTGCCGTTGACGATTGATTTTAAGACCTTAAGAGATTTTTCTATAATCTTTTTATCAACTGGATTTTCTTCATCATCGCTTATCATAAATGGAGTTTATCAAACTTATGAGGGCACCGCCAACAATGCCGTGTTGTTTTTTTATTTCGCTTTCACTATAGGCTTTGTTATAAAGCGTGTTAGTTTTTTAAGGAATGGATATCATGATAGACACAATTTTTGCATTATCTTCTGCGAGGGGGCGATCTGGCGTTGCTGTCATTCGTGTGTCTGGACCACAAGCGCATCAAAGTCTTTCTACTTTAGTTCATGGAAAAACGATTGAGGCACGCAAAGCACATTTGTGTAAACTCTATTATCCTCAAACGCATGCGATGAGCGGCCAAGTGATTGACCACGCGCTCGTTTTGTCTTTCGATGGGCCACATAGTTTTACGGGCGAAGATTGCGTAGAGTATCATTGCCACGGGAGTCCTGCTGTCGTTCAAGATATGTTGTCTCTTTTAGCGACATTAGAAAATCACCGAATGGCTGAGCCTGGTGAATTTACTCGCCGCGCTTTTGAAAATGGAAAAATGGACTTAACAGAGGCTGAGGCAGTTGCTGATTTAATCCATGCAGAAACTTCTTTGCAAAAGCAGCAAGCGCTTATTCAAATGGAAGGGGGACTGTCATCAATTTATCGCATGTGGGGTGAGCGACTTAAAAAAGGGTTGGCCTATTTAGAAGCGTCGATTGATTTTGCAGATGAGGAGCTTCCTGACGGATTTCTAACGCCGATTCTCGTCGACCTGAGCGATTTAAATCGTGACATTGCACACCACCTTGACGACAATCGCCGTGGAGAACGCCTCAGAGATGGGTTTTCAGTGGTGGTAATTGGCGTTCCGAATGCTGGAAAATCTAGCTTAATCAATATTTTAACACAACGTGATGTTGCCATAGTCTCAGACGTTTCGGGTACGACACGAGATGTCATCGAAACGCACCTAGATATAGCCGGCTACCCTGTTATTTTGTCCGATACGGCTGGATTACGATCAAATGATCTAGGAGATAGCGATCATGACAAAATTGAATCTGAGGGGATTGTTCGCGCATTAGATCGTGCCAAATCTGCGGATATAAAAATATTACTCATTGATGGAAGCGTCCCTCTTGAAAAGCAAGACGATATTATTCAGCACAAAGATGAGTCTTCGCTCGTGGTTATTAACAAATCAGATTTACCCCAAAAAGTTGATATTGATGCGTTGAAGATATCAACGAAAAACCAATCGGGTATCGAGGATTTGTTGGCGGATATAAAAATGAAGTTGGATGATTTAGTAGGATCCGCTTCTGGTGAAGGCGTGTCTTTGACGCGTGCCCGCCACAGACAGAATCTAAGCGATGCGACATTTTCTATTGAACGTGCGCTACAGGGTCAGCAACTGGATTTAATGGCGGAAGATATTCGCCTTGCGATGCGCGCTTTGGGTAAAATAACGGGGCGCGTAGACGTTGAAGATTTGTTGGATGTAATATTCAATGACTTTTGCATCGGTAAGTAATCGTTACCTTTATTTAAAAAACTAGCTTTTTCCACAGCCTTTTGATATATAGCCGGCTATGGAAAATTCATTTGACGTTATTGTTATTGGTGGAGGGCATGCTGGTTGCGAAGCAGCCGCTGCATCTGCGCGCATGGGCGCGAGAACTGCGCTCCTTACTCATAAGATTGAAACGATCGGTGTTATGTCATGTAACCCTGCGATTGGGGGGCTTGGTAAAGGCCATCTGGTGCGAGAAATAGATGCGCTTGACGGGGTTATGGGCCGCGTTATAGATCAGGCAGGTATACAATACAGAATGTTGAATGCCTCTAAGGGGGCTGCTGTTCGTGGGCCTCGCGCGCAGGCAGATAGAAAGCTCTACCGCCAAGCGATGCTCAAAACATTAAGCGACTATCCTAATCTATCTTTAATCGGTGAAGGCGCAGAGGATCTTATTTTAAATGATGACGGCGAGATTTTAGGGGTCATGACTTCAGAGGGGCGCGCGTTGCAGGCTCATTCTGTGGTCATTACAACGGGGACATTTTTAAGAGGCATTATCCATAGAGGCCAAGAGACAATTTCTGCTGGGCGCGTTGGTGAGAAACCATCAATCGGCTTGGCAGAAACTTTAGAACGTCTAGGTCTACCTTTGGGACGTCTTAAAACAGGGACACCGGCTCGCCTTGATGGCCGCACCATTAACTGGGATGCCTGTACGGTACAGCCTGGCGATAATCCGCCTGTTCCATTTTCATTTATGACGGACAAAATTACAGTCCGACAAATCCCATGTCATATTACTCATACGACTGAGGAAACGCATAAAATCATTCGTGATAATATTCATCAAGCCCCTTTATACTCGGGGCAAATTAAGGGGACTGGGCCGCGCTACTGTCCATCTATTGAAGACAAGATTATGCGTTTTGCCGACAAAGAGAGCCACCAGATATTTTTGGAGCCTGAAGGGTTGGATGACCATACTGTTTATCCAAATGGTATTTCAAATGCATTGCCTATTGATGTTCAGGAAAAGTTTTTAAGAACAATTCCCGGTTTGGAAAATGTTGAAGTTTTAGAATGGGCGTATGCGATTGAATATGATTATGTTGACCCACGCGCTTTGAAAAATACTTTAGAAGTGAAGGCGTTGGGCGGACTGTTTTTAGCAGGCCAAATTAATGGAACCACTGGATATGAAGAGGCTGCTGCGCAAGGGCTCATTGCGGGCATTAACGCAGCTCTACAAGCGTCTAAAGCCGATGTTTCACGTGAAACAGTGCAGGCCTTCACTCTAGATCGCTCTGAGGCTTACATAGGCGTGCTTATTGATGATTTAATCACGCGAGGTGCGCCTGAGCCATATAGAATGTTCACGTCACGCGCCGAGTACAGATTAAAACTTCGTGCCGACAATGCTGATCAGCGCCTCACACCTATCGGTATCGAGCTGGGCTGTGTGGGTGATGAGCGTATAAAATTATGGAATGATAAATTTGACCGTCTGTCTCAAGGCCTTTCTTACGTTCAGAGCATCGACTCAACACCTAACGAATTAGAAAAGTATGGTGTGAAAATCAATAAAGATGGTCGCAGACGGACGATCTATGACTTGCTCAGTTACCACACAATTACGTGGGATGATTTAGCATCAATTTGGCCTAAGATGAACGAGATTAGTTCTGATATTCGAGAGCAAATTGAGATTGATGCAAATTATGCGGGCTACATGGATCGACAAGATGCTGACATAAAAGCTTTCAAACGCGACGAAAATTTAACAATTCCATCAGATCTTGATTACTCGCTTGTAGGGTCTTTATCAAATGAAGTTCGTCAAAAATTAGAAACGGCATCGCCTGCAACGTTGGGGGCAGCATCTAGAATTCCTGGCGTGACCCCTGCTGCTATCATGGCATTGCTTCGCCATGTAAAGATGAACGGGACGAAGACTCATGTCGCATGAACTAGAACATAATGTTTCACGTGAATCATTAGATAAGCTCCGCGTCTATGATGCCCTACTACACAAATGGCAAAAAACCATCAATTTGGTAAGCCCCAATACCCTGCCCCAGTCGTGGGAGCGTCACATCTTAGATTCAATACAATTAAATGATCATGTTTCACGTGAATCATCAGTATTGTATGATTTGGGTTGTGGAGCTGGTTTCCCTGGATTGGTTCTTGCGATATTGCGTCCAGAGCTTGAAGTTCATCTGATTGAATCAGATCAAAGGAAATGTTCTTTTATGAGGGCTGTTTCACGTGAAACAAATACACCTGTAACGGTGCATAACGCTCGTATAGAGGAGGCATCCCTGCCCGCGCCTGATGTTGTAACGGCGCGCGCTCTGGCGCCCCTAGACGACCTTTTGGGCTTTTGTGAGGCTTGGGCTAAGCCCGGGATGCGCGGCTTGTTTTTAAAAGGTGCGCGATACAATGAAGAAATCGAAGATTCTACACGTGCCAAAAACGTCGAGCTTGATGTGGTTAAAAGCCCTTTATCTCCTGATTCTGCCATAATTAAAGTAAAATGGTAAAAGCTTAAATTTGTGCATAAGTTATATAGCTTTACGCTAAATTCTTGAATATTTAGCGGGTTATCTTGTAGGTTTATTTTATTCAAAAAATAACGAATGAGGCTCTATCATGCAGGACACTCAAACAAAACTTCCCCGTTTCTTAGCGATTGCAAATCAAAAAGGCGGCGTTGGTAAAACAACGACAGCTGTTAATCTTGCAACGGCTTTGTGTGCTGTAGGTAAGAAAGTATTGCTTGTAGATTTGGATCCTCAGGGGAATGCTTCAACGGGTTTAGGTGTTCGTCGATCATCAATCCGTGGTAGCGCATACGATCTTTTGTTTGGTGATGCTGATGTAATGTCAGTTTGCGTACCAACAAAGGTTCCACAGCTCAAAATTGTCCCCTCCACTATACATTTGTCTGGTGCCGAAGTTGAACTTGTTACTGCAAGTAATCGTGAGTTCCGCCTTAAAGAGGCTTTACGCAAGCCCTTGCCCTTCGACTATGTAATATTTGATTGTCCTCCTTCTCTTAGCCTTTTAACACTTAATGCATTGGTTGCCGTTGATTCAGTGGTGGTCCCAATGCAGTGTGAGTTTTATGCTCTTGAAGGCTTAAGTCATCTTGTTAAAACGATTGATCGTGTACGTAAAAACTTTAACGCGCGTCTTAATATCCAAGGTGTTGTTCTTACGATGTATGACAAGCGTAATAATCTCTCAGCCATGGTAGAGGCAGATGTACGAGACCATTTTGGTGACCGTGTTTATAAAACTGTGATCCCTCGTAATGTGCGCTTATCAGAAGCCCCATCATTTGGCTTGCCTGCCATTGTCTATGATATGAAGTGCACAGGGGCGCAAGCCTATATTTCACTTGCAAAAGAGGTTTTGCGTCGTGAAAAGAAACTTGTTAATAATGATGATAAGAAATATCTATCTGCGCATAGCTCTGGAGACAAGGTGGCATAAAAATGGCAAATAAGAAATCTGACAAATCTGACGATAACGTATACGAAACATTAGAAAAAAGTTTTAAAAAGCGTGGTTTAGGCCGTGGTTTAGATGCATTGTTCGAAGATGAAGAGGGTGAATACCCTCAATTAGATGAAAATGGCGATGTTTTTGAAGCGCCTGAATCTGATCTTTCTGGAGCTACTGCAAAAAAACAACAAAGACGTCTCATCGATGTTGCACAAATTCATCCTGGCGCATATCAGCCACGACGTACGTTTAATGATGAGTCCTTGGAAGAGCTTGCCGCATCTATTAAAGAGCATGGTATTATCCAACCGCTTCTTGTTAGGCCAAACCCACATAATGACGATCAATTTGAAATTGTTGCTGGTGAGCGTCGTTGGCGCGCAGCGCAAATCGCGGGTGTACATGAAGTCCCTGTTATTATCAAAGAATTATCTGATAAGCTAACTTTAGAGATAGGGATCATCGAAAATCTTCAACGTGAAGATTTGAACCCAATTGACGAAGCCTTAGCTTTATCTCAATTGATTGAAGAGTTTGCCTATACGCAAGAAGAAGCGTCGAAGGCCGTAGGTAAGTCACGTTCATATGTTGCCAATATGACGCGTTTGATGAAGTTGCCTGAAAAAATTCATAAATATCTTCGTGATGGTGCCCTCTCCGCCGGTCAGGCGCGAGCTTTGATTACGGCGGATGACCCTGTCGCGCTTGCTGATAAAATCATAAAAGATGGTCTCAATGTACGTGAAGTTGAGAACATGATGAATAGCAGCAAGGGTAAGCCAGCTAAAAAAGCATCAAAGCCCAAAGCTAAGCCCGAAAAAGACGTCAATACGATAGCGTTGGAAAACGAAGTTTCTGATCAATTAGGGCTTAAGGTTGAAATTGATATGAAAGGTGCGCAGTCTGGCAGTGTTTCAATTGATTTCAAATCTCTCGATCAGTTAGATGAGTTGGTGCACCGCTTATCATCACGCGTATCTTAAAGCGACAATGGATTTCTTTAAATTCTGGCTATGAATTGTCCAACAAGCGTGTCTGGATTATAACCGCTTGATTTCGTTTTTGATTCTATGTCTGAAAGTTCATCCAATAGTTGATGTATTTTTTGGACGTTCCAGTTTCTTGTTTGATTTGCAAAGCGGTCTTTTACTTTGAAGAAAAGTGGTGGCTTTATACTATTAAGTGCCTCAGCAGGCGATGCGCCCGTTTCAATAAGGCTTCTTACCTGTAGAAGTTTGCGAAAATGGTTTTGCAAGCCACGCAGCACGGCAACTGCGGGAATGCCGTCTTGTGTTAGGGCTTCTAAACTTTTTAAAGAGTCTCTTGTGTTTCTATCAGCGACACTGTACACCAAATCGTCCATTGATAAAGATCCAGCAAGCCCTGAACTTTGAACGGCATCCATAACAGATATTTTTTTATCGCTGTCTTGGCCTTTGTATAGGATTAATTTTTCAATCTCACTCTTGGCGCGTTGGTGATCACCGCTGAGATTTTGAGCAAGCCATACACGTGCATCTTGCTCTATGCTTAGTCCCTCTTCTTGCAGCTTTGTTGTAATAAGGCTGACAAGGTCTTTTGCCTCTTCTACGTAACATGGTAGGGCAGCGGCCATCTTATCTGTTTCACAGAGCTTACGAAGCGTAGAGCGAGGTGTTAACTCACCTGCTTCGATGACAATCATAGCATCAGGATTAGGGTCTTTCAGATACTCTTTAAGTGTGGCTGTTAGTTTGTCGGCACCGGCTCTTACACGTATGAGGCGATTTCCGCCCATCATAGACACGGTGTTGGCTTCATCAATGACTTGCGAGACATTTTCTATCATGTCTAAATCTAAATCAGAAACGTTAAAAGGGTCATTGATATCTGTCACAACCTTTTCACATATCTTTTTAACCCTATCCTTCATAAGGCCGTGGTCTGGCCCATAAACAAGTATAGCGCCTAAATTGAGAGGCGGGTTATCTGCAAAGCCTTTTATGTCTCTGTAGGCGACTTTCATATTATCTCATTTTCACAAATAGGGCTATATCGCGTTCAATTTGTCGTGCTAAATCCTCTAAGGCGTTATCGCGCGTGCTACGTTCTGTTACGCGCGTTGCAAATTCGCTTCCTAAGACGTTGTAGCTGTTGATAGACTGAAGTTGTCTTTCAAGAACGACTTTATTGCTTTCAAGGTCCACTAACGCAAATTGACTGGTTAATTTAAGTTGGGCTCTTGTTGTATCTGAAGTAATCGTCACATCCAAATCTTTGAGTGTTTCGACAATCGGCGAGACCTTCAAAACATATTGAGGTTCATCAGGAAAGCCATTTTGATAAAAACGATCAATCAGTTTGTTACGAAGTAATTGCCCTTCACGGTCAGGGATTTTATCGATTTCCACATTCCTGAGTGTGAAATTTACACTCTCGGACGTTGCGTCTTGCTTTGCATACATGGGTGTGAAGCCACAGCTGGCCAGCATAAAGGCTACACCACATATTACAAAACTAAGACATAACGCTCTAAACATGCTCACCTATCCTACAACAATATTAACAATGCGATTAGGGACATAAATGAATTTACGCATTGTTTTATCAGCCATGGCTCTTATTACGTGGTCATTAGCAAGCGCCACTTCTTGCGCTACACTCTGATCAGCATCTTTTGGCAAGGTTATCGTGGCCTTTACTTTTCCATTCACCTGAACACCAAGATCGATTGTGTCACTGGTTAAGAGTGTTTCGTCAGCCGTTGGCCATGATGTATCAACAAGAGGTGTTGAATGTCCGATCATCTTCCAAATTTCTTCTGCCAAATGCGGGATCATTGGGTTCATACATATTGTCATGATTTCAAATGCTTCACGAAGCGCCCAAAAATCACCAGCGTCACTTGCTTTAAATGCCTCAATCATATTTGACAATTCACGAATGCGTGCCACCATTTTATTCATATGGAAGGCTTCAATATCTTCCGCGATGGCTAAAATCGTCTGATGGGATTTTTGACGAAGTTTAGTGGCGCCGTCTGAAAATGTTCCGCTATATTCTGCGTCAATTTCAGGTAAGTTATCAAGACGCTCGCTTACGATACGATAGAGCTTATTGATATATTTCCATGCCCCGTCTACGCCGTTTTCTGACCATTCAAAGTCACGCCCTGGTGGAGAGTCAGATAACACAAACATACGCGCAGCATCCGCGCCATAGGTATCGAGAATATCTTGAGGATCAATAACGTTCTTTTTAGATTTTGACATCTTAATAGGCTTGCCTTGTGCTACAGGCTTACCAGTTTGTGCATGTGTGAACGTTCCATCGTCATTTTTAACAACATCTTTAGGGTAAACCCATTTATCGTCCTCATCTTTATATGTGACGTGCCCGACCATTCCTTGCGTATAAAGTCCAGAGAATGGTTCTTTCGTCTTTAGATAGCCACAATCGCTCAGCGCGCGTGTGAAAAAGCGCGAGTATAATAAGTGAAGAACCGCATGCTCGACACCACCAATATATTGATCAACAGGTGTCCAGTAGTTAGCTTTGTCGGCGTCAAAGGCCTCGCTTTCATTACGTGGGTCGCAATATCGTGCAAAGTACCAGCTTGACTCGAAAAAGGTATCAAATGTATCTGTTTCACGCGTTGCAGGCTCGCCCGTTTCAGGACACGTCGTATATTTCCATGTTGGGTGATGATCCAGCGGGTTGCCTGGCTTATCAAAAGAGACATCCTCGGGAAGCTCAACGGGAAGTTGATCTTCTGGTACGGGAATACAAGCTCCGTCTGAGTCACGATAAACAACAGGGATCGGACATCCCCAGTAACGCTGACGAGAAATCCCCCAATCGCGAAGGCGATAGTTTGTCGTGCCTTGGCCGCGCCCCATATCTTCAATGCGCTTGATGATTTCAGATTTTGCGTCCTCAATACTCAGACCGTTCAAAAACTCTGAGTTGGCAATTTTCCCCTCGCCTGTATAGGCAACAGACTCAATTGTTAAATTAGGCTCATTTTCTGGCAGCACGACAGGTTTAACATCTAAATTGTACTTACGTGCAAAATCCAAGTCGCGTTGATCATGTGCTGGACACGCAAAGATTGCGCCTGTCCCGTAATCCATTAGGATAAAGTTTGCAATATATACGGGAAGCTCTAATCCTTCGATAAATGGATGCTTTACTTTGTGACCAGTGTCGAAGCCAATTTTTTCTGCCTGTTCAATGGCCGCCTCAGATGTGCCAACCGCCTCGCACTGAGATTTAAAACGATCAAAACCGTCTTTGCCGCTGGCCAGCTTTTCTGTTAAGGGATGGTCAAGCGCCAAACCGACAAAGCTTGCACCGAAAATTGTATCGGGGCGTGTTGTGTAAACATCGATTTGTTCATCACTGCCAACAAGATCCCACTTAAACTGAAGCCCTTGTGATTTTCCAATCCAATTGCTTTGCATCGTGCGGACTTTCTCAGGCCAACGGTCAAGCGTATCGAGCCCTTCAAGCAAGTCCTCCGCATAATCAGTAATTTTTAATGACCATTGGTTAAGCTTTTTGCGTTCCACCGGTGCGCCTGAGCGCCAGCCCTTGCCATCAACCACTTGTTCATTCGCAAGCACTGTGTTTTCAACAGGATCCCAGTTGACGATGGCTTCTTTACGATAGGCAATGCCCTTTTTAAGAAAATCCAAAAACATTTTTTGTTCATGGCGGTAATATTGCGGGTGACATGTTGCCAGCTCTTTTGACCAATCAAGAGATAGGCCCATTGCTTTTAACTGAACACGCATGGCGGCGATATTTTCATATGTCCACTCACCAGGGTGACGATTATTGTCAATGGCTGCATTTTCAGCAGGTAATCCAAACGCATCCCATCCCATAGGGTGAAGAACGTTGAAGCCCTTGGCACGTTTATAACGCGCAACAACATCGCCCAAGGCATAGTTTCTTACGTGGCCGACATGAATACGCCCTGAAGGATAGGGGAACATTTCCAAGACATAGTATTTTTCTTTATCTTTGTTTGGGGTGGCCTCAAAACATTTTTGATCTTCCCAATAGTTACGCCACTTTTCTTCGGTTTCCTTGATGTTGTACCTAGTCATCGATAATACTTCTTGTCTTTAAATGCTGTTATTTGTCTTGTTCTATTTGTGCAATACGCAACTGACGAGCGCGCGTTAAAATAGCGTCCTCAAGTTTACGTTTTGTCTCTTGGCTGCCTTGGCTATCAATGCCGTCAACTTGCTTGAACACAGTGACTTTAATGGCAGAGGCTTTCAGTTCATTACCAATAATAAACACGTTAAGCTTAATACGTTCATTAGGAGTGCTCGCGTCTGTGTACCAATCTGTGATGATTGTTCCACCAAAAGGATCGGCCGTTACAAGCGGCATAAAAGAAATTGTATCAAGAGCCGCGCGCCACAAGAAACTATTCACTGTCAGTCCCTCGCCTTTATTATCTTTTCCATTTGGATTTAATAAAGAGCGGTTTTTACCCCATATTGTTGGCGTTTCTTCGTATAAACCTGATTGCTCAGATATGGCACGATCTTCGCCTGTTGGGTACTTTGCCTCTCCTTTACTAAGGATACTACAGCCTGCTAAAAATGGGCTGAGGCTAATAATTGAAAGTGATAAAATTGCTTTTTTCATTCTTCTTCTCTTTTTTGAACATATATAATAGGAACATGTTTAGCACGCTGAAAACAGCGCCACAAGCGCTTTTAATGGAGTGTTGCGACGTTCTTGTGTAGGAATGCGTGTTGCAAAAATGCAACGCAAAAAAAATCGTTCATGAATATCCGGCTTGTGCTTATTGAGTTTTGAGTCGTTTCGCGCAAAATAAACTCGTATTCGAATCTTCGGATGCAAATTTGTTGGTCAATACTGACCTGAATTAATCATATTGGTTTATTTTACATTGCGTAGAAAAAATATTGGAGGATAACCATGAAAAAATTACTACTTAGCAGCGTTGCTGTACTAGGTCTTGCAGCAGTTGCTACACCAGCTTCAGCACAAGGTCTTGAACTTGACCTTGGTGGTCATTACAAAGGATACGTAGCTCTTAACGATCAAGACGAAGCGGCTGGCCGTGAAGCACGTGACGTTGACTGGTTACAAGAAACAGAACTTCACTTCTCAGGTGAAACAACTCTAGACAACGGTCTAACAGTTGGTGTTCACGTTGAAGCAGAAGTTGATGGCGATGATGCATTTGCTGTTGACGAATCATATGCCTACTTCGCAGGCACATGGGGTCGCGTTAACGCTGGTAACGAAGATGGTGCAGCGTACCTTCTACAAGTTGCAGCGCCTTCAGCTGACTCAAACGTTGACGGTATCCGTCAGTTCGTAAACCCAGTAAACTACGACGTTCTAACAGGTGTTCCTGCTGGTACAGTTGGTGCAACTGCACTTGACTATGCTAACGATGGTGCTGTTGGTGGTGCGTCAACTGGTGATGCAAACAAACTAACATACTTGTCACCAATCTTCGGTGGTTTGCAAGCTGGTTTCTCATACACTCCTGACGTTGCTTCTGGTTTCCGTGACCTAGACGGTGTTAGTGAAGATGACGTAGTTGGTGCTTTCGGTTCACAGTACGAAGCAGCTGCTCGTTATGAAGGCGTATTCAACAACGTTGGATTCATCGCTGGTGCTGGTTATACAGTTGCTGAGCGTGAAGCTGAAGCTGCTGGCCAGGATGACTTCGAAGAGTGGAACGTAGGTCTTGATCTTGACCTAGGTGCATTCGGTCTTGGTGCTGTTTACACAGAAAACAACAACGGTCTAGACACAACTGATGAAAACGAAACATTCGTAATCGGTGCTGACTACACAACTGGTGCTTTCAAACTTGGTGCTTCATACCTAAACAACGAAACTGACGCTGCTGCTGGCATCGAAACAGACCGTTACACAGGTGGTGTTGTTTACTCATACGGCCCAGGCATGAGCTTCCGTGGTTCAATCAGCTACGTAGAAGCTGACTCAGCTGCTGGCGATGTTGACGCTACATCAGTACTTTTGGGTACACAAATCAACTTCTAATCGAAGCTTGATATAAGAATTTGAGAAGGGCGCTTTTATAGCGCCCTTTTTCTTTGTCTGATTTTTGGTAATTTTAAGTTGTATACAGCTTGGGAGGAAGCTGGCTTAGGTAGGAAAGTTCAGGCTGATGGTTGTTCCCTCACCCTTGGTGCTTTCGATATGAATTGAGCCACTATGTAGTTCAACAATGTTTTTTACAATTGTAAGGCCCAGTCCAGCGCCACCACTTATTTCTTCGTTTTGGCGGAACGGTTTAAATACCTCGTCAATACTGTCTTGATCGATACCTGCCCCTTGATCGATAACTTTAATAGAAAGCGTATCTGTTTGTTTTTTAGCCTGAATTGTAATGGTTTGTTTTTCTGGCGTGAAATTAATCGCGTTTCTAATTAAGTGTGTGATGGCATGCTTTATACGTTTAGAATCAATGTTCAGAGAGCCTATATTTTTAGGACAATTTAAATCTATTTTGATTTGTTTTTCATTGGCCCATTTTTGAGTATTTTCTTGGATTGTCTCTAGGAGGGGGTGTACTTTTACCTTTTCAGTTTCAAGACAAATGACGCCCGCTTCCAAGCTTGTCAAATCAAGAATATCATCAATGAGGCTTTGTAGATTACTGCCGGCCTCGCGCATACCTTTTGTATATTCTTTTTGTTTATCATTGAGGGGGCCAAAATATTCTTGATCAAGAATATCGTTAAAACCAATGATGGCGCTTAGTGGTGTTCTAAGCTGATAAGAGATTTTAGCAAGGAAATCAGTCTTAAGCTGTTCGGCTGCTTCTAATGCGCTATTTTTCTCACGTAGCGCTTCCTCGATACGGATTGAATCTGTGACATCTGTATACGTTAAAAGTGTTCCTCCATCGGGAAGAAGCACAGAGGCAAAATTATAAACTTTGTTGTCATTACGTTTGATGTGACCGTGGTCTTCTATGCGGTTTTCAAAAAGGTTCATGACGTAGGCACGGCGTTTTTTCCATTGCTCGGGCTCGAAGAACTCTTTTGTACGATCAAATATCTTTGAAATGTGTGGCTCACCCTCCAAATCTTCTGGATTTAAATTCCAAAACTTTTGAAATGTGTGGTTCCAAAGCTTGAGACGCCCATCATGACCATAAACAACAACACCCTCTGAGAGGTTATCAATGGTCTCTTTTTGAACAGCCATCAATGTATTGTAAGACGATTCTAGCTCAAGGTTACTCGTCACATCTTCAAATATATGACCTAGTCCGCCAGAAGGATTGGGTATGACTTGCGTGCGTAGGACTGTGCCATCAGGCAGAACGAGCATATCGCTATGCGAATTGATCAGTTTTGTGAACATATCAATCCATTGCTTTTTATAAGCTCTGAAGTCGGCTTGTTCTGGAAGGCGTCTTGTCTCTCTCAATTTTTCTAATATATCGCCTAACTTTGGTTTTTGGTTAAGCCAGCTTTCATCTAGTTGCCAAAGCTGCGAAAAGGCTGAGTTGTAATATTCAAGTTGTTGATTGCTATTGTATAGGGCAACGGCGCTTTGCAATGTGCTAAATATTGCATGATAGGCGTTTACCGTACGGTCGTTTTTAAGCTCGACTTCTTCTTGCCATGTAATGTTTTCACAAAGCCCTATTGTAATATCAAGATTGGGGTAAGGCTTTTCAAAAAGATTGAGGGTATGGCGCTGCCCTTCTATGACGCCGTGACCTTTAATATCTTGAATTTGACCAGTTTCAAGCGCTTTTTTAGCAATTTGCTTTGTGTCTGTTTTGTCTTTTTGGCCCTCTGGCTTAACGAGAATGTTTTTTTGGCTCGAAATAATCTCGGCTATTTTTTTGTTAAAAAGTTCGGCGTATGCGTGGTTACACCATGACAATGTGCCATCAGACTGTCTGATCCATATAGGTTGGGGCAGTGCATTTAGGATGTTTTGAAGTCTTAGAACCTCTTGTGAGTGATCTTCTGCCTTATCTTTTGTGATGAGGTGGTTTTTATGATTTTGTGTGATGTCTCGACCCCATATGACATGATGACGATAGTGGTCACTTTCCCCCCAACGGAATGATAGCTCTAGATAGCGACCTTTTAACGTTTGCACAACAAGATCGCGCGGTCGTGGATCTTTCTTATACGCAGAAAATAATGTCTGAAAACTTGCCGCATCAAACGGCTCCAAACAGGTTTCAATATCATCGGGTGATAAGATCCCATCCTTATTAAATAACCTTGAAAATCCGGGGCTATAGAGAAGGTCATCTGAGCCTCGTGACCATGCTAAATATTCACCAGGGGCACTATCCAAAAGAATTTTCAAACGCTCAATGTTCGAGCGCTTTGCTTTATTATGTGGGAGCCATTTTTTGAAAACCGAATCTGCCATACTCGTAGTCTATGAATAGAGCCACGAAACGACAAGAGAAATTTATTTATGGCTGTAGTCCCATGCGCCAATATTTTTCAAAGATGAACTGTTATCGTTAATCCATTTGAGAGCTTCTTTTTGTGTGCGTCCTAAAGGTAAGTGCTCGGGGTGTTGGCTTGCAAAGCTTTTAAAAGATGTTCCTGGCGAGATTATACTTTGTTGTATGGCTCTTAGGTAACAGATCGTAACCTCTTTTTTTAGCTTTTGTTTATTTCTGTTGGGTGGATCAAATTCCAAGTTGTCTATCGCGTCATCCAGTTTTGCATCGACGCACTCAGCATCGTTTGATAGTATCTCGATATAATCGCAGTAAGGCTCCCTAGCACCACTTTTTTTGTCTTCTAAACGCGTTAAGAGATTTATTTTTTGATAAGTGTCGTAGTCTATGCCCCATTTTAAACTGTCTTGAGGCTCAAGTTGCGTGTCCTCAAAAAGATCATGAAATAAACGCAAAATACGGTCTTCGTCATGTATATTTGGATTTTGCGTCTCGCCTGAGGTACCTAATCCTGCAACGGCAAACATGTGACATTTCACGAGACGGCCGCTTTTGCGCCGTTCCATATCAAAGACTTTGTTTATAATTTGTGAGGCGAGTGCGGGTGTGAAGACCCATGGCTCATTTTCAGTAGACATGGCATTTTGGTCTTCGGAGACAAGACGCATAATCGCGTCGTTTAAATGTTTTCTAGATTTTTTGAATAACATACTTCCCCTATACCTTATGTAATATAAAAAAGGTATAGGGATTATGTTGCGTGAACGCAAGTAAAAATTATCAATTAGTAACGGTAGCTTTCAGATTTGAAGGGTCCTTCAACCTCTACATCGATATAATCTGCCTGATCTTGTGTCAGTTTTGTAAGTTTAGCACCTACTTTTTCAAGATGAAGAGCCGCTACTTTTTCGTCTAAATGTTTAGGAAGAACGTAAACTTTATTCTCATAGTTTGCGCTGTTTTTCCAAAGCTCAATTTGTGCCAATGTCTGATTCGTGAAAGACGCGCTCATTACGAATGATGGGTGACCTGTGGCGCAACCAAGGTTAACAAGACGACCTTCTGCCAAGAGAATGATACGCTTACCATCAGGGAATGTGATTTCATCCACTTGTGGTTTGATGTTTGTCCATTTCATGTTGCGCAATGGCTCTACTTGAATTTCGTTATCAAAGTGCCCGATGTTACAAACAATAGCGCGATCTTTCATTTCGCGCATATGATCGACTGTGATGATATCTTTGTTTCCTGTTGTTGTAACAAATATGTCGGCTTGAGGGGCTTTGTCTTCCATTGTAGAGACTTCAAAACCATCCATTGCCGCCTGAAGCGCACAGATAGGATCAATCTCAGTCACTGTAACACGTACGCCCTGAGAGGCGAGTGATTCTGCAGAGCCTTTACCAACATCTCCATAGCCGCAAACAACGGCTGTTTTACCCGCTAGCATCACATCTGTTGCACGACGCAGAGCATCAACCAAAGATTCACGACATCCATATTTATTGTCAAATTTTGATTTTGTAACAGAATCGTTCACGTTGATTGCAGGAACCTTCAATGTGCCATTTTCTTCCATTTTTTTGAGGAACATAACGCCAGTCGTTGTTTCTTCTGAAATACCTTTTATGTCAGCCATTAATTCTGGGTAATCTTCATGCATTATCGCTGTGAGATCGCCACCATCGTCCAAAATCATGTTTGGTGTCCATCCATTTGGACCTTTGATTGTGTCGTGAATACATTGTACGCCTTCTTCGTTTGTTTGACCCTTCCATGCAAATACAGGAATGCCTGCTGCGGCAATAGCAGCGGCGGCCTCGTCTTGCGTTGAGAAGATGTTACATGAGCTCCATCGTACTTCTGCACCCAAAGCCGTTAATGTTTCAATGAGGACGGCTGTTTGAACTGTCATGTGAAGGCAACCTGCAATACGTGCGCCTTTCAAAGGTTGTTCGTCAGCATATTCTTCGCGCAAAGACATAAGGCCTGGCATTTCATCTTGTGCAAGATCTATCTGCATACGACCAGCATCTGCAAGTGTAATGTCTTTAATTTTGTAATCGTTTTCTACGGCTTGAGGAGCAGCTGACATAATAATTTTCCTTTTAGTTATGGTGTCTTACCAATTTATTTATGCTTTCTTTACCTTTTGAGGCCATAATCAGGTCTATAAAGGGTGAAAAGCCTTATGAACGTAGGGCTATCCTTGAATAATTTCAAGGTAATTTTTTCTCAATAAAGACCTTAGCAAAGGCTATAGATACGAAGGGCAGATATGGAAGAAGAGTTTAAAAAAGCAAATGAAAGCGTGATGTTTTCGTATCGTAGGCACAGCGAAAGTAAACAAACATACACATTGCTTAAAAGTACGTCTGATGCCGGTTACCAACCTGTTGGAGACTATACTGTTTTGGATAAGAAAGAAGATTGCGGATTATCCGAGAAGAAAGTTATGAATCTTGTGGCGCTGCTCAATGGTAAGGACGCCACCAATGATGTGTCAGAAGATATAGAGGGCACAAAGTTGTTTTATTATGAAAGTCCCTCTGCGCAGACCGATAAAACAAAAATCGTGTTTTACAAGCAAGATGGAAGCGGTGTTTCAAAAGAAAACGCATTATTTTTAATTAATAAAGAGGTTTGGGGCCATGCCTGATCAAAATTTCAAACAACAAGTATTAAAAGGATTTTGTGCAAAGCATAGCCAAGAGCCTACCCAATCTCTCGGTGCTGCGCCTGTGAACGTGAGTCCGAAAACCGGCCTTTGATCCATTCATTGATCATTTCCGTACAATAAACCGAGCGGTGCTTTCCGCCGGTACATCCAAATGCGATTGTTAGATATCGCTTTCCCTCTTTTGTGTAGGCGGGAATTAAAATTTCTAACATGGATTTTAAACTATCTTCAAATGCCTTAAATGTTTCGTCTGTGCGTATATAGTCGCCGACTTCCTTATCCTTACCTGTCATCTCACGCAAGGCTTCGTCCCAATGAGGGTTTTTGAGAAAGCGTACATCAAAGACAAGGTCTGCATTACGCGGCACCCCTTTTTTGTATGAAAAGGAAAAGACATTGATTGAGAGGTTGCTGTTTTGGTCATCTCCAAAAAGCCCCATTACATGTCTTTTGAGGTCATGAATTGAAAGATCAGTTGTGTCGATAGTGTGATCAGCAAGTTTTTTTATCGGATCCAATATTTTTTTCTCGGCGTGTATGCTGTCAATAACGGGTCGATCTTTAGCAAGAGGGTGAGCGCGTCTTGTTTCTGAAAAACGCTGCGTTAGTTTTTCTTCGTTACACGCAATGAATAATATTTCATGTGGTTGTTGGGGGGGAATGTCTTGTAATGTTTTTTCCAAAGTTTCAGAAGAAAAGAACTGGGCGCGTGCATCAACACCGAGTGCAATGGGTTTTGATGAGTGTACGCGCTTTTCTAATAGCGCTGGTATAAGATCTAATGGAAAATTATCAAAAGCCTCGTAACCAATGTCCTCCAAACATTTTAGTGTTGAAGATAGGCCTGCACCAGATTGGCCTGTGACCACCAGGAATGGTTTTTTTAAAGCGTTATTTTTTGCAGATGATGGTGTCATGACTTATTAACCTTCTTATCTATGGGAAGAAGAATTTCAAATGAGGCGCCGATGATTTCTTCGTTTTTATCAGCTAAATTGCTGGCTTGTATGGTGCCATCGTGTGCAAGTATAATTTGTTTCACAATCGATAGCCCTAATCCTGAATGATGCTCAATTCCCTCTTTTTTAGGGCGGTTGGAATAAAAACGATCAAATATCTTTTCTTGTTTCGATTCAGGAATACCTGGGCCATTATCGTTGATTTGTATAGAGACAATCTCTTTGCCCTCTTCGACAATGATCTTTACGGTGTCTCCTTTTTTTGAAAAAGACAAGGCGTTGTCGACTAAATTGAGACAGACTTGAATGAGCTTTTCACGATGCCCTTTTATATAAAGCTTTTTGACAGAGTGATCTATGATTTGAATATGCGCAAGATCGTTTAGTGTTTCTCTTCTGCCGTCGTATATTTTTTTAATGTCGTATAGAAACTGGACCAGATTAATGCTTTCACTCTTTCCTTTCGAAAGCTCTGAATCAAGTCTTGTTGATTTTGATATATCGGTAATCAGTCGATCAAGGCGGTCAATGTCGTGTTCTAAAATATTAAGTAATTGTTGCGTGTCTTTTTTATCTTTTACCTTCGGCAATGTTTCTAATGCGCTTTTTATAGATGTGATGGGGTTTTTTAGCTCGTGAGACACATCTGCTGCGAAGGCTTCAATTGTACCCATTCGATCCCACAACGCCTCGACCATAGCAATCAAGGCACGCGACAGCTCCCCTATTTCATCACCACGATTGCTCATATCCGGAATTTCTTTGGGATCAAATGAAGCCCCAGAACGAATATCTTCAACCGCTTTTGCAAGACGGCGCAGCGGGTTGGTAATTGTGCCGACAAGATATAAAGAAAAAGCAACTGATAACGTTAGGATGGATATAAAAATCCTGAAAACATCGTTTTGAATTGTTTTAATTTCATTTGTTAGGCGGTCAGCCGAATGCACAACAAGAAGACTTGCGTATATCTCATCGCCCTTACGGATAGGAATAATGTTTGAAAAAATAATACTATCGTTGAAGCGCCATGCCGAGATGTATGTTCTACCCGTGAAGCTTTCTTTCGCACCGGGAAATAAAATGGGTCTGTCTAACTTTTCGTAAGGAAAATCAGGGGTATTGTATTGGGGGCTGTTAATGCGCGACATGCTGTGCACTAACTCAGAGAGCAACAAATCAAATGTCGAGGCGTACGATCTTGGTTCTAGATTGGTAATTCTAGGCGTTTTAAAAATTAGATCAGCGTTTTGTTTGAACAAAATAAGCTGATTATCTTGAGGCACTCTAAGGCCTTGTATGATGCTTGATTTGTCTCGTTCTTCCAGATCAGGAATGGCTTCTATTGTTTTTGCATAAAGAAGCGTCTTTGTGTGCAAGAGGTTGATTTCCATTTCTATCAACCGCTCTCTATAGTCATTCATGAGCGCGACACAAAATAATAAAACAGCAATAGGAATTAGGTTAATACCCAAAACAGTCATAATCATACGACCAGGGTGATAAGATCGTGCCGCCTGTTTTTTATGTGCCATTCGGGCGCGCGCGTATGATGGAAACGCAGTAGGAAGTTTGCGCGAAAGCTTATTCAGCAGTATCTTTGTATTTGTATCCGACACCGTACACCGTTTCTATATTGTTGAAATCCTTATCATAGTCTTTAAACTTTTTACGCAAACGTTTGATGTGTGAATCGATGGTTCTATCGTCTACATACACGCTATTACCGTATGCTTTGTCGATAAGCTGATCTCTCGTTTTCACATGGCCCGGGCGTTCTGCCAAAGTTTTGATGAGTAGATACTCACTGACGGTTATATTTACGGCTTGTCCCTGCCACTTACATGTATGTTCGGCATCATTGAGTTCCAAATCGCCGCGCTTCATTACATTAATGTCTTGGTCTTGTCCGACATCAACCCCTTCAGCAACCATTTTACGGCGCAACAAAACACGTATGCGCTCAACCAGAAGGCGCTGGGAAAATGGTTTCGTTATATAGTCATCCGCCCCCATACGAAGCCCTACAATTTCATCGATCTCATCATCTTTTGATGTCAGAAAAATAATAGGGAAACTATAATTTTTTCTAAGCTCTTGGATTAATTCTATGCCATCCATTTGCGGCATTTTAACGTCCAAAACAGCAAGATCGGGTTGGTTGCTATTAATGCCTTCTAAACCTTCTACGCCATCATTATATGTTGTGACGCTAAAGCCTTCAGCCTTGAGCGCCATGGAAACGGACGTTGTGATGTTTTGATCGTCATCTACGAGTGCTATTTTATGTGTCATATCGACTATAATGATACCGACTTTTTTGCAGGATCACCACTCGTTTTTTTGTGGTTTTACATTTTCAATGTCTGCAAGCACGCTACCTACGAGGTAAAGTGAGCCTGCGATTAAATGACGCATCGATTTTGACTGTAACTTTATGGCTTCTTTGGGAGATGCGGCGCACTGCACAGGACATGGGGCATGCGGAGATATGATTTTTTGAAGCTCAGATGATGTGAAGCTCGCCTCAGACTCTGGTATGTCTACTGTGCTAATCAAGGATACGTAAGGGAGCAAAGGTTTCACAAAGGCGAGCGGGTCTTTGCGGTTGAGCATCCCAACAATCAGGTGCAAGGGCTTTCCATCCTTTTCCTTCCAGTGTTGTGCTTGCTTGGCAAGGGCAACGCCCGCGCTATCGTTATGGCCTCCATCTAAAATTACATTTTGACCGTATTCTGGCAATGGTTGTAGCCGCCCGCGCCACTGGGCATTTGCAATGCCGTGCCCTAATTTCTCAATATCGGCATCAGGCATAATCGTTAAAATTAGCGAAAGAACAGCCCCTGCATTATTTATCTGGTGAGCGCCTGCAAGCGACGGTCTAGGGAAACGGTACTCTTTGCCGTTAAGCATTAGTAAAAAAGCGTCATCAACCTCTTCTACATTCCATTCGTGCCCATGTCTGAGTAAAGGTACGCCTAAGTCATTTGCACGCTTTTCAAAAACGCTCATGACACCTGCGTTTATGGCCTCTTCAGATTGGGCGCCAATAACGCAGGGTGCGCCGCTTTTCATGATGCCAGCTTTTTCATAGGCAATGTCTTGGAGTGTATCGCCCAAAAAATCTTGGTGATCAAACGAGATCGCTGTAATTAATGTTGCCTTGGGTGATTTTATGACGTTTGTTGCATCCAGCCGTCCCCCAAGTCCCGTTTCAATTAATGAGATGTCTGCGTGTGTTCTGGAAAATGCTAAATACGTAGCGGCTATTGCCATTTCAAAATACGAAATTGCCTCGCCTGCATTGACCTCTTCACACTCATCTAGAATATCCATAAAGGCTTGGTCTGTGATTTCATCGCCTGCCAGAACAATACGTTCGTTAAAACGCACCAGATGGGGCGAAGTCATTGTATGGCACGTGGATCCGATATGCTCAAATGCAGTTTTTAAAAATGCAATGGACGAGCCCTTGCCATTTGTGCCTGCAACATGGATCGCCGGCGGGATGTGCAAATGCGGGTTACCGATTTGGTTTAAAAACCGTTCAATACGATCAAGTGACAGGTCAATTGATTTTGAGCCCTGTTGCACTATAGGAGCGCGCGCGCCTAATCGTTCAGTGATCGAGCTTAAACGTGTCTCAATATTTTGATCTTGAGGGCACGCACTCATGTAGTTTTAGGCAGCTACTGTTTGCTTTGTATCCATTAACAGCGTCAAGATTTTTCCAATTTCTTGGTTTAAATCGTTACGTGCAACAACCATGTCGACCATACCATGTTCCAGCAAATATTCAGCTGTTTGGAAATCCTCAGGAAGCTGCTCGCGGATTGTTTCTTGAATAACGCGTTTACCAGCAAATCCAATTGTAGCCCCTGGCTCAGAAATATGGATATCACCAACCATAGCAAAAGACGCGCTTACGCCTCCCGTTGTTGGGTTTGTTAGAAGAACAATATATGGAAGTCCTGCATTTTTAACCATGTTGACGCCAATGATTGTACGTGGCATCTGCATGAGTGAAATCGCACCTTCTTGCATACGCGCACCACCAGAGGCAGGGATGACGATAAGGGCTGCTTTTTCTTTGACGGCTGTTTGCGCGGCTGTCACGATACCTTCACCAACGGCAGCACCCATAGAGCCGCCCATAAAGGCAAAGTTAAAGGCTGCAATGACAGTTTTTTGACCGCCAATGGTCCCTTTGGCCACAATAATGGCATCTTTTTCTTTTGTTTTTGAACGTGAGTCGCGTAAACGATCCGTGTATCTTTTCTTATCCTTGAACGATAATGGGTCTTCTTGAACTTTAGGAGACTCAATTTTTGTGTACTTGCCATTATCAAACATCAAATCGAGACGTTTATAGACATCAATTTTCATATGTGCGCCACAGTGATGACAAACAGCATTATTGGCTTCCATTTCTCTATGGAATATCATGCCCTCACATTCAGGGCATTTATGCCATAAATTGTCAGGCACATCTTTTTGCTCTCCAACGATGGATTGAATTTTAGGGCGAATATAGCTTGATAACCAGTTCATATTTTTTCTCTATTTTTATCGTTTAAGTAGGGGATATTAGCCGAGCGCATTTGATAACGCAACAATTTGCTTATGAAGGGTTTCTACCACCTCTGATTTTGGCGCTTCTTTTATGGTGTTTACCAGCGCAGACCCAACAACAACTGCATCGCCCAGGGCTCCCATCGTTTTTGCGTCTTGCGGTGTTTTAATGCCAAAACCAATGGCAATGGGCAGATCCGTTTTAGTTCTAAGCTGCTCAATGTGCGCGCTTACTTGTTCGGTGTTTGCGCTGGCTGTGCCTGTGATTCCAGTGATTGAGACATAGTATAAAAAGCCGCTGGCATTGTTTGTAATGATACCAATACGATCAAGATCTGTTGTCGGGGTTGCCAAACGAACGAGGTCGATATGATTGTCTTTTGCATGAGCGACCAAGTCGGCGCTTTCTTCTGGGGGTGTGTCGACAATAATAACGCCATCCGCGCCGGCATCTGCAATATCTTCAAAGAATTGCTTTTCTCCATATGCGTGTATTGGGTTTGAATAGCCCATGAGCACGATAGGTGTCGATGTGTTGTCTTCACGGAAAAGACGAACCATCTCAATTGTCTTTTTTAAAGTCATGCCATTTTCTAGCGCACGAATGGCTGCGTTTTGAATGACGGGGCCATCTGCCACAGGGTCACTGAAGGGCATGCCAATTTCAATTAAATCTGCGCCTGCATGGGGGAGTGATTTTAATATCTCAACGCTTGTTTCAAAATCCGGGTCGCCGCCCATGATAAATGTCACAAGCCCTTTGCGGTTTTCAGATTTCAAAGTCTCAAATGTGTTTTGTATACGTGTCATGATTTTTATGTGGCTACTCCTACATGGATAAGAACTTCATTGACGCCGTCTTCAAAGAAGCGTTCCCCGTAAAGCTCGAAGTCTGTTTTATATGTGCGCTCTAAATCAGACGACCATATGGCCGTCCATGTTTCAATAAGGGCGTCAGGCTGTTTCCCAGCCGCACTCATCACGGCATATGATTGATCTTGAATTGTAACCGCATTAAGCTGAGTATCTTTTACCGTCTCTACGTCGCGATCGTCTTCTACGCGGTAGCCGATTGTATATCGATAAGGTTTTTCGTAATCGCCTTCATAATCAGAATATACAGCGTAGATAAAATCATCTGTTTTAGCCGTGATCTTTTGACCAATTTGTTGGCTAAAAAATGCCTCCCACAAGGCATTGATGTCTTGGGTGGCTTTGCTGCGGTCTGTCATGATCGATATGCCTACAACTGTAAAGCTATTGACCTCGGCAAGACCTGCTTTGACTTCGTAATCGTGGCTCATTAGATCTCTACTCCTAATTTCTCTGCGACTGTGAAGATGTCTTTATCTCCTCGTCCGCATAAATTCATAACGATGATGTGGTCTTTTGGCAGTGTGGGTGCGATTTTCATCACATGTGCGAACGCGTGAGATGGCTCAAGGGCTGGAATGATGCCCTCCATGCGTGCCAAATATTTAAAACCCTCAAGGGCTTCATCATCAGTTACAGACACATAATCTGCGCGCCCGATGTCATTAAGCCATGCATGTTCTGGACCAATACCCGGATAGTCGAGCCCTGCTGAAATTGAATGGGCCTCTTGAATTTGACCATCTTCGTTTTGCAAATAATAGCTTTTCATGCCATGTAAAACACCAGATGACCCCCCTGTAATAGAGGCTGCATGTTGATTGGTGTGAACGCCATGACCGCCGGCTTCTACCCCGATAATTTTAACATCTGTGTCTTGAACGAAGGGGTGAAAAAGCCCCATTGCATTGGAGCCCCCCCCAATACAGGCCACCAATGTATCCGGAAGCCGGCCTTCCTTTTCCATCAATTGTTGCTTGGTTTCTGTCCCGATTACAGATTGAAAATCACGGATCATTTCGGGGTAGGGGTGAGGCCCTGCAACTGTGCCAATAATGTAGAATGTATCATCAACATGTGCGACCCAATGTCGAAGTGCTTCGTTCATTGCGTCTTTCAAGGTTCCTGACCCTGATGTCACCGGCACAATTTCTGCGCCTAATAATTTCATACGAAATACATTTGGCTTTTGACGCTCGATGTCTTCTGCGCCCATAAAAACAGTACAAGGCATTTTGAATAAAGCACACACTGTTGCGGTTGCAACGCCGTGTTGACCTGCACCAGTTTCTGCAATAATGCGTTTTTTACCCATGCGTTTGGCCAGCAGAACTTGCCCGATACAGTGATTGATTTTGTGTGCGCCTGTGTGGTTCAGCTCATCACGCTTAAAATATACTTTTGCACCGCCCAAATCTTTTGTGGTTTCTTCGGCAAAATATAAGGGTGAGGGACGCCCGATATAGTCTTTGGCAAGAGCGTGAAACTCATCCCAAAATTTAGGATCGTTTTTGGCGTCTTTCCAAGACTCTTCAACGCTAAGAATTAATGGCATAAGGGTTTCCGCAACATACCGGCCACCATAGGGGCCAAAATGTCCGTTTTCGTCAGGGGCGTTATAATTTTCACCTGCTGAATGTTGTGTTTTAGTGTTTTTCATCATTGCTTTGCTCTACCGCCTGTTTTATCGTGTCATAGACAGAAATTATATTAAATTTGAGCCTACGGGAAACATTTATGGGATTTTTTAGCCTATTTAGTCATTTATCGCCAGTCCATATTCATGTGGTGAAGTTATTTAGTCGCGCCAAGCATGTTGGCACTGATGTGTTGGGGAATAAATATTTTGAAGCTTCACCCAGAAAAGGCTACACACGTGCGCGCCGCTGGGTAATGTATAAACAAACGCCTGAGGCATCTAACGTACCACCTGAGTGGCACGGATGGCTGCATCATCAAACGGATGCTGTGCCAAGTAAAGACAACGCATCGTTTCGTCGTAAGTGGCAAAAACCACATAAAGCCAATATGACAGGGACAGATCAATCATACCGCCCTAAAGGTCATGCGATGGCAGGGGGGCAACGCGATAAAGCAACAGGTGATTATGAGGCATGGACGCCCGATCAATAAGGCACTATAGATATAAAAATTTTAAAGTTGAGAGAGTACTTAAGTTATGAAGAGAAATGGTTTTGAAACAGTTTTAGGCGCGGTCGTTTTGATCGTTGCGATTGGGTTTTTGTTTTATGGTGCAAGAATTGGAAACCTTTCATCGACGGATGGTTATAGTGTTTATGCCGATTTTGCAGGTATTGGTGGGCTACAAGTTGGTGATGAAGTACAGGTTAGCGGCGTAAAAGTAGGAACCGTTAAGGATGTGTCTTTGCGTTCTGATACATATTTGGCACGCGTAACGATGCAAATTAACAATGGTGTATCAATTCCTGAAGATACGGCGGCGCTGATTTCAAGTGAAAGCTTGCTTGGTGGAAAGTACATGTTGTTAGAGCCAGGTGCTGCTGAGGAAACGTTAGGTGAGGGCGGACGCATTGAGTTCACACAAGCGCCACAAAATCTTGAGCAATTGTTAGGTCAATTTATCTTTTCTATGCAAGACAGTAAAGACGAGTAATTGAGACACCCAATGCGCCTTTTCATTTACATTGTTGCCCTTGTTTTTATGGGCGTATTGTATGCGGGCGCATCAACCACGTATGCTCAGATATTTTTAGGTGATAGCACAGCCACGGTGCAAACAAATGTAGCTGAACTACCAGATAGTGAAAAGCCAATTCACTGGTATGACTATCCAGAGGTTGAGTTACGTGCGCTGGACAAAATCACAGCGCAATCGACTACATTTCGTGTGAAGGTCGGCAAACCTGCAAAGTTTGGTAAAATCTATATGAAGGTCCAAGCCTGCCGAAAACCTCAGGCTATTGATAAGCTTGATAGTGCAGCATTTATTCAGGTTTGGGAGAAGCCACCAACGGCTGAAAAATCAAAATGGGTTTTTAGTGGCTGGATGTTTGCCTCGTCACCTTCGTTATCTGCTATGGATCACCCGATTTATGATGTGTGGTTGATAGATTGTATTGGTCCTGATCCAGATCCAGAAGACATAGAGGCTGCGACTGAGGAAGAGACAGTGGCTGAAGAGCTTGAAGTGGATAATGAAAGTGATATGTCTGATACGCAACAAGATGGTAATGCCACAAATACATCGGTCGATGAGGCGCCAGCCAGTGAGAGTGAGACGCCCGTGAATCCAAACTCTACGTTTGATACGCTTCTTGATTCACTTGGTAACTAGCCAAGCTATTATTTTTAAATTGTTTCGTTTCAAGATGTTTTAAATATTCATCTTGGGGCATTTCATAGGCCCCGAACTGCTTGAGGTGATCGTTCATGAATTGCGCATCGAGCATTTCAAAACCTGTGTCATCAAGAATTTTACAAAGATGAACAAGCGCAATTTTACTCGCATTTGATGCGCGCGAAAACATGCTTTCTCCGCAAAATATTGTCCCAAGTGCCAGACCATATAAACCACCTTTGAGGTGATTTCCTTCCCAATATTCAACGCTATAGGCGTGGCCTTGATCGTGAAGCTCAATGAATAGATCTATAATTTTATCATTGATCCATGTGTCTGCGCGCGTCGGCGTGGTCTCTTGGCAGGCGCGGATGACAGCCTCAAAATTTTCATTAAACCGAATGGTGTAGTTTTGTTGGCGGAGGGCTTTTTTAAGTGACCTTGATATGTGTAGCTCGCGGATAGGCAAAAGACCGCGGACTTTAGGTTCTACAATGTAGAATTCTTCGTCATGCGCGTTATCCGCCATTGGGAAGTACCCTTGGCGGTAGATGTTGAGAAGCATATCAGATGTAATCCCCTGCATATGCTTATCGTCTCATAAAAGGTTTAAAAGGTCTAATCGCGCGTGTTTTATGCCGCGTCAGATTGCTTTTCGGCGGCTTTTTTTTCAAGCTGTTGCTCTAGCCAATGGATTGTGTAGTCGCCTGATTGAAACTCAGGCTGATCCAATATCCAAAGGTGAAGTGGCAATGTCGTTTTAACCCCATCAACAACAGTTTCCATGATGGCACGACGTAGACGACGGATGCATTCCTCGCGGTTACGACCATGCACGATCAGCTTACCAATCATTGAGTCGTAGTGAGGTGGAATTTTATAACCATTATACATGGCGCTATCAAAACGAACACCTAGACCGCCTGCTGCGTGAAATTGTTTGATTTCACCGGGTGAGGGCATAAATGTTTCTGGGTCTTCAGCATTAATACGAACCTCAATAGCATGTCCACGAAGGCGGATACGATCTTTTTTAAGGGTTAGTGGCTCGCCCGCGGCAACACGAATTTGTTCTTGGATCAAATCGTAACCTGTGATCATTTCAGTTACCGGGTGTTCAACCTGAATACGTGTATTCATTTCCATGAAGTAGAAACGGCCATTTTCATATAGATATTCTACCGTACCGGCTCCAACATAGCCCATGTCACGAACAGCGTTGGCCGTTAATGTACCAATCTCTTCGCGCTCATCCTCTGAAAGGCATGGGCTTGGTGCTTCTTCTACAACTTTTTGGTGACGACGTTGCAATGAACAATCACGCTCGCCTAAGTGAACGGCATTACCATGTTTATCACCAAAGACTTGAATTTCGATATGGCGTGGTTTTTGTAGGAACTTTTCCATATAAACTGTGTCATCACCAAAGTTAGCTTTGGCTTCTGAGCGTGCTGTTGAGTAGGCCTCTGCGAAATCTTCCTCACGCGTGACCACTTTCATACCACGGCCACCGCCGCCAGAGGCTGCTTTAATGATAATTGGGAAGCCCATTTCAACAGCGTCTTTGCGACCTGATTCCATGTCTTCAACGGCGCCATCAGATCCGGGCACAACAGGAAGACCAAGATCGATCACGGTCTTTTTGGCCATAACCTTGTCACCCATGGTGTCAATATGTTCGGCTTTTGGGCCAATGAAAGTAAAGCCGTGTTCTTCTGACATACGTACAAAGTCTGCATTTTCAGATAAGAATCCGTATCCAGGGTGGATCGCATCTGCGTTTGTTAATGATGCGGCGCTTAAAATAGCATGAATGTTTAGGTAGCTGTCTTTTGCAGCAGGGCCACCAATACACACAGACTCGTCGGCCAACCTTACAGCCATTGAGTTCGCGTCTGCAGTTGAGTGGACAACGACTGTTTGTATGCCCATTTCTTTACATGCGCGGTGGATACGTAGCGCGATCTCTCCGCGGTTAGCAATCAATACTTTTTTAAACATATCTAGCCATTTCTTTTTATTTTTATGAGGTCTCTGATTTTGTTCGCAATGCGCAGCAAAACGGGAGATATCTTGCTTGGGTGATTACTCGATCACAACCAAGACATCACCGAATTCAACAGGTTGACCGTCTTCTGCAAGAATTTGTGTCACAGTACCAGCCTTAGGGGCTTTGATTGGGTTCATAACCTTCATCGCTTCTACGATCATCAAAGTATCGCCAGCGGCTACTGTTGCGCCCTTTGTTACGAATGGAGGTGTACCTGGTTCTGCTTGTAGATAGGCTGTTCCCACCATAGGTGATGTAACGGCACCAGGGTTTGTGCTTGCTAATGCAGATGGTGTTTCTGTATTGGCTGCTTGTGGAATTGTTGGGTCAGATGGCATAGAATGCACCGCTGCGCCAGCACCTTGAATCACTGTGCCGCCTTTGTTAACGCGGATTAATGCTTCGCCTTCTGCAACTTCAATTTCTGTAAGACCAGTTTCATTAAGAAGGTCTGCTAGTTGCTTAATTGCTTTTTCGTCTATCTTCATAAGAACATCTTTTCTTCAATTAATTTATTTCGGACACCTGTTTAAAACTATTTTTCACAAATGTCAAAGCCTCGATATAACCTTGCGCACCCTGTCCAGAGATACAGTGCTTTGCAACATATTCTATATAGGAGTGGTGGCGGAATTCTTCGCGCGTCTTTGGATCGGACAGATGAACCTCTATCACAGGGCATTCCAGCATTTTTAAGGCATCTAGTATGGCCACTGATGTGTGTGTGTAGGCGGCGGCGTTGATGATGACGGCATCTGTTTTACCGATGGCTTGCTGTATCCATGTTACCAGCTCGCCCTCATGGTTTGACTGTCGAAAATCGATATCAAACTCTAATTTCTTGGCGTGCTGACGGCAATTGTTTTCAATGTCTTCAAGCGTTGTTGATCCATATATGTCAGGCTCTCTTGTGCCAAGCAGGTTCAGATTGGGGCCATTTAAAATTAATATATTTTTATTCATAATTATTTATATACGCTAAAGCGCTCCTTTTAAAAAACTGCCCGGTACGCCAAATGATTTAGGAAGTGGCGCACCCTTTGGCATTGCACCGCATGCTCTGTTTGCCTGTGGGGATAGCGCTATATCATATTCCTCCTGTGTGGATACAGAGAAAGGAATATATATGTCGCCTGCTTTTTCAAAATGTAGAATAAGGGAAAAGCTGGAGTGGACGGGAAACTTATTTTCCAAATTTTGAATTCTCAAATATCGCTGAGCGCCTCTATATGACAGGGTTGTCATTTGTTTCATATCAATGGGTTTAAATGGCTCTGTTGCTATGTCGCCTGTATCATTGTTACGCCTTGCAAACACTACGTCACCACCAATAGAACTTGTGATGGAAAGTAAGTTGTCATGTTCAGGGGCTTTGTATGTAAGAATAAAATAAGTATCTATCTGGCTTGCGAGTTGGGGCGTGTCTTTGCTTGCTTGAGCCACAGCCATAGGATGTTTGACCTGAATATTATTGTCAGCGCCTAGAAATAAAGGTGCTGTTCGCATGTTAGGTAAAAATTCGCATGCGGCACGATTTTCTTTTGTGGGGAGTATGTCTCTTAATGCATCTCCAAATAGTGGGGTTTGCGCCCGAAGTGGTGCCGTGGTTGTGAAAAACACCACAGATGAAACCAGACATAAAAAAAGGCGCTTCATGATCTTTGAAATATTCATGTGTGGTGCGCCTTTCTTGTGTTTATTCAATTAAGTTTAAAAAGATTAGCCTTCTTTTTCGGCATTTCTAATCTCTTCAATCATGCCCTCCATTGTAGCATATGGCACATAGCCACGTACAACTTGGTCGCCAATGATGAAAGCAGGTGTTCCTGAAACGCCAATTGACTCGGCTAATTCGCGGTTTTTATCAAGAGCCATTTGAATTTCATCTTCATTGGCATCAGCTTTCAATTTTTCAACGTCCATGCCTAGGCCCGTTGCAATTTTTGAGAGCTCTTCTTCAGTTTTTTGGCCTCTGAACTCCATGAGAGCTTGGTGAAACTCAAAATACTTATCCTGTTTTTGAGATGCAAGCGCCCATTTGGCGGCGAGCAATGATGATTCACCAAGGATTGGAAGTTCGATAAAGACAACTTTGATGTCTTTTTGAGATGACGTGATTTCTTGTACAGCAGTGATGGCTTTTTTACAGTATCCGCAACTATAGTCGAAAAACTCAACGACAACGATGTCCCCATCAGGGTTTCCTGCAGTTGGGTAACTTTTGTCTGTTTTGAAGCTTTCTGCCATTTGCGCGGCTTTTTCTTTTGCTTCATTTTCAACGCGCTGTAATTCTTTCATGCGGTAGTCTTCTAAAGAATCGAGAACTGCTTTTGGGTTTTCGGCAATATATTGCTCTATCATTTGTTTTATTTCGGCTTTTTGATCAGCGGAAAATGCATCCTGAGCACTGGCGAGTGTTGGTGCAACCATTGTAGATGCTGCGAGGATTGAAACTGTTGCTATTAAATTTTTCACTTGTGTCTCCTTTTTCAAGTCTGGTGAGGTTATAGTATCTTAATTGCTTTCTTTATCAAGTTTGATCACGTTCAACATGTCTTGTGCTTTGTACCAGTCAGGTGATCCGTTTTTAGTGTTTTTAAGTGCGACATTGATGCGTTGCGCGGCATATTCGTATTGGCCTTTTAACAATGCCTCTTCGGCGAGGTGAATGTTGGCTTTGCCTTCTTGCCCCAAACGGCCATATGCTGTGCCTAACAGGCGCTGGACGTTGAGTGAATTTTTTTCTGTTTTGTAGGCTATGTTGAGTTGGTCTATGGCCTCGTTCAGGTATTTGTCACTTTTCCCTGATGCCTCGATCAACGCGTGGGCGTAGGCTGCACGTATTAATCCGGCATTAGGCAAAATAGCAATGGCCTCACGATAGGGCGAAAGAGAGGCTTCCACATCGCCAAATTCCAGCAGCATCTGTCCCTTAAGCTCTAAAAAATATGGGTTTTTAGGCTCTTTTGTTAGCAATGCATCAATTAATTGTAGGGCTTCGCTTTTTTGATTTTGTCTGTAGGCGGCAATGGCACGCGCGTACTGTGCGGCGATTGATGTGTCTTTTTTGCTGTAAGTCAGCTCAACATAAGTCGGTTGGATGAATCCAATGAGTTTGGCACGCAAGCGATCAAATTGTTCCTGTTTTTCCGTGCTCATGCCTTGGCCGTATAGCGGGGATTGTTGTGCTTTAGTTTTAATGGCTTCAATACGGTTACGCGTCAGTGGGTGTGTTCGCACATATTCGACTTGTTGCGTTTGGGGTAATAAGTCCTGATCTTGGAGTTTTTCAAAAAAGGTAACAAGCCCTTCCGGATCAATCTTTGCCGTTTTAAGTGCGGCTAGACCGGCTTGGTCAGCACTACTTTCATGTGTTCTGCTATGTGTTAAAAAGCGTCTTTGCGCAGTTGATTGACCGGCTGTGCCGATGGCGCTTGCAGCACTGCTATCGCCTGTGAGGATGGCGGCACCAACGCCCAAAATTGTTCCCAGCATCGCCTCATATGACGCATTACGAAGAGCTTCGCGTGTGCGGATCAAATGACCGCCACTAATGTGTCCCAATTCGTGGGCAATGACCCCCAATAGCTCTTGTGGGTTTTCGGCCTTTTCAATTAATCCTGTGTATATAAAAACGTTAGACCCGCCTGCCACAAATGCATTGATTGCAGAGTCTTGTACAAAAATAATGTTAATTGATTTAGGGGACAGGTTAGATGCTAAAATGATTGGCTCTGACCAAGCTTCTACTGCATTTTCCAACTCGGTATCGCGAATAATTGTCTGGGCGCTTACGGGCGCGTACAGGCTTATGCCAAACAGCATAAAAACAGAGAGTAAAAGCGCCGAAAAGATTTGTTTCATCTCTCTATCATATAGGGCAAACTAAGGGGGTGTAAAGTTTAAGGTGATAATAGATGAACGAATATATGCCGTATCTTATAAACTGGGCAGATGCTTTGTGGATTCCTGCTGCGTTGTTTATTGTACACAAGAAGCAAAGAATTAAGGCTGTCTTATTTATATTGGCTTGTATGCTGTCTTTGAGGCTGCAAACGGAAATAATCGAAATAGCAGGATACAGCAATGGCTTTACGGGGTTGATAGAGGGCAGTGTCTTTCGACGTGGTATGATCTTTTATAGTGTGTGTATTGCGATATACTTATTGCTCTCATACTACTCGCCTCGAACAAGCGGGGTCATATATATGGCCGCATCTTTATCGATTTTCTTTATGGCGTTTGTTGGATCAATGATTTTAATGGTCATTTAGGCTTAAAACACGCTTGTAAGCTTGTCTTTCTTTACTTAATGCGCGAATAGATATAAGTATAAAACCATGACAAAGAAGAAAAAACCAAGTGGTCGTGAACCCAGCAAACATGTAAAAACAGCCAAAGGCCGTACAACGTCATCAACGCGTTGGTTGAAACGACAATTGAATGACCCATACGTTCAAAAATCCTTAATTGAAGGATATCGATCACGTGCGGCATACAAAATTATGGAGCTGGATGACAAGCTTGGGTTTTTCAAACCAGGGGTGACCGTTGTCGATTTGGGGGCTGCGCCAGGTGGATGGTCACAAGTGGCCATGGAGCGGCGTGTTAAAAAGGTTGTCGGTATTGATCTTTTACCGATTGACCCGATGGATGGCGTCACATTTTTAGAAATGGATTTCACAAGTGATGAGGCGTTAGAGGCGCTGGACAGAGAACTTGAGGGCGAAAAGATCGATATTGTCATGAGTGATATTGCGCCCAATACTGTGGGGCACAAACAAACGGATCATTTGCGCATTATGGCATTGGTTGAAATGGCGTATGATTTTGCGATCCAAAACTTGAAACCTGATGGGTTGTTTATTGCCAAGGTCTTTCAAGGCGGTGCGCAGCAAGACCTTGTTAACATGGCGAAAAAAGACTTCACAAGTGTGAAGCACATTAAGCCGCCATCCAGTCGTAAAGATAGCTCTGAAATGTTTTTTGTAGCAACAGGGTTTAGAAAATAGTTGTCTTGTCATAAAATCTGACTTACATTATTCATAATTAAACTTAAGGAAAATGATATGTCATTATTGAACAGAGTTAAAAATATTGGATCTAATCCTAACCAAACAGGTATACAACTGGGCGCGCTTTTTGCTCCGGCAGTTATCGCAACTTCAGTTAGCGGTGATTTTAAGGCTGGCGCACTTGCGGGTATAACATCAGGGCTTTTTTGCGGTTTGATGCGTATAAAGTGCGATAATTCAAATCAAAATAGTGGCCCTAATCCTAAATCATAAGGCTTATACAATTACGCGTCAGTTCTAACGGCATTTAATAGAGCATCGTTCATATCATTAATAACGGATATCATTTGCGCGTTTGCCTTGTAAGCTTGTGATGCGACAATGTTGCTTGTGAGTTCTTCTGTTAAATTAACGTTTGGCGCACCGACAAAGCCATTTTCATCTGCATATTGCGATGTCGGGTCATAGGCAATGGTTGTTGCCGGCTCGCGTACATAAATTTCAGAACGAACACCCCCAACATTTCCACGCTCGCTGGTCGAGGTGATGTTGACGTCTAAAGCCTGATACGGTGTACGCGCAGCATTAGTATCCAAGCTGCCGATGACATCGGCATTTGCGATATTACTGGCGCTGGCCGCAATCTTCGTTGATTGGGCGATCATACCGCTGACGGAACTATTTAATGCATTAATCATTTCTTCATTCTATCACTATATAAATAACAAAAGTTTAATAATGGCGTATTTTTTATGATAGAATACACTGGATTTCGGCCTAGTTATGGGCATTAGAGGAGATGAGTTTATGAAGAAATTGGTTTTGAGTGGTTTGAGCCTTATTGCACTAGGTGCGTCTGGACAGGCATTTGCGGGTGCAAGTTGGACAAATTCCGGCATTGGAATGTCGAATTTGGAAGCTCAGTTCGAGCGCATCAAACACCAAGAAAAATTCGAATCTTCAAAACATGAACAGCCTTTGCAGTGGGATCGTTATGATGAACAACCTTTGTTGAGTGTTAAAAAACTTTATCGTGCAGGCATTTTAAAGCAGCAATATTTCGATGCCGACCGTGTGGCCACCATTTTGGTGGGAACGAATTTCTATCATCTATCTGGTTTGGATAAACGTCGCGTTGCAAAAAGCGTAGATGCAGAATTTAAATACACTGACTCCGGCGCGCGCACGATTCGTATTAAAGACGGTGTGACAGGCGAACTTGTTGGTGAATACAGTCCTGCGGGTGCGTTTTTAGATTAGAGCACTTTGGTGCTTGTTGCGGTTTTAACGCGCGTCTTTAAAATCTTCTCACGCCAAATAATTATTGCGTTACTTGTGATGACAATCAAACAGCCAATAACAATATTGGGGGTCGGCACATTGTGCCAAACCATATAGCCAATAAGTGTTGCCCAAATGATATTAAAATATTGAACGGGGCTGATAGCCGAGGCATCTGCAATGCGAAACGCTTGGGTCTTTAGCGGTTGATTTATAAAACCCGTTACCACAAGCCCTAAGACAAGCCACCAGATTTCTGGCAATCCCGTCCATATAAAGGGCATGAAAAGCCCCGTTGCGATTGTGCCGTAGAGAAATAAATAAAAGATCGTTGTTGTGGTTTTTTCAGAGGATCCTAAATCCCTCAGTAGGATGCTGACGCCTGCGGTTGCCACAGTATTTAAAAGTGCGACTGTAATCCCTAATAAAGAATAGGCCTCTCCCGTTGGTTGGATAAGGAATAGAGTTCCTAAAAAACCAATGGCAACGGCAAGCCAGCGAAACTTTCCAACATGTTCTTTTAAAATCAACGCAGACATTACCGTGACCAATACGGGGCTGAGATATAATATCGCGGTAACTGTTGAAAGCGGCAAAAGAGAGACGGCCCAAAAAAATAATAAAATAGCGAGGCTGCCAACTAAAGATCGTGATAGATGTGCTTTGTGTTTTGTTGTTTTTAGATCGTCAAATTTTTTGAACGCGCATATATAAATACTCATAATAATGAGCCCGCCGAGTGCGCGATAAAAGACAACTTCTAAGGGATGATGGCCCGCATCACTCATGGCCTTTCCAAATGCCCCCATACAAACAACAAATAGTGCTGCAAGCGCGTAGAGTGATATGCCTTTTAAAGTGTTTTGTTTTGCAAGCATTTAAGACTTAAGAACGTAGCGCTCAGCCCATGAGGCAATTGTACGCGCGGCATATTGAGCATCTTGTTTTTTTGTTAACAAATGATCGGCCGTGTCGAGTGAAATAAAGCTTTTAGGGTGGTGAGCAATCGTAAATATATGTGCTGCGTTTTCAATTCCCACAGTAACATCTAAGGGAGCATGAAGAACCAAAAGCGGCTTTCTTAGGCTTTTTATCGCATCGTCTAACTTTTGTGATTGGATGTCTTCTATAAATTGCTTTTTAATTGTGAAAGGCCTACCGACGAGGCAAACTTGGGCTTCACCTTGTTGAAGAATGCTAGGCACTTGATCTTTAAAACTATGTGCAACATGGGCAGAATCTGCGGGCGCACCAATTGTTGCAACCGCGTTTACTTCTGGAATTTGTTGTGCCGCAACCAGTACGGCAGAACCACCGAGGGAATGGCCAATAATCAGTTGAGGTGCTTTTAAGTTGTCGCGCATAAAGTCAGCCGCATTGATAAGATCTTCAATGTTTGACGAAAAATTAGTATTGGCAAAATCTCCGTCGCTAGCGCCTAACCCTGTAAAATCAAAACGAAGAACAGCATAGCCTTCATCGACAAGTGTTTTGGCAATTGTTGAGGCGCCTAAAATATCTTTTGTACATGTAAAGCAGTGCGCAAACAGGGCGTAGGCTTTAATTTCACCTTTTGGTGTGTCAAGACGTGCATCTAGTTGGAAGCCTTGTGATCCTTTGAATGATAATTTTTGCATGGGTGTCGTTTATATATCTATGTAGTTCAGTTTTGTGATGTTTTGCGTTTGTTTGATTTGGTTTTTAAACCATGTGAATTGGCGCTTTGCGTAATGTCTAGTGTCTTGAATACCAATTGTACGGGCCTCATCCAATGTTTTTTCACCTAAATGGTAATCTCTGAGTGCGCGATAGCCGTGTGCCACAATGATATTGGCGGTGGGTTTAACCTCGCCTTTTTCAACGCGTCTGTGCAGTGCGCGAACCTCGTCCATAACGTTGTTGTTTAACATCATGTCAAAACGCTTTTCAATGTTTTGGTAAAGACGTTCGCGCTCAGGTAGTAAAATTGTGATGTCAAACTCCCAATCTTTGACAACACCTTCTTTAGGCAGGGACTGCCAGTAGGATAATGGCTTGCCTGTGGCCTCTAGCACTTCCCACGCATGGATGAGGCGCTGCGTATTATAGGGATCAATTTTTTGTGCGCTTTCAGGGTCTTTTGCGGCAAGTAATGCATGAAACGCTGGATTGCCCATTGTGTCTTGTAGTTTTGTGGCAAAGGCGCGTGTTTCTTCGGGTACATCAGGCATGGGCGAAAGCCCTTCCATCAAAACCTTTAAGTAAAATCCTGTACCCCCCGTAATAATGGGTGTCTTGCCCTGATCGAGGCATTCTTGGATTTCTTTTTTAGCCATCTCAGCCCAGCGCATAGCATCGGATGGTTGTGATGCGTCAAGCACACTATACAATTTATGAGGAGTTAGTGCGCGTTCTTCTAAAGTAGGTTGCGCGGTGAGCATAGGAAGGTCTTTGTATAGCTGCATAGAATCAGCGTTAATCACAACGCCGTTATTGTTTTGCGCCAAACCCAGCGCATAAGACGATTTCCCACTCGCCGTGGGGCCAGCAATAACCTTTATTTTATCAGTCGTGTTAGGCATGTGCTATGATTGATCCTTAGTGAAAAAGTAAAAATTCACACAGAGACTATCATTTTTTGCTTTTCTTCGCCTACTTAAAATTTGCTACAAATTGTGCAGCTGCTTTTTTACCAATTGCGATGATTGGGTTTTGTTTAGGAAGCGCATCATTCAAGCCTGCGAACGTGTGGCTTAAATCACCTTTGCGTTCATCACTTATACCGTCTTTGAAAACGCAGGTTTCTTCGGCTCTATTACATGCGGCTTCAAAACCGTTTATCTGAATGGCAAGATGCTGTCTCGTCTCCATGCTAAGATCCTTGATGTTGACCATCTCGGCATCAATGAGTGTTTGAATATCATTTAGAGATTTTTCGTGTCCAAGGCTTGCAACCTCATCCAGCTTTTCTAAACCAAGTGCAAATTTTTCAGGGAAGCCAAACATACCGTTTAAAAGACCAATAGCCTGATCGTTTTGTGCCTGTGGGTTTCCTGCCATAGCACGCTCATGTATATCTAGGGCCTGATCGTTCAAGTCCATGCTCGCAAACATCTCTGCTTCTGACACAGTCTCTACGAAATTGTGTTCAGTAAACCAGTCCATGTTTTTCATGGCGATTTTGTCGCCGCTGTCTGCAAGGAGTTGGTATATCTGAAGTCCATCGGCACGATCTCCATTCCAGACCTGCTCATGGGCAAAATCACGAATTTCCCATACAGCCTTACCAACGAGATCAGGGAACAGATTTGCAATTTTCTCCATGGGTGATAGCCCCTGAAGATCTATGTTTGATGTTGGGTCTGTTACTGCAAGATCATCTTCAGCACTATATGGCACAGTTATGTTATCGCCATTTGCTTGACCAAATAAATATGCATCATAGGCGTCCATGGTCGCGTTAGGTCCTTGTTTTGTGACATAGTTTTGATGATATGTTTGTGCCGTTTGTTTTTCAGGCGCTGATGTTTCAGGCAAAGGTGCTGATTGTTGCAATGATTGTGATTTTGTAAACCAGTTGCCCCACCCACTAATAGTGTTTTTGGCAGTATTTAAAAATGAACCAACGCTTGCTGAAACTTCATTTTTTAAAGCCTGTGCCTTGTCTGCAAGTGGGTATTCAGAAACAGTTGAGGCTAGCTTTTCATATATAGGTGCGCCTGCCTCAAGGATTTCTGAAGAAAAAGGGATAGCCATACCGACTGCGAAGAGGGCATTTTTCTTCATGGCAGATGTGATCATTGAGCGATCAGTTTTGTCTGAAAAGATGTCTTTTGCAGCGGCCTTAAACGAGAGGGCTCTGCTTTGCCCTTCTTGTCTGTTGTTATCGTAATGCTGAGCACCAATGTCATAAACCGTTTTTGCCGAGACCGCCGCCGCAGCAGCTACTGCTGTCAGCGCAGAGGCGCCTGATACTACGGCCACTGCTTGGAAGGCTGATTTAAGGCTCATGCCGACGAGCGCTCCGGCGGCCACTTGCACGCCACGATCAGCCCATTTTTCTCTTTCTTCTTTTACAACGAATTGATCCTTCACCTTACCAAAGAACGAGCGTGAGGGTGTTTGTGCCAGCTCTTCTTTTACATTTGCCTCGGGCGCATTGGCATTTATCTGCGTGATGGGGTCATAATCTTTGTCCTCAGAGCGGAACCTATCTGCTAAGCGGCTCATCCAGCTTTTTTGATATTTCTTTGGTTCTTCTAAAGTAATAGTTCGTGTCGTCATAACTTAGTGCGCCTGTGTTAATAATTATGTCCACGTATATATAGTTTTTAAAATTTGATAGCAAGGGCAAATTTCCAAGTCACTGATATATATAGATAATATCTATTTCAAATGTATTCATGACCTATAAAATAAAAAGGTAATATTTTAATTAATGCGTGTTTGTTGGCCTTGTAAGATACTGAAAAATATATAATTAATTCTTTTTGTTGACATAAATTTTCATATGTGAGAAAACCTCAGCCATTATATTTACGGACTTACAAAAATAAACCTTATAAAGGATTAGATTATGAACACATTTACACGTTACTCAACAGCTGTTGCTTTGACAGCAATGATGGCAAGCGTTAACGCCCAAACATACGAAGTTGAGGGAGATAATAACCACATCGGTGATAACACATCTCTAACGGCTAACCAAAACCAAAACCTTAACAACCACAATGTTAACAATAATAAAACAAATGTTGGTGTAGGCGTTGGTGTTGATGTTCACAACAAAATCGCTCTTAGCAATCCTGTTACAAATAACGTAACAAACAACATTGGCGGCGATGAATACGAACAAACAATTGCCCCAACTCAGACAGTTGGTGATACAAATGTTACTGTTCCTGTTAGCGTGGGCGGCCCTGAAATTGAAAACACAACAAATGTTGGTCCAACAACAGTCAATACAGGCCCTACAAATGTTAATGTTGGTGGTCCTGAAGTTGAAACAGGCGATAACACACAAACAACGCAAATTGGTAATGTTGGTTCACATGCGACTGGCGGATCTGTTGGCGATGTTTCTGCAACGGGCGGCCAAGGTGGTCAGGGCGGCCAAGGTGGTCAAGGTGGCGAGGGCGGTACAGCCGAGCAAGAGCAAGGACAAGAGCAAGCGCAAAACCAAGGGCAAAACCAGCACCAGACATCAGAGTCTAACTCAGAATCTGAATCAAGATCTTCATCGAACAATAACGGTAACTCACAAGTTACTAACTTTGAAGCCGCAGCAGCAGGTAGCACAGCATACAGTGCACCAGTTTATGTGCCTGACTCATGTATGAGCGGATGGAGCTTGGGTATTGCAGGCGCTGTTGTTGAAGGTAGTGGTGCGTTCTCATTTAGTAAAGTAACACCGGCTGGTGTTGATTTGGGTGGTCTTACACTTCGTGATTACTTGTTGCTAGAAGATGATGATCGTTCTTCAAAATTCGAAAAACGTGCTCGTGTAACAGAACATTTGGACGCACGTGAACAAGAGAAGCTGACATGTTTGGTTGCTGTGATTGAAGAGCAAGAAGACATTCAGGCTCATGAGCTTGAGCGTGTAAAAATGGATCAGGACTTCCAAGCATTTTATCTCTATGCACAACATGCATTAGAAAACGATGGACCAGGCGCAACAACAACCACTGTTCGCCAAAACGGAAACATTGTTACAACGACTGTTGAAAATGATGAGGCTTCAATTCAAGAACATGCAGCCATCACAATGGCCATTGCCCAGCGTAACCCTGATCTAATGCTATGGATTGGTGCATTCTCTGAAGTTGAAATTGACGGAAGCAAGTCAGCGACAAAAGTGATCCGTGATTACATGAGAAACGAAATTGACTTTGACTTCAAAGCAGAAGCCAATAAGACAATTCAAAACATGTTCCAACCTAAATAATTATTGCTTGAGGGGAGATAGAGAATGAATACAGCTAAAAATCTAAAATGCGCGTTTGCTTTTTTTGGTGCTTCTACTTTAGCAGCATGTAGCTCCGTTCCTCTTTCTCCTCAAGTCATCAACGAAGAAATTACTGGTGGATGTCATAAACGTTCGACAATCGTTAATGTAAACGAAGAAACGGGCGAACATGTTGGCCCATCACGCCAGAAACTAAGCGATAAACCTGTGTATGGGTGCCAGTCTTTTTATTCGCAACTTTTATTGATCCAAAATGCTTCGTATTCGCAAGAAGACCGCTCATTGACGGCCGCGTCCCTTCTGATGTCATTATCGACAGCATCTGAAGATGGGAAACGTGGGCTTGCTAGTGCGCTGCAGTTAACAGGTCAAACACCAAAAACTTTATTGAGAGTTGTTGTATTGGATGCCCTATCTATGGCGTCAAGTACGTCACCTGAAAACCAATATGAAGGACTTTCAAGAATCATGTCTATACATAGGCAGGATTTGTTTCCAAAATTTGGTGACGAGGCCACAGCTGTTGTTGAAGAAGAATTAAGCAATAAGGACCTCACGATAGCAGATATCGAGTCTGACTTGTTACATGGCACAAGAAACGTACATTCAGACATTATGGGTGAACGCCAGCCTAAAACAGAATGTAAACCAGACCCTAAAACAGGTATGTGGGGCTGTTTTGATATTTAAATTCTAGCCGCTCTTTTATCACCCCATTCACATTTGGGGTGAAAGTGTGATAGACTAGTATTTATGTTCTGGTCGAAGAAATCTAAAAACAAACCTAAAGCATCCACGCCGTCCCGTGCAGAAATTATGGCGCAGCTTCAAAAAAACGCTGAAGGGGCGCGCGAGGCGATCGGTGAAGACACCCTTCAAAAGCTAGCCGCACAAATCACAGGCAAAAAATCTGTCACTCCCGATGTCGATGTCAGTGCCTCTCCCATGATGCAGGCGCGTGAAATACTTTCTAAAATGGATAACGAGCGTTTAGCAGACAATATCCGCGCGATTGCCCGTGAACGAGAGCGCAACAAAATCTAATAATTTCCCTTTTTTGTTTTTTGAAATATATTCTTAATTAAAGCAATGTTATGATTATATATCAGATATTAACCTCTTTTGATTAGGAGTCCCTTCTATGCCAACCTATACAGCCCCTCTTGATGATATTCGATTCGTTTTGCACGATCTTTTAAATGTTGAAAGTCTGAGCAAATTGCCAGCCTATGAGGATACGGCCTCAGCCGAATTGATAGATCAAATACTTGAAGAAGGTGCGAAGCTTTGTGAAGACCAATTGTTTCCTATTAATATGAGCGGTGATGAAGAAGGCTGTCACTACGACAATGACGTTGTCACGACGCCAAAAGGGTTTAAAGAGGCTTATAAGTTATTTACAGAAGGCGGATGGACGGGTGTTTCTGCTGATCCTGAATACGGGGGCATGGGACTGCCGCACACTGTTAATTTTGTGATGCAGGAAATGATATGTTCTTCTAACCTTTCATTTGGTATGTATCCGGGTTTGAGCCAAGGCGCAATTGATGCCATTCTCATACACGGCTCACAAGCGCAAAAAGACCTATATTTACCTAAAATGGTTGCAGGGACATGGACAGGAACTATGAACCTGACCGAGCCACATTGTGGTACAGATCTAGGATTGATCCGCACAAAAGCAGAGCCGCATCCAGATGGTGACGGTTCATGGGCGATCACAGGTCAAAAAATATATATTTCGGCTGGTGAACATGATTTATCTGAAAATATTATCCACCTCGTCCTTGCGCGTTTGCCAGGGGCCCCAGAGGGTGTGAAGGGTATCTCTTTATTTATTGTTCCAAAATTCTTGCCGGAAGAAGATGATAAGAAAAACTCACTGCGTTGTTCATCTATTGAACACAAAATGGGCATTAAAGCCTCAGCAACCTGTGTTATGGATTTTGAAGGGGCAAAGGGCATATTATTAGGCGCTGAGCATAAAGGGCTGAAGGCCATGTTTACCATGATGAACGCGGCCCGTTTAGGTGTGGGTATGCAGGGCCTTGGTATTGCAGAAGTTTCTTATCAAAATGCAGTGGCGTATGCCAAGGACCGCTTGCAGATGCGCGCACTTGGCGGGGCAAAATTCCCAGAAAAGCCAGCAGACCCTATTATTGTGCACCCAGACATTCGACGTATGCTGTTAGCGTCACGCTCAGTTGTTGAAGGGGCGCGTGCGCTGTCATATTGGGTTGGAATGGCGCTTGATGTTTCTGAACGCAGTGAAGATAAAAGTCAGGCTGAGGCTGCAGAAGATCTTGTGGCACTTATGACGCCAATTATTAAAGCATATCAAACGGACATGGGTTTTGAAATTGCTAACCACGCCATTCAAGTTCATGGTGGGGCTGGATATATCGCAGAATATGGTGTTGAGCAATATGCGCGTGATGCACGTATTGCGATGATCTATGAAGGTACAAATGGTATTCAAGCGCTTGACCTTGTAGGACGAAAATTGGCGTTGAATATGGGACGTTCATTAAGACGTTTCTTCCACCCCGTGTCGGAATATATCGAAGCCAACCAAGGCAACGAGGCGTTGACGGAATTTGTTTTCCCGTTGGCCAAGGCCTTTGCCAAGTTGCAACAATCAACGGCAACCATTGCACAAAAAGGATTGAAAGATCCAAACGAAGCGGGGGCTGCGTCTGTTGACTATTTGCGTCAATTTGCGTTGGTGGCACTTGCGTATATGTGGATACAGATGATCGAAAAAGCGCAAGAGAAACTGGAGGCTGGTGAAGGCGATAAAGAGTTTTACGAACAAAAAATTCGAACAGGTCGTTTCTTCTTCCAAAGAATGTTACCTGAGGCAGATGCACGATTTAAAATGATTATGGCTGGAGCCCAAACATTAATGGATAGCCCAGCAGAGGCATTTTAAGCAGCGCATGGAAATTCTAAGAACTCTTGATGAGCTGCGCGCTTATCGACATAAAATCTCAGGCTATGTTGGCTTGGTGCCCACTATGGGCGCCTTGCACGAAGGGCATTTGTCATTAATTAAAAAATCTTTTTCAGACAATGATGTAACAATTGTTAGTATCTTTGTGAACCCTGCGCAATTTGCGCCGCATGAAGACTTTGATTCCTATCCAAGGCAATTAGAAGAAGATTGCAAGAAACTTGATCGTTTAAATGTTGATGCCGTTTGGGCACCCAGCATGGCAGAGATATACCCTAAAGACTTTCATACATCCGTTAAGGTATCTGGCATTACAGAGATTTTAGAAGGGTCATTCCGACCTCATTTCTTTGAGGGTGTGACCACTATCGTCAATAAACTGTTTATGCAAATCCAACCAGATCGTGCTTATTTTGGCGAAAAGGATTACCAGCAGTTGAAGGTTATTCAAAAGATGGTGAGAGATTTAAATATTGCCGTTGATGTTATCGGATGCCCTATTGTACGTGATGATCAAGGATTGGCGCTCTCCTCACGAAATGCATATTTGAGTGATGAACAAATCTCAATCGCGCAAAGATTAAATAAAATTATAAAACAAGCCGGAGATGTCTTGAAGGCAGGCTCGATTAAGCAAGCGGAGCTTGCGCTGAAAGATGAGCTGATGTCATCAGGTTTTACGAAAGTTGATTATGTGGCACTTCGTAATGCCTATGATTTATCGGAAGTGTACGGTCTCCAAGACGATATTGAGATACGCGTATTGGTGGCGGCGTATCTGGGACCAGTGCGACTTATTGATAATATGGCTCTTAATTAAGAATAATTCATGAAGGAGAATTGATATGAACTTGGAAGATGCAACAGTAAAAATTGGTGAGAAAATTAAGCATGCGCCAGACCTCAAGGCTCGCGTGCTATTTGATTTTAATGATGATGGCGTGATTTTCGTTGATTCTACACAATCTCCCCCAGAAATTAAGAATGAAGAAGACGAATCAGATGTAACTTTGGTTTGTTCGCTTGAGACGTTTGAAGGGTTTTTGAACGGCACAAAAGACCCCAATATCGCCTTTATGATGGGGCAGCTGAAGGTTAAAGGAAATATGGGACTTGCCTTAAAGCTTAACTCGGTTTTGGAAGACTAACGCCGACTTTTATTTACCGAATTGTATTTTTAGATCCTTGGCAATGTCTTCGTGCGTACTGTTTTTGCCGTACAGACCAAGCAGATCACCTTTTTGGTTGAGAAAGTAGATATATGATGAATGATCCATCATGTATTCTGCATAGGCGGGGTCATCTGCCTTTGCGGCATAGACTTTGAAGGCTGCCATGGCGTCATCAACTTGTGCCTCTGTCCCTGTGAGGCCAACAAAATCATCTGAGAAATTTGATAGATATTGTTTCATAACTTCGGGTGTATCACGCACAGGATCAACAGATATAAACATCGGATAGATGTCGTCTTGATGCTCTGGTATTTCGTTCAAAGCACGAACCATTTTCTGTAGCTCTGTTGGGCATATTTCAGGACAAAATGTAAATCCAAAATAAACAAGCTGATATTTATCGTTATAATCCTGCTCGGTTACTTGTTCGCCCTCATGATTGATTAGGCTAAAACCAGGGTTAAATCCTGGTGCGAAGACTGCGTTGCTACGTTCGTTTTCAGGGATTGGCTCGCTTAATGTTTTAAGAGCCTGAATGGATAAGCCAATAATAAGGCCAGCCAGAATGATAAGAGAAACTTTTAGCGCTTTTTGTATTTTCATGAAAAAAGATATAGCGCAGTACGAGCGCTATATCCAGTGTTTATAAATTGTAGATGATGTGTTTAATCTAAAATATCAAGCATTTCCCCGACTAAAGGATGGCGCACGATATCTTTAGATTGCAATTCAACGACGGCAATGTTTTCAGATGCTTTTAATTTTTGTGAAATCTCACTCAATCCTGACATGCCTGTTAGCAAATCACTTTGTGCCGGATCTCCAGTGACCACCATCGTCGAGTGCCACCCAAGACGAGATAAAAGCATTTTCAATTGAATGTATGTGCAGTTTTGCGCTTCATCGATCACCACAAAGGCGTTATTTAATGTACGCCCGCGCATAAAACCAACAGGGGCAATTTCAATGGTTCCCTCATCCATATATTGCCGTACGCGTTTTCCGCCCAATCGATCACCTAAGGCATCGAATAATGGGCGTAGATAGGGGGCCATTTTTTCCTCCATGGCGCCAGGCAAATATCCCAGTGATTCGCCAGCTTCCATTGCCGGACGAGAGAGGATAATTCGATCAACCTCGCCTTTTTCTAGTGCTTCTACGGCGGCGCAAACGGCGAGATATGTTTTACCAGTTCCCGCAGGCCCCATAGCCATTGTGAGGTTATAGTCTTGAATGGCTTGCATTAAATCGGCCTGACCCTGCGTGCGCGGTTTAATATTTTTGACATACTTTTTGTCACGCGCATTATCAATTTCTGCATCTAGGGGGTGCCATTTCTGTTTTACCTGAAACGTGTTGTCGTGCTGTGGCGCAGGAACTGATTTTAAATGTTTTACATTTCTAGACTGTTTGCGTGCTTTTTTAGACATGGTCGCGTCCTTTCGCTAGGGTTGGTAAATTTGTGATTGGCCCTCTCGTCAAAGCATAAAAAAACGCAGCCTTTTTAGGGGCTGCGTTGAGAGGGGAGAGTAAACTTGTAGGGGCGACCGATCTGTATCTCAGGTCAAATTCTATTGACGAGGAAAACAGGCCGCTGGGATATCTATCCCTAAAATCTATATATCTATGAAAGTCCAAGGAGAATCCTTGTTCGTTGTTACAAGTATGATTCTATCACACAGATGCTGTGTGTGCAATTGGCTAATTTTTTGTGGAGATGATCACTGATAATCGCGCAGGCGACGGCGCTTGAAACTCATCAAAGCGGGTCTTTCATCACCAGAAAAGAAAAGACGCAAACGACGCATTGCCGCGCCAAATGTAAGACCGTTCTTTTCAAGTATCCAGAAAATAAATGTTGAAAGCGTGACCAAAAATAGCGTTGACCAGCGTGCATGCAACAATAGAAGCAAGAAGGGAAACGCCGCACGCGCATCGAAGTTGAAGAAACGAACAGGGCGCATTGTGTTACGCCAATGCCAATTCATTCTATCTTGCTGATCTTGTTGTAAGTTCTGAGCCATTATGCCTTTATTTATACCTGATAAAGATTACCAAAAGATTACTATTTTATATGTGCTGAATAATTATGTTTATTATTAGTGACCACCACCACCACCACCTGTCATGAGCAGGTAATGACGACGGTCGATTGTCCCTTTTTCAAATTCAATCGTAGCTGATTTTGTCATGGTCTGACCATATGAAGGGATTAAGCGTTCGATTTCATTTGTCCAATCATCAACATGCATATCAAGGAGTTTTTCACGAATATCTGTTGGGAATGTCATCCATTCACGCATACCAACACGTCCTCCCCCTACACGTGGGGCAAGAGCTTGTGTGACAATCAATCGCAGTGTTTCCATTAACGCGTAGGCGCGCTCTGTACGTTCTTCTTTATCAAAGGATGAGATCATACGTTTGACGGTTGAGGCCACACCTGTGGTGTGTGTTGTTGTATATACGGCGTGTCCTGTTTGGGCGGCTTCGATGGCAGCGGCGATGGTTTCACGGTCACGGGCCTCACCAATCAAAATGATATTTGGTTTACGGCGAAGGGCATTTCTAACACCTGCTTCAAAATCGGGTAGGTGACGCGGTATCTCTGTTTGAGAGACAAGAGAGCGCGGGCTTTTGATTGTGTCGTATGTGAATTCGATTGGTGCTTCATAGGTCAGCATCTTACCACACCCATATGGGCGCTCGAGAAGCATGCGGTTGCCTGCAGAAAGCAGCGTTGATTTACCAGATCCTGTTGGACCTGTAATGATGACCATTCCTTGGCGTGGTGCCCATGCGTCGATAATTTCTTGTTCGACTTGTAAATCTGATAGATGAGGGGGTTCACTTGGCAATGAGCGCATTGTAATTTGTGCGCCATCACGGCCTTGGGATTGAATGGCTGTGATGTTTGTACGAAAACGGATACGGCTGTAACGGTCAGGGCGAACCTCGTAAGAAACATCCAGATCTGTTCCCGATGCCAAACGCGCTAATGCATCTGCACCGTAAATGCGTGTCAGAAATGCCCCAATGTCTGACGCATCCATAGTTCTGTACGTTGCAGGATACAATGTCCCGGAAATATCATTATAAACGGGACGGTCACTTTGGATTGAGATATCAGAAGAGCCCTGTTTTACGCACCATTCAAGGAATTTGTCGACATGTTCTTCGCGGAAGCGATCAGGTTCATCAGGGTATATGTTCCCTGCTGCATCGCCCTTAGCGAGACTTATCGGCTTACGGGCTGCCATGTATTTGCTCCAGGTATAAATGCAGGTTTACCAGTGATCTCAACGGCACGGTCACCAACGCGCATTTCTTCTCCGCCACCCGTGACACCGCGATCAACTTGAAGGGCGTAAGGTGGTGATATCATTTTTTGTGCCAAAAGTTTTCTGTAGCGCACCATGCCTTCGAAGTCTGCCGTTAAAGTATTTAGGTCTGCTTCAAATATTTCATCAGCTTGTGCGTAGCCTTCTTTCCAGCCTTTTTGTGTGTATTCTTCCCAAATCAAAATCTCTGCTGGATTTTGTGGAAGGAGGATGGCGGGTGGCTCATCGACTGTTCCCCAGTCACGTTCTAGATACAGTCTCCATGAACGAGGCGCTGAGACAATATTTGCATTTTTATTGATGTTGTAAATACGCTCAGAAACGGCGGCACGCTGGCCATCACCTTCAATTAACATTGCGTCCAATGATTCTGAAACAATAGGCGGTTCAATTGTAAATCCTGACGGGGCAGGAATAAGAAGCTGTCTGAAGTTGAAAACTTTATCAAGGTAGGCCGCACTGTCTGTTAGCTCGTCGCGAATTTGAAAAGTTCGGAAAGCAAGTCCCGCACGTGCGCCATACGAAACAGCGGCTTCTTTGATGGCATCCAAACGAATATCTAATGGAATGACGCCTGCGTTTCCTAATGGGCCAGTATATCTCTTGCTCGCGACTTCTTCGAGGTTAGGAGGCTTCGGAGAGCCTTGTGCATTTGATGTTTGCGGGGCGATGACTAACCCTGCTACAAATAGCGCTAAGGCACTTATGCTCATCAAGACATTCAATCGGTTTTTCATAAGCAACATATTCATTTTTTTGCCGTTCTTTTTTTGTCAGAGTGGACTATCAGACAGTCTTTATAAAGGGTCTAGCTGTGAAAGCAGAGATCTGTATTTCAACTCAACAACTTTACGCTCAGAGTCAACTTGAACATCAGCGCGCGTTCCCATTTGTAGTCCGATGCTTCTCATAACGTCAAAAATTGTTTTGTTCTCGATATCCAAGGCAACGATAATATCGTTTGCAGGCGCCTCACCCAATGTTTCAAAGCGGTAACTTGCACGCATTGCAATTTGCTCAAGCGCATTTTCTACGGGGCCTGTCCAGTTGATTGTGATGCCGCGCTTTAACTCAGGTGGTAGATCTGTAGCGGGGCTATCGACGGCTGCAGGCGTTCTTGTTTGTTCAATTGCAGCAAGCGTTTCAAGAGATGTTGACGCACGGTCAGCTGCTTGTGCAAGCATGACGGATACTTTGTCAGGGTCTGCGACAATTTGTGGGTTTTGATAGTTATCATTTGCACATCCAGCCAGAAGCATGATTGCAGATAAAATAGATAGCTTTTGAATTATGATTTTCATTGTTTTGACCAACATTTGTTTATATATCGCATAGATTATCGCTAATCCTTGATAAGAAGACAAGAAAGCTTTTCGTTTTTTTGCAATTTTATCGCCCTTGGTTGATTAAACCTTTCGATTTCATCGCTTCGTATACTTTTTTGCGGTATTTAGTCCCTAAACTGGGTGTTCTTGAGTGATAATAAGAAATTGCCTTTGATAACGATTTTGTTTCGTTAAGATGCTGTCTTAAAATCCAAGCTGAAACCCCCATATTTGTGCATGCGTCATTTTGTATCCAGTTTCGAGCAGTGGATTGGTTGACGCCCCAAAAACTTGCTAGCTGTGGTACCCAGATTGTATTGATTTGCATAGGCCCGAGGTCATAAGATCCGTTTGTATTCCGAACGGCCTGACCAACACTTCCGCCCTCAACGCTTAATATCCCAATCATAACAGCAGGCGGCACATTATAAGTTTGTGCAGCGAGGAGTAGACAGGCGGCAATTACCTTTGTCATTCAGCAGCGCTTTCGTCTTTCTTCGCACTGAAAAATGACATCGGATTATCGCTGCCTTGTGTTTCATTTGCAGCAGGCGGTGCTGCCTGTGTTGGAGTCTCTGTTTCTTTTTGAGGGACTGGAGGTGGTGTTGTCTCAGTAGCGCTTGATTGCGTTTGTGCGACCGGCACACCCATCATTGAAGAGGCGAGCGTTTTTAGCATATCAAGGTGAGCATCATATTTACTTATGACTGTTTCAACACCAATGGCTTGAGTTTCTCTATCTTTATCGCTCATCGACATAATGCGGGCCATTTCAGAAAAATGGCACTGCGAGTAAAGCGTGACAACGCATGGCAGCACATCAGCATATGTCCCAACTTGATAATCGTCAGACAGGGCCTTTGCGTCATCTTCAAGGCGCTTATATAGATTTTTAATAAGTTTTTCAGGCGTTTCACCAAAAGAAAAAGCCGTCACCGCGTTAATGAGGGGAACACAACCCATCAGGTTTTTTAAGTGTTCGTTCGATTGATCGGCTGTTTTGAGATTTGATAGCGCTTCGCCGGCCTCGTTTGTCACTGAGAAATTATTAGAAAAAGTCGAAAGCGTGTTAAGAGCCTTAGATATTTTTGCAATATCCTCATCTGTAGGGGGAAGGCCCATAATTTGATAGAGATTTGCAATAACAGGGCTTAGGACTGAGGCCATGCTCACATGAAGATCATCGGATTCTGGATCTTTTGAATCTAAATCTAATGTCTCAATCGCCTCGCTACTTGTCTTAGTGAGACTTGTTAAAAGTTTGGCAATTGTTTCTGCATATTCTTCATCGGTAGGTGCTGCTGGGCTTTGACCTGTCATAACCATACGCGAGGAAACCTCATTGACCGCAGAAAATAGAGGCGACCCTATTTTTTCAAAAATTTGTAAAGTGAACTGGCTCTGATTATTCATATTTTTGCTCGTCTAAAGGGTTTGATAAATGGTTACTGAATATCTCTATATAGGGCTTCCATGTCTTTTGGACGGCCACGGATAATTTTTACTTCGCCTGTGTTGTTTCGATATATGATGAACGGTGTTACATCGAGTTCCCATTCTTGCATAATCGACATGTTTTTTTCAACTTTTTGAATGCTTACAGATTCATCGACAGGAAGGGCGAACTCATCACCATCTAAGTGGGCAAAAAACGCTTCTTTAGGTGAGGGCGCCTCAATAAGTGCGGCGGCCTCATATAAACTGTCTTTACCCATGATCCCAACAGGAAGCAATCTTGTCTTGACCTTGTTGGCATCGTAAGCACCTTGATCGCGCAGATCTTGAATGAACTGGTGGCAGTGTGGGCATTCAGGATCAACAAATGCGTATATAGTTGGCGCGCTGGCTGATCCAATTTCTACCCAGTTTCCTCTCTCAAGAGTTGCATATAGTTGCTCTGAAGGTGAAGTAGCGTCAATGGCTTGCGCTTGGTTATTTACTTGTGGTGCTGGTGATGCGTTAGTTGTGGCAACGTTTGTAGACGGGGAGCTGGGTGTTTGCGACACAGGTGACGTGTTTGTCGTGGTGTTTGCTGTTGCGCCTTGAGATAATTGTTTTTGAACCTGATCTTCAATATATGATGGGTTTGATTTGATGAAGCGGTCGACCTGATCGGCTGTGATCAGAGTTCCTTGGCGGTTTAGCAGAATTCCAACCATGTAGGCTTCCTGATTAGGTGTGACATACACGTATTGACGGTTTCCATCTTTGACAGTCATCCATCCATCAAGGCCGAGATCGTTTCCTATATACTGGATTTGTGCGCCGGCATCTTGTAATTTTTTCAAATAGTCGGGGAGTGCAGGAGACGATGTTTGTGCCTTTACGAGCCCATTTGTTGCAACGAGTGTCAGGATGGAGAGGATAAGAATATTTTTCATTTCTGCTTGGCCTTTTTTATGTCTTGGTCTTCCAAAACAGATTTTAGTCATAAAACATAAGTGTTTTAAAGGATAATCATGAATTTTCTTTGATTTATGCGTTTATTTTTATACTCTGTTAGAACCAGTAACTAACATGGAGATCATCCAATGGGATTTTTCACAGGACTTTTAATCGTTATCGCTATTTTAGCCGTTCTTACAATCGTGCTATACAACCGCCTTGTGGCACTGCGCCAAACACGCGAGAATGCGTTTTCCGATATCGATGTGCAATTGCAACAAAGATATGATCTCGTTCCTAACCTTATTGAAACTGTTAAGGGTTATGCCTCACACGAAAAAGAGGTCTTCCAAAACGTCACTGAGGCACGTGCCGGTGTTGATCGTGCGCAAAACCAAGGTGAGCGACTACAAGCTGAAGGCGCGCTGGGGGGCGCATTGATGAATTTGTTTGCTGTGGCTGAAAACTATCCTGACTTGAAAGCAGACGCCAACTTTATCAAGCTTCAAAATGAGCTTTCTGATATTGAAAATAAAATTGCAGCGGCGCGCCGTTTCTTCAACAACGCAACAAATGAGATGAACACATCAGTTCAACAATTCCCAAGTAACATTATTGCCAAAAGTTTTGGCTTTAAAGTTGAAAACTTTTACGAACTTGACGCTGACCAAGAAGAGGCCATTCGAAAAGTACCAGAAGTTAGTTTTAAGTAAGTTTAAGGCAGTATAAAAATCATGGCTTTTGGAGCTGTTGGACTTAAAACACATATTTGGAACAACAATATCTGGTCGATTTGTTTTCTGATTTTGTATCCCCTCATAATGTTGGGATTGTTGTGGTTGATTGGCGGTATCATAGGTGTCGCATTTAGCCCCGCGCAAGCCGACCGCACGGCCGTGGGGATAGCACATGCCAATCAATTTGTTGTGTCATATGGCGCAATTTTATTGGGCGTGGTCAGTGTATGGTTCATCATTGCCTATTTCTGGCACACCAGAATGATCAGCAAGATGGCGCACTCTCACCCTGTAACACGTGCGCAAGAACCAGAACTTTATAATTTGCTTGAAAATTTATGCATTTCTGTGGGCATGAGTATGCCGCGGCTTCATGTTATCGAAAGCCATGCGCGCAATGCATTTGCCAGTGGTGTTAATGACAAAAGCTATACGGTGACTGTCACACGCGGACTTTTAAACTCGCTTAGAAAAGACGAAGTGGAGGCCGTACTAGCACACGAGCTGACCCATATTCGAAACCGTGATGTTCGCCTATTGATGGTGTGTGTGATTTTTACAGGTATGGTTGGATTTGCCGCGCAAATGGCGTCTTCATATGCGCGTTATAACCTTTTTGTGCCGCGTAGAAGAAGTGGCGGTAAAAGCCAAGGCGGCATCATGTTGGTTGTCTTGGGTGTAATCGTGGTTTTATGGATTGGGTATTTTGCAACATTATTTACGCGCTTTGCCTTGTCACGCAAACGTGAATTTATGGCTGATGCGGGCGCGGTTGAGTTGACTAAAAATCCAGAGGCGATGATGCGTGCTTTGTTGCGCATTGCCGGTATGGATAAAATGCCGCAAGTGAGTAACGACGTGAAAATGATGTGCGTTGAAAATACGGTTCCGTTCTTGGGTTTGTTCAAAACCCATCCCCCTATCAAACAACGGGTACAAGTGTTATCAGCGATGACAAACACGAGCGTGCCTGAAATTGATGCAAACAAACCCTCAACCTCATCTCAGCCGTTTGAAGAAAAGACACCACGAGACAACTGGATTTCACGCGATCGAAAGTTTAGACGCGATAAATCCTCTCACCCTTGGATGAAATCTTAATAGATTTAACCAGTAAAAATAGTTGACATATAACCTGCGTGGATGTTTTATATATTTTCTATAATCATAATTAGGAAGCTGTAAAATGTCTAAAAATTCATCTTTTGAAAACAACGTAGAAACCCTGTATCAAGGTTATGATGAAGACTATACAGTGGCGCTTTTTAAAACATTGCCACGATATTCGGGCTATGCAGGAAATTATGAAACAAGCGTAGACAGGTTGCCCGAGGGGGGATCTAAAATACAGTTCATCATGGATGGTGGTTATGTAGAGTTTCTTCCCTTTTTTGAGAAAATCATGTCACTGGATATAGATGGCGTCAATGTTGATACACAGCAGTTTCAAGTAAGCTTTGAGAGCCAAGCCGCAATGGTTCTTTGTGCCAAGGCCTATGGCGACAAGTTTATTGTGGCAAACACGCAAGGGTTTACGGAGGCTATGGAAAAGATACTCAAGCAATATGCACATGTAGAATCTATAAAAGATATGGACGCAAAGTTTCCTTATAAACACCCTGATAGTGTTTCGGCCATTTGTAATGGTTTTTATGAGGTTATAGATTTTTCTTTGCCTGTTTTAAAAGAGCAATACGGGGCCAATACGAAAATTGAAATTGACCTTTGTGAAAGCCAAGGAATTACCAAATTCATGCTTAAATGTGAGGGCGTCGATACCGCTGAAGATACTGAGCGTGCGTTGCAAAATATGTACAACGAATTTGAGGCTGAATCTAAGGCTATGACGCTTGCCGTTAATTTACGCCAACAAGATGACGGGCATTGGGCAATTGTTTTGTGTGGCAGTAATATGCAAGAGTTTGTGGAACTTTTGGATGCTTGCTATGAAAATCGTCAAATCAAAAATGCCGTACATGCCGATATTGAGGTCATCAGAGAGACTGTCAGTAACGAGCTGGAACAAGGCAAAAACGTCGGTAACGCCAATAATGTTTTGGCCTTCCCCAGCAGCATCAAACCTGTTTTGCAGTAGTTATGAATATTTTTAGCAATGTGTTCAAGTTGGTTATAACCTAAGGTAATTGTGGGTTAAAAAAATAATTACCCTATGAATGTGTTAAAAATCATAGGGAACAACATCGTCAGATTGTGGAAAGCAGAAAATCTTACACAGAAAGATTTGTGTGGCTTGGCTCAAATAGACCGTAGTTATCTGTCTGAATTGGAGAATGGCAAGATGAATGTTACGATCAAGTCACTCGTGACGATTGCACACGCTTTGAAATGTGAATTAAAAGATTTAATACTCAAGATATAGGGATGCTGGGGTAATGTTAAAAAAAATCTGGAACTCCAAATATTTATCTTGGGGGTTGGATGCGGTTGGTATCTTCAGCTTGGCTTCATTTATTATGTTGGGCTTCTTTCTGCGTTTCATTGTAGACATTTTGCCGTCTTGTTACTTCACCGATGCGCTCATCGTATATGTTGAGTGTGGCACAGGTTTCACTGGTGGCTTCCTGAAATTCTATTTCCAGTTCTTTTCACCTTTGATCGCTTGGATTGTACCGCTAATGGTATATAGTCTTGTTGTTTCTGCAGCAACGCTTCGTATCATCCAATTTTTCACTTCATTGCTTTTTTGCGGAGTCATCTTATTGGCTATTATCATGTCTTTTAGGATGATCTACAGAATTTCTAAAAGACTGCTCTGGAGAAGGTCTGCTTATAGCCCAAAAGAACGACACATGGCATTAGCTATATTATTGCTCGCTTTAAGCCCGAGCATTCTTGCCTGGACAGTGAAATATCAAATCAGACCTCCACAATCGTCTAGTAAGATAATTACAGTTGATATGTGGCACAGTACATTCTCTATACCTCGTCATTATCTTAATAACTGGGCTTTGACAGAGATTAAAAGACCGAGCAAACAATCCTCTGCTTTTGAGAATATCTCTAGGCGAGGCAAAACGAGTTATCCCTTCGCTAGCATTGATATTTTATATAGTAAGATAGATTCGTCAGCTGCGGGAAATGAGAAAACTAGAGTGAGCGTCTCTCCGCACTACAATCAAATGAGTGAAACAGAGCTTTATCAGAAGCGTGAAGAATATCTTGAAGGCAAGAAAAAAAGAACTGCACGAAAAGAGCTAATGTATGCCCCGGCAAAGAATATGGGGGGGTGGGAGGTCTATGAACCTGAGCACACTGTTGTTTTTGAACCAGACATTTTTATTCACAGGAATGACCAAGGAAATATTGAAAATATTCTTGAATGCACCCCTAAGACACATTGTGCGAAAAGGATAAGCCTTTCAGGATGGTCTTTGCCCAAGTGTAAAAATGATACGAAATGCCTTGATTGTACGAGAATGTGTAAGGAACGTTCTTTTGGCACCCAGACCTTAAATGTGAGTTATTCATTCGATAAAAAGTACTTGGACCGCTATTTTGACCGACATGACAAAATTATCAACTTCATAGAATCTCATAGCACGCCCAAAGAAGCCGCTAGGTTCTCCTTCACGGGCAGTAACATTAGCTCTTGGCGTGATGTGAATATGGGACTTTCCATCAGACTAACTGAAAGCGGAAAACTAGAGCTATTCGAAATGACGCAGCAGAATGTGGGAAAACCAATGGCCATGTATGTTGAAGACCATCTCGTAAGCTCACCAATTGTCATGGAACCAATAGGCAGTGGAAGTGCTATGCTTGCTGTGGATGATGAAATGAAGCAGAAGATCATCCCATTACTTCCTGCTAAGAAAATAGAGAAATAATCAATAATAACCTTCATTTCTCATTTTTAAAATTATACTGTGAAGTTGTTTTTGATAGGGTGAGTAAAGGCTTGCGGACAGTTTTGTAGTCCGAATAACTAGGTCAAAAGTGGCATATGGGTGTAAGGCGATACCCCCTAACGTCACTATTCCACCGTTACTGATTTTGCCAAGTTTCTTGGTTGGTCGACATCCGTACCTTTTAACACAGCAACATGATAGGCCAAAAGTTGAATCGGCAACGCGTATAAAATAGGCGACACAAATGGATGTACGTCATCTACTGGTACGGCCCATTGGGTTGAGCCTTCTAAGTTTTTACACCCCTGTTTGTCAGAGATCAAAAAGACCTTACCACCACGTGCGACAGTTTCTTCAACATTGGATGCTGTTTTTTCGTATAAGGGGTCATTTCCAGGGGCGAGCACAACAACGGGTACATTATCGTCGATTAAGGCTATAGGCCCATGTTTCATTTCACCAGAGGCGTACCCTTCGGCGTGTATGTATGATATTTCCTTGAGCTTGAGCGCGCCTTCAAGTGCCATTGGGTAGAGCGTACCACGCCCAATATACAATACGTCACGCGCATCAATCATTTCTTTGGCGACATGTTTGATGGCTTCGTCCTGATTAAGCATTGTGCCTGCTTGGGCCGGAACGTGGCGAAGGGCTTGTGCGAAAGTGTCTAGATCCTGTGCGCTTTGCGTCCCCTTGTTTTCTGCAACCGCTAAGACAAGGCATGTAAGCGTTGTAAGCTGTGTTGTAAACGCTTTTGTCGAAGCGACCCCAATTTCTGGGCCTGCAAGGGTGTGCAAGACAAAATCAGATTCGCGCTCGATTGTGCTTTCGATTGTATTCACGATAGACAGAATTTTCTGGTCTTGTGATTTGCAATATCTAAGGGCTTCTAGCGTATCGAGCGTCTCACCCGATTGAGATACGAATATGGCCACACCGCCTTCAGGCATTGGGGCTTCGCGATATCTAAATTCAGAGGCTACATCCAGCTCGCACGGGATGCGTGCGATTTGTTCCAACCAATATTTGGCAACCATGCACGCATAGTAGGCCGTACCGCAGGCAATTAATGTGACGCGGGGTGTTTTTGAAAGAGCCTCAGTAATATCTTGCGGGAGTGTGATTTTCCCTGTTGCTGGATTAATGAAAGAATTAAGCGTATCACCAATGACGGCAGGTTGCTCGTAAATTTCTTTGAGCATGAAGTGGGGGTATCCGCCCTTACCGGTTGTGGCGCCACTTTGCGCGGTGGTGCGTACAGCACGCTCAACAGGCGTGTTGTCGTTTGAAAATATTTCGACTGAATTTGATGTTACTGTGACGCGATCACCATCTTCTAGAAATGTTATTCTTTTGGTGAGCGGTGCAAGGGCGTACGAGTCAGATGCCAGAAACATCTCGTCTGCGCCATATCCTACGGCGAGAGGTGTACCATTACGTACACCCACCATAAGGTTGTTTTCACCCTGAAAAATAATGGCTAGTGCGTAGGCGCCTTCCAGACGATCAAAGGCAGCAAAGGCCGCGTCTTTAGGGTTTTTGCCTTGTGTTAAATAATGTGTGATCAGGTGCGCGACGGCTTCGGTATCTGTGTCACTTTCAAAGCGGTATTGGTGCTCTTCCAGTTCTGCTTTTAGCTCTTTGTAATTTTCAATGATACCATTATGTACCACGGCGACTTTATCGGTGGCGTGCGGGTGGGCATTGTTTTCAGTAGGGCGTCCATGTGTGGCCCAGCGTGTGTGGCCAATTCCGATGTGACCGCCTAGGGGCGTGTCTTTAATCTTTTTATCAAGATTGATAAGTTTGCCTTCGGCGCGGCGTTTTTCAATACGATTATCAACCAATGTCGCAATACCTGCAGAGTCGTACCCGCGATACTCAAGTCTTTTTAATCCTTCGACAAGACGTGGTGCCACGTCGTCTTTGCTGATAATGCCAATAATGCCGCACATATTTTAGTTTTCCTACGCTAATTTTTGTTATGTTTTATATATCAATAAAACAATATCAAAAAGCCCTTTATAGGCAAGTCACAGGATATGACGATGTGTTGCAATATAACGCTATATTATTTCTTGGTTTCTTGCTCGACAATATCTTTTCGGGAAAGTTTACCAATCATAGTTTTTGGAAGGGGTTCGTCTCTAAACTCGATCCGTTTTGGTATTTCCATCGGCGAGATTTTGTCTTTAAGGAATTCTTTTAGATCGCTCTCGGTGAGGTTTCGTCCGTCTTTGAGTTTGATCCAGGCCTTAACAATTTCACCACGGTTTTTATCTGGTAGCCCAGCCACGATACATTCCTCGACACTCGGGTGCAAATAAATGCCTTCTTCTACGTTTCTTGGATATACGTTGTAGCCGTTTGTGATGATCATATCTTTGATGCGGTCAACGATATAGAAATAGCCATCCTCGTCCATTGTCGCGATATCGCCAGTTTTCAACCATCCATCTATCAGCGTGCTTTTATTTGCATCTGGTTTGTTCCAGTAGCCTTTCATAACTTGCGGGCCTTTAGCGCAAAGTTCTCCGCGCTCGCCTTGTTTTACAACTTTATTTGTTTCAGGATCACGAAGTTCAATGAGAGTTTGTGGCAAAGGCATACCAATGGCGCCGGCTTTATTTTTACCTTCAACAGGGTTAACGCACAATACGGGCGATGATTCACTAAGGCCATACCCTTCGACCACGACACACCCTGTTTTTTCCTCAAACTTTTTCTTAACCTCAACGGGGAGGGGGGCACCACCAGAGACACATGTGCTAAGAGATGTCAGATCATACTGATCACGTTTAGAGTGATTATTGATGGCGGTGTAAATGGCAGGAACTGCGGGAAACATCTGTGGTTTCTTTTTGTTGATGATTTTAAGTGTGTCATCTAGGTCAAAGCGTGGGGTTGCGATGATTTCAAAGCCCATCTTAACACTGAAATTCATTACAACGGTCATGGCAAAGACGTGGAAAAATGGAAGCACACCCAACATTTTATCTTCGCCGGCCTTAGCATTAGGAAGCCATGCGGCCACTTGCTCAGTATTGGCAATTAGATTGGCATGCGTTAGCTCGGCTGCCTTTGGCACGCCTGTCGTGCCCCCTGTATACTGGTACAATGCAGTGTCATTTTCAGGGTCGATTGTAACGGGATCAAGCTGCCCTTTATTATCGACCATTGTGTTATAGTCGAGATGGCGGTCATCATTTGGGATTTTGGCAATTTCCTTGCCTTTAAACATAGAAAACAAAATGTTTTTTGGAAAAGGTAGGACTTGGGTAAAGGGGCATACAACAATTTGGTTCAAGCGCGTTGAGCGCAGCATTTTATTGAGTTTGTGGTACATCAAACCCAAATCAAGGGTGATCATTATATCCGTTTCACTATCTTCAATTTGATAAGAAATTTCTCGCTCGGAATATAGCGGATTATAATTTACGGCTGTGGCACCCGTTCGGGCAATGGCGTAAAAAGCGATGATGAAATATGGGCTATTGGGTAACATAATACCGATCTTAACCCCTTTTTGCGCGCCGAGCCTTTGAAGACCACGTGCCATTTTTTTTGATAATGTGTTGATTTCATCCCATGTGAAAGTTTTACCTAAAAAGTCAAAGGCTGTTTTTTCACCATATTTATACGCCGTATCATCAAGAAGAGAATATATAGGTTTGGGTGTGATGGGCATGTCCCAATCAATATTGTCTGGGTAGGTTTTTGACCATGGATGTGATGATGTATCTTGCATGAATTGCCCCTCACTTTTTGTATTTCACCCTCCATATTATACCTAATTTGGTATAGATGACATTAATATTTTAAGAGATGAGCTGTGATTTATGAATTTCAAGAGTGCGATAAGGGGCTGAATATACGTCTAAATAAGATATTGCTTGGCATACGGGTATTGTGGGGTTATAGTTGATTGGTGTAATGTATTGATGTACATTAACAATCACTGATGTATTATTAAAGCGATGGGGTATTTTTGGGAGCTATGTCTCAGGAATCAAGAGAAAATCCGGCACAACAATTCGTAGAGAAGTGTCATTTAAAATGGTTTAGTACGTCAAAGGGGTTTGGTTTTGTCGTTCCTGACAGTGGCACGTATGATGTCTTCTTACATGCAAGCGTATTACAAAGGGGAGGGCATCCTCTTATTGGTAAAGGCGCCAAACTTACTTGTCGTTTAGGAAAAAGCAATAACGGCTATTTCGTGCAAGACATTCTAGAAATTATTGACGTTGGTGAGTGCCCATTTGCAAAAGATGAAGATGAGTGCACAGAAGGCAAGGCTACGTCAGTGCGTGGTATTGTGAAATGGTACGATCAAAGTAAGGAATTTGGCTTTGTTATTCCGGATGATGGTGTCAAAGACATATTTATTCACAAGACATGTTTGAAAAAGGCGGGGCTTGAAGAGCTTATTACGGGACAAATTGTCGTCGTTGACTATAAACCCGTCATAAAAGGGCGGGAAGCACAATCAATAAGAGTGATTGAAAACCCATAACTCTTTCATAAAAAAACCTCCGATAAAGGAGGCTTTTTGCAATTCATATTCGTATATCTTTATTATCAGGCGTTTGCCACAGAAGCGAGCATCTCGTCAGTTGCATCGCGTTGTGAAGCACCAGCTGAATCGTCGATTTCTGCAATCGTTTTTGATCTGACATTTACGTTATAAGCAATTTGTGCGTGCTGTTCGCAGTATGTGCCAGAATTGTTTTTACGGGCACCGCAGAAGTGAAATCCTTCTTCTTGTGGATCGCCAATTGGCCATTTACACATTGTATCCTTTAGATCAATCATGCTTACAGGTTTGCCAAGGCCTTTGTCTGCTAATGCTGAAATGTCGCTACGAGCGATTTTTTGTGTTTTTGGTTTTTCTGCTGCTTGTGCTGTGGCTTTTTTACGCTGCAAAACTGTTTGTGTTGTTCTTGTTGCTTCTAAAACTTTACCTGTTTTTTTGGCTTTTGTTTCAACAGCTTCTTGCTCAACACTTTTGTTTTGCTGAATAGGGGATACACGGCCTGATAGTTTAAGGCGGTGAGCCTTGCCGATTACGGCGTTTCTTGTCACACCATCGCCTAGGACCCCAGCGATTTCTTTAGCTGTTTTTCCCTCGCACCATAGTTTTGTTAATATCTCTACGCGCTCATTCGTCCATTTGCTCATGGTGGCATACTCCCCTTGAGTGATTAATTATTTTGAAATTAATTGATCGTAACAAAGGGTGATTCGTCTGGCTAGAATCCGATTTTCTTTATCCACACAAGAAATATTTTTTGTGTTTTTTATTTTTTATAATTCGCTCATAGCAACAAAAAGAAATTGTCGCGTATTTAGTCAGTGAGCAAACCCCAACTATTAAGAATTTGGCTTGAATGATCCCACCCTTTTTTCACTTTTACAAATAATGATAAGTGAACTTCTTGTTCAAGCTCTTCTTCAATGGCTTTACGGGCGGCAATTCCAATATCTTTTATAGTTTTTCCTTTTTGACCAAGGATAATGGGTTTGTGACGCTCTTCTTTAATGTAAATCACTTGCTCGATCACGAGCTTGGTTTTGCCTTCTTCTACTTTTTCTGTTTCGACCATCAAGCCATATGGCACTTCTTTATTGAGGCGCTCAAATGCGGCTTCGCGTGTACGTTCGGCAGTGTAAAGTTTAAGAGGCAGGTCGCTGATTTGATCTTCTGGGAACAAGAAAGGGCCCTTTGGCATGCCCTCGGCTAAGCGTTCTATTAAACGCTCGAGACCTTGTCTTTTGAGCGCTGAAATCATAAATGTTTCTTTAAATTCGTATTTTTCGTTGATCTTTTGGGTAAGCTCTAACAACACTTGCTTGTCAATTTTGTCGACTTTATTAAGGACGAGACAAACATTTTTTCCCGTTAATTCTGGAATCTCCGGGATGGCATTATCCAGAGATTTGTTGGCATGCGCGACATCAACAACGAATAAAATAAGATCGGCGTCACTTACACTTTGAAGGGCTGATTGAACCATTGCGCGGTTTAAGCCTTCTTTATTTGTTTTAAAAACACCTGGTGTGTCCACAAGCACAATTTGTGAGTCACCTTCGATAAATATCCCTTTGACGGGAAAGCGTGTGGTTTGCACCTTTGAGGAGACAATTGAGACATGCTGACCAACAAGTGCATTTGTGAGCGTTGATTTTCCGGCGTTAGGGGCGCCAATCATTGCGACAAACCCACATTTTGTGTTTTCGCGGGGCTGATTGTTTTCAAGAAATGTTTTAGGGTCGATATCCATTTATTTTATGTCTCACATGTTTTTTGTCGTTTTAAGCATTAAGCGCGCGGCATCTTTTTCTGCTTTTCGGCGGTTTTTAGCGGTGGCCTCTTGAGGCATAAGCCCCTCTACTGTAACACGAATTGTAAAAACGGGAGCGTGATCCGGCCCCTCTCGATTGACGATTTCGTATTGGGGTGTGGCAATGCCACGTGCTTGCACCCATTCTTGCAACTCTGTTTTAGGGTCTTGCGGGGGTGCAATCATAGTTTCAAAATAGCTTTGCCAATATTTATTAATCATGTCTTGGCAGGGCTTTAGCCCTCCATCTATATATATCGCGCCTAGAAGTGATTCCATCACGTCGGCGATTATATTCTCATTCGCTGTGCCATTTGCTGCGGCTTCTGTGTCCGAGTATAGAATATGGGCGTCTATGCCAATGGTTTTACCAATTTGAGCCAAAGTCTGGCCACGGACAAGCGCGGAAAATCGTTTCGCAAGCGCGCCCTCTGACTCGTCTGGGTATTTTTTGAATAAAATTTCTGCAACAACAACACCCAACACACGATCACCTAAAAACTCTAAGCGCTCGTAATTGGGTTTTTCTAAGCTGGCATGTGTAAGCGCGCGCAATAAAAGAGATTTATCTTTAAATTGGTGTCCTACTATCTCTTCGACTTTTGATGATGTCGCTTTTGTCGAGCTCATGATTACTATTTATTTTATTTTGTTAAACAGGCGATTATAACGCACGGTAAATGGCCATTTCCAAATTTCATAAATGCGTGCCTTGCCGTTGGTAGAGAAGAAAATAAACTCTGCGCGCCCCACAAAATTTTCGAGTGGGACAAACCCTACATGGCTCATGACACGGCTGTCTTGCGAATTATCTCTGTTGTCTCCCATCATGAAATAGTGTCCTTCAGGAACTATGAACTCTTCTGTGTTGTCCAAAGGCTGATAGTCATCCATCTCGTACATTGTGTGGATCACATTGTTGGGCAGCGTTTCCATATATTCAACGGCTTCATGCGTGGCGTTGAAATCATTTGTATATTCGTTTAGCCCCAACATTTCACGGTGTACGGGCTTTTTGTTAATATAGAGCTGACCGCCAATGACCTGAATAGTGTCGCCAGGAAGGCCTATTACACGTTTGATGTAGTCAATATTCGTGTTGGTCGGAAGTTTAAAGACAGCAACGTCTCCGCGCTCGGGCAGGTTGTCGCTTCCAAAACGGCCTTCGAAGCCGCCAGCACTAAAGGGGAATGAATGCTTGCTGTATCCATATGAATATTTCGAGACAAACAAGTAATCGCCAACTAGCAGGTTGGGAACCATTGAGCCTGAGGGAATATTAAATGGCTCGAACAAAAATGTGCGGATTACAAGTGCAAGCAATATAGCTAGAAACGCAGTTCTTGCTAAGTCACCGATGCCTTCTTCTTTTTTTTCACCCTTATCAGACGTATCTGCTTGTTGTGCCTTATCAGTCATTTTACGTTCATGTCCTTTTTGTTCATATTCAACAATCTATATGCCAGATGATTGATCAGGTAAAGCTTCAATCATGACCATTGCATCTGCCAATGGAGGTTCGTCTGTCAAAGTGATGTGAAGACGGGCTGTGTAACCTTCGGGGATTAAAGATTGTAGTTTTTCCATTGCCCCATTTGTAAGCGTTAAAAATGGTTGTCCGTTTTTATCATTATCAACACCAATATCTTTCATATATACGCCTTGCGAAAACCCAGTCCCTAATGCTTTGGCTGTTGCTTCTTTTGCTGCAAATCGCTTTGTGTAGGCACCGACATGCCCCCCGACGTGGCGGAGACGTTCTGCACGTGCAATTTCGATGGGTGTGAAATATTTTTTAGTGAATCTTTCGCCCTGTTCGCCGAGCAGCTTTTCAATGCGTTCAAAGTTTGTCAGATCGTGTCCAATCCCAATAATCATAGCATTAACGCCCTTTTGCACGCTCAACCTCAACAACTTCCGAGGTCGCGCGAAGAGCTGCGATTACGTTATTGAGGTGGCGAGTGTCATTAATATAAATATCAAGCAACAGATCATAAAAATCATTTGAACGATTGGTTATTTTCAAGTTGGTAATATTCCCACCGTTTTTACCAATGACTGTGGAAAGCGTTCCCAACGCACCCGGCGAATTGGTAATAACCATTTCAAGACGGCCCACATGACCATCTGGCGTGGCGTCATCATTGCCCCACGATACATCAAGCCAGCGTTCTGGTGTGTCGGCAAAACGCTCTAACGTCTCACAATCAATTGTGTGTACGGTTACCCCGCGCCCAGTGGTAACGATCCCGACGATACGATCACCTGGGAGGGGGTGACAACAGCGTGCAAAATGAACGGCCATGCCAGGAATTAGCCCCACAATCGGCATGGATTCGTTTGACTTCTTACGCGCCATTTTCAGTTCTGAGGTCGACTCGTCTATGGTTTTTCCCGCAGGCTCTGATTTGTGTGATGGGAAAATGGCTTTAAACACATCTCGTGCAACAATGTTTCCAGACCCAATACCCGCAAAGATATCGTCGATGCTTTCCATGTTTGGAAATTTAGGGATAATGCTGTTTACGGCCTTTTCACTAAATTCGTATTCTTCAGCCTTGAAGATTTTTTGGAGCATCGCCTTACCTAGCGAAATGTACTCGTCACGTTGTTGTTGTCTAACGAAGCGACGGATATGTGATTTTGCCTTACCACTAACGACAAAGCGTTCCCACGCAGGCGAAGGTTGCTGGTTTTTAGATGTGATGACTTCGACTTGGTCACCATTTTGCATTTTGGTGCTCAGTGGCACGATACGTCCGTTCAACTTTGCCCCGACGCATTTATCACCCACATCAGAATGCACCGCATATGCAAAATCAACAGGTGTTGAACCCATGGGCAGTTCCATCAAATCGCCACGCGGAGAGAAAACGTAAACCTGATCTTGAAACAGCTCAAGTTTGGTATTTTCTAAAAAATCCTCAGGTTGTTGATCTTGATCGATAATGTCTACAAGCTCGCGCAACCAACGATAGCGTTTGGCATCTTCAAGGGCTGCTTGCATATTATTTTGTTTATACGCCCAGTGCGCGGCCACACCAAGATCCGCTTCTTCATGCATGTCTTTTGTACGAATTTGGACTTCAATACGTTGGTTGTGGGGGCCAATGATTGTTGTGTGAATAGAGCGATAGCCGTTGGCTTTTGGTGTTGAGATAAAATCTTTAAAGCGGCCTGGAACAGTAGGGTACACAGAGTGAATAATACCAAGGGCATGATAACATTCTTCAACGCTATCTACCACGATACGAAACGCCATAATGTCGGAGAGTTGCTCGAAGGATACGTTTTTCCGCTGCATCTTGCGCCAAATAGAATAGCGTGTTTTTTCACGGCCTGTAATATGTGCGCTAATGCCTGCTTTTTTTATTTGTTTTTCAAGCTCGGAAATAATGTTGTCGACAAGGTCTGTGCCTTCCTTACGCAAAAAAGACAGACGGTTTAATATACTTTCGCGTGCCTCTGGATTAAGGTGCGAGAAGGATATGTCTTCAAGCTCTTCTTTGATTTTGTGGATACCAATACGTTCGGCTAAAGGTGCGTATATTTCAATTGTCTCACGTGCAATGCGTTTGCGTTTTTCTGGTTTTGATATTCCGTCCAGTGTTCTGATGTTATGCAATCGGTCGGCAAGCTTGACGATCAGAACGCGAATGTCTTCAGACATCGCAAGGACAAGTTTTCTGAAGTTTTCGGCTTGTTTACCTTCGACAGTTTGGCTTTCGATTTGTGTTAGCTTTGTTACACCACTCACAAGACTTGCAACTTCTTCTCCGAATTCATTCACGATATCTTCGCGTGTGACAGGCGTGTCTTCAATTGTGTCATGTAAAATAGCGGTAATGACCGTGTTCGGGTCCATGCGCATGTCAGCCAAAATATCTGCCACTTCCAATGGGTGGGTATAATAAGGTTCGCCAGATGAACGTGTTTGCGTGCCATGATGCAATTTTGCAAACTCATAGGCTTTATACACACGATCAAGATCTGCGTCGGGATTATATTTTTTTATTTTATCGAGTAAGGGCGTGGGTTCTAACATGTATAATTATAGTACTCATATTCGGCGGGTTTATAAACAATAAAAAAGGGCCGTAAAAGACCCTTTGATACGTTCTTTAAAATAGATGATATGACTATTCTGAAATCCCTGCAAGATTTTCAAGGCTAGGCTCTGGATTTTCCTCAGCTGTCTTCGTGAGTGTATTCCATTCAGCTTCGCCTTCCATTAGGTCAATAGTAGGCTCTTCTTCTGTTTCTTCTGAGAAGATGATGCGCTGGTGAGACTGTGTAAGGTCTTCTTTCATATCTTCCGTCGCAATTGTTTCTTCTGAAATCTCTCTTAATGCAACAACAGTGTTCTTATCGTTGTCACGATCGATTGTAAGTGGGCTTCCTGTTCCGATTTTACGGGCGCGTTGTGACGCCAACATCACCAATTCAAAACGTGTGTCTACTTTATCAATGCAATCTTCAACTGTTACGCGTGCCATATTCTCATGCTCCTCTATGCTTTAATCTTGAGGTTTATAAAGACTATCAGCTTGAAAAGCAAGTGTTTGAATCCTATTTCGTCAATTCATGCATTTCATGATAGCCTAGCCATCATCTGCGTGATACGATCACACACTAAAAAAACAACAATAATGATATAAATTCCCATGCCTCATACTAAAAAAACACTTCCTGAATTCAAAAAGATTTTTGTCGATAAGTCATCTCAAGCCGAGATTGAGAAGCTGCCAAAAAAGACGTTAGACGAGATCGTTAAAACGCACTATGAGGCTTGTAAATCCATGAAGAAGTCACCATACGTGGTTGAGGTAAAACCCGTTAAAGATTTCACACCCGAGACAGAAGACGTTGTTGGGAAAACCCAAATTATCGTGGCATCCAATGATATGGCGTTTCTGGTTGATTCCATTACGGCTGAGATTGCGAGCCGCGGGTTGAATATTGTCACGATGTTGCACCCTAATCTAGAAAAGGGAAAAACAACTCAAAAGTCCACCCACACGGTTAATATTCATTTGCGCCTGAGTAATTTATTGCCTGAGGACGAGTGTAAGAGACTTAAAAAAGATTTAGAAAATATACTATCTGACACGTTTTTAGCGAACGAAGATTGGGTCGCTATGAAGGAGCAAATCCGCTTTTGTCAAAAAAGACTAAGCCATGCTCCTAACAAAGTATACGCAGAGGCGCTTGTAGAAGATAATCTTGAATTTTTAGAATATTTATACCGTAACAACTTCACACTGCTTGGATACCGGGAGTATTCATTTTCAAAACAAAAAAACGGGCAATATAAAAGCCAGATGGTCAAAAATTCCGGGCTTGGATTGTTACGCGATGAACGCCAACCAGTGTTTTTGAATAACAAGGACATATCTTTGCCTTCTGAGTTGCAAGAGCAACGCGTCGATCTTCCACCCGTTTATGTTTCTAAGATTAATAAAAAATCGACGGTTCATCGCAAGGTGCCTATGGAGTGCATCAATGTGAAGCTTTTCAATGAAAAAGGGGAGATGACCGGCGAGGGATGCTTTATCGGTTTGTTCACATCGGTTACATATAACCAAAGCTTAAAAGCTATACCATTTTTGCGCTATAAAGCCGATCAGGTGATTCGCCGTGCTGCGTTTTCGCAAAACTCTCATACAGATCGTGTGTTGCGTCATATTCTTGAAAAATACCCACGCGATGAGTTGTTCCAAATAGACATAGATTTGTTACATGAGTTTTGCGCCCGCCTTGTGCGTTTGCAAGATTACAAACGTTTGGGCCTTTTTATTCGTGAAGATTTATTCAAGCGCTATATTTCGTGTTTGGTATATGTGCCAAAGGATCGTTGGGATACACGATTGCGTAAAACGTTTCAGGCCATTTTAGAAAAACGCCTTAGTGGTAAAACATCTGATTATACAATCTCAATTGATGATTCGCCCTTGGCACGTTTGTCTTTTGTGGTTTCAGTGGATGATTTTAAGATTGGCTCATATGACAGTAAAGCTTTGGAGCTTGAGCTGACAGAGGCCGCTAAAAAGTGGAGCGAACATTTGCAAGACCTCATGCATCGTGAGATGGGGGATGAGCAAAAGGCTTTTGATCTTATGCAAAAATATGAAAACGCGTTCACAAGCGGCTATGAAAGTCGTTATGAACCGCGTGAGTCGTACCGTGATATTCTCAAGCTGGAAGAGGCGCTTGCGCACAAATCTCTTGCGCTTGATCTTATCCGTGAAGAAGCGGCCTGCGAGCGAAGCGATAATGTTTGCCAGCTGCATTTGAAATTTTACAACCTAAATGAATCAATCGACCTATCATCTGTATTTCCTATTATCGAAAATATGGGGTTTTATGTTGCTTCAGAAATTCCTAACAAGGTAACGCTTGCAGATGGTCAGGTTATGTGGATCCAGCATTTTATGCTTCAAGCACATGATTTGATTTTAGATGATAAAACATTTGCAGATCGTAAAGCATTATTCGAAGAATCTTTTTTAGATGTCCAATCTGGAAAGACGGAAGATGACCTTCTTAACCAGCTGTCTTTAAAAGAGGGTATTTCTGGACGTGATATTGTGATCTTAAGAACTGTTTTAAGGTATCTACGTCAAACGGATTACACCTATTCGAAAACATTCTCTGAACAAGTCGTTGTAAAAAATTCTGTAATTTCAGGATTTTTGGTGAACTTGTTCAAGGCCTATCACGACCCCGCGTTTAAGGGCAGCCGTAAAAAAGCTATAGAGGAAATCGAGGCGGACTTAAAAGTTAATTTCGAGCAGGTTAAATCTTTCGACCACGACTATATCATGCGTTTATTTAAAGAGGTCGTTTGTGCGATATTGCGTACGAACTTTTTCCAGCATGATGAAAGTGGCGAGCCCAAAACTTATACATCAATCAAATTAGATAGCGCACAAATTTCATGTTTGCCAGCGCCTAAGCCTTACCGCGAAATCTTTGTTTACTCTCGACGTGTTGAAGGTGTTCATCTACGCGGAGATGCGATTTCTCGAGGCGGGTTGCGCTGGTCTGATCGTCATGAAGATTTCCGAACAGAAGTTTTGGGATTGATGAAGGCTCAAATGGTTAAAAACGCTGTGATTGTGCCAATGGGTGCAAAGGGAGGGTTTGTTGTAAAAAACCCACCATCATCAGGGGGACGTCAGGCGTATATTGATGAGGGGATAGCGTGCTATAAGACATTTATTCGCGGCCTTCTTGATATTACGGATAATGTTGAGGACTCAAACGTCATTCCCCCGAAAAACATCATTCGTCGCGATAGTGATGATCCTTATTTGGTGGTTGCTGCAGACAAGGGGACGGCAACATTTTCAGACATTGCCAATAGCCTGTCTGACGAATACGGCTTTTGGTTAGGCGATGCCTTTGCCTCGGGAGGCTCTGCAGGGTATGACCATAAAGAGATGGGGATTACTGCGCGAGGGGCATGGGAGTCCGTTAAACGTCATTTCCTAGAGCTTGGCCACGACACACAAAGCCAAGACTTTGATGTGATCGGTGTGGGAGACATGGGCGGAGACGTGTTCGGTAATGGTATGCTTTTGTCTAAGCATATCTGTTTGGTTGGAGCGTTTAACCACTTGCATATTTTCTGTGATCCAACGCCAAATTCAGAGACAAGCTGGAAAGAGCGTAAACGTTTGTTTGATGGTGCGCTGGGCTGGGGTGAGTATAACGAGTCTTATCTTTCAAAAGGCGGACGCATTTATAGTCGCCAAGATAAAAAGATCACGCTTACAAAACAGATCCAAGAACGGTTTGGCATTGATGAAGAGGAGGTCTCTCCCAATGTGCTTATGAAGGCCATGTTAAAAAGCAAAACGGATCTTTTATGGTTTGGTGGTATCGGTACATACATAAAATCAAAAGAAGAAACGCACGGCGAAGTCAGTGACAAAGCCAACGATGCCATTCGTGTTGATGCCGCAGAAGTGGGTGCGCGCGTCATAGGTGAGGGTGCGAATTTAGGTATCACGCAAGAAGGGCGTATCGCGCTTGCAGAACATGATGTGCGTGTAAACGCAGATTTCATAGACAATGCGGGGGGTGTAAACTCGTCTGATGTTGAAGTGAACATTAAAATTTTGCTTAACAAGCTAACACGAGGTAAAAAGCCAAAATTAACCGTTAAAGATCGTAACAAGCTTTTGTCTTCCATGACGAAAGATGTTGAAAATCTTGTCTTGTCAAATAACTACCAGCAAGCACAAGCCTTGAGCCTGATGGTTAGCAACGCGCCATCCATGTTGCTCACTCACGCTGATTATATGCGTCACCTTGAAGAGAGACAATTGCTGGACCGTGAAATCGAGTTCCTTCCTAATGACGAAGATATTGATGAGCGTATGAGAGATGGTGAGGGGCTTACTCGTCCTGAATTATCAGCGCTGCAATGCTATGCCAAGAATACGATCACGAAAGATATTCTTAAAACAGATATTCCTGATCATCCTATGACGGAACAAATGCTTATTGAGTACTTCCCACCCAAGATGATTAAGAGCTACAAATCTGAAATTCTCGAGCACCAGCTTCGTAGAGAAATCATTTCAACCGAGTTGTCGAACACTTTGGTTAATCGTTTTGGTCCGGCATTTTTGTTTAGTGCTATGAACCACACGGGGGCTAGTTTATCTACGGTTATTAAGTCGTATCTGGTGATTGAACAAGCGTTTAATCTACACGATTTATGGTCTGAGGTTGAAGCCCTTGATGGAAAAGTTGATCCCCAGGTTCAAACGCGTGCATTTTCAGATATTGCCAAGATTGTAGAAAGGCAGATTGTATGGCTTTCTAAGCGTCTGGGCACAAATATGGATGTGCAAAAACAGGCTGCAATTTATACCAAGGCCGTTGAAGATTTGCGTAAAGTCTTACCAGATGTTCTACCTAAATCGAGAGCCAAGCGCCTAAGCGACACAGTTGATAAATATGTAGGGCTTAATGTTCCAAAAGAGGTTGCAAAGGACTTGGCTTATATGACGCCGTTAAGTGCTGTTGTAAATATCGTCTTTATTGCAGAAAAGCGCAAAATTGCCATCAAAGATTTGGCGCATGTTTATTATGTTATTGGTGAACATTTTTGCATTTATTGGCTACGATTGCAGTCGCGTCATCTTGGCGGAAGAGGTCTATGGTCTGGTCAGGCGTTAAGAGAGTTAAGAAGTAAGCTTTATGTGACGCAAGCCAAGATTGCAGAGCGCTATATTTCTGATTTCAAAGGAAAGAAAGTTAAAATATCTGACGAGTTGATAGACCAATGGTGTTTGGCCAATGACATTTCTTGTACACAAGTATTAAAAACGATTCATTCGATGCAGGATGCGCAGGAAATTGATTTATCGATGCTGGTTGTCGCAGAACAAATGCTAAATAGCCTTTATGATTAATTAGAATTTAGCGTCTAATAGTCTTATGCCGCCATATAAGCCGGTATCGCCTCCTGCGGTGATGCCGGGGCTATCAAGTTCTCCGTCCGTATGCCCAACAACAAGGCAGGCGCTTGCAACGCCGCCGAAGCTTTGACAGAGGCCTGCCTCAACGTTGTTTCCGTGTTCTTCATTGTGTTGAAAATATGATGCACTTACGTATTTGTACTGCTCATCATATTTATCACCTGAAACGGTCACATTGAACGACTCGGATACCCCGATTCTGTCACCGCCCTCTGTTCTTTGGTAGCTTCCAGAAATAGTAACATCATTGTTTCCTATTTCTTGCTCTCTGTCTGCTTTAAACAAAATTGAGTGTTCAAAACCGTGGTCTGTATCGTAGTTAATATTTGACCCGACTAGAAAGGAGTGATTTTCAACGTCGATTCCTAAGCTAGCCCCTGAATAAATTTGTGTTTTCCCATCACCTGTAGCAATACCCATTTCTACATTGGTATTACCAGTATGGAGATTAGTCTGCCATTGATTGGATCCTCCGTATTCGACGTGGAATTCATCGCCTTTAGTGAGGTCTGAATGTATATTTTTGAAGCTTTCTTGTTGTATTCCTCCCACTAATCGCGTGTCAGAGCTTGGATGAAAGTTTGTTCTGTGTGGTTCAAACCCAATTCTCAAATTACCCCTTTGTCCGAATGCCTCAACATCATTTACTCCTAGCACAAGGGAGGGGACTAAATCTTGAGATAGTCCAGCCCTCAAACACATATCACCACCCGCTTCTCTACCGAAAGCAGAAGCCAGTTTTTCGTAGCTGCTTTGGAGTGTGGGAGTCATAATTGATTTCGGAATTTCAAGGGTTGCGCCACGATTATCAATGGTCGCCCCCTCTAGAGCAGTTCCCCAGCTCGTATAATCTCTATATGCATTTTTACAAATATCTTCGACTTTCATATTGTCAAAAATACTCTAAAAATATGAAAAATAAGTTAATTTAATGAAGTTTAAGCGGCAAGATCAGAATGCTTCTTGATCGGGCCATCGGCACGCCCATGAATAAACTGGTCAACATACTCATTGCCAGAATTGTCTAAATCTTTGATATCACCCACCCAAATGATTTGGCCTTCATGGATCATTGCAACTTTATCAGCAATTTTGCGTGCAGAGGCCATGTCGTGCGTAATTGTCAGGCCTGTTGCTCCTAAATCTTTCACGCATTTGACAATTAGGTCGTTAATGACATCGGCCATAATTGGATCAAGACCTGTTGTTGGCTCGTCAAAGAAAATGATATCAGGGTTTGTTGCAATAGCGCGCGCAAGACTGATACGTTTTTGCATACCGCCTGAAAGCTCGGCAGGATAGAGGTCTGCAACGCGTTCACCCATGCCCACGGCCTTAATCTTTTCAATGGCAACGGCGCGGGCTTCTTCCTTGGACATTTTATGACCATGAATTAATCCAAAGGCCACGTTTTCCCATACAGGCAAAGAATCAAACAACGCACCGCCTTGGAAAAGCATGCCAAATTTTCCCATAAGGGTGTCATGGTCTTTTCGATCAATTGTTGTCGTGTCCGTACCGTCAATTTTTATAGTGCCGCTATCGGGTTTGATAAGACCTAAGACACATTTTAATGTCACTGATTTTCCCGTACCTGATCCGCCAATAATCACCATGGATTCACCAGGTTGTACGGTTAAATCAACACCACGAAGAACATCTTTTGTGCCAAAAGATTTGTGGACATTGGTCATTTCAATTTTAGGTGTTTGCACGTGTGTTTTTGATGAGGTCATGAGAAAAACACCTGTGTAAGAACGTAGTTGAAAATAAGGATCATGATAGATGATGAGACCACAGCGTTTGTCGTAGCGGCCCCGACACCTTGTGCGCCTCGTCCAGAATTAAACCCATGGTAGCACCCCATCAATGTGACCAAAAATCCAAAGACAGCAGCTTTGATAAGGCCTGATATGACATCAATGGCTTGAAGTGTATTTAATGTTTGAGAGATATAGCCACCGACACTAAAGTTTAGCATGTGTATGCTAACAATATAGCCGCCATATACGCCGATTAAATCGCCAATCAGAACGAGTATTGGCAGCATCAATGTCCCTGCCACGAGGCGGGGCACAATCAGATATTTGTAAGGATTAACCGATAATGTCGTCAGCGCATCAATTTGTTCGGTTACGCGCATTGTACCAATTTCGGCAGCAATTGACGCACCTACGCGACCCGCAACCATGAGGCCCGCCAGAACAGGTGCCAATTCGCGTGTGATTGATAAAACAACCACGCCAGCAACAGCGCCTTCTGCGTTAAATCTTGTAAAACCTGTGTAACTTTGAAGGGCGAGCACCATTCCAGTGAACAAAGCCGTCATACCAACAACAGGTAATGAGTAGTAACCAATATCGATAAATTGACGGAATAAATTTTTTATAAAAAATGGGCCTTTGAAAATATGAGCGACAGATTGTCCTGCAAAAGCAGTAATCGCGCCGATACTTGATAAAAGGCCCAAAATTGTCGCGCCAATATTACTACAAAGATTTAAAACAACTGTCATGTTCACATCAATAGCATGGGTTTATTCAACTGAAAAGCCCTTCTATTTAAACTATTAGTGAACAGTCACAGGTTTTAACTCTTGCTCCTCTGTAGCAGAGATTGCGCCATTTAACGTCTCGAATGTTGCAAGAACTTCTCCGTTTGCCGCGTATAGCTGATAGCTATTGTCGTTGTCAGCTTTAATGTAGGCAAGCTGGTTAACGCCAAGCATTCGGAATGCTGAGGGGGTCATCCCCCTCAGAAACTCTTCGAAAGAGACGGAGTCTTGTGTTTTATCCATGACGATATCTTAATCTTCTTTTTTCGAATTTGTTGATTGGCCCTCGATGGCTTCAAGCTTTTTGACAGAGCCTGTGACAGGTTTCTTGCCTTTAATCTTGATTTGTCGGGCTGTAGACTCAGGAATTATACGCTGCATGTCGATATGAAGCAACCCATTGTCTAACGATGCGTCAACAACTTCTATGCCGTCTGCAAGCACAAAACTGCGTTGGAATTGACGCGCGGCAATGCCACGGTGAATGTAGATACGGTCTTCTTCTGTATCTTCAGGTTGGCGTCCGCGAATGGTCAATTGGTTGTTGTCAATTTCAACCTCCATATCATCCATGGAAAAACCAGCCACAGCCAGCGTTATACGAAGACCTTCTTTACCGATTTGTTCAATGTTGTAGGGAGGGTAACCTTCACCAGCACTTTTTTTAAGGCGGTCAAAAGTTTGTTCAAAGTGGTCAAATCCCAAAAATAGGGGACTATCAAATAAAGATAAACGTGTAGTCATCTTAAAACTCCTTTCAAGCGAGTTATATGTTTTTTGATACCACGCGTGTGCATATCAAAAATTTAGTTTTTCGTAGCGTAGCCCTACCATAGGCACTACACTTGTCATTATTATATGGTGAAATACTTCAAAAAATCAAATTTTTTTGAACATGCGATTGCTAGCGGGCATAAAAAGAAGGGCTTATAATGAGGTATGTTTTTCCAACAACTTTCTTTGTGACAATCTTACTTGTAATTGTGGCGGCGCCGTCTTATGCGCTTTGTCCTGTCGTTACGCCCAAAATCTCTTTTACATTTGATATGGTGCCCGTGAAGTATGACTACACTTTGGATAAGGCTCAGATCCGTGCAAAATCAAATTCTATACGAAATGTTAGCGGGCATGTGCAGGGGAAAATGAGCGTCAATTTTAAACCCGATGCCAAATATTCTAGCAATCGTTCTTGTATTATTGTTAGTAAAATCAATGTTGTCATTAAAAATGCACCGGTTCTTCGCGTGGCCAGCAACTATAAAAAAGGAAGTTGCGAATATAATGTCGTCAAAGCACATGAAGAAAAACACTTAGCGCTTATGAACCAGTTTTTCAAAGAGGTGCCAAAGCGATACACATCATATCTGCGTGATCAACTTAAAGGCCGGGGCGCGACGCCTCGTGGGGCTAAAGATAAATATCACGCTGATTTGTCGAAAATTTTGGGGGCGTTTAAAGACAGGCTTCTAAAAGACCAAAAGCGCCTTCATAATATAGAGATTGACCACCCGGACAAAATTGCGGCCGAGCATGCGCAATGTAATAATTGGTAGAGGTGCTTTTTTAAAAGGTTTTTAGCGTGGAACTTCGTGCGGCGTGTTGAATTTACCCAGATTACCAAGTAACTGCTGCAAAATGGTCACATCATTTCCACCTGTGTGGGTTTTTTCTTCGCTAAGCGGAATGTTTATGCGGTCTTGGTCTACTTCATTAACGGCGGTGACAAATCCTTCGTCATTGAAACGGACTTGCACAACGCGCTCTTCCTCGACCTGTGCATCAAAGATCCCCTTTTTCACAGTTTTTTGACCTAAATAGTACCAAACATTTTCATCGAATGGGGCAATGGTTGTTGGTGACCCGAGTTTTTGAATAATTTCAGTTTTTGTATCGATATTTGTTTGCACAGAGTTGATGGCATGAGGTTTCAAAAAATTCCCATGCGTATCACGAACAGGTGAACAGGCGGAAATTGTTATGAGGGCAGCACTGAGTGCTAGGGCGGTTGTTTTTTTCATCTTGTAATCTGTACCATTATGCGTTTAGGTCTATATATAGTCTATCTAGACAATATTCAACTGTGGGAGAAAAGCAATGTACGGATGGTGGAAATCTAAAAAAATCCAGAAAGAAAACGCACATAGGCTTCACAATGCATGCGTTGAAAAATCTCGCAATCCGTTGTTTTACAAAGAGCTTGGTGTTCCCGACACAGTAGAGGGTCGTTTTGAGATGCTGTGTTTGCATGCGTCGTTTATTATAGAGGCGCTCTATTCAATGGGGCGTCCGACATTGGCGCAAGCGCTTTTTGATGTCATGTTTAAAGATATGGATCGCAATATGCGAGAAGCAGGCGTTGGTGATCTGGCGGTTCCTCGCCGTATGAAGGCCATGATGAAAGATTTTAAAGGGCGTTCATTTGCATACCGCGAAGCTGTGCTTTCTGGCCGCGTGAAAGAGGCTGTGGCGCGTAATATTGGCGTTGAGGACGAGCTTGCAAAGCGTCAACTTAGCGTATACATCATACAAAGTTATGCGCATGTTAAGAAAAAAGACTTTGATTTCTTCTCTGGTTTGATTGATAACCCGCATACGTTATTTCTAACGCACGACGAGATTGTAGGATTAATACATGAGCAAGATAAACAACACAGATCAGCTGCCTGACATCCCGTGGAAGCACATGTGGTCTGTTGATCAGCTGGACAAAGGGCGCGTAACGCTAACCATTCAACCTGAACCAAACCTATATGAAAGCCTTGCCGCGTTTTTAGATATTAAGGCATTAAAGGCATTGTCATGCGCGTTTGTGATACGGCGTAAAGACGGGGGGCATATGATCCACGTCCACGGCGAGATTAAATCTGAGGTTGAGCAGATTTGCGTGCAATCTTTAGAGCCTATGGTAAGCGAAATTGATGAGGCGTTCGACGCCTATTTTGCAGACCGAAGCCAAGCGGTTCCCTTTTCAAAGGCTAAAAAAGAGCTGTATTCGAAATATGGTGTTGATGACACCCCCATCCTTGAAGAGGAGGAGGATCCAGAGCTAATTGAAAATGGACATATCGACATAGGAGCGCTTGCGATACAGTTCTTATCTTTGGCGATCGACCCATACCCACGCCGCGATGGTTTGGAATCTCAGCTGCCAGATGAGGTCAGTATTGCAACAACTGAGAAATTTGAAGAGCGTGAAAACCCTTTTGCGGCTTTAAAGGATCTAAAACGAGACGATTAGAGTCGGTATCAGGCGTATTTATATAAATTCTGCAAATTTTTGCTTGCATGTTTGTGGGGTTTTGGCTTATATGTGCGCTCTGGTTGTATAAGTAAGAGATATACAGATAAAACAAGATAATTATTAAATAGGATATAAGACAATGGCTGTTCCTAAGAAGAAGACCTCAAAATCAAAGCGTAACATGCGTCGTGCGCACGATTCACTCACAGTGGTAAACTGGGTTGAAGACTCAAACACTGGTGAGCCAAAGCGTCGTCACCACATTGACCTAAAAACAGGCATGTACAAAGGCAAACAAGTTCTTGCAGAGCAAGACTAAGTCTTTTTCCCTGTCTAGAATCTAGATGTTTTACACGAACAAATACTTCGGTTATTTGTGAAACTGTGTTATTAAAGAGGCGGTATTTTTACTGCCTTTTTTAGTTTTCAAAATATAGGATTTTTTACATTGTCTAAGAAAATTACAATTGCCATTGATGCGATGGGTGGAGACCTTGGCGTTAATATAACAATTCCTGGGGCTGCTCTTGCATTGAAAGAGCATAGCGATATTCATTTCCTGATTTTTGGAGACGAAGCGCGCATTAGACCTATTTTATCTCGCTACCCTGATTTGCGGGATTCGTCAGAAGTTATTCATACAGATAAATTTATTTCAAACACTGAAAAACCTTCAGTGGCGCTCCGTAAGGGGCGCGGGTCAAGTATGCGTTTGGCAATCAATTCTGTGTCAGAAGGGCGTGCTGATTGTGTGGTTTCTGCGGGAAATACTGGCGCGTTGATGGCGATGGCAAAGATGGTTTTAAAATGTTTGCCTGATGTTCGCCGTCCTGCAATTGCGAGTGTAATGCCAACGAAAGACGGGCGTGTTGTTATGCTTGATCTGGGTGCCAATTTATCATGTGATTCTGAGGTTTTGATACAGTTTGCTCTGCTAGGCGCTGTTTATTCTAAGGTTGTGTCGGGCAAGAAAAAACCAACAGTAGGCCTTTTGAATGTAGGAACAGAAGACGTTAAGGGCCACGAAGAGCTACGCTCTGCGGCGGCGGTATTGGAACGCGTTAATTTTGCAGGACATTATCATGGGTTTGTAGAGGGAAGCGATATTCCTATGGGTAAAACTGATGTTGTTGTGACGGATGGATTTACGGGCAATATTGCGTTGAAAATGGCGGAAGGCGTTGCGAAGCTCTCGGGCATGTATATTAAAGATGCCTTCAAATCGTCACCACTTGCCATGATTGGCGGGTTACTGGCGGCTCCTGCCTTGAAGAAGATGAAAGCAAAAGTCGATCCGCGTATGTATAATGGCGGCATGTTTTTAGGGCTTGATGGCGTATGTGTCAAAAGCCATGGGGGGACTGACGAAGTCGGGTTTGCCAATGCTGTGATGGTGGCATATGACTTGATTGACAATAAATTTAATGACCAAGTCGCAGCTGAGCTTGAAAACCTGATGAGCCAAGAGTCATTTTTTACCTCTGACATGATCGAAGAAGATTAAGAAAAACAATTATGCGTATAAAATCTATTATTAAAGGTACGGGCTCGTGCCTACCTGAAAAAGCCGTGACCAATAAAGACATGGAAGCGCTTGTCGATACAACTGACGAGTGGATTGTTCAGCGCACAGGCATTCATCAACGCCATATTGCAGGTGATCATGAAACAACATCCAGCCTTGCAATCAATGCGGCCTCACGCGCGCTTGAAGCCTCGGGTCTGACGGCTGATCAAATAGATGGGGTTATTGTTGCTACAACGACACCTGATCTGACATTCCCTTCAGTGGCCGTTCATGTGCAAGCAGCCCTTGGTATTCCTGCAGGTATGGCATTTGATGTTCAGGCTGTGTGTACAGGGTTTGTCTATGCGCTCAGCACCGCTCACAGTTTTATTCAATCCGGGCAGGCAAAAAACGTTATTGTGATTGGCGCGGAAACAATGTCGCGCATTTTGGATTGGGAAGATCGCACAACATGCGTGTTGTTTGGTGATGGAGCGGGAGCCGTTGTGTTAGGGGTTAATGAAGACGAAACGTCACAAAGAGGCATTTTGTCGACACATTTGTATGCAGATGGCGCCCACAAGGATATTTTATGCACCAGCGGTGGTGTCTCTAAGACGAAATCGGCAGGTGTCATTGAAATGCAGGGGCGAGAAGTGTTTAAGCATGCTGTTACTTTAATGCATGACGTTGTTGATGAGGCGCTTAAAGCCAATGATATGACGGGAGCTGATCTTGATTGGCTTGTTCCGCATCAGGCGAATGTACGTATCATCTCTGCGACAGCCGATAAGCTTGGCATGCCTATGGAAAAAGTAGTTTTAACAGTCGGTGACCATGGTAATACGTCGGCGGCATCTATTCCTCTTGCACTTGATGTTGCGGTTCGCGATGGACGTGTCAAGCAAGACCAAATGGTCTTGATTGAGGCGTTAGGAGGCGGCCTAACATGGGGCGCTGCTTTGTTGAAATTTTAAACATATGATCTATATCATATAGCATTGCATCACTTTTATTAGAAAAGGGTGATAAAGTAACATATTGACGAATAATCAAAAATCTTATATTCTATGGACTTACAAAAAGAATAGTTTGAAGGTGTTAACATGACCGAAAAAACGATTACTAGAGCTGATCTTGCAGATGCTCTTTACCAGAAACTTGGACTTTCACGCAGTGAGTCCGCAGATATTGTTGATTCAGTATTTGAGGAAATGTCTGATGGTTTAATTGATGGTGAAAATGTAAAAATTTCTGGTTTCGGAAGCTTTGTGCTCCGTGACAAGAAAGAGCGTATTGGACGTAACCCTAAAACAGGGGTTGAAGTTCCGATCACGCCAAGACGTGTATTGGTGTTTAAGGCATCGCACATTCTTAAAAACCTTATGAACAAAAGTAAGTAAGGGTCTTTTTAGGGTGAGCGGGAGATCTTAAAAAATGTGTCACTTTTTCTAGCCTGGAGAGTATAAAAAATGAATATGAATACGGCAGAAAACAGTGGGATAGAGGGTGAAAATAACGGTAAAGATCAGAAAGCCAAAGGGGCTTTCCGTACGATCAGTGAAGTTGCTGAGCATCTTGACGTGCAGCAACACGTACTTCGCTTTTGGGAGACAAAGTTTTCGCAAGTCAAGCCACTGACACGTGGGGGCGGGCGTCGATATTACCGTCCTGAAGACGTCGAAGTTTTAGAAAAAATTCATACGATTTTATACAAAGAGGGCTATACAATCAAAGGCGCTCAGAAACTGCTCAAAGGCTTAAGCAAGCGACAAGTGGGTCAGTTATCGCTACGTAAACCAGTTCCAGAACAATCAAACCAATCAGTGGGCGTCACAGATCAAAGCCAGTACTCAACGTCTCCTAATACGCAAAAACCTCAATCAATGTCTGCAAATGGACGTGTTGAGTTGTCTTCGCGCCAAAAGGTTATTTTAGAGACAATGCTCAATGATCTGATTGAAATTCGCGATCACCTAAAATCTTAATTTTAAGTCTTGGATTTTTAAGTCTCGGATTTTTAAGTCTCGGATTTTTAAGTCTCGGATTTTTGATTTTCTTTTAAAACGGCGTGTAAAAATTCTTCTGGGCAATTGTATAAATAATCAACGTGGCTGGGTGCTTTTTTATGGGCCTTATCACGGTCGATTAAAATCGTAGTTAACCCCATATCTTTCGCCGCAATTAATCCGCGCTCGGTATCTTCAACCATCACCGTGGTTTTGGGTTCAAAAGGGCGCAGGGCAATCAACTTTTGATAGCCACTATCGATAGATGTGTGTTTCAACGCCCACTGCGTATGACTTATATCAAATATGGTGTCGTCTGCAAATTCTTCATGTAAATCGATCTTTTTTAAAACACGTTTGGCCCACTCGCGGCTACCATGCGTGTAGATGATGTGTTCGATGCCAATTTTTTTTGTGTTTTGAATTTGGGCTTTATAATTTTTTGAAGGGGCGCTATCGACGATGTTTAGAGACATCATTTCATTGTACGTTTTGAATGTTTCATGAGGGTCAAGCGCGTATTTTTCAGAAAAAAACTTCCAGCTCAGGCCATTGTCTAAAAAAGACTGATGGGCTTGCTCTTTTATTTCCTGATGGGGAAGAGGATCGGCGCCATTGTCACGAAGGACTTTGTTTACGACCTCAACAATTGTATTGTCAAAAATATCTTGCATATGGTCATGGTGTTTGTATTTCGTACCATCAAGATCCCATATAACTAAATTTATATCTTTCATGCTGGTTGTTATATCAATTTCATAAAAAATCGCCAGCCCAAAGATTTAAGCGTTGAATAATCAAACAAGATCGCCTAAATCTATAGGCATGTCGGAGTGTGGCGCAGCATGGTTAGCGCACTAAGCTGGGGGCTTAGGGGTCGTAGGTTCAAATCCTATCACTCCGACCATTTTTCCTTTTACCAGCTTCCCGTATTTTTCATTGATGCCCAAGGCTCTTGAGGTTCTAGCGCATCACCTTTTTGTAAAAGTTCAATCGAGATATTGTCTGGTGATTTTACAAATGCCATATGTCCATCGCGTGGCGGACGATTTATAACAACACCTTTATCCATTAGGTTTTGACAAGTCTCGTAAATGTTTTCAACGCGGTAGGCGAGGTGACCAAAATTTCGGCCAGATCCATATTCTTCCTGCTTACCATCTTCATCAGGCCAGTTATATGTTAGCTCTAGCAATGGTGATTTAGTCTCATTTGCGCGCTCAGCATCGCCTTTGGCGGCAAGAAAAACGAGCGTAAAGCGTCCCTTTTCATTTTCCATGCGGCTTGTCTCGATAAGGCCAAATTTATTGCAATAAAAATCAAGTGATGCCTCTAAATCTTTGACGCGAACCATTGTGTGAAGGTATTCCATGTATAAACTTTCTTATGTAATTTTTTCTTATGTGACGTTCTTATTTACCAAAAAATTAAGTAGGGCGATACAACCAATGGTAAAGGGGGCGGATCATTTGGTTATTTTTTTCTTCCTTTTTCTTCAACTATTAGTTATAAATATATTATGTTTAATCCAAATACAGATAACGATCGTATTTTTAAAGCAGTGTTTAGCACGCTGCTGGGTATATCCACGCCTTTGATTTCACGACGCCGTACACGACGAATGACCTGCTGATCGTCTGTCGGAATCATTTTACACATCCCAATAGATTGATCAGCGCTTAAGCTAAAGCGCACCGCTGAAACTTAGGCTTTTTATATTCTCCCTAAATTATTGAATACATAAAAAGAGACACATAATGAACATTCAATCGGCGTTAAAAACAAACATTTCAGAACCAGAAATTCACAAATCGATATTGTACAAATCTCCTTGTGACCACAATGTTGATGTCCTTCATCAATTTCAAAAAGACATATACGAAAACTTATCCGAGAGTAATAAGTCGTTTTTTCTATTAAAGACAAAGAGCTTTTTGAAAGACCATTTTCAAGCGGGCGGTATGGCCATTGCCCTAACAAACATGGATAATCAATTGGTCGCACAAGCTCTCATCGTTGTTCCCAGTATTGAACACCCCAACACAGGTATGACTGATATGAAGGCTATGCCAGCATTAGACCAAATGACGGTTTTGCAAGGTGTTGCTGTTGACCCTCAATGTAGAGGGCATGGTTTGGGAGACAAGCTCGTCAATGAATGGGTGGCTGTTGCGCATCAAATTAAGCGGCCGCATTTGGTGGCAGAAACCGCGCAAGATAATATTGCAAGTGTATCGTTGTTTGAAAAACATGGGGTTGATATTGTCAGTGAAGGTATAGACATGGACGATGGTACAAAGCTATACAACCACCACAGACATTTGGGTCTTTAGGAGATAATAATATGGTAGACACAATTGATTTTGATTCAGGGCAAGCTGGGCCAACTTTATTGATTTTAGGTGCAGTTCACGGAAATGAGAAATGTGGATCGCATGCGATTGAACAACTAATTTCAGAGTTGCGCGCAGGTGAGATAGAAATTAAAGCGGGTAAAGTCTCCTTTATTCCTGTTTGTAACCCGCATGCTTATGAACAGAATGTTCGCTATGTCGATGAAAATTTAAATCGCATTTTTTACCATCACGAAACCCCACAAAACTATGAAGAACATTTGGCAAACGAGCTAGTGCCGATATTGCAATCATATGATTGCGTTTTAGATTTGCACTCTAACCATACGGCATCTGAACCTTTTGGGTTTTTGGATTACCCAGAAGGGAAGGCAAAAGATTTTGCACTTAGTCTTGGGTTGGATAGTGTGGTGACAGGCTGGCCTGAGCTATTTTACCCGGAAGAAGATCACACTAGCTCTGCTTGTGCGCGCCGAGGCGGTGGAATATCGGTGACGGTTGAGTGCGGGTTTCACGATGATCCACATTCAATCGTTGTTGCAAAACAAAGCGCGATAAATGCAATGAAGTTTTTTGATATGATTGATGGCACTCCAGATGAAAAACACACTGACTATGTTCATGTTGTTGAGAGAGTTTTAAAAAAATCTGAAGGTGAATTTTCTAAAAATTGGTCACATGGTGACAAGGTCAAAAAGGGAGATGTGATTGGCACTTATGATGATAACACGGAAGAGCGCGCATCCGTCGATGGCCATATATTCATTCCAAATGGTAATGCCGTTGTGGGTGATGAATGGTTTTATATCGCCGTAGACCAATAGCCTTTTTTTAATAAGGCTACCGGATTTTATGTATCTTTTAAACTTATGATTAGAGTTCGTCGTCAGTTTTAACCAACGATGGGTAGTCGGTATAGCCTTTGTCTTTACCGCCATAAAATGTATCTGAATCAGGATCGTTAAGCTTTGCGTTACGTGCAAAGCGTTCAGGTAGGTCTGGATTTGCGATAAAATCACGTCCAAATGCCACAGCGTCTGCATAATCATTTTCGATCCATTCGCAGGCTTCTTGTGCACTAAACTCACCATTGGCGACAAACACCCCATCAAAAATATTGCGCATTTTTTTCGAAAGGTCATTTCCAAATTCTAGATCGCTTCCATCACCTGTGTGATTGTTGGGGCGAATGACGTGTAGGTAGGCAAGCCCGCGGCCGCTAAGTGCTTTTGTTGCGGCTGTATATAATGCTTCTGGGTCACTATCTTTACTGCCGCCGGGCCCACCCATAGGCGAGAGACGAACACCAATGCGTGACGCAGGGAGTATTTCTGTTAAGGCATCTACAACCTCATTGAGCAATCGCAGACGGTTTTCGATAGATCCGCCATATTCATCTGTACGTTTATTGACCGAATCTCTCATGAATTGATCAATCAGATAGCCGTTGGCTGCGTGAAATTCCACACCATCAAAGCCTGCGTCTTTTGCGCATTGTGCGGCGTGTTTGTAATCTTCGATAATGGCTTTAATTTCATCTTTTGTCAGTTCTCTAGATTCTGGATGCGGAACCATTGGACCATCTTCGTGATAATCACCCACAAACGCCTCACCTTCTGGTGTCCATGCGCTAGACGATACAGGGGACTGATTATCGGGTTGAAAAACATTATGAGAGATGGCGCCTACATGCCAGAGCTGGCAAAAAATGTGACCGCCCTCATTATGCACGGCGTCGTTTACAACTTTCCAACTTTCTACTTGCTCATCAGTAAAGATGCCTGGTGTCCATGCATACCCTTGGCCCTGTTGGCTAATTTGAGTGGCCTCAGAGACGATTAAACCAGCGCCTGCACGTTGTGCATAGTAAAGAGCGTGCAACGGTGTCTGCTTATGGCCTGGGTTCGTAGAGCGTGCTCTTGTAAGGGGCGCCATGAAAACTCTATTTTTAACGGTAATATCTCCAACTTTAATCTCATCGAACAGGGCTTGGTTATGTGTTGGGTCTATCTTTTTTGTTGCGGCGCTCATTTTATGTCTCCTTCGTCTCATTTTAGCTTCTATCTAGGTAGATCAATCTAAAACGATTTAAAGGGCGCAAAAACGAGCGGGGCGCATTTTATGACCTAAGAAGAGGATACGGCGTGCGTTTTTATGATTGAGGCCGTAAATTATTCAGGTCTGACTGTTTTTAGATCAATAATTTCGTATGGATGATTGATATGATCCAAAAACTTGATCAGGTCTTGGGGTGTTAGAGCCACAGTCATTGTGTTTTGCATAGGATGATAGGCGACCTTGTCTTGGCGCATCATGTCTTCTTCTAATATTAATGTCACATTATGGTCTTTATCATTCATAATTGAAAAGGGACAGACAGAGCCCGGGCGTACGCCTAAATTATCAAATAATCTCTCAGCCGAGCCAAAAGACAGACGCCCGCAGCTCAGGCGTTTTTCCAATTTTTTAAGGTCGATGGCTGTGTCATTTTGGACGGTTAGCAAAAACATTTTCTTTTTTTTGTCGCGTAAAAATAAATTACGGCATCCCGTTGCCTCTACCTGCTGATCGACGTCTGTGGCGTCTTCCACCGAATGTACAGCGACGTGATGGTGAAGCGTGTAGGACACAGACAAAGTGTCTAAAAGCGTAAGTAAATGTTGCGGAGACGTAGGGAGTGTTTGGGTTTTCACGGTATATGGCCTTTATATTGAAAGATGGTAAGTTTTTATAATTATTAGATAAAATGCAACATAATCTCAAGAATTTGTAAATTATATTGACGTATAAGATAATGGAGTAACAAATAAAAGGGAAAAAAATATGAGTGGGATCACACATTTAGCAGGTAGTGGAGCGGCTTTAGATGGCCTTCCTCCTGAATTTCAGGAACAGTTAGCCATGCAAAATATGCCTGTTGCCAACATTAACCAAGACTTTTCAGTTGCCGTTAATCCTGTTGCAAAACAGCAATTTGACATGAGTTTGGAGGTTTAATATGACACGCAATATTGATTTATGTGAGCTTCCTGACGGTACGTTGATGATTGTGACTGATGCACGATTACCCGCAGATGCCCAACGAATAGAGTTTTACAAAGACCAACGTCTTATGATGCTTGTCTACGATATGCAAGACAGTGAAGGCGATCTTATGACACATGAGCTTCCGGAAGAGGCAATAAGAAAGGTTATGTTGGCGCGCAAGATACTTGTTGTCGCATATGCAAATGATAACAGAGATCCTGACCAATTTACTGTACCCCTTATACAGATAGGTATTTAAAAGGATACATTGAGATATTTGAGGATGAAGAGGAGCTTTTTAGCTCCTTTTTTTTATGTTTTCTTTTGAAGTGATCTTAAAAAAAAGAACCACCAGAACCGAGGTTCTGATGGTCAAGTTTAAATGTGGGGAAATTCTACAATACAAGGAATGTATTAGTAGAACTCTACGTACATATATATACATAATTGGGAATATGTCAACATTAAATTATGAAAATATTAATTTTGTTTAAGTCTGTCGTGTTTCTGTGCGATTGAAACTTGCGTGAAGTGCAAAATAACTCTATGAAATGATATGATTAATTAAGAAAGAGAGACATGAATGGTTTCACAAAAAATATTCTGTGCAATTGACGTTTCAGATTTGGATAAGGCTAAAACACTTATCAAATCGCTATCTGAAGCGGACATAGGTATTAAATTAGGGTTGGAGTTTTTCAACCATTTTGGCCCTGATGGTATCGAGCAAGCCATGTCAGTTGCGCCTGATGCGCCTTTATTTCTTGATTTAAAGTTTCATGATATTCCAAACACTGTGGCCGGCGCGGTCAAGGCCGTGTCACATCGTTTGAAGCCTGCATATTTGAATGTCCACGCAGCAGGCGGCTATGATATGATGGTTGCGGCTAAACAGGCCTGTTTTGAGGGGTCGAAGTTATTGGCGGTAACGGTGCTTACCAGCTTAGATGATGGGGCGTTATCTGATGTTGGTCAGCAAACGCCAGCAGAGGCGCAGGTTCAAACACTTGCGCAATTAACAAAAAAAGCAGGTCTTGAGGGTGTGGTTTGTTCTTCAAAGGAAATAGACGTGCTGCGAAATGCATGCGGGAATGATTTTGTGCTTATGACACCAGGCATTCGTCCAGCGGGAAGTGCGCTCAATGACCAAAAACGTGTAATGACACCCAAGCAAGCGCTTGACCTTGGTGCAACACATCTGGTTATTGGTCGTCCGATTACGCAGGCGGATAATCCTGCGCAGGCAGCACGTGATATATTGGAGAGTATAAAATGAGTTTAGTAAAAATTTGTGGTGTTAGAGACCAAGAAAGCCTTGAAGTTGCCGTCGATGCGGGGGCAAGCTTTATTGGGTTTGTGTTTTTTGAGCCGTCTCCACGATACATTGATATAGAAACCGCCAAACATTTAGCGCACCTCATTCCAGACACCGTAGAGATTGTCGGTTTGTTTGTTGATGCAAGTGATGAGCAGATCAGGGATGTTTTATCAGAGGTGCCACTGACCATGTTACAGCTGCACGGTCTTGAATCGCCTGAGCGCGTTATGGATGTGAAGACGAAATTTAATATTCCTGTCATGAAGGCAATCCCAATTGCAGATGAAAGCGATCTAGAATATGTCAGCTCTTATTCTCAGGTTGCCGATTGGTTATTGTTTGATACGAAAATGGTCGACGGCACATCTGGTGGACATGGCGTTGCCTTTGATTGGTCATTGCTGTCCAATGTTCGCACCGTCTTGCCGTGGTTTTTGGCAGGGGGGCTGACGCCTGAGAATGTGAATGCGGCGATTAAGATGGTCAATCCTCCCGCCCTTGATGTGTCTAGTGGCGTAGAACTTGAGAAGGGTGTGAAAGACCCTGCCCTTATCAAAAAGTTTTTACAACAAGTTGGATAAGGCCTATAAGTATCATTATGAGCATTGACCCGAAATTTTTAAACCTGTTGGTTTGTCCGCAAACAAAAGAGCCTCTTCGTTATGATGCAGAGGCGCAGGAGCTTTTGTCCGATCGGGCAGGGCTCGCCTACCCAATCCGAGAGGGTATACCTATTATGCTGCCTGATGAGGCCCGTAAAATGGAAAGCATTGAAAAGAGGAAGGATTAAGCTTCGCTCTCTTGCTTCCCCTCTTCACCTTGTTTTGGTTTTTCAGTGATTTTAACGCGTTCTAACACAGCCGTGAAAAAGCCGTCAGTATTGTGCTTGTTCGGGCTTAGGCGCATATAGTCACCCTCACATGGGCAGTCTAGATCTTCTGGCCACGCTTGTTGAATAGGGAGTAGTTTATAATCGTCGTTTCTTGCCAAGAAGGCTTCGACTTGATGTTCGTTTTCTTCTGCAAATAGCGAACATGTCGCATAAATGAGGCGTCCGCCGACTTTTAACGTATGGGCCACTTTGTCCATAATTTCTGCCTGAATAGGGAGAAGTTCTTCGACGGTTGGTCCGTATGTGAACCATCGCATGTCGGGGTTTCTACGCCATGTACCTGAACCAGAACATGGAACGTCAACAATCACACGATCAAATGTGCCCTTTTGACGGCGGATCCATTTACGGTTTTTCACGTCACTGAGGGGGCGTATTTCGATTGAATCAGCAATAAAGGCACGTTTAAAGCGTGGCTTTGATTTCATAAGACGTTTTTCGTCTAAATCCATCGCAACGATGCGGCCCTTTTTGTTCATTGAACATGCAATGGCAAGCGTTTTTCCGCCTCCACCAGCACAATAGTCAATGACTTGCATGCCAGGCTTACAATCCATGGCAAGAGCAATCATTTGTGAGCCTTCGTCTTGGATATCAATAAAGCCTTTTGAGAAGGCCTTTGTTTTCGATAGGAATGTTTTTTCTCTTAGGCGTATTCCCCAAGGTGAATAGGGTGTGATATCGGCTGGGACATTATCTTTTTGTAATGAGGCCAGAGCATTTTCACGGTCGATCATGCCGACATTCACACGGATATCGAGGGGGGCTGCAACCATCATGGCTTGCATCTCTGCTTTAAAATCTTTTCCGTACAGTTCAGCAAGGCGGTCCATGTGTTCTTCGGGGCATTCGAAGGCGATATGATTGGGCATATCACGGTGGTTAATGTCGTTGCCATTGACCGCGTTAATAAAGGCCATTTCTGCATCGTCTAGCTTGTCTGCGCCGTACTGACCGCCATCAAAAAGCTTAACAATATCTTTGACTTTACGCTCGTCCAAAAGACATGCCGAGGCGATGACAAATGTACGAATGTCTGTTGGCATTTTTTGTTTTTCAATCCACCACTCAAGACGCGCTTTGTGACGGATAATTTCATATACACGGTTGGCAATAGCGGCACGGTCTTTCGATCCGATATAGCGACGTCCACGCATGTAATCTCCAACAATTGTGTCAAGCGGCATACGCCCATCCATCAGGCGGTCGAGAATTTCGATTGTGGCTTGTATGCGTGCGGATGGTGTCATGGTCGAGGCCTTCTTGTAACTGTCTTTATAAAATTTGTGTGGGTAGGTGTACTATGCTTGCGCTCATATGCCTAGTAATAAATGATTTGGGGGTATTGGGTGTGGCCTATTTAACGATCAGAGTTTTAATATCGCGCCAGCCATAGCAGACTTCTTTGACCTTGGAGGGGCCAATTTCAATCATGTGTTTTCCAATGCGTTGTCCGCCCAATTTTTCGTAAAACCCACAGGCGTTTTTGTTTTTGTCCAAAACCCATAAACACATACCTTGATGGCGGTCTTCTTTTAGTTTTTCACACGCATAAGACATAAGTGCCTTGCCTATGCCTTGTTTAAAATAGTCTGGTAGCACGTAAAGTGCCAAAATTTCCGAGGTGTATTGGGGGCGTATGTTTGATTGACCGGGGGGCATTGTTTCAACCTTGCCGTATGAAACAAACCCTACAGGGTGGTCGTCGACATAGGCGATGGCGGCGTTGATATCTGGATTGGCAAGCCATTTTTCCCAGCCTTCTTCGCGTTCATGAACGGATAGTGTGTCCAAATAGGCTTGATCGACTGCGCCTTCATAGGCGGAGTGCCATCCTTCGACGTGTAAGACGGCAAGAATGGAGATTTCATTTTCTGTGGCGGGTGCTATATACATGGCCTATCTATAAAAAAGAATTCGCGTTTTAACAATATATTTATTTTTTTGAAGCATTCTAAATCTATAAATTTAAAAAGGATTTTAAAAATGAGCCAGCCTCAAGATTTTAAAACTGATGATGGTGAACGACTGACAGTCATTTTTGACCCCAAGTCAGATAATTCAAACAAACATATTACAGAAGCTGAATATAACAAGTTCCAAGCAAGCGCGCTGCAATTAAGCGACGATGATTGGCAAATTGCAAAATCATTAATGTTGGGGGGAGCCTCAGGGCTAGACCCGCATCAAGAGACAGACTTTCACATCCGCACGCGTGCACTTGGTTTGTATGTTGACCACCATCAGCATCAGCGCATTGCTCAACATCTGGAAAGAGAGGGAATGTCTCGTGAGCATTCTCCCAAATATATGTTGGATGTTGAGGGGCGGGCTTGGGATCCTTCTAAAATCGAGGCAATAGAAAAACATATTAAAGCCAACATTAAAAATGACCCGTTGCTTCCTTTTGTTGCGGCCACTAATAAATACGATGACCTGCCCACAGAATTAAAAGATAATCTAGCGGCAGTAGGAATTGTTAAAAACAAAGATAATATCGGCGCACACTATCCTGCCATTCACACGGCTGCAAAAAATGTGCTCGGTGTAGATGCCTAAGCTTTTACAAGTGTCTTTTAGGTTTTATCGCTCAGTTCTATAGTTAGGCGCTTCAGCTGTGATTGTGACATCATGGACATGACTTTCTTTGTAACCAGCCGATGACATTTTCATGAACTCTGTTTTTGTTTTCATGTCTTCGATTGTGGCACAGCCTGTGTAGCCCATGGAGGCACGTAGACCGCCGACTAACTGGTGAATTACATTGCCAATAGGCCCTTTACATGCGACACGTCCTTCAATGCCTTCTGGGACAAGTTTTTGAGAATCCGTGACGTTGCCTTGGAAATATCGATCAGCTGACCCCCGTGTCATTGCGCCAACCGAGCCCATGCCGCGGTATGATTTGTATGAGCGTCCCTGGTACAAAATCACTTCGCCCGGGGCCTCGTCTGTTCCTGCAAACATTGATCCTAGCATCACACAATCTGCACCTGCTGCAATCGCCTTTGCGAAGTCACCTGAGTATTTAATACCACCATCGGCAATAACCGGCGTGCCAGAGTCTTGGCAGGCCTCGGCAACATCTTGAATGGCTGTAAGCTGAGGCACACCAACGCCTGCAACGACGCGTGTTGTACAAATTGAGCCGGGGCCAATCCCAACTTTTACCGCGTTTGCACCAACATCAATTAGGGCTTTTGCTGCGTTGGCTGTTGCAATGTTTCCGCCAATGATTTGAAGGGCGCTCGGCGCGTTTTTACGAATACGCGCAACAGTATCTAACACATTTTGTGAATGACCATGCGCGGTATCAACAACTAAGACATCAAGGCCTTCTGCAATCATTGCCTCTGCACGTTCAACGGCACTGTTTCCTGTGCCAACAGCCGCGCCAACTAAAAGACGGCCTTCTTTGTCTTTACTTGCGTGTGGGAAAAGGCGTGATTTTTCAATGTCTTTAACCGTCATCAAACCGATACATTTATAAGCATCGTCGACAATGAGCAGCTTTTCAATTCTGTTTTTATGAAGCAGTTTTTTAGCGTCTTCTTTCGTGACGTCTTTTGTGACAGTGATAAGGTTATCGGCTGTCATTAATTCTCTCACAGGTGTTGTTTCGTTTTCTGCAAAACGAACATCACGGTTTGTCAGGATACCGACAAGCGTGCCTGATTTTTCTGTAACGGGAATTCCCGAGATTTTGTTGGCTTGCATAATTTGAAATGCATCACCCAATGTTGCATCGGCAGTAATCGTGATGGGTTCAAGGACCATTCCAGACTCAAAGCGTTTTACTTTTCGAACCATGGCGGCTTGTTGGTCAACATCCATGTTTCTGTGCAAAATTCCCAAGCCCCCGTTTTGCGCCATGGCAATTGCCATTTCCGAGCCTGTAACAGTGTCCATCGCCGAAGATAGAATCGGAATATTTAGATTAATGGAATGGGTAAGACGGGTTTTGGTGCTGGCATCATTGGGATGAATGTTTGATGCGGCGGGCAATAAAAGCACGTCGTCAAATGTTAAGCCGTCTCTGATGTTTTTTTGAAGTAGTCCCATGATGCAAATCCTGTCGTGTGTCTAATGTTTAACGAATTTGCAGTGTAGTTATAAGCGGAAATCCCTAAAAGTAAAGAGCAAAATCGTTTGTTGTAAAGCCTGCAAACAAGCGTTCGAGGCAGACCCTACACCCGTTTAATTAGGGAAATTGTACGCTGCCGCGGCTGCGTTGATAATTTCGAGTTGGTTTATTCGTTTTATTATTGGCGTTTACGCCTCCAACACTGCCTTCATTGTTTGATACAGATTCTCTGATCAAAACAATTGAGATACGGCGATTTTTACTGTCCAAAGGATTGTCTTTATTGATATGGTCAGTATCTGACTTTCCAACAACATTAGCAATTTTAGATGGGTTCACGCCATTGTCGATTAATGCACGGCGAGAGGCATTGGCACGATCAGCTGAAAGTTCCCAGTTAGAATATCCGCCATTGCCTCGGAACGGTTTTCCATCTGTGTGTCCACGAATGGAAATGTCGTTTGGTGTGTTTTTTACAATTTTTGCAACAAGAGACATGAGTTTTTGTGTCTTCGTAAACATCTTGGCGCTGCCTGAGGGGAACATTGGTTCGCCTTGTTGATCAACGATTTGAATGCGCAGGCCTTCGGTGGTCATGTCGACAAGCAGATTTTTTGAAAGTTCGCGTAATTCAGGATCTTTCGAAATGGCGTCTTCAATTTGTCTTTTGATTTTTTCAAAATCTTCCTGCTCTTGTTCTTGCTTGAGCTTTTCAAATTGGTTTTGCGATACCTGTTTCATCTCCTGATTGGTCATTTGATCAGGGGTTTCACGTGTTGTTGGCTCTGGTGGAATAGGGGGTGACACAATTTCACTCATCGCGCCAACGGTAGAGGCTGATGTCCCGCCTAGCACACCATCAGACCCTGACTCGGATCTGGAGATTGTCGGGTGCGTGGGATCAATAAAAAAGGCTGCAAGCCCTTCTTTTTGTTCTTCTGTTGTCACATTCAGAAGCCAAAGTAAAAGAAACAGTGCCATCATGGCCGTTACGAAGTCGGCATAAGCCACTTTCCATGCGCCACCGTGGTGAGCATGCCCGCCTTTTTTGACGCGCTTGATAACGATGGGCTGTGTGTCTTGTTCTTTGTTTTGATCGGCCATAAGGGTCGTTTGTCCTAATTATAGCGGTGATGGAAGTTGGTTTACGTAGTCTTCAAGCTCAACAAAATCCGGTTGAACATCATGTGGAAGAAGCTTACGTGCAAATTCAATGGCAACCTGAGGTGCTGCGCCTTGAAGGTAGGCCAATATTCCAACTTTGATGGCTTTGTAGTACATGACTTCTGATTCCGCGCGCCCCAATATGGCACTTGCGATGGGAGATATGAAAGCATAACCAAGCCAAACCCCCAGGAATGTCCCGGTCAGCGCGGCCCCAATCAATTTACCTAAAACTTCTGGTGGTTCTTGAATGGAGGCCATTGTCTTAATAATACCAAGCACGGCGGCCACAATACCCAAGGCAGGCAAACTGTCTGCCAACGTTTGAATGGCGTGGCCGGGTTGAGATTGATGGTGTTCGATGGTCTCAATTTCCAGATCCATTAGAGCCTCAAGCTCGTGAGGGTTTTCGTTGCCTAGCGAAATAATACGAAGATAGTCGCATAAAAATAAAACCGCGTGGTGGTTTTTTGCAAATTTAGGAAACTGGTTGAATAATTCGCTCGCATCTGGGTTTTCGATATGTTGTTCCATCGCTAGCCAGCCCTTAGTACGGGCAAGCTTGAATGTTGAGTACAACAAGCCCAGCATTTGTAAATAATCGTCCTTGTCATAGGCGACAGGCTGTTTGATGGCGCGCAGTGATTTAAGGGTAAATTTAACCTGCTCGGGCGTGTTAGCAATAATAAATGAGCTAACCGCAATCCCCAAAATAATGACCATTTCACCGGGAAGCGCCGGAATCACCATGCTTTGCATCACACCTGCAATCAAAGGCATGTTAAAGTGCGCTGCCATGATGAACCCACCAAATGTGCAGACAAAAACGAGAATAATACCGACGAACTTCATATGAGTGACTAATCCTTAGCTGATCTTGTAGTTACGGGAGAGAAAATCCTGTAGATATATTAGGATACTTTATTTACCTCTCACTCTCAAGTCTCATTTATCAGTTGTCGTTCAAAATGCGCGCAGCATCTACGGCTGAATATGTTAGAATTCCGTCAGCGCCGGCACGTTTAAACGAAAGTAATGTTTCCATCATGGTTGTTTCATAGTCGAGCCATCCATTTGCGTGTGCGGCTTTTAACATAGCGTATTCACCACTAACATTGTAGGCAAAGGTGGGAACTTGGAAAGCTTGTTTTACGCGGTGTAAAATGTCTAGGTAGGCAAGCCCTGGCTTTACCATCAGCATGTCAGCGCCTTCGAGTAAATCCTGTTCAGCCTCTCTTAGAGATTCATGAGCGTTGGCAGGGTCCATTTGGTATGATTTTCTATCTTTTGCAACATGGTCATATTTTCCAAGCGCACAGCCTGCCGCATCCCTGAAGGGTCCATAGTAAGTGGATGCGAATTTTGCAGCGTAGGCTAGAACAGGAATTTGCTCGAACCCATTTTCGTCAAGGCCCGCTCGAATAGAGGCCACTTGTCCATCCATCATGCCTGATGGCGCAATGATATCTGCGCCTGCGTCGGCTGCGATAATAGATTGTTGTGCGATGTTTTCGATTGTAGCGTCATTGTCAACATCACCGTCTTCGGCAATCGGGCCACAATGACCATGATCGGTGTACTCACAAAAACAAACATCGGCGATGATATTGCTGTCTGGCAAAGTGTCTTTGGCGCTGGAAATCATGCGGTGAAGCAGGCCTCCCTTTTTCATAGAATCGCGCCCTTCGTCATCTTTATTATATGAGACACCAAAAAGAATAAAATTATTGACGCCCGAAGAGCGGCACTCTTTTAAAAATTGGGGGAGGTCTTTTTCAGGATGGCGGAAAACATTAGGCATTGAAGAGATGGCTTGCTTTTCAGTTATGTCTTCGTCAACAAAAAGGGGAAGGATTAAGTCATTAGGTGTTAAGTGTGTTTCTCTGACGAGGTCTCGCAAAGCCGCTGTTTTACGAAGTCTTCTGTGTCTCGTTTCAGGTGTAAAGTATTTTGAAGTCATTGATTTTTCCCCTTTTTGTCAATATGTGTTGTTTTTACTTTTCCTTCATAGGCAGTATGGTATGATATACCTTACTTGTCTATCTCGGACATTTCTATAGATAATAATCACAACATAAATTTTTTGAACGGAGACTATTTGTGACAACGCCATATTATGAAGCTATCCAACTGATTGAACGGTTACACCGTTACTTTCTAGATGTTGTGAAAATTGAGCTCGACAAGAAAAATATTCAAGACATTAATAACGTGCAAACAATGATTTTGCATAGCATTGGGCATGATGAGCTCACGGTGGGTGAATTGACACTGCGCGGTTACTACCTTGGCTCTAACGTATCATACAATGTTAAAAAGATGGTCGAAAACGGGTATTTAGATCAGGCACGCTCTGTACATGACAAGCGTTCTGTGCGCGTTAAGTTGACGCCTAAAGGAAAAGATCTTCACCAAGCCATTGATGATATGTTTCGTCGTCACGAAGATAATCTTGAGGGAACACCGCTTACAAACGAAAAGCTGAGTGATTTAAGCGATACAATGAGAAAGCTCGAGCGCTTTTGGAATGCTCAAGTGAGCTTTGGCGGAATGTAGGCAGTTCATTAAAGCGTTATTTTTAAACATATAGTTGAACTGGGTCTTGTTATTTTACAGTTCTAATAATACAGTATGTTAACTAACGTTTGAATTTCTTTACGAATCAACATGTGAATTTAGATAATATGAGCCAAGATACTCCAAAACCGACATCTCTCGATCCAGATAAAGCTTTAGAAGGCGCGGGTAATGATCCTGTTGCGATTGCAGGTGATGCAGACGAGACGCCTGAGCAGAAAATTGCACGTGAAGAAGCAAGGCAAAAAGTACAAGCGGAACAGGCTGAAATAAAAGCAAGCGCTCAAAAAGCAGCGGCGAGTGCGCAAAAGAAGCCTGTCTCTAATAGGGGACTTGATGCGGTTTTGATGAGAAATGATTTTTACCGCGATGGTTACCGCGCCTTAAAAATGGCTGTGTTGGCTCTTACGCTGGCTGTTTTGCTTCTTGGTGGGATTATTTTCTATCTCGTAAATACTCAAGATATAAAACATGTTTATTTTGCAACGACTGAAGACGGTCGTTTGGTGAAGATGTTGCCCTTAACTGAGCCAAACCTCAGTACACCAGCTCTAATGTCATGGACAGCACAGGCTGTGGCGCAAACAATGACATTTGGTTTTCATGACTATCGTAAGAGATTGCAAGAATCCTCACGATTTTTTACACGTCCAGGCTGGGCTAAGTTTACCGAGGCGCTCGAAAAGTCGGGTATTATGGATAGTGTAGAGGCGAATAAACAGGTTGTGACTGCTGCACCTAGTAGTGCGCCAACATTGATTAGTGAAGGTATTGTTAACGGCCGTTACGAATGGTTGGTTGAGGTTCCGATGAATATTACATACAAGGCAGGATCGCAAGTTCGTGCAGATTCTCCTACAATTCGTTTAAAAATTGTTCGTGTGCCTAAGCTAGAGAGTGCGCATGGTGTTGGTATTGAGCAGTGGCTGCAATAAAGCTATATTTAGGGAAGTTTGAGATAAAAATATGAGAATAGAAACGTATAAGGCTAAAGGGTTTAGTTTACTTGCTTTTGGTGTGGCGCTGTCGCTTTTTGCGCCTGTATCGCTCGCACAAACACAGGTTGCACCTCCTTCAGGCGGCCTTCAACAGCCTGCTACAGATGATTTTAACGCCGTCCTTGATGGTGTGACTGTGTCAGGGGGTGATAGTACTAATCTTAATCCTAACCCAGGTATGACGCTGCCCGCTGATCAGGCTTTGCCTGCTGCGGAAGTTGAGGAAGTTGATATCGTTGACGAGGCTTTTGATGCTGCCATTACAGGCGCTCTTCCTATGACGCCCGAGCAAATCAGAACATTCCTTGAGACGCGTGATGATACTCAAAGAGCCATTGAGTCACCTTTGTACGAGGCACCTAAGCCTAAAGTTTTCATTGAAACAGTTTCTTTGGATCCAGGGGTAGCGCCACTTGAAATCAGTACGTCTGTTGGATTTGTCAGTACCCTCAATTTTATTGATGTAACAGGTGAGAAATGGCCAATCCAAGATATTGGGTGGGCCGGCAATTACGAAGTTTTGAAGCCTGAGGAGGCCTCAAACGTTTTGCGTATCACGCCTTTGTCTGATTTTGGGCATGGAAACGTCTCGATCAGGTTGGTTGGGTTGGGCACACCTATTGTTTTGACGTTAAAAACAGTACGGGATGAGGTTCACTACCGCGCAGATTTAAGAATTCCTGAGATGGGCCCTGATTCAGTACCTCCTACTGTTATGACGCCGATCACTACTACGGCTGGCGATACAAGCATGACAGCTATTTTGACAGGGGTTCCGCCGCAAGACTCAGAAAAGTTGGTTGTTTCTGGTGTGGATGCAAGAACGTCTGCTTACACTTTGGGTGAGCGCACATATGTAAGAACACCTCATACTTTATTGTCTCCCGGCTGGTCATCATCTGTGAAGTCATCGGATGGAACGACAGTATATGAAATTGGTGAAGCCCCTGTACTACTTTTGTCAGATAATGGACAAATAGTAAGAGCATATTTGAAAACGAAAGAGGCCGTTGATGGTTTGTAATATGAACGCTATGCAAGATGATGAACAAGACTTCGAAGTCGAAGACACTTTTGATGATTTTGGGGACAGTGCGCCAAAAGACAAAAAAGGTATTCCTAAAATTGCAATTATAGGGGGGGTCGTTCTTCTCATAATTGTTGTGATCTTTTTGTTTGGTGGCTCTAGTGAAGAAATTGAATCGTCACGTGTGAGTGGTGGTGCAAATGTTCAGCAAACGGCGGGTACAGAAGAGCTTGACCCTGTGATGGTAGAAGCGCTTGAATCTTTGAACGAAGATGACAAGATGCAGGCTGAAGACATGGGTGACAGCTTTATCCCTATTCCTATTGCGCCTGCTCAGGTGAATACAGAAGACATCATGATTGAAGCAGAAGAAACAGATCCGCTTGAAACATGGAAGGCTATCCAAAATGAACGTGTACAGCAAGAGCAGTTCCAAGAAGCGCTTGTGCAAACACAGCAAAATATGGAAGAGCAGCAAAACCAAGATATGGCGCGTCAAGAAGCTATGGGTGAGCTTGCCAAGGCTATGTCTTCTCAAATGATGCAAATCGTTGAAAGCAAAACAATCTCGAATATTGAGCACTACGATATTACGTCAGTGTCGGGGTCTAGTGAAGGTTTGGGGGATGCTGCAAGTTATGCAGCAGCAGCCCAAGCACGCGATCAGTCTGCGTTTAATCCTTATGGACAAGATGAAGACATGATCGAAGAGGAAGAAGTTGAAGTTGTAAAACAGCTTATTCCGGCAACGAAGATTGAATATGCACAAACTCTTACACAAGCAAACTCAGATGTTGATGGTCCTGTATTGGCCGAGCTTGTGACAGGCCCGCTCAAAGGCGCGCGTTTGCTAGGGTCTTTTTCTAAGGAGGAAGAGTGGCTTGTGATTGAATTTAGTACGGCTGTTCTTGATGATGTGTCATATCCGATTTCAGCAATTGTTTTAGACCCGGACACAACTTTACCGGCTATGGCAACTGACATTAATAGACGTTGGTTTAGACGTGTTATTTTGCCAACCGCTGCCGCCTTCATTGAGGGGATGGGATCTGCTGTTGCGCAAACTTCGGGTACGACCGTAAGTGTTCAGGCTGAAACAGTTACTGAGGAAACTGAAGATCTGGATACAGAAGAAGAGTTGGGTAAAGCTGTTGAGGAAGCGGCTCGTGAAATTTCTGAAATTATTGATGAAGAAGGTTCAGATGTTGAAACGCAAGTCATCGTTCGTTCTGGTACGCCTATTGGTGTTCTTTTCTTGTCACCAGTATTTGAGCCGACAGATGATCCGCAGCTTGGTGGGGGACAATCTAACTCTAACAACTTCACTAGCTCAAACTCATCAAACAATAGTATTTTGAACGTGCAAGAGTTATTGCCAACACAATAAGGAAATAAAGATGTTTTATATCGCTGACGAAAAATTTGACGATCAATTCGAGGATGACTTTGAAGACGACTTCGAAGATGATTTCGATGACGAAAATGATGTAGACGACACGCAACCACGTAAGAAAAAAAGCTCTCTCATGTTTTGGGTGATTGCCGTTTTTGTTGCACTGGCTGGTAGCTTTGCTATGACGCAGCTATTTTCAGGAAGCAGTGTTGCGCCAAACGCAGCGCAGCAAGTGGCGCAAGGGGAGCAACAGCAAAACCCTACGCAGCAATCTGAGAATTTAGATGCTGCGGGTAATGTTAACGCGCCAAACGCAGTGGATGAAGATTTTTCTCCTGAAGATGGCTTTGTTGAAATGCCTGAAACTGACATGGGTCAAGGCATGGATCAAAATACAGCTGACACATCTTTTGGGGATGTAGATGGTTTTGACGTGAGTGATGCATTTGATGCGTCTGACGATACTGGTGTAGCAGATTTAGAGACAGCTCAAAATGAAGGCGATATGTCAGGTGATAATGGGTTTTTGACTGATTTTGATCAAGAAGACGCATCTGTGAACGTAGATGGCGCTAACACGTCTGATATGAACATGACATCAAATGAAACACAAAAGGAAACACAAGAAGAGCCACTTCTTGATTTTTCAGAGCCTGCAGACATGATGGATACAGCAGAAGAAGCGCTTGAGGAAAATGTTGTAGAGCCTGCGTCAGAGGTGACAAGTGATGTTGCTAGTACTGTGCAAAATGCTGGTGAAGATTTATTAAGTGATGTGTTTTCAATGCTTGATGATATGGATGTTCGTCTCTCGCAGCTGGAAGACAATGTTGAAACATCAAATGATTCATCATCCGAGCAAGATAATGAAAAAATTGCAGCTCTAAGCGCACAAGTCAAAGAGTTACGCAAAGAGGTTTCTAAGCTTTCAAAGAATAGCCAGAGTAAGCCCGTATCATCTCAAGGCTCAAAAGAAGCGCCTAAAGTGGATACAAAGCCTGCAAACAAAACAGTGTCTAAGTCATTGAGAAATGAAGATAATGGAGCTGTAATCAAGTGGGTTATTAAAAGTGCACAACCAGGCAAGGCGCTTATTTCATCACAGGGATCTGCTGGTGCTATTTCTGTCAAGGTTGGTGATAGTATCTCAGGACTAGGTACGATCCGCTTTATTGGCGTAAACGGCGATAATATTTGGGAAGTGAGAGGAAGCCAAGCTTCTGTTTATGAGCCAAAATAATAATTATGTCATAATCGTGTCTTTTTTGTGAATATTAAGCCTTAATTAACTTTTCCAAAGTACTCTTAAGTTAAGGTAATTATTATAGATTTTGAGACTACATTTGTAAAAAGCCTTTAAAGTATGATTTAATCATAATTATACCAAGGGAATATTGATATGAAACACAGTAACGGCGCTATTCGTGCCCTAGTTTATGAGAATTTTAGCACGGTGCGACAGTGGCACGTGTTCTCTCTTGTATTGCTATGTGCTGTTGTTGCCAGTAACCCTGCATTTGCTCAAGCGGTATGTGTTGTTATACCTATTATTGGTACCGTTTGTTTTGGTGGCGGTGGTGGCGGAGCCTGCGCAATAGGCTCTCCATCTATTGGTGATATTTTATGTAATATTGTGGCTGGCTCGGCATTATTGCCAACATTGCTTGCTGCGATTTCATACTTGCTTGGTATATTATTTACATTTACGGCAATATTAAAAACAAAAGAACATGTCGAGCAACCTAATCAGGTGCCGCTTTCTGAGCCTGTTAAACGTTTTCTTGCAGCGGCTGGATTCTTGTCCATGCCCGTTGTTGCAACGGCGATCAAAAATACACTTATTGGGTCTACACCGATCGGGCTTTCAAACAGCGGTATAATAGGTGCTGGCGGCATGTCGTCTGGTGGCTTGGATGCGATGTTGTTCTTGCTTGTTGCAGATATTTTCTATCCATTCATGTTCTTGCTATCAGGTTTTGGCTTTGTCGCAGGGCTAGCTTTGGTGATGGTTGGAATTGGCAGAATGTTGAAAAGCGCCCAAGAAGGACCTAAAGGCCCAACTGGTACAGGAACCGTGTTTACGTTTATCGTTGCAGGTGTGCTCTTTTCTATCGACAATATCATGGCGGCAACAACTGGTACGTTGTTTGGTACAACCAATGTTACGTCTTATGGTGTTTTAACAACAACAACTGGTGACCCGTTGGTAGATGGTCACATACAGGTTGTAATCGGATCTATCACGGGCTTTATGATAATCATTGGACTGATTGCGTTTGTTCGTGGTATGTTTATTGTGCGTGAGGTCGCCGAAGGTGGTCAAGCGTCTCTTATGGCTGCAGTGTCCCATATCATTGGTGGGGCAATGGCTGTAAATATTGGTAGCGTTATAAACGCTGTCCAAACTACATTTGGTTTAAATCTTTTAACGTTTTCATAAACATTGAAAACATCTTTAACGGAGGAAAATATTATGTTGAAGACTATTAAAACACATTCACTTGTAGCAAGTGCTGCACTAACTTCAGTACTTCTTACATCAAACGTTGCACATGCAACAAACTTCAGTACTTTTGCAAGTAACTTCACAACATCGATCCAAGACTTTCCAAAAGTTATCTCTGCTGTGTCTTACCTAGCAGGTATGCTATTTATTGTTCTTGGTGTTCTAAAAATTAAAGACCACGTAGAAAACCCAACACAAACACCTATTAGAGAAGGTGCTATCCGTTTGGGTGCTGGTGGAGCATGTTTGGTTATCCCAGTGATCGCAACAGCTGCGATTAACTCACTTGGTGGTACAAGCACAGTTACTCAGTCATCAATCAGCGCACTATCATTCTAATATAGCTGATATGGTACCTATACATATGGGCATTGCTCGTCAGAGCAGTGCCTTTTTATCTGACAAACAATCTGATGATTACATCGCGCTTAAAAGTAAGATCTTAACGCGAGATGACCACACATGTCAGTGTTGTGGCTTTCGATCAGAAAAATATCAAGAGCTTCTCAATATTTCTGAAGGCCCCTCTCCTAAGGATGAGGATATCATAACAACGTGCCTTTTTTGCTATCAGTGTTTTTACCTTGATGAAGTTTCTCGCATGCGTTCTGGAATATTGTTATGGTTGCCAGAAATAGAGCAGGCAGATTTAAATCACATTGCGCGCGCGCTTTATGTTGCCCGAATATCTCAAGGCCCTATGGCAGACACCTCTAAAAAAATACTCGACACATTAATGACCCGCCGTGCTGACGTTCGTGAACGTCTGGGCACAGATGACCCTGGCGTTCTATCTAAAGTGCTTAGCGACTATATTAGTCGTAAGCGTTATGCAGAAAGAGATAAGAGGCTTGATGGCGTACGTGTTTTTCCTTTGGATAGACGAATTATTAAAGAGCAGGATTTAGAGTTTAATCAATTTCCGCAAATCTTAGCCTACTGGCGTTCAAAAGACGGCCCATTTAGTGGTAAAATTCCCAACAACTGGATTGATCTTTATAAGAATGTAGAGCAGAATAGTAAGTAACGTTTCTGCAACTCATTACTCTTTAATCTAAAGTACTTTATGAAATTTTTTGAAAAGCTTCTTAATCCGTTCCAAATTGCTATAAGACAGTCCGTTGAGACCTTTATCAATTTGGAAACTGCAGACGATGAACATACTTTGGCCGCCAAGGATGGATCCTTAGTGTCCTATGTGCGCGTGGATGGCAGCAAGCAAATCATTGGAGATCAGGAATATGAGCATATCGTTAAAGCGGCGACTTTAAAGGTCGGCTCGCGTTTTGACCGTCCAGGTCATGCATTACAGATTTTCTTTGTTCGTGACCCGGGTCGTATTGAGGATGAGTTGGGACGTCTCGTTCGTCCATCAAGAACGACATCACGTGCCATTGGCTTGGAAATTGACGATTTATTCCAAGAGCGTATTCGCCACCTTACAAAATACCTCTCCTATGAAGAATGCTACTTTGTTTTATGGACACGCCCATCAATCTTGACGAAGGCTGAGATTGAGCGCGTTTCTAAAAACAGTAAAAATAAAGGGAAAGAATGGGTAAATGCACCACACGCACAAAACCCGTTTGCCGCACTTAAAGAGCTTCGTACACGTCACAAAAGTTTGGTATCGTCTGTATTAACAGGTTTAGAAGAAATTGGTATCAGTACAGAACTGATGGAAGTGCATGATGCGCTTGCCGCGGTTCGCGGGAACCTCTATCCGAAAAAAGCCAATGAAAAATGGCGTGCTTGTCTACCGGGAGACCCTATTCCCCCGCGTGCGCCAACAAGTGTTACAGATATGTCTGATATTTTATGGCCGCCCCTTCGACAGCAGCTCGCTGTCGGTGATAGCCGCGTTATAGATGACAAAGTTGTCCAGCTTGGCGATCTAATTTGGGCTGGTGCAGATATTGTTTTGGCGCCTATGGATCCATCGCCTTTCCCACAACTATTAAATCGTTTGTTTGACGCAAAAGTCCCTTACAGGATGTCATTCCTGATTGAAGGTGGTGGCGCACAATCAATGGCGTTCCAAACGATGATGTCTACATTGTTTGGTGTAACCAATGCGATGAACAAACAAATCAAATATGCGCTTGAAGGCCTTGAGTCGATGTCTCGAAAAGAGCCTGTGGTCAAGCTTCGTATGTCGTTTGCGACATGGGCACCACGTGGACAGCGAAAATTGCTGGATGAGCGTTTGTCAGTTTTGGTACAAACGATTGAGAGTTGGGGCTACTGTCAGGTGAGTGAAGTGACAGGTGATCCGCTTGATTGTGTGATGTCTTCAGCCATGGGCATTCATTGTGCGGGAACAGCGCCTGCGGCGATTGCGCCGATGTATGACGTTATGAAGTTGCTTCCATGGCAGCGTCCATCAAGCCCGTTTTCTGATGGTGCTATTATGCTTAGAACACCAGATGGAAAAGTATGGCCTTACCAAACAGGAAGTAACCTGACAACAACATGGTTTGATTTGATATTTGCCCAACCTGGTGGTGGTAAATCGGTTTTGATGAACACGCTTAACCTTGGAACAATTCTAACACCAGGCTTGAGCCGTCTTCCATATGTTGCGGTTATTGATATTGGCCCGTCTTCGGCTGGTTTGATTTCATTGATAAAAGATGCGTTACCGCCTTCACGGGCTCATGAGGCCGCTTATTTCAGACTGCAAATGTCTCAAGACTATGCGATTAACCCTTTTGATACACAGCTTGGTTGTCGTTATCCATTGGCTGATGAGCGAAGCTATCTTATTCAGCTCATTACTTTGATTTGTACCCCGCCAGGCAATGATAAACCGTATGATGGTATTCAACAGTTAGCTGGTTTTGTGGTTGATGAAATGTATCGTTGGAGAAATGATACAGAAGCCAATTCAGAGCCTCGCCCGTATTTGCCACGCATTGACCAAGAGGTCGATGAAGCTATTCGTAAGCACAATATACATTTGCCGACAGACCCTTACTGGTGGGATGTTGTTGATAAGCTGTACGATCTAGGTTTGCCTGAAGTTGCAAACTTGGCACAGCGACACGCTGTTCCTACATTGGGGGATGCTATTACCGCCTCACGTCGTCCGCAAATACGAACATTGATGGAGCAAACGACAGTTGGCTCGGGAACTGAAAATGTTATCAGTGCCTTTGAACGTATGATTACGTCGGGGATTAAAGAATATCCAATTGTTTCATCTGTGACTAAATTTGAAATTACAGATGCGCGTGTTTGTTCACTGGATCTGATGGACGTATCTCCGCAAGGTGACGAAACGGCGGATAGACAAACGGCAATCATGTATATGTTGGGTCGCCACGCGCTTGTGCGTGCATGGTGGATGGGGCCTGAGTCCTTATCACAAGTGCCAGACAAATACAGGCCATACCACGAGCTTCGTCTTCAGGATTTGGCAGAAACGCCAAAAAGACTTTGTTACGATGAATTCCACAGAACAAGCTCGTCTGCGGCCGTGCGCGGTCAGATTATTCGTGATGTCCGTGAGGGACGTAAAAGAAGCGTTCAAATCGTATTGGCATCACAGCTGTTGGACGATTTTGACGACGATATGGTTGATTTGGCAACAGGTGTATGGGTTCTAGGTACGGCGGTTTCTGAAAAGGCCGTTGATAACGTACGTGACCGATTTGGTCTTACTGATTCAGCGCGTCACGTCATTCGTCACAGTTTGACTGGACCCCGTTCATCTGGGGGGCCTGCCCTGTTGATTTTGGGAACAAAAGAAGGGCGTTACGAGCAGCATTTGATTAGTACGCTAGGGCCTGTTGAGCTATGGGCGTTTTCAACATCTACAGAAGATGTGAGTATGCGTTCACGTCTGTATAGTCAAATCGGTGCGCAGCGCGCGCGCCGTATTTTGGCTATTTATTTCCCTGGTGGAAGCGCTAGAAGCGAAGTAAAACGCCGTGTTCTTGTTAAGGCAGAAGCGGCAGAGGCAGACAGTCAAGACGCCGCTGTGAGTGCTGTGATTGATGAAATGGTTGACGAACTCGTTGCGGCAAGTGTGAAGCTTGGTGAAGCGGGCATTGCTTAAAGTTAGGTTGTAAGATGTCTCAAACCTCAGATGACGCCGATATAGACGCAAAAGAGACCCCGCCTAAAAAGGCTAAAAAAATCAAGCGTCCTCGCAAACAAATGAGCAAAAAGAAAATTGCTATTTGGAGCGTGGTTCTTATTATTTTTATATTGTGGTATTGGGGAACAAGACCTTTATATATTGTTGGTACCCAATTATTTGGGGTGTGCCGTACATATATTGAATTAAACGTGCAATATCCTTCAGAGCTTCGCTTCATTGATATTCGTGAAAGAGGCCCTGATGTAACCGTTGAGTATATGACAACAGATTCTTTCGGGCAGGACATTTCGCATCAAGGGACATGTATGTTCAAACGTGATGAAAATCAGCAGGTTGTCATGGATTATTTCCGACTGCGCAGAGGGATCAGAGACAGAGACTATCTGTTTGAAATAGAAGATCCGGCACGCGTTGAGGCGTTTAATCAGACAATTCCACATTTGTCGAACATGGATATCAATCTTATTATTCGTGGGCCTGCGAACTCACTTGGTGATCTGTCCCCCGCCCAATAAAAGGCATGCGGCCTTAACAAATCGTTAAAGTTTGCTTTGTATGCTCAACATCGCGTATAATCATAAGTAATTAGTAAACCTGTATATATTTTACTGTGAAAGGTAAGTGTTTTGGCTGTTGCAAAAGCAAAAAAACCGTTGAAAAAATTCGATAAACTGGACGATGACGCGCCCGTTTTACCCTCACTTGCGTCGACAATGGATGTTGAATTGGTTGTAGGGTCAGAGGGCAAGACATTGGTTGTGATTTCCGAGGATGTTCCAGAGGCCTATTGGTGGGCGGAATATGATGTCGATTTAGAACAGCTTTATTTCGTAACTGTTAATGGAAAAATACAAGGGTTGGGAATTAAGATACATGAACCCCTTGAGGAGCGCATGACGGAATCAACAGATCTTCGTATTGTGAAATACGATAAGAAAACCGAAAGTTTTTGCAGTGCGCCTTACGTTGTATCGCTGGTTGTACGCAAACACACATTAGAGGATCCATATTATGGGTAACGTAAAACAGTTGAAACCAAAGCATACAGAAAAAGAATATGTCGAGCAGTTGGTGACATTAATGTCAATTGCCGCACAAAAAGGTAATGAACGCGCGCTTAAGGTTATGGATGAGGCGCAGTTAATTTTGACAACGGAGTGGGATCAATTACCACTTCGATTAAGAGAAGACATGGCATATGTGACGGCAGAATTGTTGTTCAAGCCTGTCGAACTTGACGATGATCAAGAAGAATTAGAAGTATAAGAGGAGAAGAGTAATGGCTGGTTTAGCAAATAATGAAATTGTGAAAGAATTAACGTCTAGTCACGCGGCTACGATGGGCGGCCTTCTATACGCAAAAACGGCGCCATGGGGTGATCCAAAGCAAGCATTTCAAGACGCGATTAGCGACCCTGAGTTTAAGCAAGATGCCATCGACGCGGCACTTCAAGCACCAACAGGATCCTTTGATGAGCTATTAGAGGAAATGGAATTATCAGAAGCAGAAATTCGTGCCTTCTCTACTAATTTTGATCCTCAAATTGTTGCGCAGATTGCACAAAATAACCCGGGATTTGAATCCGTTATGGGGCCACTTGCGCAACAGCCAGCAGCTCAACCGACGGTACAAACGCCAGCAGCACAAGCGCCACAAGCGCCTGTGTCTCAAAATGTGCAATCACCCACACCCGTGGTACAACAGCAGCCAGCGACCGCCCCACAAGCGCCGCAACCAGCAGTTCCTCAAGATCCGATGGTGGTTGGGGAGCAGATGATAGGAAACTTGCATACGTCATTGGGTGGTAACGCGGATGCAACAGTTGATGAGTTGCTAAAAGATAGTGACTTAGTAGAAGCGGTTGGTCGTGATTACATGGCCAACGGGGCAGAGATTTCTCAATTAATGGTAAAGGCTCAATCAGGAGACCCTAAGGCATTCGATACACTTATGTCAGATCACCCTGAGGTGGTTCAAACCGTAGTGCCTATTATGGCGAGTGCTGACCCAGCTTCGACGGGGACTATGGCTCTTGATAGTTTACATGACAAAGCATTGTCATCTATTGATGGTTTCGACGTTGCAACAAAAGGAGTAAGCGCCAAGGACATGGCCAATTTATCTTCTGCAACAACGATTACAGACATTGAAAACATACCAAACATTGATATGAGTTCTTTAGATGCTGAGGCTCAGCAGGACATACTGGACGCAAACAGTTTGATGAGTGATATTAAAAAAGGTCCATCCGCGGATCTTATCGGTGCGCGTCTAGCAGATCCGCAACAAGCCGCACAAATTCTTGATAATATGAAATCGCTTGATTCTGTCGGTGGTGCTGGCGGTTTTGATGGCATGAAAATTGTCATGGAAGACATGAAGAATAACCCCAACGATGTTATGAGCATCATTGCAAGCCAAGAGATGATCGGGCGTGCAACAGAACGCTGGGGCGCAGAGATGGCGAATGTGAAAATCGACACGATGTTTGCTAATTTCGATGAAGCCTTGCAGAATATGGCAAATGGCCCAATGGGCAATATGCTTAAGAATTTTGGAATTGATATCGACGGAATTGCGTCTTCATTAGGTGGATTTAAAAATACCCTTAAAGAACTTGCCGGCCCGATGATTTCAGGGGCAGGGGGGACTATGGCCTCTTATCAGGTTGCCGGTGGTATTATCCAAGGTGTAAACGACAATTTGGATGTTATGGGTGTTGATGAGACGTATTTTACAGGAAACACCCAAGATAGCATGTTTGCCAACGCTATGTCGGCATTGGATAAGTCGAAAATGTTGGCAGAGATGTCTGCAGATGCGCCTGAGGGATGGGCTGCGCGTCAATCAACGGCTCTTTCTGCTCGTGTTATTGATGGTGAGCTACACATGGTAGACCCTAGCACTGGAAAAGTAACGAAACACGAAATTAAGCCAAAACCAGAACCAGCACCGCAAGTGTCACAACCTGCGCAAGGCCAGCAGCAACCTGATCTTAACCAAGATAGTTATGGTCAGCAGCACAATGCACTAGACAATAACAACAGATTGCCTACGCCTGATCCGATTGTAGGGATTTAAGGTTTTATTTTTCAATGAGGCTGGGAAGAACGCCCACGGCGCCCATGGCTTGACGCATAAATAGTTGTTTTGCGGGTTTAAATCTTGATATGGCTTTGATACCTAGTTTTCGTGCCATGGCTACGGGCGGCATTTTTACGCCGAACAACTTGTTGAGCGTGTCCGTGGCGGCCATCATTGCGGTATTATCTGCACGACGTTTTCTTTGATATTTTTTCAAAAGATCTTGATGACCTAAATCGTCCCCAGCGTGATGCGCGCCGACAATTAGATCTGAAATAACTGCGATATCGCGCAAGCCCATGTTCAAGCCTTGGCCGGCAATCGGGTGCATTGCATGAGCGGCTTCTGCCACAAGCGCCATACGAGGCCCTATATAGCTGTATGCGTGTTTTAATCCTAATGGATAGCTCATGCGGGGCGTGATGGCCTTGACCTCCCCGTAAAACGCAGGGAAACGCGCATTTAGTCCAGCTTTAAAGGTGTCATCATCCCATGCCATCATAGATTTATTACCGTTGCTGTGGTCTGTCCATACAACAGAAGAGCGATATATGGTTTTGCCATTTTGTGTCTCATCGGTCATGGGAAGGACCGCAAAAGGGCCTTCTGGATTGAAATGCTCAATGGCAATGTTGTTATGTGGATTTTCATGAGCCACAGTGCATATAAGGGCATTTTGGTTATAGCTCCATCCGCGTACGGGAATGTCCATCCATTCGCGCGTCTTTGAATTTTTGCCATCAGCACCAATTATGAGGGGGGCTTTCAGCACACGATTGTCCGATGTATAGGCTTCTGCACGATCATCATAGACAACAAAATCATCAATACGCGTAGGCGCAAGTAATGTGATGTTTTCATATTGATCAATTGTATTCAAAAGAGCCTGACGAATGAGGCGGTTTTCAAGAATCCAGCCAAACGCACGATCATCAACTTCGTGGCTAAAAAATTCAAGAAGAACGGGGCTATCGCCATCAAGAATTTGAATATCATTTATGGGGCAGGCTTGTGATGACAATTGATCCCAAACGCCCGCTTTTGATAGGATTTTTTGAGAGGCCCACGAAATGGCTGTTGTTCGACCATCAAATGTTTCATTTATGGTTTTTTGAGGATCAAGTGAATCGACGCAGCATACTTTTATGTCGTTGCGGCCAAGTAAACAAGCCAGTGACATGCCGGCTAATCCTCCACCTATAATAATGATGTCGTAATGGTCTTTCATATCTTTATCGGGCATAGTATCATTGCTTTCGTCTATTATCGATATAACTCTATATTGTATATAAATCAAAGATTAATAAAGGAATTGTTCTATGAAGATGGTTATGGCGATTGTAAAGCCGTTTAAATTAGATGAAATAAGAGATGCGCTGGCACAGGTCGGTGTTTCAGGTATGACGGTAAGCGAAGTTACAGGTTTTGGAAGGCAAAAAGGACAAGACGAGCCAGATCAGCGATCTGACTATGAGGTTAATTTTTTGCAAAAGCTCAAGCTTGAAATCGCAGTTGCCGATGATATGTGCGATCAGGTAATCGACGCCATTCAAAAAAGTGCGTTTACAGGCCGTATTGGAGACGGAAAAATTTTCGTTTACAATATTGGTAATGCCATACGTATTCGTACTGGAGAGACAGATCGCGACGCTGTTTAAGGCGCAAGACGCACAATTTTAATCAATAAGATTTAACCAATGAGAACTATTGTGTGATGGCGATATCTTCTCTGAAGGGCGTATTATCAAATTCTTCAAATGTATCGGCAAGCGCCTTGTAAGACGGTATAAGCGTATCAAGAACCATGGCGCGTTTATAAACCATGTCTATGGGTGTAAAGCGTTCGCGGCTTTGAATACGTTCAAGCGCAACATCGGCATCGCAGATTATATGTGTCATGTGAATCTTGTACCCCGCTTCTTTCAAAGCGATAAGCATTTGGTGATTTTCTTCGCGGGCGCACCCCATATCAATGATGATAGATTTGCCCTCAAACTGTGCTTTATAAAATAAATCATAAGCCAAAGTTCTTGAGGGGATTTCCCACTTTTTAAATGCTTTTTCAGCGCCCAGAGTTTCTTTATCTTGAATATATTCATCAAGATTGTTCATAACGATGTCAGGATTTAGGATAAAAGCAGTTTTAGGAAACTCTCCTGCTTGTATCTTTTTTTGAACGTAAGATGTTTTACCCGATCCCGGAATACCGCACATTGCATAGATTATTTTATCGTCTGCTTGTTGTGCGCTTTCGAGTAGTTTTTGTGTGATTTTATCTTCGGATTGTTTTGAAATTTTAGCCATAGGCATGGGTTATAGACTATTTTTTTTATTTTTTAAACATATATGCGCGTTCTATTTAGATTTTAACGCTCTGTTAGGGATTGTCATATAGGATGACCCTTGAATGGAGATAAAAACAAATGCAGTTTCCTAATTATTCACATCTCTCGCTCAGCGACAGTTTGACCCGCGTCATTGATGAAAGTGACGTGTCGGTACTTTCTTGTTCTTTGAACAGCTTAACCGATGTTCGCGATTATGACGCGCATGATGAACTAGACGAGATCAATATTTTTGCCTCGCTGGATCCCATTCTTGCTGATTTGGTAAAACAATTTAAAGACGCTGAAAAACAAGCAGACTACCTTGAAAATACATTTTCTGACGATGATCCGATGGCGGAAATTGCTATGGATCGCAAAGATAGTGCGTGGTCGATGGTGCAAACAAGATTGATTGAATTGCGCGAAGACGAAAAATTTTCAGGACAAGTGGGCATGCGCTTACTGGTTCTTGAGGAAGAGCGCGCGGGTCTTGTGAAATCTAAGAGTAACAAGCAAAAACGTGAAAATGATTTTCTCGCACGTGAAAAAATTGATCAGCGCCTAGAGGCACGCGACAAAAAAGATCATGAAACGGATGTTTTGGCGTTCTTCTTATGGATGTGGATGAGCAAACAATGGGCCGAAAAAAGCCTGTCTGCGCGTAACCGCCTACAATATAGCTTTTCTCACGCTGCTTAATATTCTCTCTTATTATCTATAAGATTTTTGACAACATCTGGATCGGCAAGTGTTGATGTGTCTCCAATATTTTCAAATTCACCGACGGCAATTTTTCTTAAAATGCGGCGCATGATTTTTCCCGATCTGGTTTTGGGAAGCGCCGGTGCAAATTGAATATGATCAATTCCGGCAATGGGACCTATAATTTTGCGAACAAGTGCAATGATTTCTTTTTCAAGTTCTGGGCTAGGGGTTTGTCCTGTATTGAGTGTTATAAAGGCGTAAATACCTTGGCCTTTTATATCGTGAGGTATGCCAACGATGGCGCTTTCTGCAACATGTTCATGCTCGTTAATTGCGTTTTCAATTTCAGCTGTGCCAAGGCGATGTCCTGAAACATTGAGCACATCATCCATGCGACCGGTGATCCAATAGTCACCGTCTTCATCACGACGTGCGCCGTCACCGGAAAAATATTTGCCTTTATATGTTGAGAAATAAGTGTCTATGAAGCGCTGATGATCTCCGTATACAGTGCGCATCTGACCCGGCCAACTATCGGCAATACAAAGCGCGCCTGAGACGTTATTTCCCGTGACTTCTTTGCCTGTTTCAGGCTCGACGAGGATGGGGTTAACACCAAAGAAGGGGGCGGTTGCAGCGCCAGGCTTTAGATCGTGTGCGCCTGGCATAGGGGTCATCATATGTCCGCCTGTTTCCGTTTGCCACCATGTGTCTGCGATGGGGCAATTTTTATCGCCAACTATTTCGTAGTACCATTCCCATGCTTCCTGATTGATAGGCTCGCCAACTGTGCCAAGGACGCGAAGGCTGCTGCGATCTGTTTTTGTGACATGATCGTTTCCTTCTTTTAATAGCGCACGGAGTGCGGTTGGTGCAGTGTAAAAGCTTGTGACTTTGTGTGTTTCGACGATGCGCCAAAATCTCGAGACATCTGGATAGGTTGGAATGCCTTCGAATATGACTTGCGTTGCGGCGTTGGCCATTGGGCCATAAACGATATAAGAGTGACCGGTGATCCACCCAACATCGGCGGTACACCAGTATATATCGTCTGCTTTATGATCAAATGTACATTCGTGTGTAAGAGAGGCATAAACCATGTAGCCACCCGTTGTATGAAGCACGCCTTTAGGTTTTCCAGTTGAGCCAGATGTGTATAAAATAAATAAAGGATCTTCCGCGCCCATTTCTTCGCATGGGCAGTCGATTGAGCTGTTTTCCGTGGCCTCGTGCCACCATATATCGCGATCAGTGACCATATTGGTGTCGATGTTTTTGGTATGTTCAAAGACAATGACGCTATGCACATTATCGCAGTCCTTAATCGCCTCGTCTGTATTTGATTTGAGCGGGATTGTTTTCCCCCCACGCTTTCCGATATTTGCGGTGATCACAACGTCAGATTCGCAGTCTTTTATGCGGTCTTCAAGAGAGGCCGGTGAAAATCCTCCAAATACGACAGAGTGAACCGCCCCAATGCGCGCGCAAGCAAGCATGGCATATGCGGCCTCAGGGCACATGGGCATGTATATTGTCACACGATCCCCTTTTTTGACACCGCGGGATTTTAAGACGTTGGCAAGCTTGCAGATTTGTTCATGGGCTTGGGCGTATGTGATTGTTTCAAATTGGTCGGGCTCGTCTTTTTCAAAAATAAAGGCCGTTTTGTCTCCGTTATGTTCAAGGTGGCGATCAACACAGTTGTAACATGCGTTTAATTTGCCATCTTCATACCACTTAATGGACACATCGCCTTCAAATGAAGCATTTTTAATGATTGTTGGGCGCTTGAACCAGTCAAGACGTTTGGATTGTACGGCCCAAAAAATTTCAGGCTGATTGATAGAGCCGGCATACATCGCCTCGTATTTTTCAGCTGTTATATTGGCTTGTTCAACAAATGATTTTTCAGGCGTTATTTTATTGTATTTTGACATTGGTGACCTGTCGGTTTGAAGGCGTTATGATATGGCACAGCATAAATCTTTCTCTTGATTTATCAATGGGGAACCGCTAAAAAATGGACTCTTCGAATTGCAACTGTGAAAGAGTTTCTTACTATGGATATAGCCCTTATTACCGATATCGTTGTGGTTGCTGTTCTTGTCATTTCGGCTGGTGTAGCGCTCTTTCGCGGACTGATCAAAGAGGTTCTTACAATATTAGGTATCATCGGTGGTTTGGCGATGGCCTTCTTTTTTGGAGACACGTTTGTCCCCGTCATGGAAGGATGGCTTGGCGTTCAAGAGGGCGTGGAGCCTGAAAAGCTCTTTGGCGTTGTTCCTTATGATCTGCTGGCCAAGGTTCTTGCCTATGCGCTCGTTTTAATTGTTTTTGTAATTATCTTAAACATCATTTCTCATTTTTTGAGTAAGGCCGTGTCATCGGCAGGTTTGGGGCCAATTGACCGAACACTGGGCCTAGTTTTTGGGCTTTTACGAGGTGTGTTGTTGCTAGGTGTTTTATATTTACCTGTGCATCTGATGGCGCCCGAAGACAAGAAGGAAACATGGTTTGAAGGCTCTCACATGATCTTTTATCTAGAGACAACTTCAGCGTGGCTGGCGACGTTCTTGCCAGAAACTGAGTCTGTAGATGCAGAGTCAACCAGAGAGCTGCTTGAAAATATGGATGTTTTAAAATCTGATCGTGAGGGGCTTGAAGACGAGGCGTCTGAGATCAAAAACCAATATGATATTGATGATGAAAACAGTGATGGGTATGAAAAACAACAGCGTCGTGGACTAGACCAGTTGATTGACGAAAATCTAGATAATGCGGTTACACCCAATACAGAAAGTTACAATCAATGAGTTTAAGTGGTCTTTCCCTTCCCGAAGATATTCACGATGATAAACTACATGAAGAGTGCGGAATATTTGGTGCGTTTGGTCATGATGACGCAGCCGCATTGACCGCGTTAGGGCTTCATGCCCTACAACATCGGGGGCAAGAAGCAGCCGGTATTGTATCACATGATGGTGATCACTTTTATCAGCATCGCGCGCTGGGCTTAGTTGATAAGGTTTTTGGAAAAGCATCAGTTATGAACCGTTTACGCGGGCGTGTTGCCATCGGCCATAACCGATACTCTACATCTGGTGAGCCCATGTTACGTAATGTTCAGCCCCTTTATGCGGATTTGAACTTTGGCGGATTTGCGTTAGCGCATAATGGAAACTTGACCAATGCGCACGAGCTGCGCAATCAATTGGTGCAACGAGGCTCTATCTTTCAATCGACGAGTGACACGGAGGTTATTGTTCATCTTGTCGCGGTTTCGCAACAAACATCTATCGAAGATAAAATCACCGATGCAGTGTCCCATATAAAGGGCGGGTACGCGTTAGTTGTAAACACCAATAACATCCTCATTGGTGTACGTGATCCGTATGGCATTCGCCCGATGTCGTTGGGACGTTTGGGAGAAGCATATTTCTTGGCGTCTGAGACTTGTGCGTTTGATATAATCGGGGCTGAATTTGTTCGTGAGATCGAGCCAGGCGAAATGGTCATCATCAGCCAAGAGGGTATTCAAACCCGCACACCATTTGAAGCGCGTCCTGCGCGTCCGTGTATTTTTGAATATGTTTATTTTTCCCGTCCAGATAGCGTGATGGGTGGGCATTCTGTTTATGAAGTTCGTAAAAATATTGGTGCGGAACTGGCGAAAGAGGCCAATGTTGTCAATGCGGATATTGTTGTTCCTGTGCCAGATAGTGGCGTGCCGGCTGCGATCGGTTATGCCGAGCAGTGCGGTAAGCCATTTGATCTTGGGATTATTCGTAACCATTATGTGGGACGTACATTTATTGAACCAACCGATCAAATTCGTCATTTAGGCGTAAAGCTTAAGCACAATACCAACCGTAAATTTATCGAAGGTAAATCCGTCGTTCTTATTGATGATTCAATCGTGCGGGGAACAACATCTAAAAAAATTGTCGAGATGGTAAGAAACGCTGGGGCTAAGGAAGTACATATGCGTATTTCTTCACCGCCCATTCGTTTTAGCAGCTTTTATGGAATTGATACGCCGACGACGCAGGAGTTATTGGCACACAATAAATCAGTTGAAGAGATTTGTGAGTTTATCAAGGCTGACTCACTTGCATATATATCAATTGATGGGCTGTACCGCGCGCTGGGCGAGGACGGGCGTAATAACGAACAGCCTCAATATGAAGATGCGTGTTTTACGGGTGAGTACCCTGTCGAGCTTGTTGACCATAATAATAAAATGACGGGCGTGGATGTGACAAAGCTTCGCGAACGTCGAGGATAATTCAAAAAATAATTTAGCAACTATTCTGGGATAAATCATCTATGAGCTCACAATCTTTGAAAGATAAAATTGCACTTGTTACAGGTGCATCTCGTGGTATTGGTGCCTCTATTGCAAAGGCATATGGGCGCGAAGGGGCGCATGTTTTGTTATTGGGACGCACAGTCGGTGCACTACAAGATGTGCATGACCACATTGTTGCTGATGGTGGAAAGGCAACGATTATGCCTGTTGACCTTAAAGATATAGATGCGCTGTCGACGATTGGCCCCACTATTTTTGAAAAATTCGGCGGTCTTGATATTTTTGTCGCCAATGCAGGTATCTTGGGCACGTTGCGCCCTTTGGCGCAAACACCAATGAAAGAATGGCATGAGGTGATGACAGTCAATGTCAGCGCGAATGTTCAAATGATACGCTCTCTTGATCCGCTGTTGCGGGCCTCTGATGCAGGGCGTGTGATATTTTTGAGCTCTGGTGTGGTTCCCAACCCACGTAGTTACTGGGGGGCGTACAGCGCTAGTAAGGCGGCCATTGAATCTGTGGCACACACATATGCATGTGAATGCGAGCCGACCAATGTTCGGGTTAATATTGTTGACCCGGGCCGTGTGCGCACAGACATGCGGGCGCAAGCCTATCCGGGTGAAGATGGTTCAAAATTACCTCACCCAGATGACATTACAGATGTTTTTGTTGATCTGGCGCTTCCCACGCAAACGCAAAACGGCGCGCGGATAGACGCGTAAGTCTTTTTATATAAATTTAAGCTGATAGCTTTTGGGCTGTTTCAACGAACTGTTTTACAGTTTTTTCCAGCAAGCCTTTTTGATCGTCTTTGATCATGTCGCCTTCATCATTAAATGCGTTGTAGCCATCGCTTACGCATACTTGTGTGGGCGTGAGCGTGACGTTGATATTGCCAAGCATCATACGCAAAGGAACTAACCCTCTTATGCCGCCTAAACCGCCGGGAGAGACAGCACCGAGAGCTGCGACTTTGTTGTTATATGCTTTTAAGCTCTCTTCGTTGTCTTCGTGTGGGCGTGAAATCCAATCAAGCGCATTTTTCAAAACAGGAGGAAAAGAGCTGTTATACTCTGGTGAAGCAATAAAAAAACCATCATGTTCTATAAACAGGTTTTTCAACTTTATTGCATTTTCTGGCAAGCCATTGGCCTCTTCATAATCACCATTATAAATAGGCATCTCAAAATCTGCTAGATCAATGAATTTAACCTCTGCTCCCATGGCAGCTGCGCGTATACTGGCATATTTGGCCAGCTTTTTATTGAGCGAATCTTTGCGTGTGCTTCCTGCGAGGAATAATAATTTAGTCATGTGTTATTTCCTTATTTGTCTGTTTTATTATGTTAGCTTATTTACTGGGGACATCAATGATTAGAATTTCTGAATCGGTGAGCGCGCTGATCTCTATAGATTTTTGATCTCTCACCTCTGCGCCGTCGCCTTTACTCATTTTGATTTCGTCTATTTCAACATGTCCTTTGGATATCAAAATATAGGCCTGATTATGAATATTGTGCGTGATGTTTTTGTTTTCAGATATCTGACCACCATATATATAGGCATCTTGATAAATTGTAAGCGCGCCGTCATTTGGTGTTCCAGAGACCAAAAGTGGCAGTTGATTAGCACTTTCCTTTTTTGGAAAGCTCATAGCCTCCCAACGGGGCTCTAAATTTTGAGCGCGTGGGGTGATCCAGATTTGATACAGGCTTGTGTCTTCGTCTTCGTTATTGAACTCGGAATGAGCGATTCCTGTGCCGGCGCTCATGACTTGTAAATCTCCTGCGCCTGTGCGCCCCTCATTTCCTTTTGAATCTTTATGTGTGATGGCACCAGATTTCACGTATGTGATGATCTCCATGTTGTCATGGTGGTGGGTATCAAATCCTTTACCAGCTTTGATTATATCGTCATTGATAACGCGTAAAACGCCAAACCCCATGCGTTTACGGTTAAAATAATGAGCAAAGCTAAAATGATAATGGGCGTTTAGCCATCCATAATCAGCATTACCAAGCTCGCTATAGGGGATGTGTGTTATCATTTTATTCTCCATTGATATAAAAATTCATTTATTGTCATGATTATATATCTTGCCAGTAGGGTTGATAATATGTCTTGTTTTCACTTTATTAATTCCATAAGGTTAACAATATGAAGGATTTCATAAAAATAAGAGCATTCTTAGAAGTTGCGCGTCATGAGAGCTTTGCCACCGCGGGGCGTCAATTGGGCATGACCAGCTCGGCCGTGACGAAGCATATTCAAGGTTTGGAAAAAGACTTACAGGTTAAATTATTCAACCGCACGACACGAACTGTGTCTTTGACCGAGTCTGGAGATATGTTCAAAAAGCATGCGCGACGTGCAATGAACGAAATGGACGAGGCGCAAAGTGTTTTACACGATCTACAATCGTCACCAAAAGGTGCATTAAAAGTGAGTGTTCCTATGAGCTTGGGCTACGCGCATTTAAGCCATGTTATATCTAACTTTGTCACTACGTATCCTGATATCACGATGGATGTTAGTTTTGACGACCGTAAGGTTGATATTATTGCAGAAGAGTTTGATCTGGTGGTGCGTATTGGGGCGTTGTCGGATTCTTCTCTTGTTGCAAAACGGCTCGCTTCATGTCCGTTAATTATTTGTGCCAGCCCGAAATATTTGCAAAAACACGGCACACCTCAAACACCTGAGGATTTGTTAGACCACAATGTCCTTCATTATAGTCGCGAGAAACATAATCGCGAATGGCAATATAAAGATCGTTTGAATAAAATGGGATCTGTAAAGCTTACTGGTGACTTTAGAAGTGATACAGGCTTTTTAATGCGTGATGTTGCCATTGATGGTGGGGGCGTGACCATCCTTCCCATTTTCTTTGTGTCAGATGCGTTGGCCTCTGGGCAGTTAATACCCTTATTGCAAGAGTATGTTACATGGCCTCCACGCGATATATATGCAGTTTTTCCGTCAAACCAATATGTGTCGCGTCGGCTACGTCTTTTTATTGATCATTTATCAAAAGCTTGTAAGGCTTTGCCATGGGAAACCACGCTATAAAATTTTCATAAATTTATTGACTCAACCCCTTTAAAAGGTGTTTAAATATGAAAAATAAAAAATAGAGGATGTTTCAATGACAAAGTCAAACCAAGGCCAACAGGCACACCACATCACAGGTCTTTATACGGCGCTTGTGACGCCCTACGAAGATAATCAGGTTGACTATGGTCGCCTTGAGCATCTCGTTGAGATGCAAATTGACGCTGGTGTTGATGGTATTGTTCCTATGGGCTCGACAGGTGAAGCTGCAACAGCGTCAGAAAAAGAGCACATGGATGTTGTAAAGTTTGTTGTTGATCAGGTCGGCGGGCGCACCCATGTTATGGCAGGGGCTGGTTCGAATTCTACGGATGAGGCTATTCGTTATTCTGTAGCGGCTGCAGAGGCAGGGGCAGATTCGTTATTAAGTGTGACGCCTTATTATAACAAACCTCAACAGCGCGGCCTTGTTGCCCATTATACAGCTGTGGCAGATAGCGTAGATATCCCTGTTGTATTATATAATATTCCTGGCCGATCAGTTGTTCAGATAGCCACCGATACAATCTTAGAGTTGTCACAACATCCTAATATCGTAGGCGTAAAAGATGCGTCGAGTGATTTTAAAAGCATGGAAAAGGTAATTGCCAACACACCGTCAAATTTTTCGGTTTTAAGTGGCAATGATGATGAAACGTTAAAGATTATTGCGCTTGGCGGACAGGGCGCAATTGCCGTGACGTCAAACATATTACCGGCTCAGATGAAAATGTATGTTGATTTGTGTATGCATGCGTCAAATAGCAAAAATTTGTCAGATTGGCGCACGCCTTTGGATATGCAATATGCCTTTAGAAACCTGTTTGCCGATCTGTTTATTGAAACAAATCCAGTTCCTGTAAAAGATTTGATGGCATATGCCGGTCTTTGCAATGCTGATGTGCGTCTGCCTCTCGTGGGTTTGGAAGACAAAAACCACGATCAGCTTATTCAAACTTTCGATGTGACCAAAAGACGCCTAGGGCTTGGCTAAGCCCTAGTCCTTGAACGGGTTTTTCGAAGTTCTTACAAGCAGCCGGATAGGCACACCTACAATTTTGAATGTTTCACGAATGCCATTGACAATATAGCGCTTGTAGCTGTCTGGTAGGTCTTGAGGTTTTGAGACCCATATCGCAAATGTTGGGGGGCGTGTTTTAATCTGCGTGATGTATCGCAAACGGTTTGGTCGATTTTGCGTCAATGGTGCAGGATGGTGCGATTCTAATGCCTTCAGCCATCTGTTCATACGTCCAGTAGACACACGGATGTTCCATGTCTCGTAACAGGTAAATATTTTATAGAAAAGCTTTTCAAAATTCGTTTGGCGTAATGCTGAAAGGGTGACGATTGGCACATCAGGCACTTGTGACAAAACATGACTTAGTTTGTGTTTAATATTGGCAAGAAGCTCTTTTTTGTCTTCGGCCAAGTCCCATTTATTCACGACGATAACAAGGGCGCGGCCCTCACGCTCAACATGTTGGGCGATGGTCAGATCCTGCTTTTCTAGCGGTTGTTGTGCGTCAACAACAAGAAGCACAACTTGGGCCAAGCGAATGGCACGAATGCTTTCATCGACAGACATTTTTTCAAGCTTGTCTTGAATTTTGGCCTTGCGTCGCATACCGGCTGTATCTACAAGGCGAATTTCGCGCCCTTCATGCTTCCACTCGACCGTGATGGCATCACGTGTGATACCAGCCTCTGGGCCCGTAATCATGCGTTCCTGCCCAATCATGGCGTTGAGAAGTGTTGATTTACCCGCATTGGGTCGACCAACAATTGCAATTTTTACAGGGCGTTTAGTGGCTTCTTCTTCTTTTTCTTGATCGAGAAGGACAAAGTCGAAATCCTCGTCCCCTTCAAGGGCGTCAATATCGCTGACTGAAACGCCGTCCGATTCTTCTTCTTTTTCTTCAGGCTCGTCTTCTGGCCAGTGAGGCTCTAGATAGCTATATAAATCATTAAATCCATGACCGTGGGCTGCCGATAATGGGATCGGCTCACCTAGTCCTAGCTGATATGCTTCAGCCAAGCCGGCAAATACGTTAGAGTCGTTTTCGCACTTATTAGCGGCAAGAATAACGGGCTTGTCTTGACGGCGAAGCCATTTTGCAAAGTGTTTATCAACGGGTGTGACACCATCGCGTCCATCAATAACGAATAAAATCGCATGGGCCTTTTGCAGCGCCATTTCAGTTTTGCTGTTCATTCTTGATTCAAGGGAGTTATCAAGAATATCTTCAAGACCGGCAGTATCAATAATCTTAAAATTACGACCCGCAAGACGTGCGTCAGCTTCGCGCCAGTCTCTCGTAACACCGGGGGTGTCGTGGACGATAGCAAGCTGTTTTCCTGTTAAACGATTAAACAACGTAGATTTTCCAACGTTGGGACGACCACAGATGGCGAGAGTAAACATAAAAAATTCTTTCTTTATTAATTCTTATTTGTAAGCAGTGAGTTTGCCATCAACTGTTAGGATGTATAAAACGCCCCCCGCTACGATCGGTGGCACGGCAACCTGGCTTTTTGTTTGCCATTTGCGGATAATGTCACCGTTTTTTGGGTTGATTTCATAAATCATTTTGTCTGAGCCACCAATGATAAGACGTCCACCAGCAAGGACAGGGCCTTTTAATGCAATTGCGCCTTCACGGTCTTTTGGCTTTTTGTATTTTGGAAGTTGTGTCACCCAAACAACTTTACCCTGATCACGGCCAAGGGCTGCGACCTCATTGTTTGATGTGATCATGAATAAATGATTGCCTGCGACCCACGGTGTTTGTGAGCCTCCGACTTCGCGTTGCCATAAACGCTGGCCTGTTCGCTCGTCTAGGGCTACGATTTTACCGCTAAAGCTCATGGCAATGACCGCACCTTTGTCCATAACAGGAAGTGCGCGAATGTCTGAAATTGATGACAGTCCATTACCGTTACGGTTGGCTGTTAAGCTTTCAACCCACGCGACAGATCCGTTTTCGACGCGAAGGGCGTAAAGCTCTCCTGATGAGAAGGCCGGAACCACAATATCACGGTTTGCTGCGGGCGCTGCCATGCCGACAAGGCCAGCATCGCTTTCAAGACCCTGGTAGCTCCAAAGTTCGCTGCCGTCTTGTGTTGAGTATGCAAAGATTTGGTTGTCAATTGTGACGACGAAAACACGGCCGTCAATAACAGTGGGGGCGGCACGTGATGGAGATTTCATCGCGCCTTTCCATTTAATCTTGCCGTCTTGAGGGTTTAATGCAAAAAGCTCGTTAAAACCAGATGTGGCATAAAGAGTGCCTTCTGAGTAAGCAAGCCCACCAGCAATCACATATTCGTCTTCATCTTTTGGTTTCAACCCATACTGCCATAGACGGTCTCCCGTTTTAATGTCAACGGCACTGACGCGAGATTCTGCGTCCATTGTAAATATTTTACCATCAAATACGATCGGTTGCGCGGTGAGGGGGAGACGGTCTTTTTGTCCTGCGCCTATATCTGCGCTCCATATTTTATTCAGTTTGTTAGGAGACAGTTCAAGATTTTGCATGGCGTGGTTTGGATACCCGCCGGCTTGGGGCCAGTATTGATTTTGCCATTCGTTAGGAGGAACAAACCCTAATGTTTCAAGAACTACATCATCAGGCTCCAACCCTTTTTGAAGTTCGATCACTGAGATGCGCTCGCCTTCTAATGGCTCTTCTTTATCTCCTCCACCAAAAAATGATGAACAAGCTGAAAGGCTTACACATGTAAAAAGTAGGGGAATAAGAAGTTTTTGTCGCACCATAGTGATTAGTCTCCTTGATTAGCCGATTGTATTGTATAGAGGCTTTTTAATGCTTCGGCCTTTTGTCTGATCGCAATCGGTGTTGTTTCGCTATCCAATACTTCATTTAGTTTTGTAATGGATTTTGTAAATGACCCTTGATTGGCAAGGTAGACGGCATATTCAATGGCTGCATGTGAAAACCATGGGCTTTGTGGTTTGTCTGCTAACTCTTCAAGCGCGTTTGCGGCCTCGTCACCTGTTGTATTTGTCGCATAAAGCAACGTGGCAAGATCGGTGTAAAGATCGTCCATGTCACTATCTTGGGCAATTGTTTTGTATAGATCAGCTGCTTTTTGTATTTGGCCTGATTGTTTATATTCAGCGGCTAACTTAAATGACGCGATAGTTTTATGCGCGCCATCAGCATCTTGTATGTATGAAGAAAGGCTTTGTTCCAAGTTATTGGCGTTTAAAGCTTCAATTAAGATGGTTGTGTCTTTTTTATTTTGGCTTGATGTCCATGCATTCCAACCAGAAATTGCGGCCGTAATCAAAACCACACCTACGGCTATCGTGACAGCCATTGATCCATATTTGTCCCACAAGGCTTTTAGCTGGTCTTGACGGATAGAATCCTCAACGTCTCGCAACATTTCGTTGTTTTGTTGCATAACGGGATCGATGGGTTGCTTGTCTTTTAATTTTTTTGATGCTTTTGCCATTGTCTCTATACTCTTTTTAATTCTTTGATAAATGTGTTAAACTATACAGTAACAAATGTCTATAGATCAGAAAATTGGATATACGAGACGAGAGTTTCAACAGATTTTTCAGGTATATGCAAATGGCGTGTATCAAGGCCTTTTTCGCGACTTTTGTTTTTCAGATGCCAAGGATCGCTATTTCATATCTTTTTGTGCGGATGCAGGGATAAAACCACTTGTTACCGTTGAGAAAAAAAAGCTCAGCAGTGACCGTTGTTTATTTATTGCAACAACGCCCGCACCCAATGATACAGTGCGACAGATTGCACGTAGTGAAAAAATAGGTCATTTCGTGACGCAATTGCGCGATGCGGTTCATCTTATGTACGTTGAGCATGCTAAGGATAAAAAACATCAGAGCAAGCATTGAGCTGGCATTATGTAATTGAATGGTGTAGCGTTGCATCATTATGACACTATCGATTATCACAATCACGTATAATAATTGTGAAGGCATGCGTAAGACGCTTGGCTCCTTGCAAGAACAAACCCATCAAGATTTTGAATGGATCGTAATTGACGGGGGATCAAGTGACGACACACTTTCACTTTTAAAAGATACAAAAGCATTCATTACGAGCGAGCCTGACGAGGGTATTTATGATGCCATGAATAAGGGTATAGAGCGTATGACGGGCTCTCATATGTTATTTTTAAATGCGGGTGATCAGTTGGCGCATCCCGACTGTTTGGAGATAATTAATGAGTATATTGCGCGCGGTGCGGTGTTCATCTACGGCGATGCGCTGGAGCAAGATTTAGACGGCACTATTCATGAAAAGATCGCCAAACCGTATACAAGTATTTCCAAGGGGTTGTTTACACATCATCAGGCCATGATTTATGCCCAAAGCGAATTGCGTTACGACTTGCAATATAAGATCGCGAGTGATTTTGAATTTACATACCGTTTTTTACGCGATATCGTCGCGCTAGACCTGCCTATATATTATATCCCACAGCCTTTATGTATATTTGAAGGGGGAGGCGTGTCGCAAACAAACGCAAAACTTGGGCGACAAGAGCAATATAGAGCAAGACAAACGCACAATATGCAGGGCGCAAAAATTATTTATGTTCGTCAAAGTGCGGCGTGGATGTTTAGGCGGTTCTTTCCCAATGCATTTTGGAAGCTCAAGGGCTTGATCTCAAAATCGCACGCGCCTTGTTGACCATGCTATAATAATGGGCGCGGGTTTTTGCAAATTGATAGCCTTTTTTGCCATCTAAAAAGCCACGCTTTAAAACATAACAATGAAAAAATGCAATCGCGGGACGCATGGGTGTGCGCCTAAACACAGCCTTTAGCCATTCACGATACGGTATTGGGTCTTTAGGGTAGGCATTATTTTCAATCATGTAGGCCTCCCATTTTGCGTATTTTTTGTGTCGTGCCTCCCACGCGCTGGCATCTGTAAAGGCGTAATGATCAATGTTTGTTTTGAGCTGTCCGATCTTAAAATCAGGATGGGTTACAACGGGTTGGTAGTGCCCTTCAATTTCCCCCATTTGTGAGGCCGTAAGATCGTCAAGGACAGGGTACATCATTCGTTTTTTATGAATGAGGGCAATTTTGTTGTTTTTCAATCCATATTTTAAGGGCTGACCATCCCATACATATCCACCCTTTACAAAAAAGCCCGCGTAGTTTTTGGCATTTTGCGCATGCAGTGTTTTATTAATTTCTTCGATAAGCCTTGGAAACATTAGCTCGTCGGCATCAAGAAAGAAAACCCATTCATGCTTTGTTGGCACACTGTCCAAACACCATTGGCGCTTTTTGGGATATTTACCGTTCCACTCATACGGTACAAACTGTGCGTTGTGATGCTTGCCAAGATCAGCAACGTTGGATGCGTCGCCTGAATGAACAATCCATACATCGTCGATATCAGACACAGATATTAGCGCTTGTTCCAGCACGATCTTGAGCGCGTCTGTGATGTGCTTTGTCACAATTATGACGGAAAACTGTTGTGGTGTAGGCGGGGATTTGGCGGTTTGATAAGCAGAGATCATCTTTTAAAGCAAAAGCCTACGAAGGTTCCGCAAAAGGCGCCAATGAATAACATCATGGCAATGACGATGTTGGTTCGTGGGTAGAAGGGACGTGCCGAGCTTGACGGTGGATCGATAACGCGCATGGCGTAGGAATGGTCGGAATTAACCATGATGGATTCACGTTCAAGGTCTACAAGTAAATAACCGAGCGCTTTTTTATGGTCTAAATTCAGGGTCTCGGACAAGGCCTTTGTGATGTATCGTCTACGATCATCTATAAGTTTTTTGTGATCGTTGCGGATGGTTTCATCTGTAAAGGCATGAAGCTGACGCAATAAGGTTTGTCCAAAATCGGGGTTAGGGTGCGTATAGGAAATCTTAATTAAATCAGTCGCGTTATGGACGGGGGTCATACGGATATGATGTTCAAAATATTTTGACATGTCGTCGGCAGACCATTGCGATGGGTGTATAGAAATAAGCCCGTATTTCTTGTCTTGTGATATAGCGTTTACATGATCTGGCATTTTTAAAATAAGTCCTGCTATACGAGGGCTTCTCAAAATTGTCCTGTAAGTGCTTTGGTGCATATTCAACAAAGTTGTTGTTGCATCGCCACTATTGTAAAAAGCGTTGTCGCCGGCATTATTGACGATATTGGCTTTGCTCATGGTGGGAACGGGGCCTACGATCATTGTGATTTTGTAGGTGGTTTGCGCCATGGCGAGGTAGATAAGTGCAGTACAAAGGCCTAACGCCGCGCCAATTGCAATGAATATTTTAATGCCCCAAAGCTGTTGAGTGAGCTGTGCGAGGGTTTCTGGAGCCTGTGTATTATGGTTTGTGTCATCCATTATTAGGGCTGTCTCATAAGGTCATTCATACGCTGTAGCCAGACTTGCCATGATTGTTGTGGGACAAAACGTTTTGCCGCTTCAATGGCGCCTTCTTGGTGTTTGAACCAGAATTTTTCATCATGTCTGTAGGCTGTGATTGTCTCGATAAGCGTTTTTGTATCACCCTGTTCAATGAATGTGCCGCATTCAAAATCGCGCATAAGCTTTGCAATTTCGCAATTTTTAGGGCCTATGAAAATGCTGGGGCGTCCCGCGGCAATGGCGCTGTAAAACTTTGATGGTACAACAAGGCCTTGGGCTTTTTCATCAAGGCTTATGATGTGAATGTCGCCGCTTTCCATCATTGTTTTAAGACTGGATTCGGGCTGATAGGGGATAAGGCGAATATTTTTGAGACCACGCTCGTTTTTTTCAGCCATAATTTTATTATGACCGACTTTGTCGCTAATGAATGTAAACTCGATGTCTGTTTCATCTGTTTGCAAGGTCTGTGCGGCTTGCATAATCGTATCAACGGGGTGAGCGCGGCCAATTGATCCTGCGTATAAAACACGAAACTTTTGTGTTTCATCAATAATCACATCCTTTTGGTCCTTTGGCGGTACAATCTTGGTCTTGGTCGGTGTTACTGCTTTTTTACGCTTTTTACTTTCAGTCCCTTTTTGCATTGGATTGTACCAATTCGGGATAACAGAAATAATAGAGGTCGAAACCCCTTTGTCGGCAATTTTACGTGCCATGCAGCGACCTATGACGACAACTTTATCGCATTTTTTGAGGGCGCGTGAGGAAAGCCAATTTGTAAGCGGTTTTAGGATTTTAGGAAATCCCAAAACAGGAAACAAATCAGGATAAAGGTCTTGGCACCAGTGGACATGGCGAGACCCCTTTATTAGACAAATAAGGCGACCAACAACAACGAGAAGCGGCGGATCGGTCATTGTTACAACGATATCAGCACGCGGGTGTCGTAACCCCATAATGAGCAATCGCGCCCATGCCCATAGATAGCCTATGAGTGATTTTCCAAAACGGGCTTTGGCGGACTTAATCGTCAAGTGCTTTGAGGTTGGTTTTGAGTTATTATCACTATGTAGGGATAAGATAGACACATCCCATCCGTCTTGTGCAAAGGCACGAGACAAATCTCTCAAAACGCGTCCTGTTTCCCCTTTTTCAGGGTACAGAACACGGTTAATAAAGACGATGGATGGTTTTTTTCTCATGATTTATTCAGTAGCATGAACATAGCAAACCTGCAATGACTGGCGTGCTAATTGTCCTTTTGTTTTTTTATAAAACATAGACTTATGAGGAGCGCAAAGCACAAGCCAAACCCAATTGATTTATACCCTCCGTATAATAGCATGTTGATGAAAAGTGTAATGGTGAGGGCAAGGGTTAGGCTCACCGCTTTTTTATCTCTCAGGCTTATATTTTTTATTAATTTTATAGTTATTGTGACAAGCGTGCCTATCAAGAGGCCAAGGCCGACCACGCCTGTTTTTAAAAGGAGAGATGAGAACAGGCTGTGCGTATAGTTCACATATAAACCAGCCGACGAGGGGGACTCGATGCCCGCTCCTAAACCTAAGCCAAATAAATAAGAAGGCAGAGACCCGTTGAGTTGATTAAATACAGCTTGAAGTTCTTCGCCTCTTAAATTGAGCCCATAAGAAATTTGCTTTTGTTGAAGCGCACCCAGTAATGGTTGCCATTGTTGCTGCGTAAATAGCAAAATGATGCCTTGAAGGATCATGACTTTTAATGCGTGTTTAGGGTGAATAATAAATAGCCAAATATTTATCAAGATAATTGTTAGAATACATGCGCCAATGGCTGCGCGCATTTCACCGGATACGAAAGTGTAGGCGCATAAATAGGCGATTATAAGTGCTAGGCCAATGTGATATATTTTTTTAAGCGGTGTTGTCAGTGCCATAGCTAGAGTGATGCAGGCGGCAAACAATATCTCTGGTGATATAGACAAGTATAGCGCATGACTTGAGCCTGTATCGGCTTGATCTTGGGTGAGAACGCGTACGCTAAATAGGGCGCCAATGGCAATTATGGTTACGAAAAGACGGTTTCTAAATGTATCACTTCCTAAATAGGGCGCTAGAAATAGCGGCATGCATAAGAATATTATACTGATGTAATCGCGGATTAGAAACTGCACAGAATGTCCGTAAAACAGGCCAAGCGGCGTGCTGCAAACTGTAGCCCAAATAAAAAATAGTGCGAGCCAGTTTATCGGGTTTGATAAAATCGGTGTGCTGCTTTTCTTTTCGACAAAAACGACAAATAGATTTGAAAACCCTTTTACCCGGATGATAAGACATAGGCTCAATAAGACGATAATTTCAATAATGCCGATATGATCGGGGGTGGGGGATCCTGATGTTCCATAAAAAAGAACGAAAAGAAAAAAGCCTACAAATTGTAGGCTGTTTTTTTGGTTATTCCTTTTATGCGTTTGCATAAATAATTTTTATCTAAAGTTTTTGAAAATAGGCTTTGGCCCGCCTGAGCCCTCATCTTCATCACTTGGAGTTTTAATGATGATGCGTTTTTGAGCTTTTTGTTGTGCGTTTTGGCCGGATGCCTGATTGACTGGCTGCGTACCGTTACTGCCAAGGCCAGACTTGATTTGCTGAATTTTTTGCTCTGCAAGCTCTTGTCTTTGCTCTCTATTTTGTTCGACTTTGGCAAAGGCAGCACTTCTTAGTTGTTTGCGCTTTTGCATGTTTGAGCTCTCAGGCGGTATATATTTTTGATCTTTTATGACCCCTGGTGTCTGGTTTTGTTTTGCCGCCTTGTTTGTAACTTTTACTGGTGATGACGCCTGATTTTGTGATGATGATTTATCATTTGAAAATGCGGCCTTCATTTTTTGTAGAAAAATGGGGCCTTCGGCCTGCGCAGGCGTTGCTGCACATAATATGGCTAATGTAAGTGTCAGGATTGATTTTTTCATCGTATATGTCCTATCCGCAAAAATTCTTTAACTTTGTAAATATCGCAAATTTGAGCTGGAAGTACCAGAATATTATTTTAGTTTCATCTGGCCTGGCTGAATTTTGCCACCGCCGCCACCGCCGCCATAGCTAGGGTTTTTGCTTTTCCCGCCGCCGCTGTAGCCGTAGATATTACCTTTGTCGACTTTATTGTCTTTATTTTTGTCGTATTCGGCTTTTTTCTGTTTTGCATACTCGCCTTGATATTTTGAAATCTCAGCTTGCGTTTGTGGATCATTATATTCAGTGTTTTGTTGCTCTACAGCCGCGTTAACCGCCTCATTGTTAAGAGCCGCGCGCTCTGCCTCACGCTGTTCAATTGTCGCGTGTGTTTGATATTGCTGTGTTTGGTCACTCGGGCGAACACCTTCTGGGGCCTGCCATCTATAATTGGCGCCAGAAGGGGGCGCGGTGTCTCCTGGCTGCGTTGTACCCGGTGTTGGATAGTAATTGTTTGGTGACGATTGGGCTTGTGCCATAGGTGCTGCACCGAATAATAAAATGGCTGTTGCTGTCATAACTTTGATTGATGAATTCATATCGTTAACCTTTGTGTTTTCTTCCTAGTGTGCTGCCTATCAAATGCCGCGTACTGTCTAAAAATGTGTGACTTATAGTGTATATGATACCTTAGTGTGTTGGATAGGCGCAAGTTTGCATAGTGTTTTGTATGTATATTCATGAAAAATAACGATTATTTTGTGTTTTAGGCTTTATTAATCGTTTCTTTACCTTTGCGAGGCATACTCAAGCCATATCGAACGAAACATACAAGAAAAGGAGTGCATCATGCACATTAATATTGAAACGTTTTTAAAAGAGTGTGGCTTGAAAGAGCGCTTCTATCCAGGGAAGCGTTTTGTTAAAAAGTGTGCGCAACCGGGAGAGTTTAAAAGTCATTCAGTTGTATATGATTGGCGTAATCCTAAAACAATCCGTATTGAAGTCAAAGCGGGATTGGCAGGAGATACGTCTCACTTTCTACCTTCAGAGCTTGCAAAATATCCTGTGAGCCTACAAACAGAGACATTTTTTGAAATTGACGTTGAGTCGGGAGAGGTTTCAAAACGTGCTGCAAATGATGAAAGCGAAGATGAGTCTAAAGGCAAATCGGGCGGAAAATCGGGCGGCAGTAAAGGTCAGAAAAAGAAAGCCAAAAGAAAGCTAAGCTCTATGGGCTTCTCAGAGGCTGTGGCTGGGCGCATTGCAGAAACAGGCGACCTTAAGAAAATGGTTGTGATGGGTATGGAAATTGCTGAAGAAGCTTTTGCCCCCGTGTTAGATGCGTTCATTGCGCAGGTTGAAAAATCAAAGATTGTGGCCACTAACCTTTTGTCAAAGGCCGGTCAGTTCATTACAAAATATCAGCCACCTGCATTTTTGGAGGCAAAAGGAAACGAGGGTGTGCCTTATAAATATGACAGTGAAAAGAACCAGTCGATGTTTGGTATGAACCTAGGGTAGCGCGCGTCGTTACCGTTCATATCCATAAGACAAAATTTATTGTATCCCCTAAAACTTGATTTTTAGGGGATATGTTTTGCGCGTTATTTGCTTTAGACTGTTTTGCATGGAAAACGATAAAGACAAAAATAACGTAGTACAATTAAAAAACGCCAAGAAACAAAAGCAAGATCACAAGGCGCAAAGCGCTTCTGAGGCCGTAGAGCCGATGGTCAACTTGCCTGACGGTGTGAAGCATTTAGTAGCAGCTCTCATTGCTATACATTTAGGGTTATGGGCGCTTAGCCAAGCCAGTTCTCAAGATTTTTTATATGATATGACATTGTATTTAGGGTTTACGCCTGCGCGATTTACTGGCGGGCAAGAGTTTTTCATCTATACAATTTTAACCCCCATCACATATGCCCTATTCCATGGCAGTTTTACGCATGTTGGCATAAATGCGGTCATGCTTGCAGCCTTTGGCTCGGGTTTTGAAAAGATGATGGGGTTGCGTAATCTTATGAGTGTATTTTGGGGGTCTTCAATCATTGCTGCAGGTGTGCATTTTGCATTGGACTCTCACTCTATGGTGCCAATGGTGGGGGCATCTGGGGGCGTCAGTGGTTTATTTGCCGGAGTTATTTATTTGTTTCATAGAATGGGGAAATTATCAGCGAGCCGAAAACTACTTCCCGTCATTGGTGTATTTGTTGGTATTTCCATTGTGTTTGCGCTCATTGGCGGAACAGACGGCAGTTCAATTGCGTGGGCAGCACATATTGGCGGGTTCCTAGGCGGTCTCGCCCTTACATATTTAATCATCAAAAGGGGCGTTCGTTAGTCATGACAAGTAAAATAGATAAGCATTTATGGGTGAAAATTCTTTTCGGTCTGGTTATTGGTATTGGTGTCGGCTTGGCGCTTTCTCCTCAGGCAGGCGCGGTTTTAGAACCCGAGCTGACGGAAACGCTTGCCGCTTGGATCGAGCTACCGGGATTGATTTTTTTAGGTATTTTAAAAATGGTCGTCGTGCCCCTTGTGATTTGCTCGATTGTTGTGGGAATTGCAGATAGTGGCGCGTTAGGATTTGTTAAAACCATCGGAAGCCGCATAGTCGTTTATTTTATTATAACGAGTTCAGTTGCGATATTAATTGGAATGTCTCTTACTTATGCAATACAGCCAGGCGATGTGATATCTCAAGAATTTGTCGATCAGGCATTGGCCAATCAAGCACAAGAAGGTGCACCCGTTGTGTTAGATGATCTGACCATTCCCAAACGTATCGCCAATATTATCCCAACGAACCCAGCGTTAGCACAGTTGGAAAAGAATATGTTACAGATTGTGATCATTTCTTTGTTTATAGGTTTGGCGCTGCTTACCCTGCCTAAAGCGTCCGGTCAGCCTGTGTTATCGCTCTGTCAATCAGGGCAATCCATTACCATGCGTATTATTGAATGGGCGATGATTATTGCCCCTTATGCGGTGTTTGGATTGATGGCAAAGGCCGTGATTGATCTAGGCTTTGATGCTGTGAGTAGTGTGTTTATGTACACGGTGACTGTTATGGCGGGGCTGGCCTTCATGATTGTTGTTTACGCCATGATTGCAAAATGGGTCGGTGGTGTGTCTATTGCTGCATTTTTTAAAGGTATACGTGAGGCACAAATTATTGCGTTTTCCAGCTCAAGCTCCGCTGCGACAATTCCAGTATCGTTGAAATGTGCGCAAGAAGGCCTCAAAATACCAAAATCAGTTTCAGGCTTCACCATTCCGCTGGGGGCAACCATCAACATGGATGGCACGGCGCTTTATCAAGCGGTGGCTGCTATCTTCCTTACCCAAGTCTTTGGCGTTGATCTAAGCTTGGGCGAAATGGCGCTACTGCTGCTTACCACTGTTGGTGCGTCGATTGGCACACCAGGGATCCCAGGTATCGGTATTGTTGTGTTGGCAACGATTTTGGCAGGCATTGGCGTTCCCGCAGAAGGTATTGCGCTTATTCTGGGAGTGGATCGAATATTGGATATGTGCCGTACCACAGTGAATGTGACAGGTGATATTACAGCAAGCGTTGTGATGAATAGATTTGTAAAAACGTAGCAAAATTTATTTGCTGGCAATCAAATCAATAAAAACGCGATGACCGTATTTGCCACTTGGGCCGAGGGCTTCGTGTTGGGTTATTTTGACATCTTCATTAAGATTTAAAATCAGTCTGGTCGCATTTTCAGGTTGCGTATCAACGGTGTAATTTGAAACAAGACCTTGTCCGTTTCCACTGGTCAATTCGGCGTTAACACCCTCTAATGTGAGTAGTAGGAACCGCTCTTGATTATCAAGTTCTACCGCATATTTTGTTGCAGAGCTTAAATCAACTACGATACGCGTTGTATTTCCGTTTATTCCAAACCTAATATTGCCTTTAGTATTATTAAGTTTTGAATTTTGTATTTTTTGCTGTGGTGGTTTCTTAAAATTATCTTGCGCATTTTTTAAATTATAGCGCTGGTCAATTTGTGAAATGTCCAGTTTTAGCGCAGCCATTTCTGACTCCAGTCTTGCTACGCGTTGCTCTAACGTTTCTGTTTGCGCAACTCTTACTTGGTTCGAATCGAGAGGCGTAGAAGGGACAGGTGTTTTTACAGTCTTGTTTGGATTAGGGCTGTTTAAAATCCACGCCTCTTGCGTAGAAGGGGCGGGTGTTTTTTGCGCGTTTTGAATGTCTTTAGGTGTGCTATATTGACCGCCACATGCACTTAGCATGATCGTTAAAGCGACACCCATAACACAATTACTTTTCAACATAATTGATATGCTACGCTCAATCTTGCTTGTTAGAAAGCACCTGTTCGTAGATATCCAATGTTTTGTTTGCCATTTTGTCAAAGGTGAAGTTTTCTTCAAATCTTTTGCGGCCTGCCAAACCCATTTTTTGTATTAGATGAGGTTGTGTGATCAATGTTCTTAACGATTTTGCAAGCGCATCAACATCTTCGTGTGGGGGGCAAAACCCTGTTTCATTTTCAATGACGGATTCTTTGACGCCTGCAACATCAGTGGCGATGACTGGTAAACCTGCGCGCATCGCCTCTAGGATTGAGCGTGGAAAGCCCTCCCAGTGAGAGATGAGACAATAAACATCTGCATGAGATAGGCATGATGCAACATCTTCTTGTTCACCTAAAAAATGCACTTTGTCTGTAAGCTCATGTGCATCGACAAGATCACCAACATCACTATTATCGCCGCCCCCCACAAGATCTAGCGTCCAATTAAGATCTTTTAATTGTGCCAATGCTTTGATGAGGGTTGCGTGGTCTTTTTGTGGACCAAATCGTGCCACCATAATCAGGCGCACATTGCGTTCGAGGTCTTGATCGACGGGGGGCGTGTAGGGCATGTCAGGCATGCCGTTATGAATGGCTGTCATTTTCTTTTTACTAATGACATGACTTTTTAAGGCGAGATCACGGTCAAACTCTGAGACTGTAATAATGTGAGCGCTGAACCAGCCGGCTACTTTTTCGATAATTTTATAGATCGTGCGGTGGGGTTGCGGGACGTTTTCAGTAAATGCCCAGCCATGTGCCGTAAAGACGACAGGTATTCCTAATGACGCGGCCGCCAGACGACCAATAAGACCTGCTTTTGACGAGTGGCATGATACAATATCTGGCTTTACACGTTTTAAATGATTGCGGATTTGGATAAACGCTTTGTAGTCTTGTACAGGATTGATGGGCCGTACAAGATCGGGGACTTCTTTATAAATCATTCCCATATGTTCAATATAGTCAGAGACTTTTCCTGGCCATCCAGAAAATACAAGGGGTTTGTGTCCTCTGCTTTTAAGCCAGAGGGAAAGATCGCGTATGTGAACTTGCGCGCCTCCATACTCATCCATACGTGTAATAATATATACAACCTTCATACTGGCATAATTACAGAAATCCCTGTAAAAACAAGAAAGACATTTTTAAAGCAACAGGATGATCACATGAAAATAGCGTTACTGGGTGGAAGCGGATTTATTGGAACAGAATTTATTCGACAATTCGGAGAACAGCACGACATCTTTATTGGCGATATCGTAAAAAGTACAACATATCCTGAGCGTTCGGCACACTGTGACATTCGACGTAAAGATGATCTGCGCGCCTTCTTGAAGGGGGCAGATGTTGTGATTAATTTAGCGGCGGTTCATCGCGATGATGTGCGCCCCTTGAGCTTATACCATGATACAAATGTACAGGGCTCGCAAAACATCTGTGATGTAGCAGACGAGCTAGGCATTAAACATCAAATTTTTACCAGTTCTGTTGCTGTATACGGGTTTCAAGATGGTGCCCCTGATGAAAGCGCACCGCATGAATATTCCAATATGTACGGGGAGACCAAATCAAAAGCAGAAGATCGCTACAACGCGTGGTATAGCAAAGGCGAGGGAAAAACACTAACCGTTATTCGTCCAACGGTTGTGTTTGGCCCGGGTAACCGTGGCAATGTTTATAATCTTTTGCGCCAACTTGCCTCAGGCGCATTCATTATGATTGGCGATGGTAAAAACCGTAAATCCATGTGTTACGTTGAAAATATTGCGGCCTTTATCGGGCATGCTTTGGAGTTCAAGGAAGGGCATGACGTTTATAACTATGTCGATAAGCCTGATTTTGAGATGAACACTCTTGTCTCTCTTGTGCGCTCACATGTGGGAAAAGGTGAGGGCGTGGGACTGCGTCTTCCTTATTGGTTTGGGTATTGTGCGGGCGCAGGCTTTGATCTGCTTGCGTTTCTCACACGTAAAACATTCCCCATCAGTCGCATACGTATCCAAAAGTTTTGTTCAAACAGTGTTTTTTCTGCATCGAAGGCGCATGATACTTGTGGCTTTAAAGCGCCCATACCACTGGAAAAAGCTTTGGTTTATACGATCGAGCAGGAGTTTCCTAAAAAAAATTAAGGGACTTGGTGTGCAATTGCGCCTAAGCCGACTGCCAAGCTTTTGTTTTTCTTTGGTGTAAAATTAAACTCTTGAAGACGATGATTGGAATATCCCTGTTTTCGGCTATCAAAGCCGAATGTAATTAAAACGTCACCTGGGGTAGGTGTAATGTGCTGACCCATCAGGCTAAGTTTTTCGCCCTTAAACAAAACATTTGCACTTAAAACCCCGTTTTTAGCATAGCCCATCATGTCATATAGCCCTGGCTTGTGTTCTCGATGTGAAACGTTGATGGCTAGATCATCTATTCCATGGCGGTTCGAATATGCCTTTGCGGATTGTTCAAGCAACGCTCTCGTTTTCATGGCTATATCAGAATAGGCGGCTACTTTTTTGTTGTTAGATTTGAAATAGAGCGCGCCTTGTTCATTATTTAGCATACGCGTAAAGCTTGCCATCGCGTACGCATCGCTGAGGCTTGCTGTTTGTGCGACGGCATTTACATGCTTGGTGAATACATTTTTAAGTAAAATGCCTTTCACTTTAGGGCTAATCAAAAGTTCTTGCGTAAGAACATCTATTTCCTTTGGATTATCAGATACTATGATTGTCATGTTTGGCTCTTTTCTTGCGTTTATGTTTGGCATAAGTAAGGCAAGGTTTTTGTTATGTCAACATGAAATCATATCATTTCGAGCCACTGGTCTTCGGTTAGAATATTCACACCTAACTCGTGTGCTTTTTTGGCTTTTGATCCGGCATCAGCCCCCACGATGACATGATCTGTTTTCTTTGATACAGAACCGGATACCTTCGCGCCCAGTGCTTCTGCTTTGGCTTTTGCCTCGGCGCGGGTCATTTTTTCTAAGCTTCCTGTAAAGACAAGCGTTTTTCCCGCGAATTGGCTGTCGCCTAGATTGGGTGCTGTATATGGCTCGATTGTGAGCTGTTCTTCTAATCCCTCAATAATATCCAGATTTCGTTGATCGTTGAAAAACACGATAATGTCATGGGCAACGACGGGCCCTATATCATCAATATTTAAAAGGTCGGTTAATTGTTCGCTGTTAGGATCAAGGGCACGCGCCATAGCCGTCTTTAAAGTGCTTAAGTCACCATACACGCTGGCAAGGCGTTTGGCAGTGGCTTCGCCGACTTGGCGAATTCCTAGTGCGTAGATAAAACGGTTAAAGGGAACGACGCGTTTGGCATCAATGGCTGCAAAGAGGTTTTTGGCAGACAGTGTTCCCCAGCCTTCTTTGTTACGTAGAGGTGTAAGAGATTTTTGATCTTGTGCTTCCAACGTGAAAATATCAACGGGCGTTTTGATCATTCCCTCTTGCCAGAATTGTTCGATTACTTTTTGGCCCATGCCATCGATATCAAACGCATTTTTACTCACGAAATGTTTGAGCCGCTCGACAGCTTGCGCGCTACAGTTCATGCCGCCTGTGCAACGAATTACGACTTCGCCTTCTGGACGCTCAGCGGGTGATTTGCAGATCGGGCAGTGCGTCGGCACGTTCATTTTTTGCGCCTCTTTTTGGCGTTTGTCCATAATGACATTTACAACTTGTGGGATAACATCGCCGGCACGTTGAATGGTTACATGATCTGTTACGCGAATGTCTTTGCGTTCGATTTCATCAAAATTGTGAAGTGTCGCATTTGACACAACCACGCCGCCAACAGTGATAGGCTCAAGACGTGCCACAGGGGTGAGCGCGCCTGTGCGCCCCACTTGAATTTCAATATCGTTAATAATGGTGACTGCCTTTTCAGCCGGGAACTTGTGAGCCGTTGCCCAGCGAGGGGCGCGTGATACAAACCCTAGGCGTTCGCGCCAATCACGTCGGTTGACCTTGTACACGATTCCATCAATTTCATAGTCAAGATCAGGACGGATGGTCTCGAGGGCTTCGAAATTTTCCATGATATCGGAAACATTTTTGCATAGCGCAGAGGGTTCTGCTTGCGGAAAGCCCCAAGACCTTAATGCCGCTCTTACGTCTTCTTGTGTCTCCCAAGGCTCGCTGGAGACCTGCCCCAGTGCATAGCCGAAAAAGGAAAGATTACGTGATTTTGTAATTTCAGAATTCAGCTGTCTGACGCTTCCCGCTGCGGCGTTTCTTGGGTTTGCAAATGGTTGTTTGCCTTGGGCCTCCAGGGAGGAGTTCAAGGCCAAAAACGCCTCACGGCTCATATATATTTCGCCACGAACCTCCAAAGTTTCTGGTACATCGCCTTTTATTTTTTGCGGGATATCGGAAATGGTTTTAACATTGTCTGTAATATCTTCACCGACCTGCCCATCTCCGCGTGTTGCGGCTTGTACCATCTCACCGTTTTTGTAAATCACGGCGCAGGACAGGCCATCAATTTTAGGCTCGGCGATAATATCTATCGGCTCGTCTTTTGATAGGTTTAGGAAGCGGCGAATACGCTCAAAAAACTCATTCACTTCGTCTTCGTTAAACACGTTTGAAAGCGAAAGCATGGGGACTTTATGCGTAACCTTTGAAAAACCACGTGCGGGTTTTGCGCCCACTTTATTGGTTGGACTTTGTGCAGATTGTAGATCTGGATACTGATCCTCTAATTCAATAAGCGCGCGACGAAGGGCGTCGTAATCCGCATCAGAAATTTCAGGGTTGTCTTGCCCGTGATAAAGCTCGTCGTGGCGCTCAATGTCTTTTGTGAGTTTTCTATGACGCGCTTTTGCGTCTTCTTGATCAAGATCGAATAAAGACATTATGCCGCGCGACCCTCTAGCAATTTATTCGCAGCCGCGCGCGCCTCTGAAGTAATTTCTGCACCTGCAAGCATTCGCGCAATTTCCTCTTGGCGGGCATGTTTTTCGGTGAGCGGTATAACATTTGTGGTGACGTCCTTGTCTCCCCCTTTTGCCACGATCCAGTGATGGGATGCTTTGGCGGCGACTTGCGGGGCGTGGGTTACAACCATGATCTGTTTGTGCTCTGCCAATCGCGCGAGACGTTCACCAACGGCATCGGCCGTTGCGCCTCCAATCCCTGCGTCAACCTCATCAAAGACAAGTGTGTTGGCGTCTCCCACTTCTGCCAAGACAACTTTTAGAGCAAGCATGAAGCGCGCCATCTCTCCGCCTGAGGCAATTTTACCCAATGGGCCAGGCTCTGCACCTGGGTTTGTGGCCACTAAAAATTGAATGCGATCTGTGCCCTCGGCGCTCCATTCTTTTTCGTCGAGAGGCGCGATTTGCGTTACAAACCGTGCTTTGTCTAACTTCAAAGGTTTAAGCTCTTCCATGATGAGCGTGTCTAATTGCTCGCCAAATTTCACGCGGATTGCTCTTATTTTTTCGGCTTGGTCGATGTATGACTTTTTTAAATTCGCTACGTTTCTATTTAATTCAGAAAGTGTGTCTTCTTGATGTTCGATTAATGAAATCTTTTCCGATATCTCCTCGCGCTTATTTGCAAGATCATCGACCATACAGCCATGCTTTCGTGCCTCTGATCGCAAGGCATAAAGACGGTCATCAAGGGCTTCTTGTGAGATGTCTTCGTCTGTAATATCTGCGATTAAACCGTCAATTGTGTGTGTGACGTCACGGACATTTTCAAGGGCGTTGTCCAGCTGTTCCATCATTGTTTCAACGACTTCGCCTATTTTATCTTGGGCGCGATCGAGCGCGCGTGTGGTTTGGACTAATGCGTTGTCAGCGCCTTTGTCGCTTGTTAAATATTTTTGCGCGCCACTTAATGCCGAGATAATTTCTTCTTTGTTTTTGAGGCGTTGACGCATTTCGGTCAGCGTGTCTTCTTCGCCCTGTTCAGGGGCAAGCTTGTCTAAATCCTCAAGGCAGGCGCGTAGATATTCTTCTTCGGCTTTTGCCTCTTCGGCTTGTTTTTCGGCGTGCTTCAATGTCCGTTCAGCCTTGCGCCATTCGCGCCAATAATCACGCAATACTTCCTTGTCGCCTTCAATTTGTGCGTAGGCATCAAGCATGGCGGCGTGGCGTTCTGGGTCTCTGAGGCCATGGGTTTCAAACTGCCCGTGATATTCAACCAGATAGGGGGCAATGCTTTTTAACAGGCCAATGCTGATGGGTTGATCGTTAAGCCACGCTTTGCTTTTGCCATCGCTTTTGACGCTGCGGCGGATTATCATATTTTGTGGGTCTTGGCTGACATCTATGCCTTGTTCGTGCAGCTGAGAGATAAGGGGCGTGTTATTCGTGACATCAAATGTGGCTGTCACAGTCGCTGTGTCTGTGCCTTTTCGAACGAGGCGCGCTTCGGAGCGTGCACCCATGGCAAGGCTTAATGAGTCCAGCAAAATCGATTTACCAGCTCCTGTTTCCCCCGTAAGCGCACATAGCCCTGCGTTAAAATCCAAATCAAGCGATTGGATCAAAACAACATTTGATATGTGCAAGTTGTGGAGCATTTAGAAGACCCCCATTGCTTTCAGGGCTTCGAAATGTGTGTGATGAAAACTGTATTCTTTGATGTTACGTTTCTCAATCCATTCGCCAAATGCGTTTTCTTTGGTTTGCCGTTTACCAAAAAAATAGTCGTCTGAATTGTCGAGCTTTACGATCCAATATTCTTGATCATAGTTCCAAAACTCATTTTTGTCCCATGCGAGAAATTTGACGTGTTGCGTGAAAGTTTGTATCGGATCAAGTTCGTCAAAACTTACACCAGCTTCTTCTTCTATCTCTCTTAAAAGAGAATGTTGTTTATCTTCTCCTTCTTCGATACCTCCGCCAGGCAGCTCAATAACAGAGTGATCATATTCTGGGCGGCTCACAAGTAAGCGGTCATGGCTATCAAATACGGCAGCCCAAATGCCTGATCGATTGATGACAATATCATTCTCATCAGGCGTTTGTTTTTGACCTTTGTAATTTGTGTAGATCATTAGCCGTTGCCCTTATTCGGGTTTTAAAATAGCGTCGATGGTTTTATCAAACCAGTTACGGCCTTCGATTAATTGCTGACGTTGGGCTGGGTTGAGCAACTTGTAACTTGCATCATACCATTCACTGCCCGGGTAGTTGTGACCCAAAACAGAGGCAACCTGCACGGCTTGGTCTTGAAGGCCCAAGATCAGATATGATTCAACGAGGCGGTGAAGCGCCTCTGGAACATGTGTTGTTGTGTCAAACTGGCGAACGACAACAAGAAAGCGATTGATCCCCGCGTTGATTTGACCACGGCTGAGGTAGTAGCGCCCCACTTCCATTTCTTTACCTGCAAGGTGATCCATTGTCAGGTCGCGTTTTAGGCTTGCATCCCGTGCATAGCTGCTGTCAGGGTGGCGTTTAATCAGCGCGTCAAATGCGTTTAATGCGAGGAGCGTAATTTCTTGGTCGCGGCGCACATCTGAGATTTGCTCATAGTATGATAACGCCTTTAGATACAGGGCATAGGGCACATCATCGTTACCGGGGTGAAGCTCGACAAATCGATCAAGTGCAACGATGGCCTCATCATAACGCAAATCTTTATAGGCGGCATAGGCCGTGTTGAGTTGTGATTTTACCGCAAGTTGCGAGTATGGGTGTTGGCGTTCAACCTCTTGGAAAAGGTGGCTGGCTTCTATATAACGTCCTTCTTTTAGGGCCGTTGTGGCATCATCATACATGGCCTCGACACTACGCCCATCGTCATAATTAGGTTGTAGTTTATCCTCTTTGGATGAACCACAAGCCGAAAGCGTGAGCAGGGCGATCATTCCGATTGTAAGTGTATGGCGCATAATGCGTATCCTTTTTGTCTTATAAATTCGTCACAAGCGGCAGCTTTATTGGCTGCACACCGTATAAATTAGGCTTAGGAGTGACTTTAACAATCTTAAAAGTGAAAAGAAAGGGGGCTAGGCGCGTTTGAGCACAGCTTATTAAGCTGTGCACGCATTGCCGCCTGTAATATTAAGGGGATTAAGCGGCTTCGCTTGGAACGATGCTTTTTTCGTCTTGTGATGCATTTTGATCGAAAAGGTTTGTGCGCTTTTCAATAGAAGATGTGCATGGGTGAATTGTGCGATCAACAAATAGATCAACAATTTCAAACGCCTCAGGTTGGGCAAATAACGCGCGCAACGCTTTGTTGTTCATAGCGTGGCCTGCCTTGAAACTTTCATATTGACCCAAAATTACACCACCTGCCAAGTAGATATCTCCCACAGCATCAAGCAATTTATGGCGGGCAAACTCGTTATCATAACGTGTGCCTTCTGGGTTCATGATCTTGTCACCATCGATGACGACGGCATTTTCAAGTGATCCACCAAGCGCCAATCCTTGTTGACGAAGCGCGTTTACCTCGTGCAAAAAGCCGAATGTACGAGCATCTGACATTTGTGATTCAAAATCTTGTGTGTAGAGGTCAAGTTTTGCATTTTGTGTGCCGATTGACTTGTTTTCAAAGTCGATTGTGACATCAAATGATGATCCAACACCCGGTTTCAAAACCACCCATTTGTCACCATCTTCAACGCGTACTTCTTTGGTGATGCGGATGGCGCGGCGCGGCGCGGCAAGGGCTTTAACACCTGCGGCATCAATGGCCTTCATGAACGGACGGCTAGAACCATCATAAATTGGAATTTCTGGGCCATCCATTTCTAAGATAGCATTATCAATGTCACAGGCACGCAATGCAGCCATAATGTGTTCAACGGTACCAACCGTCACACCGGCATCATTTCCAACCACCGTGCAAAGACGTGTATCGATGACATTGTCATAGCGAACAGGAATGACGTTATCGCGATCTGTAACATCACTACGGACAATGACAATGCCTGTATCTGCCTCGGCAGGTTTGATTGTCATTGTTGTCTCCACACCTGAGTGTAGACCAATGTCTGTTAGGGGGATGTTTTTGGCGACTGTATGTTGCATGTTATTTATTTCTATTACCGTTTATTTTCTTTAGTTTAATATATGATCCAGCAGCCCTTAACTCAAATCACACTATATTGCCTATTGTTACAGTATTTTGACGCCCCACGCTTTATCGTGAAATTTTTGCGATAGATGCTTGACAAACAGGGGCAAAAAGAGCGATAACGCTAATCACATTTGGTATGGCGGTGTAGCTCAGGGGTTAGAGCAGTGGAATCATAATCCATGTGTCGCAAGTTCAAATCTTGCCTCCGCTACCATCTCTCTTCACTCCGTTCCGAGACATAGAGCCTGTAATACTTTCAGCGTTTTTAAGGATGCTCCCGTTAACTTTTTGTGACAGCGAGTGTGACAGCAATGAAAGCTATAGACCGCCATTTATATAACCGTAATCAACATCTTTACTACCGTGTAACGCTTCCTCGAAATCTTCATGCTGTTTTAGGGATGAAAGAGATAAGGATATCATTAGGTACGCAGGATACGACTCTGGCTCGTTTGTATGTGGCTAAACTTGATGTGGAGATGGAGGGGGTGCTCAATAAATTATATTCATCATTGAGAAGCAGTCTTGACGTCCAAGATATAGACAGATTAAGGCAAATGATAGTCAAAGGGCTTGGTGATATGAAGAATATGGTAGGGATTCACCAAAGACAAAGCTTAAATTTTGACCATTTAATTAGTAGAGGCACAGGAGGCAAGGAGAAGTTGTTCTCTTATATTAGTGAAGAGTACCTCAAAGATTGTGTTACGAACTCGTCCAAAACCATTGCACATAAACGCCAGACATATCATATCTTCCAAAGTATCTGTGGCGATATTTCTTTTGATGACGTATCCAAAGTCAATGCCCGTCTATTTAAATCCATGATGTTGAAGTGTCCCCCTAATCTTACAAAGTTACAGGGAGTGAGTTCATACCTTGATGTTGATTGGGATAATTTACCTGATAAAGCCCCTCAGAGCTTAGTAACCGTGAATAGCCGTTTGGTGGCTATGACATCTTTGTTTGTATGGGCAGAGCGTAACGATTTATTTGATGGTAAAAATCCGTTCTTTGGTTTAATGATTAAGAAAGCGGATACAAAACCTAATAAGAGACTTCCTTTCTCAGCTGATCAGCTTGTGACCTTGTTTTCTAACCCCATATATAATGAGTGCAAAGATCATAAGTACTGGATACCTCTCATTGGCCTATATACAGGCATGCGATTGAACGAGATATGCCAGCTGCTAACTGACGATATTCAATATATTGATGGTGTTTGGGTGATTGATATTGATGAGGGGGAGTATAAGAAACTAAAAACAATCTCTAGTCGCCGTAGAGTGCCTATACATGACTTTCTAATCAAGCAAGGGCTTCTTGGCTATATACAAGAACAAGGCTCTGGACGAGTCTTTAAGACGCTTCCTCGGGATGGGAATGGCTCATACTCTTATAAGTTCAGTAAAGAGTTTGCTGTTATTCTTAAAGCCTTGAATTTAAAGCAATCAGGCATCTGCTTTCATTCCTTTAGGCATACATTTATTGATGGTTTGCGTAATGCAGGGATAGAGAAATCTATTGCTATGAAATTGGTAGGGCATCATAGCACAAATGATATTCATAGTGGATATGGATATGGGCATAGCCTTACGGTTTTACAGGAACAAATTAACAGGCTATCATTTCCAATATAAAGGGGTGATAGTAGTTATATGTATTTTGTTTATTTCTTAAGAAGTGAAAGTGAACCAGAGCAGACCTATATAGGTATGACAGCAAATCTTGAACGTCGTTTGAGTGAGCATAATAGTGAAGAGAATAAGGGCTATACATCTCGTCATCAACCTTGGGAATTGGAAGTGTTTATTATGGCAGAGACAAGGGAAGTTGCCGAGACCGCAGAAGCGTATTTTAAAAACTCGTCTGGGAAAGAGAAATTTAAGAACTTTGCAACGACTAACCCTGATTGCTCTATGCCCGTGAGAGAGTTCATTCAGTCACTAGAAGAAGGGCGAGGCTTTGGCAGTGGAGAGAATAGGTTTAAGGTTGGTAAGGGTAGTATTTTGATAAGCTGATAAATAAGCTGTTGACGTGACGAGTCATTGTATGATTCTATGAATGGTAGCGGTTAACCCCGTATGGTAAAAGATTAGGGTGAGTAGGGTGCAATCCTACTTGCCTTTTTTATTAGACGTTTTAATTGTCTCAACAACGTGAGTTGAAGAATATTGCTGCGCTTTTTTTACAGACGTAAATTTACCTGTCTTAGCACTACGACCAATTTTATGAGCCATAATAACCACCTCCTTTCTATTGCTATTGCAATAAGTATAAATGAGGTTAACCGCTAACATTTAAAATATACCGATTCGTCCTTATGTCCAAGTAGTCGTAAGCTGATATATGTATATGAGTGTGTATTAAATAAGTTTTTGTGGATCAACTTCTAAAGCCTTAGCTATGCGTAGAAATAAATCTATAGAGAAGTTTTTTCTTCCATTCTCTATGTGGGACAGAAAACTACGGTCCATCTCTACAAATCCGGCTAAATCTTCCTGTGTCATTCCCTTAGTTTTGCGGAATGCTTCAATATTTTTTCCAATAGATTTTAAACTTGTCATCAACCAACTATGTGGTATATAAACAACTTATACCGTAGAATATATTCCACAAAAAGGGCGTGATCATGAAAAAAATACTCTTACTATCATCATTAATAATTGTTACTGCCTGTGCAAATATGCATGTCAATCAAACACACAAACAACTTACTGGCCTTGTAAATGCTGAGACCAAAGGATGGGAAAAGGTTTTTAAACTGACAGTTACTAATTGCCCTAATGGCACAGAAGAAGAACCACTGCCCAGATCAAAAGCCATAGTGCGTCATAATTGCTGGTCAAAACTTATTAACGATCATGTTTATCCCGTGGCCATGGCCCCCGATTTATTAAGAGAGTACGTCATAGATAATAAACGCGTTGCTATAAGCTATAAGAAGGGTGAAGTAGACAGAGATGACGCAAATTTAGAGATGGAAGAACTCTGGAGCAAGTATGTAACTGAGGTAGATAACCGCTCTAAACTAGCTTTACAAAACGCACATCAGAAAGATTTAGTCTTTCAACAAAACTTACAAAACTTCTCAAGGGAACTCAGGCAAGAAGAGCTTGAGAGATATAAAGCTGACGCACAAGCTTTCTCTAATAGTCGAACAAGACGCATAGCCTGTTATTCAGCATATAACAACACTGATTGCATACTCGAATAGAACTCATTTTATTATCAATATCTCATCGTTGACCATATTCTAAATACCTTAAACTGCACTTTTAGCTAATATCTTGGACTAAGGGCTACGCCGTTGAAGGGTGGGATAGCTACGCTTAATTTAATATGACACAATGACGACCATAACGTTCTTTTTAAATATAAAAAAATAAGACGAAGGATTACTAGTCAATCATCTTATCTTAATAGTTAATTTAGTATCCTAGTCGTCGAAATGACTCAATGCACTAGTTATATATGGAGCACTGGAGCGATCGTTTTCTATCAACGTATTCTGTTGAATAAACTGTGACTTTACATCGTCATAAGCGTCACCGGCGTCATTATTTTGTTCAATAGATTTAAAGTTAGATAATCTTTCAAATACTAAAAAGCGCTGGTTTGATGTACGATCTCTTCCTACGAATTTTATACCAATTGCCTCTAAATCATTTCCTAAAATAGAGATGATATTAGATAAAGCCTGTGCGTTAGAGGGCCATTTTCTAGAATTAGCCTCTAATCCAGCATGCTCATTAAGACGTTCTAGCAAGTCTCTAGAAGATAACTTTATATTCTCATCATCGATGCTTGAAAAGTATGACCAAAGTGCATTGACAACAGGTTCTTGGTTTAAATTATCCAGAACAGCTTGGTTTTTATTATCAAAGACTGCATCAGCAAAACCGTTTTCACGCCATCCAAAGAATCTTTCAAGGGAGCATCCTAATTTTGCAAAATTAGAAAAACGAGTTGAAACTTTGCTAGCATCAAACGCTTTTGTATCAGCAATAGCGTATTGAAGGCCACTTAATAGATAGCTTAACATCCTTGGTTTATCAGCATTAAACTGTGCCCAGAGTTCTTCTTCAGATATGCTTGAGGAGATTGGTTCTAACTCAATTGTAAAGATTCGGTTTATTAAATCAGACTTTGTTGCTAAGTCAGGTATACCATTTATGATTATTGGTTTGCACAGAGACATAGAAGATTCATCAAATGCAGAATATAGCGCTCTTTTTCTGTAAGTGCCTCCTGTGCTTAATCTACATAACGCGTCTGACATATCTTTCTTAATATTACTCATATTATCAAATGATGAAATATGTCTTGCAGCTGCGCTAGCATATAGATCTTCTTCATTTCTAGGAGGACTTGCTCTATCACCTGTTTCTGGGTCGAGTAACCCTTTTATCATACTTGTTGCCGTTGATTTACCACTTCCTTTTGGACCTTTTAGAACCGTTATAGGATAACTAGTCTCAGGCATTAGGTAGTAAATACATAGTGTGATCAATAAAATTAAATCGCTATCTTTTTTCAGGCGGAAATATCTTTTAAATAGATTCAGCTCGCCCCCTTCAACTGTTTCTGGTGTTGGTAACTTTCCTAAGCTTTTTGGAGCTATAAAGTAAGCTTCTGGCTCTGCTATCCGCCACGAATCCTGTGTTACTAAAATACAATTACCTGAACCATCATTTAAATCTATTTCCACGCCCTTAGCTGTTTTGGCAACTCTTGTGTTGAGTTCTCTTTCTTCTCCCTCATAAGAAGCCTGCCCTTCTAGAGAATTAATTAATTGCTCTATTTGGTACTTTGACAAATTTATATTTTGTTTAGATAGCATATAGGTAAACTGTTTTTTTAATTCGCTTGCTTTAAGAGGTAATATACCTTTCTTATCTCTAAATTTTACCAATGCGTATGTATCTCCTACATCTGTGTGGAACAGCTCTAATATATATTTTTGAAGCTCTGCTTTTGCTTTGTTTATTATGTTTTCTTTTCCTTTTTCTTCATTTTTTTGAATCTGTGCAATTGTAGCTTCGTTTACTATACCTGTGCTGTTTGAATCGTAAGGATAGTTTGTGTTATCATGTATCATGTTGAATATCTTTCTCCGCTCTTTTTCAGGGCGGTTTTTTATTAGTTTGAATAATTTGTTTTGGAGATTTCTTTCAGCCACTCTTGAATTTGAGTGACCATATACCTAGGAGAACTACCTATATAAATAGGGTCAACTGTAAGTGAGTGACTTTCACCCTTTCCTCTTAAGTGACGTTGTTTTCTTACCCATGATGGAGAAACGCTTAGCATCTCTGCGATATCTTTGTCAGATAGATATTGAATACTATCGTTGTTTATATTTTTGTGGTTTTGCATTTTTGAAATTCCTTTTTCTAATGCTTGTTGTTTAATATTGAGTACCTCCTATCCTCAAAACTCTCACTACCGAAGTAACGATTATGTCTATTATAACATTTCGAAAAGACCTGTACCAAATCCGAGGAATGACTAGAATCGAATACACAAAGTCTATGAAGGGAGGGGAGGTTTTATAAAGATTTTGTGTGATTATAGTTTCACACAGGTACATTGCTAAACCATCTCACTACATGATATGTGTACAAAATGTATGGGGGGTGTAGTCACTACATAAATAGAACCCAGCGTCATATGACTTTCACAATTGGGGTTTTCCTTCTAAATTTTTAGAAGCTATTTATTGCCATTGAGTGAACAATACAAAACAAAGTATAAACTACTTTATTCAAAAAGTCAAGGAAAATATGCCTATTTCATGTTCATTGCTAGTTCTGTATTGCCTAGCTGTATAAACGAACCAAGCAATAAAACATCTTTTATCTGCACTTATTCATTTGCCATTAATGATGAGGATCCTGTGTAGCGGTGAGAAATTGATTCAAAGCGTCTAATTACTCTAGTTATATCAGGATCAGGAACTCTATCTTCAAGGCGTTTTAAAGCTGTCATAGCTTTATCATATATATCCCACTTTCCTGTGATTCTCAAAAAGGCCAAGCCGATGTCTCCATAGCTTCTATACATATTTTTATCATCAGGATATTTGTTAATAGCAGTCTCTACCATATTTTGGGCTTCTCGAATTAATGCTGACCGATCCTCAATTAGTAATCCCTTCGTATGTTCTGCTTTTCTTAGTTGTAATGTGATCTTATATCTTTGAACAGGGGCGTCTAACTTAAGTTCTTTTTCAAAAATTCTAATTTCAGTTTCCGCCTGTTCGAAATCTTCTTCATTTATCAAATTAAAAATTAATCTATGCCTAGGAACCCTCTCACCAGGAGCTAGCGAGATCATCTTTCTAAACAGTTCATTTTGTTTGTTTCTGTTAGAAATACGGCCAACGCCGTTTTTCATGTCACACATTTCTCTTAATGTTCGAATCTCAACATTATTGGTTAAAACAAGGTTATCAATTATTTTACTAAACAGAGAAAAAGCTTCGTCAGGATCATTATACTTATATTTAGTGAGTATTTCGGCAATTACACCATGACGAACACACCATCCATAAAAGCCTTCTTTCTCATTAATTGGATATTCTGATATAATATCAACCAAATTATCTAAGATAGATGGGATTGCTTGAGCCTGTACTCCGAGTGTTCTCATAACAAGCTGTCTATGTACTTTTACTCCAGCCGCTTGCATAGCAGATACGGTTCTATAGATATCTTGGTAGCCTTTATTTAGTTCTGCATACTCCCATAGAATAATGTTATCAATCGCCTCAAATCCAAAAATATTTTTGAGACAAACAAACATGTCGGCACCGCATCTTTCCTCAAGACGCTTAATTCTCTGTGCCCGATTGAAACCCATAAAACGACTCTCGACTAACTCTCTTATATCTTTCTGGTGGTCTAATAGCTCTATCAGGGAGTTAATTTCATTGTTTGATAATTTACTCATAGTAAATTCTTTACCAAAAGAAAATATTCCTAAAGATTTTTGTCTAGGATTCCAAGCATGTTTAGAAGATATAAGTAAAATTTTTAAGGGAGAGGGGTCTGGTCCTACAATACTATCAATTAATTTGTTTACTTCAAGCATGTCAGAGTGGCAATCATCTATCAGAAGAACCCCTTCCTCCTTTCTTTTTCTTAACTCATCTGCAATAACTTTCCACGAATGTGCTGATAGTGGATAATCACTATTATGCTGCCAACAGTAAAAGCCTCTCTCTGATAAGCGTGTGAGGATTTGCTTTGCTGAGGTAGTCTTTCCTACCCCCGCTGTGCCAAGAACATATGCTACTTGAATCTCTCCCTGTGCAAATTGTGCCTCAATTTGGTTTGCAATGTCTCTTTCGAAAGTTAATCCTGCTTTTATATCTGCATATGTTGCGGGAAAACCATTAAACATTCTAGTCACATTCTTAACTTGAGAATCCATTGCATGTGAAACATCAATAGTGCACGGCCTCAAAGATGGTGCTCTATCAAGAGGGTTATCCGATATACTAAAAACTAACTGATTGTCAGGAAGTTGTTTTGCAAACTCATTAAAGAATTGATCTAAGCCCCCAAAACAAACATGAACACCTCTCGTTTCATAAACTATAGCTCTATTGTCATCTTTTTTATGCAGTAGAAGAAATATCTTCCCTTGCCCCCCTGACTCTCTTTTACGCCTTAGCGCTTCGTCAACAATAGCTTTTAGATCAGGATCAGATAATGAATAACCTATAATCAATAAGTGTCCAGATGAACTTTGTAATTTGAAATTGTCAAAAAGCTGTTCTCTATATTGATCTGTCAAATCATAGTCTTCGGCAGATAGTATCATTCTCGATTGATGGTTATCCGCTATATCTTGAGTAGTACAACCATGAAGCTTGTATAATTTGGTAGAATTAGAAGACTCTTGAAGTGTGAAATCGTAATTAGATCGATAAACAATTAGCTCTTTCTTTTTATACTTATACGCCTGTTCAATTAAGGTATCATAATTTGTCGTATAAACTCCCTTCCAAGAATAAAGGGGAATATTAAGCAGGCTACCTGTTGGCTTTAGCTTATTAATTAAACTTCTTACAAAAGTAATAAGCTCTAACCTTGAGTGTTGTTTCTCAGCAATAGTGGCTATCTCGGATAAAGAAAGACTATTATCATATTCAATATCAAACCTATCGGCTACAGCTTTACCTAGGTCTACGCCAGATACCCCTCCTGAAGGAATAGAAGACCCAGCCCCCATAAGAATTACGGTTTCTTCTGGTCTCAATTGTCGACATAAAATACTGATATCTATGGGCATTTTTTCCTCTGGCTAATTTCTCATATAAGCTTAGATTTTATTTTATTAGTTGTATTTTCAGGTATACCAAATTTTAGGGTAAGAGTCTTATCTCACAATATGATATCCACCGCCCACAAGTGAAATACATAAAAATTTTGGAAGATTCTTATCTAACATACAAAAGACCCCTTTGTTTTTCCTCCCCCCCTGTAACGGCGTCGCCCTCCTTTGGTCTATAAATTAACTTAGAAAGGCTTTGTTTTGTGTGACAGCATTTGGTACAATTTAGGGGTATAAAGCACCCGCTGACGAAGGAAGCCATTATGTCGAAGTGGCTCGGAACAAGGCTTTAGCCGAGAGTAGAGTTACGCAGTTCAAATCTTGCCTCCGCTACCATTTTTTTCTCTTTTTTCCAATAAATAAAATTACATGGCTTTCAGCTTTGTTTCGCATACGGTCGATGATAGTCTTGCGATTGTAAGAGTTGAAAGAGGAGTGACGTATGGACGCGAAACAACATGTCATGGATGCGTTTGAAATTATGGGGGACGGCAGCGGTGTTGTCCTGACCGGTGACGAGATTTCAAAAAGAATTAAAGATGATGCGCTGGCATGGGTGCATTTAGATGCGACTCATGCGTTGTCGCGGACATGGTTGAACGAGGAAGTTTCGTATTTAGACAGTATTATTATTGATGCGTTGCTGGCAGAAGAAACGCGTCCGCGTATTGTCGAGTTTGAGCAGGGGGTTTTATTGATCCTGCGTGGTGTCAATTTAAACGAAAATGCCACACCTGAGGATATGATCTCTGTGCGTGTTTGGATTGACCAACACCGCATCATAACAATTGAGCGCCGCCCATTAAAAGCGGTTCAAGACATTCGCGAGCGATTAAAAGCAGGCAAGGGGCCTAAAAACTCGGGTGATTTTTTAACGATGCTATCGGCGCGTTTGTTTGAGCGTATGGAGCCTGTATTTTCCGAGTTGGACGAGCGTCTTGACGATGTGGAAGAGCGCGTTATGGACGAGCCTGATACAAAAGATCGCCCCACAATCACAAGCATTCGTAAACAAGCCATCGTTTTTCGACGCTATATTGCGCCGCAACGTGATGTTATGGCGTTTTTACGCACATCGGAGCAGCCGTGGCTGGATCAAATGCATAAACGTCGTTTGCAAGAATCACTTGATCGTATCGTAAGGTATCTGGAGGATTTGGACGCCATTCGAGAGCGCGCACAAATTGTAAAGGACGAGCTTTCAAACGCGCTGGCGGATAAAATGAACAAAAACATGTATGTGCTCTCTGTTATTGCCGCGATTTTCTTGCCACTTGGCTTTTTGACCGGAATGCTTGGGATCAATATCGGTGGTATACCTGGCGCTGACAACCCATGGGCGTTTTATATTTTCACAGGAATACTCATTGCGCTGGTTGGGTTGCAAACGCTTGTGTTTAAAAAGCTAAAATGGTTTTAAGGGCTGATAAGCCTTTTCAATAAAGGCAAATGCCGTAAACTAATTTAGCGCAAATATAGGGTTGCTTATGGGGGCGTTGCCGTCTAGCTCGGTATAAATGATTTCGGTCAGATCAAGCAAAATCTCACCTAAGTCAGGGTTTTCAACGGCGTTTAAAAAATGCGAAAAGCAGTGATCCTTCGATGTGTAGCACATGAAGGGCACATCTTCTAATTGATGAGGTTCAATATTTTCAAGTTGTTTGCCTCTGGCTAGTTGCACTCTTTGGGGTGGTTTTTCTTCGTAAAAACCCTGTTCCTTGGCGTAGTCGGTATAGGTGTTAATTATGTCGGCGGGGCCGTCGCTTGCAATTATAAGTTTCAAGCAGTGATTATTGGAGGAAAGATTGAGATAAAGGGGGTTTCCCTGATTTTCAATTTGGCTGAGATCGTTTTTTAGTTTTATAAGCGCATCATTTGCAGATTTTAAGTTTGCTTCCGACACTCCTTCAGAGGTCAGGTACACTCCGAAAAAGTCTTTGTCGTGAATGGGTGCGCCGCCAAGTGCGAAAGGCGGGCTGTTTTTATCGCAAACCATCGCAACGGCATATTCGGATAGATATTGGGTGGCAAGCGTAATGGCATAAAGGCTTCTGGGTAGTTTTGATTGGCTAAAATCAAAGGCGCTTTTGTCTTTGTTGTTGTTGTTGTTGTTGTTACCTGCGGCGTTTTTATCTTGATTGACGCTTTCCGCAGGGGCGGTGGACGCTGGCTTTATTTCAATTTTATTATGCATGTATGCTCCGTATCTTTGCCGAAACATTATACGATATTTTTTCTTATGTCAATTTTATGACGTGACACACAAACAATGTGCATGGAAAAAAACCGCGAAAATGTATTCACGGTTAACAAAATTTAGAAATGATATGAGAAAAAAAATTGGAGCGGGTGAAGGGTTTCGAACCCTCGACCTCAACCTTGGCAAGGTTGCGCTCTACCCCTGAGCTACACCCGCGCCCCAATATTTGAGTGATGACTGTTTTAGCGGATTTATTAGGAATTGCAAGAGGAAAAATCATTTATTTTTCACGTTTTTTCTATCACGGCTCTACACCCCATTTTACATCAAGGGGTGGCAGACCTTTCGTATCAAACCGCGCATATATATGTTCGTCAACAATGCGTCCATCTGGAAGGCGATGGTCTTGTTTGCTTACGGCTTCTTTTTCGTATCCTAACTTTTGTATGACGGCTTGGCTTCTGTGGTTTTCGTGCGCGTGATTGATAAACACTTTATGCGCGTCTAATGCGTCGAAGGCAAAACGTGTGAGGGCGTTGGCAAGCTCTTGAGCATAGCCTTGGCCTGTGTCAGGGGTTCTTACCCAATAACCGATTTCAAAAACACGTGTTTTCCAATCAAAACGGTGGAGACCGGTTCCTGCGATTAAATGGTTTTCACGTGCGCGATCAAAGGCAAACATCAACATATCCTCACGCTTTATATATTTAGCGTATTGTTGCCTGACCAATATTTCGCATTTATCGACTGTCTCATCATCTTGTGCCCAAAGCATCCATTTTTTTAGCTCTGTCATGCTGTCTTTTTTGGCGTCAAAAAGTGCCTGGCCATCACCAGCCTGCGCAGGGCGAATGATAAGGCGTGGCGTTACAATCGGCATGGGTATATCGATTAAAATAGGGGTGTCATCATAATGTCGGGTCATTTGGTTTCTCGTCTTTATTATTTTTAGTTTTTGTATTTATATTGCCTGAAACCGTGGGTTTGTGGCTTCGTAGCGTAATGCTCCATCAATGGCATCGCTAAGGGCAAATCCAATACGCTGCAAAACATATTGTGCGGCTATATTGGTTTGTGGCGCTACGCCATATAAATTGACCAAGCCAAGTTCGGCGTAAATATAGGCAATTGTGGCGCGTAGTATTTCAGTGGTCAAACGCTGCCCGCTATAGCCGTCTTCTAGCTGGTACGACAATTCACCAACACGTCCCATTGGCTCCTTTTTCACGGTGACATCAACACGCCCGACATATGTGTCATCAGCTTTTGTTTTGGCGATGAATGTCAGGCTTTGGTCTTTGTTTCCCAAAACATCGATGGTTAAACGGTTGGTGTTGATTTTAAAAAATGGATCGGCTTCTTGTGTATCTTCGATTTCTGGCATTGCTGGTCTCCTCGTTTGTTTTTTTAAAACAACGATCAAACTTTAGGGGGAGACAGAAAAAGGATATAAAATGTTTTGGCGTTTTGACTGTCGGTTTTTAAAGTTTGACCGACAGTTTCATTTTTTAGTGTTTTGTCAGTCTAATATTTTTTAAGGCCATTTCCGCGGTTTGACCCTGTTGCCATCTGTTGCATCATAATTGATGGATGTGATGCTGCTGATTTGACAGGTGTCTTAACAGGCGCGAGCGCATATGAATTTTGCATCAAACACACATGGTTAAGCGTACGAATGTTGTTCACAATCGTTTGCAGTTTTAGCCATGTTGTATTTAAAAATTTCATATGGTTTCAAATATAGTTTTTAAAAATTATGATCCTTATTGGACCGACTATCTTAAGGAAAACATAAAATCTTATGACTTGGCAACAAGATTTTTTGTAGATCAAAAAAAAGACCTCAATGAATGAGGTCTGTTTTACAGTTTTCAGATTAGATGTGAGGGATCATATCTAACTGATATTCAGTCATAAAGTTTGACCTTTATATCGGTCTTTGCTGTACAACTTGTAGGAGAACATCGTTTACAATATTTTTTCCAAGGACGTCTTCTGTAACCTTGTTAAGTCGTGTTTTAATCAGGCTCACCTGAACAACGCCTGCATCTAATGCTGCCTGACGGCTTAATGTCCCATACATGTCTTGAATGTAGGCGTCTTTAAGTTTAGGCGCCAGTTTCGTCACGATCTCTGTGTATTCTTTATGTTCGATTTCAAGGGCAACCACCAAGCTTATTACTTGCGAGACGCCGTATTTATCGACTATGGGCAGCATAAGGGGTTCTAACTCGACAAAGTCAGAATCCGTTTCTTTTGCTTTTTCGATTTTATTTGAGTGATCTATTTCAACTTTTGGATCAAGGGACGCTTCTGCTTCTGATGTCCCAAAATACAAATATGTTCCCATGCCAGCACTAATTGTTAGCGCCATGACAAAGATCCACATACCCATTTTCTTCATTATAATTTTTACCTAACCTGCTTTTTTATTTAGCCTTTTGAACCCTTAATCCCTTTAGTATAGGCAAAAGAAGTTAATAGAGCGTAAAGGCGCAATGCTTCAAATACGGTGGTAGGTACGGTTTTAACGAATTGTTTTGTTGAATTTATCAAGTGTTGCGTTAATGAGGGCCTTTTCAGAATCGCCATAATAGGCGTTTGTCACCTCAATATAGTCATTGATGATGATCGGCGCGTCAATTTCGGTATGATCAAGCAGTTCTAGTGTTGCGCACAAAAGAATGGCTTTGAGGAGGTCTTCAACATTACGAACGGTATCGCCTTTTTTAAGGTTCTCCTTGATGATTTCAAGTAGATCATTTTTACGGGTTGCTGTGCCTTCGACGATACGTGTAAAGAGTGTTACATCGGGATAAATATATTTTTCGCCATCAACTTCGACGCCAAAACGGTGCTCTTTAAACTCTTCGATGACGTCTTGCGCAGAATGACCGCCGCGGTGCATTTGGTAAATCGCTTGAACGGCATGCAGACGTGCTGATGTGTTTTTGGCAATATTGGTTTTTTTTGCAGATTTTTGGGCTTCTGCTTTTTCTATAATTTGATTTGTTGTCTCAGACATGCGGGTACTATTTTCCTTCTAAATTCAACATGCGAGCAACGTAGCGTGCCAACATATCGACTTCCATATTAATTTTATCGCCTACTTTACGGTCTGAAAGCGTTGTGTGTGTCCATGTATGGGGAATAATGCATACACCGAATATATCGTTTTCAACTTCATTTACTGTCAGGGATATACCGTCTAGCGTAACAGACCCCTTTGATGCAATATATTTTTTATATTCTTCAGGAATACGGAATTGTAGTCGCCATGATTCACCATCTGGCTCGATGCTTGTTACTTCAACCAATGTATCGACATGGCCAAAGACCAAGTGCCCTGACAGCTCATCGCCGATCTTTAATGAAGATTCAAGATTGATGCGTGTGCCAACATTCCATGAACCAAGATTTGTTTTAGCCACTGTCTCGCCAGACACCTCAACTTTAAATAAGCCTGTTTGGCTTTCAATGACAGTTAAGCATACACCTGAGTGGGCAATTGATGCGCCCAGCCCACAAGCAGAGAGCGGCAGGTTATTTTTAACAGTCAACGTAATATCGTCGCCTTTACGGTCAAAGGTTTTAATCGTTCCAATATCTGTAATTATTCCTGAAAACATGGTCTAGCTTGCCTTTTGTTCTTCTATATTTGTAATTGACTTGGCCTCGTCCAAAAATTCGTTAAAGTCATTTGGATTTCTAAAGTCTTTGTATACAGAGGCGTAGCGAATGTAGGCGACTGTATCTAAGTTGGCCAACGCTTTCATAACATAATCACCAATTGTGCGTGATGGGATTTCGGCATCCCCTAATGATTCAAGTTGGCGAACGACGCCATTTGCGGCGCGCTCGATTTTTTCCTCTTCAACGGGGCGTTTACGAAGTGCGATATTCATTGATTTGCGAATTTTTTCGCGATCAAACACTTCTTTTTTGTCGCCCGCCTTCACAACAATGAGATCGCGCAATTGAACGCGTTCAAATGTTGTAAAGCGCGCCCCACAAGAGGGACACGCGCGTCTACGACGTATTGAAGAATTGTCTTCTGTTGGGCGCGAGTCCTTGACTTGACTTTCGTCATTTCCGCAAAAGGGACACTTCATTCTTATTTTCCTTGTGCTGTCTTAACTTAAAAATTACGCAATAGCCTGAGAGTATATCGGGAAGCGATCACACAGCGCTTTGACTTTTGCTTTTACGCTGGCTTCTACATCGCCGTTATTCTCGGCACCATTGGCTTTCACGCCATCAACCACTTCAAGAATAAGATCTGCGATTTCACGCCACTCGGCAGCACCAAATCCACGTGTTGTTCCAGCAGGTGTTCCAAGACGAATACCTGATGTGACAAACGGGCTTTCTGGGTCAAAAGGCACAGAGTTTTTGTTACATGTGATGCCCGCATGTTCAAGTGCCAGATCAACCACCTTACCTGTTAGGCCTTTGGGGCGCAGATCAACAAGGACAATATGAGAATCTGTTCCGCCTGATACGATATCAAGGCCGCCTTCGATAAGTTTGTCGGCAAGTATACGAGCATTTGTGACGATGTCTTGGGCGTATGATTTAAACTCGGGCTTGAGGGCTTCTTTGAAAGCCACAGCTTTACCAGCGATGACGTGCTCAAGAGGGCCGCCTTGGATGCCTGGGAAAATTGCAGAGTTTACTTTTTTTGCAATTGTTGCATCGTTGGTCAAAATCATACCACCGCGAGGGCCGCGTAATGTTTTGTGGGTTGTTGTTGTTGCCACATCTGCATATGGGAAGGGTGATGGGTATGATCCACCGGCAATTAACCCTGCGTAGTGGGCCATATCAATAAACAGGATCGCGCCAACTTTGTCTGCAATTTCACGGAAACGTTTCCAGTCTAAAACGCGCGGATAGGCGGATGCACCGGCAATAATCATTTTTGGTTTATGTTCAACGGCAAGGGCTTCAACCTCGTCATAATCGATTAAGCCGTCTTCTTCGCGCACGCCATATTGAATAGCGTTGAGCCATTTTCCAGACTGGTTAGGTGCAGCACCATGTGTTAAGTGACCACCAGCGGCCAATGACATACCCAAAATTGTGTCATGCGGCTGTAGGAGTGCCATGAACACACCTTGGTTGGCCTGAGAGCCTGAGTTGGGTTGAACATTGGCAAATTCGCAGCCAAAAAGTTCTTTGGCGCGCTCAATGGCGAGTGTTTCTGTTGTGTCAACAAATTCACAACCTTGGTAGTAACGTTTACCAGGGTAGCCTTCGGCATATTTGTTAGTCATGATTGAGCCTTGTGCCTGAAGAACAGCGCGCGATGTGATGTTTTCAGAGGCGATCAGCTCGATTTGATCTTGTTGGCGTTTAAATTCGCCTTGTATGGCTTTGCTCACCTCAGGATCGATAGTCGAGAGGTCTGCTTCAAAAAATTGATTGCCAATTGTACTTTTCATTGCTTCACCCATGTCTAACTCCTCTAGGTTTTTTTACTCTAAACTCTATGTAGTGCGCTTTAATTTATTAACGCGTCGCTCGTGTCTGCCGCCTTGTTCAAATGGTGTGTCAAGGAAGGCATCGACGATGTCTTTTGCCAAAATCTCTCCTACGATACGCGCACCAAGGCACAATATATTGGCGTTATTGTCGATGCGTGTCAGGCGTGCCATCGTTGAGTTCGTACAAACAGCCGCGCGAATGTCTTCATGACGGTTGCACGCGATACTTATACCAATGCCACTGCCACAAATTGCGATACCCAGCTCGGCTTGTTGGCTTGCGACATACTCGGCGAGCTTAAAGCCATAATCAGGATAATCGACAGACTCTTTTGAATCTGTTCCAAGGTCAATCCATTCAATAGGTTGAGCATAGGTTTGCTGTTTTAAAAAAGCCTTGAGCTCAACGCCACCGTGATCACTTGCAATCGCTATTCTTCTGTTCATAGGTTCTTATAAGAGAAGACAGGGCGTTTCGCAAGGTGAATCCGCAATATAGTCGGTAGAATATGCGTGTAAAATTAGCGTGAATATATCACCGAATAGATATGATATTCAGAGCCACACTGCACGCAAGCTTGAAACGTTGGTGTGTCTGGGAAGTTGGTCAAAGATAGCGTGTTGGGTGTATCGTTGAAATCACCATCAAAACGCTCGGAATTATTGGCTTTAAAACACGTGCCCGTATCTGTTGGATAGGTGCCTGAGTTTTCCAAGTCTTGGCGTTTGTTAAAGACATCGCAAAAGGCCTGAGTGACATTTGGAAGAACGGCGATAAGGTCGGCGCGTTCCGAGCCAACATAGGGCATGGCACTTTCGCCATAAAACTCCCAGTGATCGGCAGAGGATATATCTGCATTAGGTGTTCTGTAGCCTGCTTGCCCGCCATCAACGCTGAATATCTGATATGTTGTTGGTATGCTGGTTTCGTCTCCATAACTAGACGGCGCGTTGGCGTGTGCAAAGCTTATGTCAGATTCGCTCATTCCATTATCTAAAATAATTTGTACAGCTTGCGTAAGCTCGGAACCATATTGTTCTATTTCTGTAGAATAAACAATCAGCTTCTCGTCGGTGATGTCACCACTTTGGCTGTTGTTGTTCATGACAGTATACGTGAGAGCCGCAAGCATGGCGACTGCGATGAGGATGACAAAAATCATACTTCCAGATTGTTGCTGACTATACTGATTCATGCTCCGCACCCTTTTTTACTGCGCAGTCGGCGACAAAATCATGCAGTCTTGGAAGTAAGTGCAAACCTTTTGTGCGTCTGTTTTTGTGTAGCCTGTCAGGCGCGCACGATAAATATATTGGCGGCCGGCGCCAACCAAAGGTGAAATTGTGTTACGCGCATATCTAAGATCATCAGGAAGCAGTCTTTTGGCTGTTTTCACAGCAGTTTCTGTGGCAATACGACTGTTAAATGCGCCGATTTGTACACCCCAAACATTTTTGACTTTGTTGGATGTCGGAAGGGGGTTTTGGCTGTTGAAATCTTTCTTTTTCGTAACAGTGCCCAATGATTTGACCGTAGGTTTTAGGCCAGTTGGCGTGACATTGTAGCGTTTGTCGACGAATTGTTTGTGTGCATTAAGGGCCATAAAGCCTGTGTCAAAGCGTTGGCTTGTTTGTAGGTCTATATCCCCTTGCTCAAATGTTTTAGGGTCAAATTTGAGATGCTTCATTGACGCGCCCTTGGCAGAGGCAAGTGTTGTTTCACCGTATGGTGCTGGTTTTATACCGGGTTTTGGTACCGATTTGTGTGCGATTTGAATATCGCCAACACGGGCAAACCCACGATCCAATAAAGTCACCATATGGTCGTTTCGTGTCTTTGATGAACGTCCGCCAAATACAACCCCAATAATACGACGCCCGTTCCGCTCGGCAGAGGCAACAAGGTTAAACCCTGACGCGTTGATATAACCTGTCTTAATTCCGTCAACACCGTTATAGTGACCTAAAAGTTTGTTATGGTTTTTGTATGTTTTCCCACGATATTTAAAGCGCGCGGTTGAAAAATATTTATACTGACGTGGGTAGCGATACACAGAGTAACGCCCTAATTTTGCCATATCACGTGCCGTTGAAATTTGACGACGATCATGAAGACCCGATGCGTTAACAAATGTTGTGCTATTCATACCAATGGCGCGAGCCTTGGCTGTCATGAGGCGCGCAAAATTACGCTCTGAGCCGCCGATATGTTCGGCAACGGCCACGGCAATATCGTTGGCAGATTTTGTAACAAGGGCGTAAATGGCGTCTTTAACGCGAATAGACGATCCAGCAGGCAGGCCTAATTTACTAGGGACCATCGATGCTGCTTTTCTTGAAATTGTAATGCGATCGTTTAAATCGATTTTACCGCCTTCCAGTGCGTCGAAGACCATAACAAGTGTCATAATTTTTGTAAGAGATGCGGGATGAAGTTTCTTATCCGCATTACTTTGAGACAATATCACGCCAGTATCTGCGTCCATCACAATTGATGCATATTTCTTGTTTGCGTGCGCGGTAGATGTTGTTCCTAACAAGCAAGTCATTGCAATCAGTGCTAGAGAAAATGCTGAAACAAGTACCGAATTTATAGTTTTAAAAGCCATATCACCAATATCAAAAATGAGTGTTAACAACAGAACAGAAGAAGAATGCCACATTTAAGTGGCGCATATTCTAGTGTATCGTGATTATATTGCAGTGTCTAGGGCGATGAGTATTGGCTGTTATATTCGAAAAAATATTCTTATTATTTTTTTAATTGTCTCTTAAATTTTGGGGATGTCTGTTCTATATTCAGCGTATGAACGATTTTGAAATAGATATTATATCCCGCCCCCTTATAAACTCGGCCGATGACAACGACGGAGATTTTGACGGCGGGTTTCCTGACGCTGAAGATCACATTCTTTTAAAAACGAAGCCAAAAACAAAAAAGCCAGATCTGTATAAGGTTTTACTTTTGAACGATGATTATACGCCCATGGAGTTTGTCATTCATATTCTGGAAAAGTTTTTTCACAAAAATAAGCAAGAGGCGACAGACATAATGATGCATGTGCATCGACGTGGCGTAGGTATCTGTGGTATCTTCACCTATGAGGTTGCTGAAACCAAGGTGGCGCAAGTGATGGATTTTGCGCGTGCCAATGAACAACCTCTACAATGTGTCATGGAAAAGGAGTAAGCCCCATGCTCTCAAAAAATCTAGAACAATCTCTTCACCGCGCGCTTTTACTGGCCACCGACCGCAAACATGAATTTGCAACTTTGGAACATTTGCTGTTGTCATTGACAGAGGATCAAGACGCAATGGCTGTGCTGCGCTCTTGTGGTGTTTCAATAGATACGTTGCGCAATCGTTTGGCAACATACTTGGACACAGAGCTTGTTTATTTGATTAATGAAGAGGTTGAGGAGGCCAAGCCCACAACTGCATTCCAGCGTGTGTTGCAGCGGTCTGCCATTCATGTGCAATCAGCAGGGCGTGAAGAAGTGACAGGGGCAAATGTGCTTGTCGCATTATTTTCCGAGCGTGAGTCGCACGCTGTGTTTTTCTTGCAAGAGCAAGATATGTCGCGCTTTGATGCTGTGAATTATATTTCACACGGTATCGCCAAGGTTTCAGGCGGTGCTGGCGAGGGCGGCGCCATGATACCCAATATTTCTGATGAAGACGGGTTTGACGGTCAAGCTGGAGAAGAGGGCGCATCAGGCAGTGCGTTGGCGGCCTATTGTGTCGATTTAAATGCAAAGGCAAAAGATGGACGCGTTGATCCATTGATCGGGCGCGAGCAAGAAGTTGACCGCACCATTCAGATTTTGTGCCGTCGCTCTAAAAACAATCCATTATATGTGGGGGATCCGGGCGTTGGTAAAACGGCGATCGCCGAAGGGTTAGCGAAGAAAATTGTCGATAAGGATGTGCCTGAGGTTTTGCTTGAAGCACAGATTTTCTCACTAGATATGGGGGCGTTACTTGCAGGGGCGCGCTATCGTGGTGATTTTGAGGAGCGTTTAAAAGCCGTAATCAAAGAAGTTCAATCTATTGATAACTCAATTTTGTTTATAGATGAGATTCACACAATCATCGGTGCCGGTGCGACGAGTGGTGGCGCGATGGATGCGTCAAATTTGCTCAAACCTGCGCTTGCTAATGGTGAAATTCGATGCATTGGATCAACAACATATAAAGAATATCGAAATTATTTTGAAAAGGACAGTGCGTTGGTGCGTCGTTTTCAAAAAATTGATGTCGAAGAGCCAAGTGTTGAAGATACAATCAAAATCTTACAAGGCTTGCAGCCGTATTTTGAAAAGCATCATAAAATTGAGTACACGCATGATGCGCTGCGCGCTGCTGTTGAATTGTCAGATCGCTACATTGGTGACCGGAAATTGCCTGATAAGGCGATAGACATTATTGACGAGGTTGGGGCTGCGCAAATGTTGGTGCCGGTTGAGAAACGTAAAAAAGTGATCTCTCAAGAAGATATTGAAAATGTCGTGGCTGTGATTGCGCGTATGCCGTCTAAAACTGTTTCAAAGGACGATAAAGAAGTGCTTGCTAGCCTTACGCGTGACCTTAAAACACTCGTCTTTGATCAGGATAAGGCCATAGAAGTGTTGTCAGACTCGATTAAAATGGCGCGCGCTGGACTGCGTGATCCTGAAAAGCCTATCGGGTCGTATCTGTTTTCTGGGCCTACAGGGGTTGGGAAAACAGAAGTGTGTAAGCAATTGGCAAGCACACTTGGCGTTGATTTGGTGCGTTTTGACATGTCTGAGTACATGGAAAGGCATTCTGTAGCGCGTTTAATCGGTACGCCGCCAGGATATGTCGGGTTTGATCAGGGCGGATTGTTAACGGACAAGGTTGATCAGAAGCCGCATTGCGTTTTATTGTTAGACGAGATCGAAAAAGGCCATCCGGATATCTACAACATACTTTTACAAGTGATGGATTACGGTAAGTTGACAGACAATAACGGCAAAACAGTTGATTTTCGTAATGTAATTTTGATCATGACAACAAATGCGGGTGCGCAAGGGTTTGCAAAAAGTCCAATAGGGTTTAGTGGTGAGCAACAAGCGCATAATCATATGGATGATATTAATCGTACGTTTTCGCCTGAATTTAGAAATAGGCTCGATGCCATTGTACCGTTTTCTCCGTTGAGCCATGAAACAGTTGCCAAGGTGGTTGATAAATTTGTGATGCAATTAGAAGCCCAGCTTTCTGAAAAGAACGTGACCATTACATTGTCAGATGATGCGCGTGCGCATTTGGCTGAAGAAGGGTATGATCCCGCGATGGGGGCGCGTCCTTTGGCACGTATCATTCAAGAAAAGATCAAGAAGGAACTGGCAAACGAGCTGCTGTTTGGCAAACTTGAAAAGCAGGGCGGCGGTGTCTTTGTTGGGTTTAAAAAGGGTGAGTTGTATTTTGAATATGATGTAGAGCCTAAAAAATTGACCCAGAAAAAAACAGCAAGCAAGAAAAAGGTCAATGCGTCAAAGAAATAGCCGTAAAATGTGATTAAGGTCTATGAATCTTTTGTAAAAAACGTAAAAGAAGCAATTGACTTTCATTTTAAGATGGTGTTTCTTGCTCTTACATTTTTCGCGAGTGTAGTTCAATGGTAGAACGACAGCCTTCCAAGCTGTATATGCGGGTTCGATTCCCGTCACTCGCTCCATTCTTCCCCTTATCTTAGATATTTTTTAACTTTTGAGCATGTGTAGTCAAAAATACTCAGCTGTTATGACAAATGTTTCTGAATTGTTTCTAAGTTTTTTCTGTGTTTTAATTTTTTAAGTGTTTGAAATAAATAATAAATGCAAATTATTTCGTTTGAAATAAATTTTAAATAAAATTTGATATAAATTTAAATGTTTCGTTAGTGTTTCTAATGTATCCTATATTTGTTGTCGTACTTTTGTATGCCAAAAATAGAAGGTAGAAGAAAATAATATGGCTTTAGTCACACTTACATTTGATGTTATCGGGGTATTTGGAACAGACGTTCCAAAGCTTGCGTTGCATTTTGGTGGCGTCAAGCTCACAAATTTTTATGCAAAAAGTGATCTAGAGGCGAAATCAGTTGTTATTGATACTGATTTATATGACTTAGCCAGCCTTCGTTTTACATTCCTTTCCAAAGGTGACGAGGCTGCGCGCAGTGTGTCGATTACAAACATTGCGTTTGATGGTGTGCCAGTTGATGCTGAAGGTTTTACAACGGCAAACGGCGCGCAGACCTCTGCTAATGGCATCGTCTTGGAAAAAGGCGAGTCGAGTGAATATGATGCCTCTGGAGATTTAGGCGTGGCGCCTCCTGTTATTACAGGCACGACCGCTGAAGACAGAATATCTGCGACTGATCTTGGCGACACTATTGAGGGTCTTGATGGCGATGACACTCTATTTGGTGGTGCAGGAGACGACACAATCAGTGGCGGACAAGGTGATGATCGGATTAATGGCAACGATGGTCATGATATTTTAAATGGTAACGAAGGCGTTGACCGCATTTATGGCGGTGCAGGCGATGATACAATTGACGGCGGCGATGACGATGACTTTTTGCATGGTGATGCCGGTGATGACACTATATACGGCGGAAACGGTAATGACCGCATTATTGCGGGGCTAGGCGCTGATGTTATTGATGGTGGCGCTGGCAATGACGTCGTGTACGGTGGAGATGGTAATGATACGCTAATTGGCGGATTGGGCGTTGATCGTCTATACGGTGAAGCCGGCGATGATACAATTGATGGTGGGGATGACAATGATTGGCTGTATGGCGGCGATGGCGATGATGAAATTCATGGCGGTAATGGCGCGGATTATATCGCTGGCGGCGTAGGTCAAAACCGATTATTTGGCGGGGCTGGTAACGATAAAATCGTTGGCGGGTCGGATAACGACTATATCGAGGCGGGCGATGACCAAGATAATATTCACGGATGGGATGGCGATGATGAAATTCATGGCGGTAATGGAAATGATATTATCGCAGGCGATGATGGTGACGATATCCTCTACGGTGATGCTGGAAGCGATCAGCTGGTTGGTGATGAAGGAAATGACACGCTTTATGGCGGTGAGGGCAGCGACCGTCTTATAGGTCATAACGGGAATGACACGCTTTATGGAGACGAGGGCGTTGATATATTAGAAGGCCGCAGCGGCGTTGACACGCTATATGGTGGTGATGATAACGACTTTTTGTATGGTGGTGATGGTGGAGACTTTTTATATGGAGGAAACGGAAACGATATAATTCATGCCTATAATGAAGTGTTGCTTGATACGGAAACATATCAGTCAAAAATTTTAAGTGATGCGCCTGTTGCGTATTTTAAATTAGATGAACTTTCAGGCACAAGAGCATTCAATGATGGAACAGGTGGAGGCCTTGATAGCGAATATATTGGTGGTGTGTCGCTTGGGAATGCAACTTTGTTTAGTGGCGGATTTACGTCGGCCGATTTTGATGGCGTGAATGACTATATCTCTGTTCCCAATAGCTCGCTTATAAACTTATCCGATGTTACAGAGCGCACAATCGAGCTTGTATTTAGAGCAGACACAACTGCAGGGCGCCAAGTATTGTTTGAAGAAGGTGGCGGAACGAATGCCATGGTCATCTACATTGATGAAGGTCAGCTCTATTTCAATGTTCGCGATGGAAGCGGAACACAATGGGGGCCTTTTGATATCAGTACAAATATTGATGCAGGAACCACATACCATGCGGCACTTGTGATGGATACAGCGGCTGGTTATGTGAATGGCTATGTTAACGGTGCTCTTGTTGGGACAGGATCGGCGCTTACGACATTGAGCTCTCACAGTGGTCAAATTGGAATTGGGGGCGTTGATAATGCGACTTATTTCCATGATGGTGCAGTGAGCGGCAACGGATACTACTTTGACGGCAAGATCTCAGATGTTGCAATTCACAACAAAGCGCTGGATGTTGCGACATTAGAAGATCGTATTGCCACAATGCAAAAAGGCGGCAGTACAAGTGCCTATGAAGATGGCGACGACCAAATGTTTGGTGGGGATGGCGATGACGAACTATATGTGTCTGCCGGCAATGACAGTGCCGACGGTGGCGAGGGGAATGACCTGATCTTTGGTGGGATTGGAAGTAACCTTCTTGTTGGGGGTGCAGGCAACGATGTGATTTATGCCGACGGTCAGCAGGTTTTAGCCTCTGGCGGGTCTGAAATTGCCAGTATCGCGTCCAGCATTTTAGCCGGCTCACCTGTTGCATATTGGCGTTTTGATGATGTTAGTGGGTCACGCGCTGATAATATCGGAACATTGGGCTCTGCGGCTGATGGCGTGTTGAGAAATGGTGTTGGTCATCAAGCAGGCGGGCTGTATGCAAATGATGACAATTCTATGCGCTTTGATGGTGTGAATGATAGAATTGAAGTGGCGGATAACGATCAGATCAACCTAGATGCCGTCAGTATGAGAACAATTGAAGTTGTCTTTAATGCGGACACAACATCTGGTCGCCAAGTGATATACGAAGAAGGCGGCACTGTGAACGCCATTGCAATTTATATTGAAGATGGTGATTTGTATTTCAATGCGCGTGACGGGAATGGTGCCATATGGGGGCCATTTACAATTAACACGCCTATTGATGCGGGCACAACATATCATGCGGCTTTTGTTCTTGATGCAACGGTTGGTGAGATTAGAGGCTACTTAGATGGTGCATTGGTTGGAACGGGTGCGATTGATGGTCCACTAAATGGGCATGGTGGTGATATTGGTATAGGATTTTCTGATGGTGGGGCCTACTATCATGATGGAGCAGATGGTACAACGGGATATCATTTTGATGGGCGCATTTCAGACTTAGCAATTTACAACACGGCTTTGGATGCTGCGACACTTAATGAACATGTGTCACTCCTTAATGGAAACTTTACTTATACAGATCCATTTGATGATACGCTCTATGGGGGCGACGGCCTTGATGTATTATATGCTGGTGTAGGCCGAGATCTTTTCGTATTTGAGGCCGATAGTGCGTTTAACGATCTTGACGTCATACGTGATTATTCAACCCTAGAGGGTGACAGCCTTGATATTTCTGATTTGCTATCACGGTTTACACAAGGCTCAAGCGACATAAGTGACTTTGTACAATTTGTGAATTCAGGGGCCGATACGCTTGTTCAAGTGGATGCCAATGGTGCTGCCGGCGGGGCGAACTTCCAATCCATTGCAACGCTTGAAGGGCACAATGATATTGATCTTGATGCAGCATATTCGTCAGGGACTATTATTGTATAAGCGCCGCTGTTAAATCTTCTTAATATTGATATCTGATATATTTGCTCTATCCTCCTTTCTTCATGACAATGTTCATTTGAAAGAGGAAGGATCAGGAAATGAAACTCTATTATTCTGCCGGCGCTTGCGCTATTAGCCCAAACATCGCGCTTCACGAAGCCGATGTACAATTCTCAGTTGTGGCTGTTGATTTAAAAAATAAAAAGACAGAAGACGGCCGTGATTTCTATGAGGTCAATCCAAAGGGGTCTATTCCTGTTTTAGAAATTGAAGAGGGAGTGATCCTGACAGAAGGCCCTGCCATTTTGCAATATATTGCCGATCTGGTTCCTGAAAAAAAGCTGGCACCAACAAATGGTACGATGGATCGCTACCGTTTTCAGGAAGTGCTTAACTTTATAACGTCTGAGCTTCATAAAGGGTTTCCGCCATTTTTTGAAGCCTATGGCTACCCAGAAGAGACAAAGCCAGTTGCGCGTGAATTGCTGCGTAAGAAATTTGATTTGGTCAATAAGCGCTTAGCTGGACAGGATTATATGATGGGCACGAGCTTTACTATGGCTGATGCCTATCTTTACAATGTTACGCGCTGGACACCAGCGGCAGGCATTGATGTAAAAGCGGACTACCCAAATCTTTATGCGTTTATGGAGCGTATGGAGCAGCGCTCATCCGTTCAATCAACGCTTAAAATTGAAGGTGTTGAACCCTTTACAGATGCTATATCAGAAGCGGCCTAGCTACCTTAAATCTTTTAAAGGCCGAATGTTGATAAACCCTTGGGACGGAATGTCTTAAGGGTTTGTTTTTGTCTTGAACCTATGGGTAAACAGTCTAAGGTCAAAAGTCTGTTACCTAAACAAGACAAAAATAGGAGTTTGCATCATGCCAAAAGTTCTCATCAGCGATAAGTTAGATCCCCTTGCTGTTAAAATATTCGAAGATAACGGAGTCGATGTCGACTTCAAACCAGGTTTAAGCGTAGAAGAGCAGCTTGAAATCATTGATCAATACGATGGTTTAGCCATTCGTTCATCTACAGTTGTGACATCAGAGATGATTGCAAAAGCCAAAAATCTGAAAGTTGTAGGGCGTGCGGGCATTGGTGTTGATAATGTTGATATACCGGCTGCGACAGAGGCAGGCATTTGTGTTATGAACACGCCGTTTGGAAATTCGATTACGACAGCAGAACATGCAATCGCCATGATGTTTGCACTCGCCAGACAAATTCCTCAAGCCAATGAAAGCACTCACGCAGGTAAGTGGGAAAAGAAACGTTTTATGGGCACAGAGCTTTACAGTAAAACGCTCGGTGTGATTGGGTGTGGTAATATTGGTGGAATTGTTGCTGATCGTGCCTTGGGTTTGAAAATGAAGGTTGTGGCGTATGATCCATTTCTGACAGACGAGCGCGCGGCAAAAATGGGAGTTGAAAAAGTTGATTTGGATACGCTTTTTGCGCGTGCTGATTTTATCACAATCCATGTTCCTAAAAACGATAAAACGTCTGGGCTGATCAATAAGGATACGTTATCTAAAATGAAAGATGGCGTTAGAATTATCAATTGCGCGCGTGGCGGAATTATCGTTGAGGCAGATTTGAAAGACGCGCTAGATAGCGGCAAGGTCGCGGGTGCGGCTCTTGATGTGTTTGAGGTTGAGCCTGCCAAGGATAACGTTTTATTTGGTCATGAAAATGTTGTTTGTACGCCGCATTTAGGGGCGTCAACTACTGAGGCGCAGGTGAATGTGGCCTTGCAAGTGGCTGAGCAAATATCTGATTACTTAGTAAATGGTGCGGTCACGAATGCGTTGAATATGCCCTCTATTTCTGCAGAGGATGCGCCTAAGCTCAAGCCTTATGTGGCATTGGGTGCGCAAATTGGTGATTTGCTGGGCCAGATTCAAGATAGTGCGATTTCGTCAGTTGAAATCGAGTATTCTGGCACAATAACTGAGGTGAATACTGATCCGATTACAGCGACAATCATGGCTCATTTGCTTAGCGCGCAGCTCAGCAATGTTAACATGGTGAATGCCATGCAAGTGGCGCAGGCGCGTGGCATTGATCTTAAGAAAAGTTACAGCGGATCATCAGAAGACCACCGTTCTTTGGTCAATGTTACTGTCACGGGTGAGCGCGGAAAACGTAATGTCGCAGGCACGCTGTTTACTGGGAAAGAACCACGTATTGTAAATGTTGAGGGTATGCCTGTTGAGGCGGCGTTGACAGCCAATATGCTGTATATTCAAAATGATGATAAGCCGGGCTTTATTGGGCGCTTAGGTACGCTACTTGGTGAGCAAGGACAGAATATTTCTGACTTTAGATTAGGGCGCGTGGCTGGTGGTGATCATGCTGTTGCGCTTGTGTCTCTTGATGGAGCAGTGTCTGATAGCACCTTAAAGCAAATCAATGACATCGAGCTTGTAAAGAAAGCCGTGCGGCTTTCTTTCTAGCCTGTCGTAGACGCTAAAATATAGGTTACTTCTGGTATTTATTATTTCTGGCGTCGTGCAAAGTATCTGTGTACGGCGTCACGAAGCTCACTTTGTAAAAGTTTTCCATGCTCGCCCCCATCGCCTTTCATTTTCTTTATGACGATCAGGTTTAGTGTTTGGTGGTGAGCAGCCACGATATCAACGGCATCTTTATCAAGTCTGTTAATGGTCTCTAAAAAGCCAAGCATGATATTGGCAAGAGATGACACGAGGTCATATTTAAACATCTTGGCATTGGCTTTTAATTCCATGACAGGGCTTGTCATGCCTTGGATGAGTTCGTCGTTCGTGCCTTGGCCTTTTTGCGCGGCCTCAATACCAATTTTCAAACGGTTTAAAAATCCCATGGCCAGAGGCTCAAAATCCTCTGATGATTTTTCCATAGCAATTTGGGCCTTGTCTAAGGCGTCAGCGTTAATATTTCCTTTTCCAACCTTTTTTTGAAGGTCGTAGTTTGCTTTATGAACTTTTGGCGTATTTGTCTCTTCGTTCATGTTGTGCTCCTGTTGCTTTCCTTATTTGTCGTCTTTTCGTCTTTTGGGGCCATCATAGTCGGGTAGCTCTATGCGTCGTCTGTCTGGTCCGAAAAAGCCTTTGCACTCAATAAAATCTCTTGGCCTATTGATCGTGTAGGCAATGCGCTTTCCTATGTCATGGGCTGTGAAGGGTTTAATGAGAAATTCTGTTACGCCCGCATCACGTGCGTCTTCTACCCTTTTCACCGCGCTGTAGCCTGTGATCATAATAATGGGAACGAAACGATTGGGGGAATCTTTATCATTACGAATTTTTTTGGTCAGCTCAATGCCGTCCATAGGGTCCATCAGCCAATCTGTGATAACAATATCTACTGGTGAGGCTTTAAATTTTTCATAGGCGGATTCGCCATCACCTGCCTGAATAATTTTTTTCACGCCCAACACGCCAAGAACAGCATGTATTAGCTTTCTCATCGGTATGGTGTCTTCTACAACGAGGACGCGAAGTTTTTCAAATTGCAGGCTCATATGATTATTATTTTATATAAGTTTTATAAAGGATATCTTAAAGCGGGGGCGTATTTATTAGCGCAGTATAACATTCTAAATTTTGATGGGAAGAGACAAGATCAATATATTATTTATTTTAGAGCGCTAAACGCTCTTTTTTTATTGTTATTGCCCTTTAAATTCACTTTTTGAGCTATATTTAATACTTGAAAAAACTCACAAATAATGGTTTAACTGCCTGATATATATACAAGTTGAGCTGTCTTTTGACATAATTATTGACATATTGCCTGATCTCGTGTAGATTTCCGTGCTAATTCGTTAGTAATTTGTTAGAACTATCCTTGCATTATGTATGTAAGTTTTATTTCTGAGGAAACGAACTATAAATAACTAGACAATTAATGTCACACTTTGGAGGAGCCAAACAAATGCCAAAAGACGTATGTACAGTAGAACTACCAGAAGCGGGAACAACGCAAGTCATCAATTTAAATGTTGGAGAGGTGAATAGCTTCAGTTTTGAAATGGCATCGATGGTAGGCGCGCCGCGTTTAATGGATGACGGCTCATTGACAATGGACTTGATCAACGGGTCAAGTGTTGTCGTACCTAACTTTAAAGAAGTGGCGGATGCATCATCAACATCTTCAGGGCGAGAGACTGTTATTCAACTTTCTGACAACACGGTTATCAATCCTGAAAACCTCTACACACAGCTTGCGTCTACTGACGGCGTTATTGCTGATGCTGATCTATTTGCTGCGGTGGCTCCGGCAGCAGGTGACAGTGGGGCAGGCGACCTTGGCGTTGTTTCAATCGACATGCCAACACAAGGGTCTCAAGAGCTTACAGTTCAGGCAGGGCAAGAATACCAGTTTGGATTTGAAATGAGTGATGTTCAGTCAATGACGCAAGAAGGGTCTGATCTTGTCATTACTTTTGGAAATGGCGAGGCTCTTACGCTTAATAATTATTTCACGGCCGCAAATGGTGCAATGCCACCTGTTATGATTATGGCGGATGGATCTTCTGTTGATGCCATGGCTTTGATGCCAACATTTGTTGCTTCACGTGCGCCAGTTGAGGGCGACGTTGATGCGTCGACTGCGGCGGATATTGCGCCGGCGGCTGGCGAAGAGGCTCCTGCGACAGAAGAAACAGCGTTAGAAATCGTTGAAGCATCTCAGGTTGAAATTACAGAAGAAGAAATTGTTGTTATTAACGAAGAGGCGGTTAGTGAAGATACGCTCGAAGAAATAGCAGAAGAAATTGAAGAAAATCCAAATCAAGATTTAGCCGCTTTAGCTGAACAGTTAGCTGAAGTTGAACCTGCGGCTGGTGAAGCGGCTGCGGCTGGAGCACGTGGAGGCTTTGGTTTCCAAAGTTCTACTGCTAGTGTGAGCTTGAATTCAGAGCCAGCAATTGGTGCGCATCAATATACAGAGCTTGCTTACGATGCTCCTGAGTTTGTGGATGAGCCATTGCCTATCGTTCCACCAATTCTACCGGAATTTGATGTGCCAAGTCTTGTTGTTAAAGAAGATGGGTCTATTGACGTTGTTGTTGATGCCCCAAGCACAGGCACAAATGATACTTTGCTTGTTGAAATTGAAGTGCCTGCTGGATGGAGCGTTGTTGACCTTAACGGTGGAACATATAACTCAACAACTGGTATTTGGTCGTTTACAACAGCGACAGGCGCTGACTTTTTGGGAGGGCCAGAAGTTGCCCCTCCTGCGGATAGTGATCTTGATGCGAGTGGTCTAAATATTACAGTTACAGCGACGAACACAGTCAACGGCCAGGTTGGAACATCTACAGGAACGTACGGTATATTGACTGATGCGGTTGCAGACACACCTGATTTATCTGCTAATGATGCGGCTGGAGAAGAAGGGCAAACGATTGCGCTTGATATCTCTACATCTACAACTGATGTGGACGGATCTGAAACCATTTCAATGGTTCGTATTTCTGACGTGCCAGCAGGCATGACACTGACGGCAGGAACAGAAGTTTCTGCAGGTGTGTGGGAATTATCAGTTGCTGATCTTGCTGGTCTTGGCATTAACGTACCAGATGGGGTGACTGGCGCATTTGAGCTGACTGTTCAATCAACATCAGACGAGACACCTGTTTCAGATGATGAGTTTGACTTCACAGACAACCAAGCCACAGCCACAACAACGATTACATTAAATGTAGTTGTTGATGACGTTCCTGAGCCTGTAACAGAGGTTCGCGCACTGGACGAGAGCGACCTTGGTCCTCTTACAGCATCTGGAACGGTTACAGTTGACTATGGTCTAGATGGGCCTGGTACAATTTCACCAAACGCTGCTAATACATTTACAGTTGATGGCTCGGTTGCTGGATCATCTCTTACATCTGCTGGCTCACCAGTTACAGTAACACTAAGTGGTAATACTTACACAGGAACATCAGCAGATGGCCGTGACGTATTTACGATGAGCGTCAATACAGATGGTACATATGAATTTACATTGCTTGATACTTTGGATCATGCGGATGCTACAAATCCTAATGACATTATCAATCTTCATTTTAGCTACGATGCGCAAGACAATGAAGGCGATGTTGTGTCGGGTCTTATTTCAATTCAGGTTGCCGATGATGCACCTGTTGCCGTTGATGATACAAATTCATTATCAGATGTACAGACTGTACAGACAGGTAATGTTCTTGCAAACGACGATGCTGGTAATGATACACAAACGGTTGTGACGCAGGTTACTTTTGACGGCGCAACAGTGGATGTTCCTGCAACAGGAACTGCAACAGTTGTTGGTGATTTCGGTACATTGTCGATTGCTGCCGATGGGTCTTACACTTACACACGTACAAGCGATGCAGCGGGTGATGATGTATTTACATACTCAATTACAGATTATGATGGAGATACATCACAAGCTAATCTTACAATTACAACAGCAGACGCAAATGATGTCCCAGAAGTAGAGGCATCAACTGCGCAAGTTGATGAGAGCGGTTCGTTAACAGCAACGGGTACAGTCAATGTTGACTATCAAACTGATGGTCCAGGCACAGTGACACCAACAGGTATAGGCACATTTGTTGCTGGTGGATCTGTTGCAGGCACAGCGCTGACATCAAATGGCTCAGCGGTATCAGTGACATTGAACGGTAATACATACACAGGAACATCTGCGGATGGCCGTGATGTGTTTACCTTGAGTGTCGCCTCAGATGGAACATACACATTTACATTGCTTGATCAGCTTGATCACGCAGATGAAACAAACCCTGATGACACAATCACATTGCAGTTTGGTGTTACAGCCGAAGATGCTGATGGTGATACAACACCATCAACAATCACAATCTCTGTTGATGATGATGGGCCACAAGCCGTAGATGATACAGATGCTCTTTCTGATAGTCAGACAACTGAGACAGGAAATGTTTTGGCAAATGACGATGCCGAGTTTGATGAAATCGGTGTTGTGACAAACATTACATTTAATGGTGTTGATTATCCTGTAAACAGCGGAGACGCAACAACAGTTGTTGGCCAGTTTGGAACATTACGTATTTCTGAAAATGGATCATACACATACACACGCACAAGTGATGCGGCAGGAAATGACGTATTTACTTATACGATGGTTGATGCCGACGGTGATGCTGACACAGCGACACTGACTATTACAACGGCAGACGCAAATGATGTTCCAGAAGTGGATGCATCAACTGCACAAGTTGATGAGAGTGGTTCACTAACAG
>DDIM01000001.1:178321-318500 GCA_002338525.1 Micavibrio sp. UBA1850 | reverse complement strand
TGATCACTGGTGCTGCGCAAATGGACGGCGGTATCTTGGTTGTGAACGCTGCTGATGGTCCTATGCCACAAACACGTGAACACATTCTACTTGCTCGTCAGGTTGGTGTTCCAGCATTGGTTGTTTACTTGAACAAAGTTGACCAAGTTGATGATGAAGAGCTTTTGGAATTGGTTGAAATGGAAGTTCGTGAACTTCTTTCTTCATACGACTTCCCAGGTGATGATATTCCTGTGATCAAAGGTTCAGCGTTGGCAGCTCTTGAAGGCCGTGACCCTGAAATCGGAGAGAACTCAATCCGTGAATTGATGAAAGCGGTTGACGAGTACATCCCACAGCCAGAGCGTGCTTTGGACCAAGACTTCTTGATGCCAATCGAAGATGTGTTCTCAATCTCAGGCCGTGGTACAGTATGTACAGGTCGTATTGAGCAAGGTGCTTTGAACGTTGGTGATGAACTTGAAATCGTAGGTATTAAGGACACACAAAAAACAACATGTACTGGTGTTGAAATGTTCCGTAAATTGTTGGATCGCGGTGAAGCGGGTGACAACATTGGTGCGTTGCTTCGTGGTACAAAGCGTGAAGATGTTGAGCGTGGTCAGGTTCTATGTAAGCCAGGTTCAATCACACCTCACACAGAATTCACAGCAGAGGCCTACATCTTGTCAAAAGATGAAGGTGGCCGTCACACACCATTCTTCAAGAACTACCGCCCACAGTTCTACTTCCGTACAACGGACGTAACAGGTGAGGTTAAGCTTCCTGAAGGTACAGAAATGGTTATGCCTGGCGATAACGCAAACCTAGAAGTTGAGTTGATCGCTCCAATCGCGATGGCTGAAGGTCTACGTTTTGCTATCCGTGAAGGTGGCCGTACTGTTGGTGCCGGCGTTGTTGGTAAAATCATTAAGTAATTGAGTAAATAAGGTTAGGAACCGGAGAAGTATCATGGATGCACAAACAATACGCATTAGATTAAAAGCATTTGACCACCGTGTCTTGGATGTAGCGACAACTGAGATTGTTAATACAGCCAAACGTACGAGTGCAAGTGTTCGTGGACCGGTTCCATTGCCGACACGTAAAGAAAAGTTTTGTGTACTGCGTTCACCGCACGTATACAAAAGCTCAATGGAGCATTTCGAAATGCGCACGCACAAGAGATTGCTTGAGATCGTAGAGCCAACACCACAGACAATTGATGCTTTGATGAAGCTTGATTTGGCCGCGGGTGTGGATGTTGAAATTAAAATTGGTCAAGTGGCTGCCTAATTTAGGTGGAAAGCTGACAAAGGTTATTTGGAGTTAAGACAATGAGAACCGGAATGATTGCAAAAAAGGAAGGGATGACAAGAATCTTCGATGAAGATGGTCGTCAAATTCCTGTGACTATCCTTAAAGTTGAAGGTTGCCAGGTTGTATCTGTTCGTACAGATGAAACAGATGGGTATACAGCGCTTCAACTTGGTGTTGGTGAGCGTAAAGCGAACCGCACAACAAAAGCGCAGAAAGGCCATTTTGCTAAAGCAAAAGTTGCGCCGAAGCAAAAAGTTGCTGAGTTCCGCGTAACGCAGGACAATCTTCTTGATGTTGGTGCTGAGCTTTCTGTTAATCATTATGTCGCGGGTCAGTTCGTCGACGTGATCGGTCAGACAAAAGGTAAAGGTTTTGCTGGTGCGATGAAGCGTTGGAATTTTGGCGGTATGCGTGCAACACACGGTGTATCTGTATCTCACCGTGCCCACGGTTCAACTGGTCAGTGTCAAGACCCTGGTAAAGTTTTTAAAGGCAAGAAAATGGCTGGTCAGATGGGTAATGTCCGTCAGACAACACAAAGCCTTAAGGTTGTTGGTGTTGATGAGGCTGAAGGTCTTATTCTTATTAAGGGTGCCGTACCTGGTGCTAACAAAGGTTGGGTTTTGATTAAGGATGCTGAAAAGCGTGCTTTAGTTGATAACGTACCTTTCCCAGCTGGTTTGAAAACAGAAGAAAAAGTTGCTGAAACTTCTGCAGAGGCGCCAGCCGAAACAGAAGCAGCTGCTGAAACTCCAGTAGAAAACAAGGAGTAAGGAACAATGAAAGTAGCAGTAAAAACATTAGATAACAAAGATGCTGGTCAAATCGAACTAGACGATGCAATCTTTGGTGTTGAAGTGCGTGAAGACATTCTTCACCGTATGGTTAAGTATCAGTTGAACAAGCGTCAACAAGGTACACACAAGACAAAAGAACGTCATGAAGTGTCTGGTACAGGTAAAAAACCTTGGGCTCAAAAAGGAACTGGCCGTGCGCGTGCTGGTGACCTTAAGCGTCCACAAGACCGTGGTGGAGCGACTTGTTTTGGTCCTCGCGTACGTTCACACGCAACTGATCTTCCTAAGAAACAACGTATGTTGGCTCTTAAGACAGCTCTTTCATCTAAAGCAAAGGATGGTAAGCTTGTAATTTTGGAAGATGCGAAAGCAAAAGATCACAAAACAAAAACTGCGTCTCAGAAATTGGGTAAGTTTGGTTTTGATAGTGTACTGATTGTAGATGGAAAAATCGTTGACACAAACTTTAAGCGTGCAACAAACAACCTTCCTAAGGTTGACCTTCTTCCTTCAATTGGTGCAAACGTATATGACATCCTTCGTCGCGACACATTGGTTCTTACTAAAGAAGCAGTTGCCGAGTTGACGGAAAGATTGAAAGGTTAAGACAATGGCAAAAGCACAAAAAGTAAATACAACTGAAAGAGACTACAACGTTATTGTGGCTCCTGTAGTTACAGAAAAGTCTACAATGGGTTCACAATATGGTCAGGTAACTTTCAAAGTTGCGATCGATGCGACGAAGCCGCAAATCAAAAAAGCTGTTGAAGCTCTTTGGGGTGTAAAAGTTGAAGCCGTGAACACACTTGTTCAAAAAGGTAAAACAAAACGCTTTAAAGGTATCTTGGGTCGTCGTGCAAACTCTAAAAAGGCAATTGTTACACTTCAAGAAGGACAAACTATTGACTTTTCTGAAGGCGTGAAATAAGACATACACGAATATAAAATTATGGTGGTCCGCCGAGATAGGATGAAGGAAGAAAAAAAATGGCAGTAAAGAATTATAAACCAACCTCAGCAGGTCGACGTGCATTGGTAACAATTGATCGTTCTGATTTATGGAAGGGGTCACCAGAAAAGAATCTTACAGAAGGTTTGAAAAAGACTGGTGGACGTAACAACTACGGACGAATCACATCACGCCACATTGGTGGTGGTCACAAGCGGCGTTACCGTCTAATCGACTGGAAACGTACGAAATGGGACATGGATGCGACTGTAACACGTTTGGAGTATGACCCAAACCGTACGGCTTTTATTGCTTTGATTAAATACAAGGATGGCGAAAAAGCATACATTATCGCGCCACAAAGACTTTCTGTTGGTGACAAAGTTGTTGCTGGTGAAAAAGTTGATGTGAAGCCAGGTAATGCAATGCCTTTGAAGAGTATGCCTGTTGGAACAATCATTCACAACATTGAGTTGAAGCAAGGTAAAGGCGCGCAAATGATTCGTTCTGCTGGTACATATGCTCAGCTTGTTGGTCGTGACCAAGGTTACGCACAGATTAAATTGTCTTCTGGTGAGCTTCGTGTTGTTCGTGGAGAGTGCATGGCAACTGTAGGTGCTGTCTCTAACCCTGACCACATGAACACAAACATGGGTAAAGCTGGCCGTAATCGTTGGAATGGACGTCGTCCTTCTGTACGTGGTGTTGTTATGAACCCGGTTGATCACCCACATGGTGGTGGTGAAGGTCGTACATCTGGTGGACGTCACCCTGTATCGCCTACTGGTAAATGTGCTAAAGGTGGCGTAACACGTAGTAATAAAGCGACAGATAAATTTATCTTGCGCAGTAGAAAGAAAAAGAAGTAAGGAATAGCTGAGATGTCTAGAAGTGTATGGAAAGGCCCATTTATTGATGGGTATCTATTAAAAAAGATTGAAGAAGTTCGTGCGTCTGGTAAAAACACACCAATTAAGACATGGTCACGTCGCTCTACAATTCTTCCTAATATGATCGGTGTGACTTTCGCTGTTCATAATGGAAATAAGTTTGTGCCAGTTCTTGTTACAGACCAAATGATTGGTCACAAGTTAGGCGAGTTTGCACCGACACGTACATATTACGGTCACGGTACAGACAAAAAAGGTAAGAAATAAGATATAAATCGAGATTTGAATTAGAGGTTCAATATGGGACAAAAAGCAAATAAAAGCCGCGTAGCAGATAACGAAGCGCGTACATATGTGAAGCACATTCGTGTAAGCCCTCAAAAGCTTAACTTAGTGGCGCAAATGATCCGTGGACAAAAAGCAGAAAAAGCGCTTGTTGACCTTGAGTTCAGTCATAAGCGTGTGGCACAAGATGTTCGCAAAGCTTTGAATTCTGCGATTGCGAATGCCGAAAACAATCATGGTCTTGACGTTGACCGCCTTGTTGTTGCGGAAGCAACAGTAGGTAAGTCGGTCGTTATGCGTCGTTTTCGCGCAAGAGCGAGAGGCCGTGCCGCAAGAATTGAGAAATTCTTTAGTAACCTAACAATTGTTGTGCGCGAGCAAGACGCATAAGGTAAAGGAAGAGTAAGATGGGACAAAAAGTTAATCCAATTGGTCTAAGACTAGGTATCAACCGCACATGGGATTCTCGCTGGTTTTCTGGCAAGGAATATGGCGATCGCTTAGTGCAAGACCTTAAGCTTCGTCAATATATTCAAAAGAAGCTTAAATCTGCTGGTATTAGCCGTGTGGTTATCGAGCGTGCTGCGAAGACGATCAAGGTAACTGTTTACACTGCGCGTCCAGGGGTGATTATTGGTAAAAAAGGTGCTGACATCGAAAAGTTACGTCGCGACCTGTCGAAACGTGCTGGCGGTGATGTATCTTTAAATATTGTTGAGATACGTAAGCCTGAAACAGATGCTCAATTAGTTGCAGAAGGTGTTTGTCAACAGTTAGAGCGTCGTGTATCTTTCCGTCGCGCTATGAAGCGTGCTGTACAAGGTGCTATGCGTTTAGGTGCGAAAGGTATTCGTATTAATGTGTCTGGTCGTTTGGGTGGAGCTGATATTGCTCGTACTGAATGGTACAGAGAAGGCCGCGTGCCTCTTCACACATTACGTGCGGAAATTGACTATGGTTTTGCAGAGGCCTTAACTACATACGGGATCATTGGTGTGAAGGTATGGGTTTACAAAGGTGATATTCTTGCACATGACCCTTTAGCAAGTGACAAGCGTTTGACTGAGTCAGGCGCAGGTGTTGCTCGCAACTAAAGGTTCCTATTGCAGGAAACTGGTTTTAAAAAGAGAGAAAGATAATGCTAAGTCCAAAAAGAACAAAATTCAGAAAAGCTTTTAAAGGCCGTATTCACGGCATAGCTAAAGGTGGAAGTGACTTGAACTTCGGTGCTTATGGTTTGAAGGCGCTCAGCCCAGACCGTATTACAGCCCGTCAAATTGAGGCTTCACGCCGTGCGATCACTCGTCACTTGCGTCGTCAAGGGAAGTTGTGGATCCGCGTATTTCCAGATGTTCCAGTATCAAAAAAGCCACTTGAAGTACGTCAAGGTAAGGGTAAAGGTTCAGTTGAATACTGGGCTGCGCGCGTTAAACCTGGCCGTATTATGTTTGAGTTGGATGGTGTTCCAGAAGATATGGCGCGTGAAGCGATGTCACTGGCTGCAGCGAAACTTCCAATAAAAACGAAGTTTGTTAAAAGAATTGGTGGATAATTAATTTTTTTTATGGTAAAGAATGCGCCCAACAAGCGCTAAGACATGGATGAGAATGATGAAAACGGAAGATATTACAGGTAAGACACCTGACGAATTAAAGAAAATGCTTCTTGATTTGAGAAAAGAACAAATGAATGTTCGCTTTCAAAAAAGTGGCGGTCAGTTGTCTGATACATCACAGGTGAGAAAATTGCGTCGTCAAGTAGCAGCAGTTAAGACTGCTTTGACTGCGGCTGATGCTCAAGAGCCTGCTAACAAAACAAAAGCTAAGAAAGCTGCTTCTAAGAAGACAGCATCAAAAGCTGCATAAGGATTTAAGGAGAAACAATTATGCCACGTAGAATTTTGGAAGGTCGTGTTGTAAGTGACAAAATGGACAAGACAGTGACTGTTCTTGTTGAGCGTCGCTTCATGCACCCTATGTACAAAAAGTATGTTAAACGCACTGATAAGTACGCCGCACACGATGAGTCTAATGCGATTAAAGTGGGTGAATTTGTTACAATCGCTGAGTGTCGCCCAATTTCTAAGCGTAAAACGTGGACAGTTGTAACAGGTGAAGCTCAGGATGCACCAAAAAAAGAAGATGCTAAAGCGGCAACTTCTAAAAAGACAACGAAAGCTGCTGAGAAAAAAGCGGCTAAGTAATTCGGTATAATGAAGAAGAGAAAAGGCTAAAGCCATGATACAAATGCAAACAAATATGGATGTCGCGGATAACAGCGGCGCGAAGCGTGTGATGTGTATTAAGGTCCTGGGAGGATCTAAGAGACGTTATGCTCGCGTTGGAGATGTTGTTGTTGTGTCTGTTAAAGATGCGCTACCACGCGGTCGTGTTAAAAAAGGTGAAGTGAAGCGCGCAGTTGTTGTTCGTACTTCAAAAGAAATGTCTCGTCCTTCAGGTGAGCGTATTCGTTTTGACAGCAATGCATGCGTTTTGATTGGTACAAATGGTGAGCCAGTTGGAACACGTATTTTTGGCCCTGTTCCTCGTGAACTTCGTGCTAAAAACTACATGAAAATTATCTCACTCGCGTCGGAGGTGCTCTAAAAATGACACAAGCGAAATTAAAAATTAAAAAGGGTGATGAAGTCATCGTTTTGACAGGCCGTGACAAAGGTAAAAAAGGCGAGGTTACTAAGGTAAACTTAGAAAACTCACGTGTTACTGTTCAAGGTATTAACCAAGTTAAAAAACACCGTAAGCCAACACAGCAAGCACCAGGTGGTATCGATACTATCGAATTGCCAATCCATGCTTCTAATGTTGCGCTCGTTGATCCTAAATCAGGTAAAGCGACACGCGTTGGTTTTAAAGAACTAAAAGATGGAACAAAAGTTCGCGTTGCGAGAGCATCTGGCGAAACGATTGATTAATGGAGTAAATGATGGCTAAAGCAGAAAAAACATATACGCCACGATTTAAAGAGCGTTACGAGACTGAGCTTCGCAAGAAGCTCAAGGAGACTCATGGATACGCCAATGATATGGAAATTCCATCTCTTGAAAAAATCGTGTTGAACATGGGTGTTGGTGAAGCATCTCAGAACAAGAACCTTTTGAAAGCAGCAACAGAAGAGATGACGTTAATTGCTGGTCAAAAGCCAGTTGTTACTGTAGCAAGCAAATCAAATGCTTCTTTTAAAATTCGTGAAGGTATGCCAATTGGTGTAAAAGTGACTTTGCGCGGTGCCCGCATGTATGAGTTTTTGGACCGTTTGGTTACAATTGCTTTGCCACGCGTTCGTGACTTCCGTGGGATTAACCCAAAGAGTTTCGATGGTCGCGGAAACTATGCGCTAGGTATTACTGAGCACATCGTATTCCCTGAAATCGAATATGATAAAGTTGAAAAAATTCGTGGAATGGACATCGTATTCTGTACGACGGCTAAAACAAACGAAGAAGCAAAAACACTGTTGGACGGCTTTGATATGCCGTTTAAGAAATAAGCCAGAAGTAAAGGATATTTAAATATGGCAAAGGTAAGTGCAGTACAAAGAGATCTAAAGCGTCGTCGCTTAGTTGCAAAATATGCAGACAAGCGCGCGGCACTTAAGGCAACAATTATGGATAAAGATGCAACTCAGGAAGACCGTTTTAATGCGACTTTGAAGTTGTCTAAACTTCCTAAAAATAGTGCGGAAATCCGCACGGTTAACCGTTGTGAGATTACTGGTCGTCCACGTGGTTACCACCGTAAATTTAAATTGTCTCGGAATTTGGTACGTGAACTTGGTTCAATTGGCCTAATCCCTGGCTTAACAAAATCTAGCTGGTAAGAGAGAAGAGGATTTAAGATATGACTATGAGTGATCCCCTCGGAGATATGTTGACACGCATTCGTAATGGACAACAAGTACAAAAAACAACAGTTGCTTGTCCTTGGTCTAAGCACAAAGAAGCTGTTTGTGGTGTTTTGAAAGAAGAAGGTTTTATTGTAGATTTCGCAGTTGAAGATCTTGAAAACAATAAAAAGCAGTTGGTCGTTACATTGAAGTACGAAGAAGATGGTCGCGGCGTAATCCGTGAGATGCACCGTGTGTCTAAGCCAGGTCGTCGTGTGTACAGCAATTCAAAGACTATGCCTCGTTACTATAACGGGTTAGGTGTGACAGTTGTTTCAACACCACAAGGTGTTATGGCTGATCATAAAGCAAGAACAGAAAATGTTGGTGGAGAAGTTCTCTGCCAAATCTTCTAAGGATATTTGAGAGTTATAGGAAAATATAATGTCTAGAATTGGAAAAAACCCTGTTACCATTCCTGAAGGTGTTACACCGACAGTTAGCGGTCAGGATATTACAGTTAAAGGCCCTAAGGGTGAGTTATCTTTCAAAGCACATGACGATGTTGTTGTGAAGCTTGAAGATGGGCAAATTGTTTTGTCTCCTCGCACACAGAGCCAACGTGCCCGTCAGATCTGGCCAACAAGCCGCACACGTGTGCAAAATATGGTTGTTGGTGTAACTGAAGGGTTTACTAAAAAGCTTGAAATCAAGGGTGTTGGTTACCGTGCAAACTTGCAAGGTAAGGAACTCGTTCTTGCATTGGGTTACAGTCATGACGTTCGTTACGCTGTTCCTGACGATGTTAAGATTGAAGTTGAAAAGCAAACATCTTTGACGGTTTCAGGTATTGATAAGCAACGTGTTGGTCAAGTCGCCGCGGAAATCCGTGAATACCGTAAGCCTGAGCCTTATAAAGGTAAAGGTGTTCGTTATTCTGATGAGTATGTGATGATCAAAGAAGGTAAGAAGAAGTAAGGATTTAAGACAATGAGTAAGAATGAAACAAATCTTCAGAGACGTCAGCGTCGTGTACGTGCTAAATTGGCACGTATTAACAAGTCTGGATTGCCTCGTTTAACAGTGTTTAGATCTGGTCGTCAGATTTATGCACAAATCATCGACGATGTTAAAGGTGTGACAGTTGCTGCTGCAAACACATTAGAAGCAGATATGCGTGAAAAGTTGAAGACTGGTGGGAATAAAGAAGCTGCTGAAAAAGTTGGTCAACTAGTTGCTGAACGTGCTAAAAAAGCAGGTGTTGAAAAGGTTATGTTTGATCGTGGTGCGTATCTTTACCATGGTCGTGTAAAAGCCTTGGCTGATGGTGCGCGTGAAGGCGGACTTTCATTCTAAGAATATTAAATAAAGGATTTTAAGATGGCACGAGCTGCAGATAAACAAACAGAACAACAACAGGACGAATTTGTAGAGCGTTTGGTTGGTATTAACCGCGTGGCGAAAGTTGTAAAAGGTGGACGTCGCTTTGGTTTTGCTGCCCTAATGGTTGTTGGTGATGAAAATGGCCGTGTTGGTACAGGCCACAGCAAAGCAAAAGAAGTTCCTGATGCGATTCAAAAAGCATCACAAAAAGCTAGAAACGCGATGATCCGTGTTCCTTTGCGTGAAGGTCGTACTTTGCACCATGATGTATATGGTCGTTCAGGTGCAGGACGTGTGTTCTTGCGTTCAGCGCCTCCAGGTACTGGTATTATTGCTGGTGGTCCACTACGTGCGATTTTTGAAGCTTTGGGTGTACAGGACGTTGTTGCTAAAACAATTGGTTCAAACAACCCTTACAACATGGTCAACGCAACATTGGATGCTTTGCAAAAAACACAAAGCCCACGTACAGTTGCAAACCGTCGTACAAAAAAGGTTGGTTCGATCGTTTCAGGTCGTACGAATAAAACAGAAAAAACAGAAGACGCTGCTAGCGAGTAGTAGCGTATACAATCTGGAGTAAAGATTATGGCAGAAGAAAAAAAGACAACAGCTAAAAAAGCTGCGCCTAAGGCAAAAAAGACTGCGGGTAAAACTGTTACAGTAACACAAATTGGAAGCCCAATTGGTCGTAACGCGAAACAGCGCCAGACACTTGTTGGGTTGGGTCTTAACAAAATGCACAGAACACGTGTGTTGGAAGACACACCTTCAGTGCGTGGAATGATCAACGCTGTAAAACACTTAGTGAAAGTAGAAGACGCTGCATAATTTTGTAGAGTTTGATGGAGAATTGATATGAAATTGAATGAAGTAAGCCCTAAAGAAGGATCAATGAAATTGCGCACACGTATTGGGCGCGGTATTGGTTCTGGTAAAGGTAAAACTGGTGGCCGTGGTGTTAAAGGTCAAAAGTCTCGTAGTGGTGTAGCCATTAAAGGATTTGAAGGCGGACAAATGCCTTTGTACAAACGCTTGCCTAAGCGTGGGTTCAATAATCCTTTCAGAAAGAACTACTCAACTTTGACTTTAGAACGTTTGCAAAAAGCAATCGATGACAAAGTATTGGATGCTAAAAAAGATATTACTGAAGAATTGTTGGTATCTTCAAAAGTTATTCGTCGTTCAAAAGACGGTGTTAAGCTTTTGGGAACTGGTGAACTTAAATCTAAAGTTAACCTAACAGTTTCTGCAACAACAAAACCAGCACAAGAAGCTCTTGAAAAAGCTGGCGGTACATTAACTCTGATCTCTAAAGAGGTTGCACCGATTAAAAATGGTAAAACAGCAAAAGACGCTGAGTAATCGTGTTGTAAATTAAAGAATTTTAAAAACGTCTCTTTTGAGGCGTTTTTTTTGTGCGTTGTTTATGGGGGTTGCAGGGGGTGCTGTATTTAGTGCGGTGCCTATATGTCACTTAATAGTTGGGATTGCCTCTTTGTATTGACATAACGTTTAAAATTATGTAAGTTTCGATTTTAAAAAATCAGGAGTGTTTATTCATGATAACGAGAGAGCAAGCGATAGAGACATATGGCGTTCACTATAAAGTGCCCGTTTCGTCATTCGTAAATAAAAATACACTGAAGGTTTTTGAAGTCTTAGGGGAGCGCCCTAGTCCAACCAAGAGTGAAGATGGCTATACTAAATCTTTAATTTTTTCCTGTGTTGAAGATATTGAAGACTATATGAGACATAAGCAATATGTCATGGACCTTTGTAAGCTCCACGAGAAGGTGCCTAGCCAATTTGAATTAAAAACGAAGAAGTTTTTTAGGTCAGCTTTACAAAATTTGACCGGCATTAACTATAGCTTGGATTTAATTCCAAGTAAGGCATCTAAGTTGAAGGCAACATTAGGTAAAAATATTGCTAAAATGGCTTTATCGCATGGCTCATTAAATAGTGCGTCAGGAGGCGCGGATGTACCTGACCAGTCAAAGTGGGCTGAAGGACAAGTTTTATCAGATTATTTATTTGTGCAGGGTCGGTTAATTCAAAACCAAGAAGAGATTGCCAAGGCCGTTGCGTTTGGTAAATCATTTTCGCGCCGTTTGTGTGATGAAAATGACCCTAAATTTTTAAAATATATTAGCTCAGGTCTTAATAGTTTGTGTGGCGCTACAAATATTAAGATGCCTTGTCTTGAAACGCAGGCGTTGGATGTCGATATTCAAGTTCACCGTTTGAGCGATACATTTGATTTGCCAGAGCAAAGAGCTGGTGTGGTTCACGTTATAGTAGAGAAAGAAAGCCAAGCGCCTACAAACGAGTTAACGTATCAAGCAATGGTCTATGATTTAAAATCAGTAGCGCCTGACGGTTCGAGATACTGGGCAGGGGGCGAGTGTTGCTGTCGTGTGGATGCGATTGATCATTGGCCTGAGGTTTTGAAAGAAGAAGATATATCGTCAATTCCCGTCAAATATATAAATGGTTCTTTGGAAACATCTAAATCAAACATAAAGATATTTTCGGATGCGGCAGGTGCGCGCGCATATGTTCAAAAGCTCAAAGACGAGGCTGTGAAATCTTTCGATGGTGTATTAGGGGCGCTTCCACAAGGCTTGCAATCAGGGCTGAATGATAAAAAAGAGGCCTCTTTAAAATTGGTAAATCAATAAACAACCTCTTAGTCTTTCCATCTTTGTCCTTGAATCATTGTTTTGTTTCGTCTAAATCAATAGAGTTCAAAATATATATATTGATAAAAAAGGATTCATTATTATGGCATCAGCTGTTGAGCAACTTGCTAAAAATGCTAGCTGGGGTAGCTTTTCTAAAGCTTCAGAATTAAAACAACGCATTCTTTTCGTATTAGGGGCGTTGCTGATATATCGCTTGGGAACGTATATTCCAGTTCCAGGAATTGATCCTCACGTTTGGAACGAGATATTCGATCAAAAATCAGGGGGAATCCTTGATATGTTCAACTTGTTCTCGGGTGGTGCGCTTGAACGTATGACCATTTTTGCGTTGAACATTATGCCTTATATTTCGGCATCTATCATTATGCAATTGGCCGCTGCCATGGTGCCATCGCTTGAGGCGATGAAAAAAGAAGGCGAAATGGGGCGTATGAAAATCAATCAATATACGCGTTATTTAACTGTGCTATTAGCGGTTGTACAGGCTTACGGTATGGCTGTTGGACTTGAGAGCTTCCAAGGCGCTACAGGCTCTGCTGTTATTGACCCAGGTGTGTTTTTCCGTGTTTCAACTGTGATCACTATTGTTGGTGGAACAGTATTCTTGATGTGGCTGGGTGAGCAAATCACACAGCGAGGCATTGGAAATGGTATCTCTTTGATTATCTTTGCAGGGATTGTGGCTGAGCTGCCGCGCGCTTTTGCAAGTACTTTAGAGCTTGGCCGTCAGGGTACATTTAACTTCCTAGAGCTTGCTTTAATCTTTGCTGGTGTTATTGCCGTGATTGCCTTTATTGTATTTATGGAGCGTGCGCACCGTCGTGTTGTTGTGCAATACCCTAAACGTCAAATGGGTAATAAAATGACAGCTGCGGATTCTAATCATATTCCATTAAAATTGAATACAGCGGGTGTTATCCCTCCAATTTTTGCATCATCATTGTTGTTGCTTCCTCTTACAGTTGTTGGCTTTAGTGGCGCAGAAGGCGGAGACTTTACGGCAACGCTTGCGCGTTACTTGCAAAACGGTACGCCTACATACATGATTTTGTATGGTGCATTGGTGGCGTTCTTCTGTTTCTTCTACACAGCGATTGTTTTTAATCCTGATGAAAATGCCGATATGCTTCGCAAAAATGGTGGATTTATCCCAGGCATTCGCCCAGGAAAAAGTACGGCCAACTATCTAGACTACATCATGACGCGTATTACGACGATTGGTGCCATCTACCTAGTGTTTGTTTGCTTACTTCCCGAATTTATGATTTCAAAATACTCATTACCATTTTACTTTGGTGGAACGTCTCTTTTGATTGTTGTGTCTGTTACACTTGATACAGTAGGGCAGGTACAATCTCACCTTGTGGCGCATCAATATGAAGGTCTTTTGAAGAAGAGTAATCTTTCAAATGGAAAAAGCCGTCGTAACAGACGTCGTTAATTTTAATAAAGGATTTACGATCTCATGAATATTATTCTTTTTGGCCCTCCCGGCGCAGGTAAGGGAACGCAGGCAAAAATTCTTGAAGAAGAGTATGGCCTAAAGCAATTGTCTACTGGTGACATGCTTCGTGCTGAGATATCTGGTGAAACAGATCTTGGTTTAGAGATGAAGGTTATTATGGATCAAGGCAAGCTTGTTCCTGATGAGATTGTGATCCGCATGATTCGTGCGTATGTTGATTCTGAGGTTTGTTCTAAGGGGGCTGTTTTTGACGGTTTTCCACGTACGCAAGCACAGGCGCAAGCGCTTGATGCTATGCTCGCAGAGTGTGGCAAGAAAATTGATAAAGTGATTGAGCTGCAAGTTGATGACACTGCATTGATCTCTCGTATTCAAAAACGTGCAAAAGAAGAAGGGCGTAGCGATGACAACGTTGAAGCCTTTAAGGTGCGTTTGGATGCATATAGAAACTACTCAGCTGAGGTTCTTCCTTATTACAAGGAAAAGGGCTTGCACACGCAGTTAGACGGTATGCAGGACATTGAATCTGTTTCCGAAGCTTTGCGCGCGATCGTATCTGATCTTTAAATTCTTAAAACCCTTGTTTTATCCCTTTTTTGTGTTGACAGTTGTGGCTGAATGCATATACTGCGCCAGTCTCAATAGATTTTTGAGTTCCTTTGCCTGTGCGTAGAGGTTTTGAAAGTCGCTTGAGGCTTGGTTTACGAACTGGAATTACGGTTCGGCTTGAATTCAATTAAAGGAGTAAAAATATGGCTCGTATCGCTGGGGTAAACATCCCTGATAATAAAGTCGTTGAAAGATCATTAACTTACATTCATGGTATCGGTCTAACAACATCAAGAAAAATCTGTGCAACTCATGGTATCGACGGCACACGTCGCTTGAAGGATTTAACAGAAGAAGAACTCAACGCTATTCGTAACGAAATCGACTCAGACCAGTATCTGATCGAAGGAAACTTGCGTCGTGAAGTCTCAATGAACATCAAACGCTTGATGGACATGGGGTGCTTACGCGGGTTGCGTCACCGTAAAGGTCTTCCTGTACGTGGACAAAACACAAAAAACAACGCAAGAACACGTAAAGGCCCTGCGAAAGCTATCGCCGGCAAAAAGAAGTAAGGGAGTTTAGATAATGGCAAAACCAGCGCTTAAGAAAAAAGTCAAAAAGAATATTGTTGAAGGTAAGGCATATGTTTTATCTACATTCAATAACACGATTATTACGATTACTGATAATCAAGGTAACACAATTGCTTGGTCAACTGCTGGCGCAAACGGTTTTAAAGGCTCACGTAAGTCTACACCATTTGCTGCACAGGTTGCTGCTGAAAAAGCAGGTGCGCAAGCAAAAGAATTTGGCATGAAAGAATTGGATGTTGAAGTTAAGGGTCCAGGGTCAGGGCGTGAATCTGCTGTACGTGGATTGTTCTCTGCAGGGTTCGTAGTTCGTTCAATTAAAGATACAACACCAATTCCACACAATGGTTGTCGCCCATCAAAGCGTCGTCGTGTGTAATAATTATTGTATCACTCATAAACTAGCCAAATAGATTACATAGAGAAAGGGATAAACATGGTTCTCATTAACAAAAACTGGCAAGAGCTTATTAAACCAAGTTCAATCGATATTAAGAAGAACGAAAACAACCAGAACAAGGGTGTTGTCGTTATCGAACCACTAGAGCGTGGTTTCGGTTTGACACTTGGAAATGCACTTCGTCGTATTTTGTTGTCATCAATTCAAGGCGCGGCTGTTACAGCTGTTCAGATTGATGGTGTTATGCACGAATTTTCTTCAATTGAAGGTGTGCGCGAGGATGTTACAGATATCATCTTGAACATTAAGGCATTGTCTGTGCGTATGCATGCAGATGGCCCTAAGAAAATGCGTTTAAACGCAAAAGGCCCATGTGAAGTTACAGCTGCGCAAATCGAAGCGGGTGCTGACATTGAAATCATGAACCCTGATCTTGTTATTTGTACACTGGATAAAGGTGCAAGCCTGAACATGGAACTTACAGTTAACACTGGTAAAGGTTACCGTGGATCTGCTCAGAACCGTCCGGAAGAATGCCCTGCGGGTCTTATTCCAATCGACTCTGTTTTCTCACCAGTTAAAAAGGTTGCCTACACTGTTGAAGATACACGTGTTGGACAGGTTACAGACTATGATAAATTGGCTCTTGAAATTGAAACGAACGGTGTTGTAACACCTGAAGATGCTGTGGCATTTGCTGCTCGTATCTTGCAAGATCAACTTCAAGTGTTCATCAACTTTGACGAGCCTGAAGAAGAAACAGCAGAAGCGGAAGAGGACATCTTGCCGTTTAACCGTAACCTTCTTCGTAAGGTTGACGAGCTTGAGCTTTCTGTTCGTTCAGCAAACTGCTTGAAAAACGACAACATCATGTACATTGGTGACCTTGTGAAGCACAGCGAAGCTGACATGCTACGTACACCAAACTTCGGACGTAAATCTCTAAACGAGATCAAAGAAGTTTTGGGTACAATGGGTCTATACCTTGGTATGGACGTTGAAGGATGGCCACCAGAAAATATCGATGAGTTGGCTCATAAATTTGAAGACCCGTTTAACGCTTAATCGGGCCTTCTAAAAAATAGGGGCGCAGTGCCCCGTGCTGCTGGTTAACGAATAGCGATATTTAGTGACCAGCGGTTTTTACCATGGTTTCACCCGTTTGAGGCCGCCGTTAAAATGTAAGGAAAGATGCAATGAAACACCGCATAAAACAAAGAAAATTAGGACGTACTAGCTCACACAGAAAAGCTATGTTTGCAAATATGTCTGCAGCGCTTGTAAAGCACGAGCAAATTACAACAACGCTACCAAAGGCAAAAGAATTGCGTCCTTTCGTAGAAAAGCTTGTGACACTTGCTAAAAAAGGTGGATTGGCGAACCGCCGTCGTGCCATCTCAATCATGCGTGATGAAACACAAGCAAAGAAACTTTTTGACGTTCTTGGCGCACGCTATGAAAACCGTCAAGGTGGTTACATCCGTATCATGAAAGCTGGTTTCCGTTATGGTGACAACGCACCTATGGCTGTGATCGAATTTGTTGACCGTGATGTCTCTGCTAAAGGTAAAGACAGTGGCTATGTTGAAGATGCTGCTAATGATTTAGATCCTGTTCAATTGTCTGACGAAGCAAAAGCTTTGAAAGAAGAGAAAAAACCTGCTGCGAAGAAAAAAGCACCAGCGAAGAAAACTGAAGCAAAAAAAGACGATAAGTAAAATTTTGCTGATATTGAATTTGAAAGGGGCGGTCTTCGGATCGCCTTTTTTATTTACTAAATGAAACAACTTTGATGTTTTATGTAAATTAAATGGCGAGAGGGATATTTTATGAGTTATAAATTTTGTGCAGGTGTAGCGTTAGGTGTTTTTATAGGTACGGTGGCGCCCTCATTTGATGAGGTATTTGATGTTGAAGGGTGGGGTGCAGAAGATGTAAAAACTTCTTTTGACAGCGCTGCTGCTGATATCCCTATCGTTGATGTGGAATTGATAAAGCCAGCGATCGATGAAGCTTGTGGCGATACATATAATGATCCAAAAGATGCGCAAGCATGCGTTAATAATACTCTTCTCCACCACAAACAATAAGCTCAATAATTTTCCTACCATTGCCGTTACTGCGATTGGCACTACATGAATCTCTCAACTAATATTTACAGGAGATTAAACATGAAAAAGCCATCAAAAATCGTATATCAAACAAAAGCTACAGTTAAGGGTGGTCGTACAGGTTCTGCGGAATCAGAAGACGGCAGCTTGTCTGTAAAGCTTTCAACGCCTAAGGCTCTTGGTGGTGATGGTGGCGAGGGCACAAATCCTGAACAGCTATTTGCTGCTGGTTATTCTGCCTGTTTTATGGGTGCGACTAAAAGTGTAGCGGATAAAGAAAATATCGAATTGCCAGATGATTTCACTATTACTGGTGAGGTGGGGATTGGTCCAACTGATGGTGGATTTGCGATTGATGTGGAGCTTCATATTGATCTACCAGGTTTGGATCGTGATGTTGCCCAAGACCTTATTGAAAAAGCGCACCAAGTTTGCCCATATTCAAACGCAACACGTGAAGGTGTGGATGTACGCCTTACACTGGTATAACCGAAATCTATATATAATTGCTTGCACTTATGCGTGCTTTAGATCATGTTGCGTGCATGAGTGTAGATAAGCAGATATCCAGATTTTTAAATAATGTTGTCCCTGATGTTAAAGACGAGCCGCGCGTTGCTGTGGCTGTGTCTGGAGGAGGGGACAGCATGGCGCTGTGTTTTGCGCTTGCAGGAGCGTTGCCCGATACTGAAATACATTTCATTACCGTTGATCATGGCTTGCGTTCAGAGGCTGCAAAAGAGGCTGTACTTGTCTCTGAGTGGTTAGAGGGTCTTGGCATTCACACGACCTTGAAATGGACGCACGAGGGCGTTGATCGTAAAATACAAGAGCAAGCACGCGATGCGCGATACCGATTGATTTCAGAATATTGCGACACGCACGAAATTAATGCCTTATTTTTAGGACACAACCAAGATGATCTAATTGAGACATATTTGATGCGTCTGTCTAGTGGAAGTGGTTTGGACGGTTTGGCGTCCATTGCGCCTGTGTCTTGGCATAAAGATTTGATGTTGTTGCGACCATTTTATGATGTTCCGCATGCTGATTTAATTGCTTATTGTCAGGAAAACCATGTGGAGTGGGTTGAAGACCCCAGTAACGACAGCGATAAATATAAACGCGTTCGTTTTCGTAAGGCTCAGGCCTTTATGGAAGAAGAAGGTTTGACGCAAAAACGTTTGGCAAAAACAATTGAGCGCACAGCGCGTGCCAAAGATGCCCTTGATCAGGTTGCATATTCGTTTCTTGATCAGTTGATTGTTGCGCAAGATGACGAGACGGTTTCAATAGATTTTATTGCTTTTCAGAATTTGCACGCAGAATTTAAAATCCGTGTTTTGTCTTTCATTATCGAGCAACTCGTTGAAAGCGCATACCCACCACGATTAGAAAAGCTAGAAGGTCTTGCGTTTGACATCACACGTGATGCGCCGTTTCGCAAACGCACATTTTCAGGGTGTTTATTTGAGGCTCGTCCAGGTGATAATGTGTTTGTCATTAGCGTTGAAAAAGGTCGCGTTCCTACAAAAAACTCATAAGAATTTAAATAATAGCTTTAAAAAGCAAAGTCTTCGGGCATAGGGCTGAGGCTTTGCTCTGTGATAGGTTGTCTATAGGTGTTTTTGTCGTTGTGGTGTGGTGCCGTAAGATCAAGGAATACATTTGTGTCATGGCCGGCTGTGCGACCTTGTGCGACAGGTTTTGTTTCATAACGTTCATATTCGTGGTGTGACAGATCTGTAAAGGCAATGGCCGACATGGCATCCATTTCGGCTAATTGGGCGAGGGCTCTATTTATATTATCTTCTGGATGATCGCTTTCGCGGGATTGCGGAGGTGTTTGTAATATTTCGGGTTGCACGTCTTTTTGCGCGTTTTTCTTTGTAAACGCAGCAAAAGCATGACCGCTAATATTTTTGCCTGTTTGTGTTTCTACGGCAACGTTAATGGCCGCACCGCCGGCGCCAAGTGGCCCGCCGAACAGACCACCGCCTAAGATCTGCGCCGCAGGCTTAATGGTATCGCCTGTTATTTTTTGATAGGCCGTATTCACAATGGGGATATGTTGTAGTGGGTTAATGACATCGATGATGTCTTTGAAGCCATAGCTTTCAGTTGGTTTGACTTGCGCATCATCACTTTTTTCAGCAGGTGAAGGTTTCCACACAGGCATTGATCCTGCTGTTCTGCTACTAGAAGTATCAAAATACGTGTTCATGCGCTCATATATCCTTTCTTTACATGATACTAATGCAAGGCTTGTGCCACGTGTGGGCTTATACAAATCAAGGGGTTAGGTGTGTTTTATAATATGGTGATGAGGGTTTGTATGAAAAAGATTCCTAGTTTAATATGATTCTCATGTATGAAATTACCTTATATCTACCGCACAAATGCCATGACGATCTGAAAAGCGCAATCACCTCTAACCTTCAATTGTTGAAAACACATTTGGGAGGGGATGTCGTGTTGGGAGATTATATGAGTGATAATGATGCGCTCTTTTTTCAGTGCGGGCATGAAGACAAAAGACAAATCGAAACACCTGTGCGGCTAGGGACGCTTATTGACATTATATTGTCACAGGTAAACGACACACGCGCTATATGGCGTAAGGCAGGCGATCTTTCTATTGGGCATTATAACTTGAAAGCACGCGAAATGATGCTTTTGCCAGTGTCATCGGGTGCGCCTATATCATTGACCGAAAAAGAGCGAGACATGGTTCAGTGTATATACGCGCAAGAAGGGCACGAAATAGACAGGGATGTCTTGTTGCAAGAGGTGTGGGGGTACGGCGAGGCGATTGAAACCCATACATTGGAAACGCACATTTACCGATTGCGTCAAAAGGTTGAATCTGATCCTTCGTCGCCTAAATGGCTTGTGACGACCGAGCGTGGTTATAAGCTTTGTTTATAAATTAAAACGGTCGTGTGCGCCTTGAATGGCGTCTTTGACACTCTCAAAGAAAGTACCACGGCGTGAGATAACCAAATATTCAACTTCAAGCGTCTCTAATGCATCCAAATCGTGAAGAAGCTGCTCAACCATTGGACGGTCATCTTCGTTAATGGTAAAATCACTGCTTGTGTCTTCGCTTTGTGCGGGTGTTTCAGTAATGTTTACGGATTCGTATTCTTCGCCGGCCATCGTCTGGTAGGCGTTCATCGCGTAGGCACTCTTTTGATCTGATGCTTTTTTAGGGGGCGGGGCCTCTTGGGCTGTTTGATTAAAAGCAGCGCTTTTTGCGCCTAGTAAAGACTGTAAAAATGAACGCAGCGCATCAATTGATACGTCTGTTTCATCCTCGGTCAGAAGAGTGCTTTTGTTGTTTTTTGCGTCGTCTTCGTCTTTTTTTCTGGCAATCGTTGGGTCTTTTCGTGCCATTGCAAGCCGTGCGTCCGCGTTTTCCGCGTGACGAAATAGATTTTTGAACAATGGGTCAACTTTATTGAACATGCCTTATCTTATTATAAATATTGATGAAACGCCAAAATTATTTACAGCACGCATGTTCTTATGTTAACAATTTAGCTATATTTTTACTGTGGAGAGACTTATGAGTGCAAATGATAATAACGATATTGATCTAGCAAAAGCTTTCTATCTGGCAACAGGGGGAAGCGAGGCTGATTGGGGTGTGACGCCCTTATCTGTTAAGGCCGCGCTGACTAAGGCTGTTCAAGAAAAGGACGATCTGACCCGCATCGCAACAAAAGACTCACTTACAGGGCTTCCTAATAAATATGCGTTTGATCAGGTGACTAGTGCATTAAAACAATCAGGTGAAAAGGCTGGTGTCTTTGTACTTGATTTAAACAAATTCAAACCTATCAATGACACATATGGACACGATGTTGGCGATATGTTTTTAAAGGTTATTTCAGAGCGTATGCATTCGGTTATACGTCATAGCGAAGACGGGCGTACAAATGACCAAGTCTTTCGTTGGGGTGGTGACGAGTTTGTTGTTGTGTGTCCAGGGTGCGATGCTGATGATATGAGCGGTATCGAAAATAAAATCATGTCTTGTTTTGACCGTGAAATTTCGGTGACGAGAGGTGAGGAGAAGATAGCACATCATTTAGGGACAAGTATTGGCGGTGTTCATTACGAAAATGGTTTGACGGATAATACGTTTGCAGAGGTTGATCAGGTCTTGAAGGCGCGAAAAGATGAGGCTAGAGAGTCTCGAGAGACAGTTATCTTGTCAATGAACAAGAATATGTAAAAATGCATTTAGTTTTTAAAATATTAATTTTAAATTAATGTTTAAATAACTTGCAATTGAATTTTTCTTATGTTAATAAATATATATCTTAAATCACTACAAGGAGTTGAACAATGAGTTCTTTCGAAGACGCTAAATCACGTGCCACTGAAACATACGCCGCTAAACAAGGTATTTCTTCTGCAGACTGGGAAAACACACCAGACAGCATGAAAGAACTTTTTTCTAAAGAGGTTGCTTCTAAGCTTCCTATTTATCACATGCCAGAGGCAGAAAACACTGTTGCTCCTTCAGCTGCTGAATATCTAGAGCGCGCAAAGAATAACCCATACAATGCAGAAAATGTTGCGCGTATGACGGCTAAATTGCCTTCTAACAATGTAGGCTAATTTAAAAAAAATATGTAAGAATTTCAAACACCCGCTTTTTAGTGGGTGTTTTTTTATAAATATTTAAAATTTTAGGAAAACACGTCTTAAATGGCGTGTTTTTTGTTTTTGTTAACGTGCTGTTAATAAATCGCGCCATATACTGAGAAAGTCAGCGAAGGGGATTCACAAGTAATTCAATTCAGTGTACATTACATGAAACAGTCACAGATATAAGGATTATGTTTGGCTGTTGCGAGATCTGAAGGATATCAAGGTTTCGTTTTATTTAACTCTCTAGGAAGGAGAAACTACTATGCCAGTCGTAGCAACAAATACATCGGCGAATACCGCCATTAACTACCTTAACCAAAATTCATTTGAACAAAGCAAATCACTTTCTAAATTATCAAGTGGTTCACGAATCGTGTCTGCATCTGATGATGCTGCCGGTCTTGCGGTGGCCTCACGTATTCAAGCTGACTTGTCAGTGATGGATCAGGCCGCCAGAAACGTAACGCAAGCTCGTGCCGTGCTTCAAACAGCAGATGGCGCACTTTCAAATATTGGTGACATTCTACAACGAATGAAGTCACTTACAGCGCAATCGTTGTCAGGTTCTGTTACAAACACAGAAAGAGGCTTTATACAGGCGGAATATCAACAGCTAATAACTGAGATTGGTGCGATTGTAACATCAACAACATTTAATGGTGCGTCTCTGATCGACAACACATACAACGAAGGCTTTTTGGTTGGGCCAGATTCAGGCGCTGATATACTTCAAGCAGATCTAAGCACTGTAGATGCGAGTACAGGCGGAACAGGTCTAAATATTGCTGGTACTAACGTGAATACTGATACAGCAACTACTCAAGCTGCCGCTACGGCTGTTGATGCTGCAATTGATAGCATTTCAACGTATCGTTCTACAGTTGGATCATTAATTTCACGTTTTGAGTTTCGCGGTGACTACCTCGCAAACGCGATTGAAAATCTAGAAGCTGCGAAATCAACAATCACAGATGTTGATATTGCCTCAGAACAATCAAACCTTGTATCTAAACAGGTGTTGACAGAGACATCGATTGCGGCATTGGCACAGGCCAACCAGATGAAACAGTCACTATTGTCATTGGTACGATAATCGTACGATCGACAGTCAGTCGAATTAAATAAGATTTTTAAAGGGAGGCTGGCACGAATTATGCAAGCCTCCTTTTTCGTTAAATAATATTGGCCTGAGATGTATTTGAAAATATATCTAATAAGGTAAGAATGAATAAACAGAGTTTGGAGACACAACCATGTCAGAGATAGGAAGTTCAGGATCGTTCGTCGAGTCAGGCAACCGTGTGTTGTTGGTCGGTGGCGCATCAGGCATTGATACAGGTGCCCTTGTTGAGGCTGCGGTTAATCAACGTCTCCGTGAAGCCAATACAATTGATGTTAAAATTGCCGAAAATGATTTACGGTCGACGGCGTATTCAACCCTGCAAAATTTGGGTTCTGAATTGCAATCATCATTGACGGCGTTAAGGGCGGCCTTTGGTTTCTCATCAACGGATGGGGCCATTTTTGATGCGCGCGCAGGGACGTTAACATCGAATAATAGTGTTGATCCATCATCGTTAGTCAATGTCACAATCGACGAGAACGCACAAGTGGGCACAAATAGCCTGGTCATCCGCAGAACCGCCCGAGAGGAAATTAATGCTAGCGATCGTTATGCAGATCCTAATGCCGCACTTAATTTAAATGGTGATTTTCGCCTGCGATTGGCAGGATTAGACAATGTTGATGTTAATATTGTAGCATCTGACAGTTTAAATGATGTGGCGTCAAAAATTAATGCCGTGGCTGAACAAACAGGTGTATCGGCATCTGTTATTCAGGTGACGGAAACGCGGTTTGAATTGGTTGTTCGTGGAACGGAAACAGGTTTGAACATGCAAAACACCGTAGGGGCGGGTGATAATATATTGCAATCTCTCGGTATTATTGATGGGGGCGGGGCGTATCAAAATCAGGTTCAAAATGATCGTAACGCCTTGATTGATTTTAACGGTGTGCGGATATCAAGAGATTCGAATACTATTGAAGATTTGGTGCCGGGCGTGGATATTGACATTGTAGGACAGGATACGGGCACAACGTTAACGCTTGATATTGGGAATGACAATGCAGGTGTTAAGGCAGCCATTGAGGGCTTTGTCGAAAGTTATAACGCATTCCGTGAGTTTGTTATTCAAAATAATCAAGTGGCGGCAGACGGCACAGTATCGGATGATTCGCCATTGTTCAATGATAGTCTCATGGATGGATTGGATCGAAATGTACAGGCGCTGTTTGGGCGCACATATAGTGGTAGCTCGGATTTTGGCTCGCTTGCAGAACTGGGCATAACATTAAATGCCGCAAACCAACTAGAGGTTGAAAGTAGTGTGTTGGATGATGCCATCATCAATAATTTGGAGGGGTTGCGCGGAGTTTTCCAAACACAATACAGTGATGATAACGATGAGTTTAACATTCTCAGAAATGACTCAACGCTTGGCGATTTATCCTTTACATTGGATATTGTGCATGGTGGAAGCACTATTATTTCGGCAAGTGTTGGCGGTGATGCGACGCTGTTTGATATTGACGGGAATACAATTACGGGTCGTGAGGGCACGATTTATGATGGGTTGTCATTTGTTTATGCCGGCAACACGGGTACATCGATTAATATAGATTTACGTCAGGGGTTTGCCGATTTGGGCGTGAATACGCTTGAGGGGTATGTAAATTCGGCAAGTGGGCTTATTCAGCAAGAAAAACTTGCCATTGATGATCAAAATGAAGACTTAACAACACGGGCAGATCGTGTGCGCGAGCGAGCGGAAGCCTATCGCGAAAGTTTGATCCAACAATATGCGTCGTTTGAGGCGCAATTAAACCGTGCCAATGCGGTGCTTGACCAAATTCGAGCTATTTTAGGAACAAATGATGATGAATAACCCATACTTGCAAGCCTCACAATCTTATCAGAACACGGGCGATGAGAACCTTGGACAGATGGAAATTGTGCTCGAGCTTTATAAGGGGTTGATCAAGTTCTTTACGCAGGCAAAAAATGCCCATGCCAAAGGCGATTTTGAGCAGATGAATTACTTCCTACAGCGTAATCACAAGATTGTTGAGGCGCTTTATGCCCATCTTGATATGGAGGCGGGTGGCAAAGACGCCGTTTTTTTACATGATTTTTATGCGACATTGATTGGGCGTATGAGCAAAATACTTGATCGTCCTGACGTTCAGCGTGAATTTGACCAGTTGATTAGCTATGTTAAGCCTGTGTATGAGCAGTGGTATGTTTTAACGCATGGGGCGCTACCGGGTGCAAAAGACGGCAATGACGATAGTGACGATGATAGTGCGGTACAAGGTAAAGATACAATCTAACACTTTATATTTATAAATGTCTAAATAGTTGAGCCAAAACTTTAAACTGGCGCGGGTCTTGCAATACCCTTTGTATGAAAGATTTAGTACAAGAAAAAATTGCCATCCCTCAAAAGACACTTCCTTCAAAGGCGCTGGACTATACGCATGTTGATGACGATAGTTTATTGTCTTTGATTAAAGACAATGATGATGAGCGCGCCTTTGCCGAGATTATGGCGCGTTATAAGGACAAGGTTAGGGGGCTGTCTTTCCGACTATTATATAATTCAGAAATGGCCGAAGATGCGATGCAGGATGTGTTTTGTACCGTTTGGCGCACACGTGATAAATGGCAAGTGGCAGGTGCTGCGCAATTTTCTACATGGATATACCGTGTGACGGTTAATCGCTGTGTTGATTTAAAGCGCCGTCTACGCCCACAAGTCGATATTCAAGATATGGAACTGGCGCATGATGATAATGCTGATGAGCTTTTGCAGGCGCGGCAATTATCGGATGCTTTGCAGGCACTTCTTGCCGATTTACCAGACAATCAAGCGCTGGCTTTAAAGCTTTACTATTTTGAAGAGCAATCAATTGCAGATATTGCGTTTTCAATGGGCAAAAGTGAGTTGAGCATACGGTCAATGATAAAGCGCGGAAAGGCGTCTTTACGCGACCAAAAGGATGCGCTTGGCGCGCTTTAAGTGTCTCGTGTTGATCGTTAAATGGCGGGGCCGTTACCAAGCTTATAATAGTCTCTATACCATCTTACAAATTTTTGAATACCCGTGCGAAGCGGTGTTGCCGGTTTAAAACCTGTGGCTTTGTTGAGCGCACTTGTGTCTGCGTATGTGGCATGCACATCACCATCTTGCATGGGCATCATGTTGAGCTTGGCTTTATGTCCTGTTTCTTCTTCGATGATATTAATAAAATCCATTAGCTTTTCAGGATTGCTGTTACCGATATTAAAGATGCGGTAGGGCGCGTTACTGGTTGATGGTGTCGGGGCGTCACTTGACCAGTTTGGGTCGGGTGTGGCTGGTGTTTGGCTAAGGCGTTCTATGCTTTCAACAATGTCGTCAACATAGGTGAAATCGCGCATCATGTCGCCGTTGTTGAAGACATTTAGGCTCTCGCCATTATAGATTTTTTGTGTGAATGAATAATAGGCCATGTCGGGGCGCCCCCATGGACCATATACGGTAAAAAATCGTAGGCCCGTACACGGTAGACTATAGAGATGCGCGTAGCTGTGTGCCATCATCTCATTTGATTTTTTCGTGGCGGCATAAAGGCTTACCGGGTGGTCGACAGTGTCATTTTCGTCAAAAGGGACTTTGCTGTTTGCACCATATACGGACGAGGACGAGGCAAAAAGCAGATGCTCGATATCGTTGTGGCGACACCCTTCAAGGATGTTGATGAAACCACTGAGGTTGCTGTCGATATAGCTGTAAGGATTTGTGATTGAGTATCGCACGCCTGCTTGGGCGGCAAGGTGTATTACGATATTGGGTTTTACAGTTTTAAACATTTTGGCCATGCCGTTGCGGTCGGCAAGGTCTAGCTTTTCAAATGTGAACCCCTCAAGTTTGTTGAGGATATCAAGACGATCTGTTTTAAGTTGTGGGTCGTAATAATCATTAAGATTATCGATGCCATAGACAGAAAACCCTTTTTTGCAAAGATGTTGTGTGAGGTGAAAGCCAATAAAGCCTGCGGCGCCGGTAATCAGAATTGTTTTACTCATGGTTAATTTAATTCACTATCTATTTGTTTTTCTATGTCTTTGTTTCAATAATATGCGTATCCTATGTTTCTTATATTGACGTTCTAACGGGGAAATACAATGACAAAAACAGCGTTGATCACAGGGATTACAGGTCAAGACGGATATTATCTGTCGGCTTTTTTGCTTGAGAAGGGCTATAGAGTTGTGGGGCTTGTGCAACCTTTGGCGCATGATGATACGCAGTTTCTAGCCCCGCTAACGGATCAGCTTGATTTACGTGTATGTGATTTGTGTGACGGTGGGACTTTGACGCGTGTGCTTGCGGATGTGCGTCCCGATGAAATTTATAATTTAGGGGCGCAAAGCCATGTTGGGCATAGTTTTGATGTTCCCGAAATGACCATGAATGTCAATGCTCTGGGGACGCTTCGTTTATTAGAGGCCATCCGCGCATTGAAGATGATTGAACATGTGAGATTTTACCAAGCCTCTACATCTGAGATTTTTGGAGACACATTGCCTCCACAAAGTGAAACATCTCATTTCAATCCACGTAGCCCTTACGCAATTGCAAAACTGAGTGCGCATTTCATGGTTAAAAATTATCGGAAAGCATATGGATTGCATGCATCGAACGGGATTTTGTTCAATCATGAAAGCCCCAAGCGAGGTGAGGGATTTGTAACACAAAAAGTTGCGCGCGGTGTAGCGGCTATTGATGCGGGTCAGCAAAGTATCATTTCGCTCGGGAATTTGAATGCTGAGCGTGATTGGGGGCATGCCCGTGATTATGTTGAGGGGATGTGGGCAATGTTGCAGCAAGATAAGGCTGATGATTACGTGCTCGCAACGGGACAGTCGCAAAGCGTTCGACGTTTATGTGAAGAGATGTTTAAATATATTGGTGTTTCCCTCGTTTGGCAGGGGCAAGGTGAAAACGAGCGAGGAATTGATGCAAATACAGGAGAGGTTCGTATTGATGTGGATCCTCAATTCTTTAGACCTCTAGAGGTTGAAAATTTATTAGGGGATGCCCGTAAGGCGCGCGATGTGCTTGGGTGGCATCCTAAAATATCGTTTGAAGACATGGTTTGTGAGATGGTCGAAGAGGCAAAATCATGTATAGCATAGAGGGGAAGCGTGTTTGGGTTGCGGGGCACTCAGGCCTTGTTGGGTCTGCTGTTTTGAGGCAGTTGGGAGCGTATAACTGCAAAGTTTTGACGGCGTCGCACTCAGAGCTTGATTTAACACGCCAATCTGATACCGAGGCATGGATTGACGCCCATAAACCCGATGCAGTTATTTTGGCGGCGGCACATGTGGGAGGAATTCACGCCAATAACACATATCCTGCTGATTTTATTTATCGCAATTTGGCAATTGCACAAAATGTTATACATGCGAGTTATAAACAAAACGTAGAGAAGCTCCTTTTTTTGGGATCGTCTTGTATTTATCCAAGACAGGCCCTCAATCCAATTCAAGAGGATATGTTGCTAACCGGCTCTTTAGAGTCAACAAACGAGCCATATGCGATTGCCAAAATTGCGGGCATTAAACTGTGCCAATCCTATCGCAGGCAGTATGGGTGCGACTATATCTCGGCAATGCCATGCAATCTGTATGGTGAAGGGGATACGTATGATTTGCAAAATTCGCATGTCATACCAGCACTTATCATGAAAGTTCACAACGCCAAGCGAGATGGTGATGATCACGTTGAAATGTGGGGCAACGGCACACCGAGGCGTGAGTTTTTACACGTTGATGACCTCGCGCGAGGGCTTATTCACATCTTGCGTCATTATTCGGACATAGAGCCTATCAATATGGGGGCAGGGGCGGATGTGTCGATCATGGATGTCATGCAAACAGTGTGTGATGTCATTGGGTATCAGGGCGAGATCGTACGTAATACGAGTATGCCAGATGGTGTAATGCAAAAATTAATGGATTCATCAAAAATTCAGGCCTTAGGGTGGACGCCTGAGATTGACTTACGTGAAGGCATTCAACGCGCCTACGATGATTATTTAAAACGGTATTAAACAGTATCATGACACGAATTATTGAGCGCATTATACCTGTATTACTGTGTGGAGGGGAGGGCAAGCGGTTACGTCCTTTATCGCGCGCCTCATGCCCCAAACCTTTTATTAGGTTTTTTAAATGTAAAAGCTTGTTTGAGCAAAGCTGGGCACGTCTTGTTCGTGATCCAATGATTGTCACTCGTCATGATTTGCTGCCGCTCGTTGAGGCGCAAGCGTTAGGACGTTATGACGTGATAAGTGAGCCTATGGCCAAAAATACGGCCCCCGCCATTATAAAGACGTGTTTGGAAACGCCCTATCCTGAGCAGTTTCATCTATTTATGCCGACCGACCATGATATTGTTGATATTCACCCTCTTTGGGACGCAATTAATGCAACGGTATTAGGGGATGACATGATCCATTTGTTTGGCATTCACCCGGACGCACCCTCAAGCCGATATGGCTATATTGGGGGATCGCCATTGCGCTTTTTTGAAAAACCGAGCCTCCAAAAGGCACGAGACTATATTCAGCAGGGCTTTTTATGGAATAGCGGCATAGTGCTTGCCAAACCAAGAGCTATTTTAGAGGCTGCGCGTATTCATGTCCCTGAGATGCTCTCTCATGTTGAAAACAATCGATATGATTTGATTGAACCGTTATCGTTTGACTATGCAATATTAGAAAAAAGTGAGACAATAGTCTCTATACCCGTTTCGTTGAAATGGCGTGATGTGGGCACATTGCGAAGCTATCTTAATTATAGATTTGGAAAAAATCATGAGTAACGTACAAAGCACAAACCATATTTTAATGATTGAACCAAAAGAGTTTTTTCTCAACCCTGAAACGCAAGAGACCAATGTCTATCAGGTGGATGAACAAGAAAACCATAATGAGACATTAAACAAAGCATTGAAAGAGTTTCGTGCCTACCGTGATTGTATGGTTGAGCATGGCGTAACTGTTACAACTTTTCAAGGTATTGAGGGGTGTCCTGACCATTTGTTTCCTAACTGGGCCTCAACAGATCCTAAGGGGCGTTTAGTGCTCTACCCGATGCTTAACAAAAACCGTAGCGCGGAGCGTATCCCGCGGATTACTGACAAGCTTGAGCAGTATTATAATTTAGTTTTGGATTTAAGGGGTGAAGAAGCCAACGGCCTTGCGCTAGAAAGCACGGGGTCTTTGGTGATGGACCATGTCAATAATATTGTTTATGTGGGGCTGTCTCGCCGAACGGATAAAGGCCTTGTTGAACGCTGGGCGCGTGAAATGGGGTATAGGCTTGTGATGTTTGAAACAAAATCTCACACGGGCGCCCCTGTTTATCATACAGACCTTGTGATGCATATTGGGACTGATTATGCCGGCATATGCTCGTCATGTATCGTAGATGAGGATCGAGACCGTGTCGTAGGGCAGTTACGCGAAACACATGACATTGTTGAGTATGATAATGAACAGCTCAAGTCTTTTTGTGGTAACTCGCTCGAAGTGTTGGGCGCAGACGGGCAAAAACTTCTTGCGATGTCAAAAGCCGCTCAGAATAGCTTGAAAGCAGATCAAAAAGAAAAAATCTTAAGTCACATGGATGCCATTATTGGAACAGATATTCCAACGATCGAGCATTATGGTGGCGGTTCCGCGCGATGTCTAATGATGGAGCTGTTTTAGATTTTTTTAACGATTATCTAAAACGAGCGAGGAACATTCCTGCGCCAATGTCTTTGTCATAGCTGTGGCAGATCATATCTGCACCGGCTGTAGAGACGATGTTGTATAGCTTTTGCTCTTTCAAGCGCCAAGAATTAACAAGCCCCATTCTTTCGCCTATCTTAAACTCTCTTGATACGGAGTGGTTGAGGTTGACTGTTTGGTCAATTTTACTCTCAATACCCATAGAGTAACGCCCTAAGCCATTTCCTTTGTACTCAACATATGGTTGAAAGTTATCGGCTTTAAAGTTTGTGTCATCAAGTCTATGCTCGATACTGTGCGCTAGAGATTGAACCAACTTCAAGTTTCGTGGGTCATTGTACGAAATATCGTCTTTTTCTCTGTTATCTGAAGAATAATAAGTTGATAGAATATATCCGCCAGAGTTTACAACTTGTTTGACCGATTTTAATTGGCTAGCAAGCACGAGTTCTGGATCTAGCTCGGATGAGATACCTGTATTCCAAATGGTCGGCCCCCACAAAATAGCAACAGATGTAAGATTTTTGCTGCCTACTTTTGCATCTTCAAACGAGCTGACTTGCGCGCTTGTTTTCATATGCGGATAAAGGTCTTTGATCCCTTTTGCTGCCGGTTTTGCACATTCTGAGGACGGGTCAATAGAGATGTAATGAGACACAGGTGTTGAACTGTCTTTGAGTGCTTCGATGTATGGTACTGTTTTAATTCGAACAGATTCCCATAATCCTGGGCCAATTTCTACGAAGCTAATTTTGCGAGCCGCGTTTCTTTCGGTAATGTCTTCTTGTAATGCTCGTGTGAAATCTTGCACAATGTTTACATTGCTGACTATGCGAGACTCTCTGTTTACAGGGAAATCCTTAATTTTAACGGCGTCAGCCCACAGGTCTAATCCACCTGTTTGACCGTGATTAGAATCTTCTTTTAAAAATGCTAGGTGTGAGGCTGTGCCTTCTTCTTTATTTGCTAATAAGTTAGCAAACGTCAAAAAGATTTTTTCTTGTTCTTTAGTGAGGTGGTGCATGTTGTTTTTCTGCGCTGCTGTCATTTTAAATAGCCTCGTTGCCCCTTATGCTTTATCTGCTAAAGTTTTTATGTCTTGTGAGTTTGGAACAATGGCATTGTTCCAGATCCCTGAAAATTGAATTTTATAAGCTTCAGATACGGCAACGTGATTGATGACAATTATTTTTGGTTCGGTGTCGAACAAAATAATCGCTAGTTTTGTGCCATATGAATAAAACGGAACGCTAGAGAAGTGCGTTTTAGGTAACCACCTGTACTCGGCGTACTCGTTTACAGCAAAAAAAGTATCTCCCTCTCTAAGCAACACTTTATATTTTATGTTTTTAAGTTTGCTCATTCTGTTGAGGTGGTATTCTGCTTGCTTACCGTGAAGTTTTACAAAGCGACGCTCGTCAACATTGTTCACAAAGACTTCTGACTCAGGGTTTCTTTCAAGTGTCTCATAAACGTCTTCAAAAAAGTCCAAATATCCAGAGCGTCCCGTAAATACACGAACTTCGTCTGTGCGACGTTTCACGCCATCTGGTTCAATAAACTCGATACTATTATTTTCAAAAGCAGCTTGAATGACAGCCAATGTGCTGGCGCGCGGTTTTGTCGTGCCTTTTTCAATACTACCGATTGATGTTGTCGATATGTCAGTACGGTCCGAGAGGTCTTGCTGACTCCAGTTCAGAATTCCGCGTGCGCCCCTAATTTGTGCAGTTGTAATTGTCATACTCTTGTATCTTTCACATTTAAAAATCTTAAGTTATATCTAACGTATTAATTGCCATATTCTTAAGAGATGGACGATTTTATACGATAGCCGAAATTACTTTGCAAGAAAAATATGCAAAATATGTAAATTTTTATGTTAACTATTTGCGCGTATCTTTTTATAAAATAAACTCATACCTAACTTTTCGGCAAGTTGTTCATATCAAAATGCACAACTTGCTATTTTCTTAAGATATAAAGCTATTCCATACGCAGGGCAAGAGATTATGCTACTTTTTTTAGTAGTCCTTCTCTGCGGAAAAGCGCATCAGGATCCGCATCACGGCCTCTGAAGTCCCTATATAAGATGGCCGGATCGGCGCTTCCTCCACGACGCAAAATCATGCTCAAATATTTCTGAGCTGTGTCTTGGTCGTATAAGCCACTTTCTTTGAAGGCTTCGAATGCGTCTGCGTCCAATACTTCGGCCCATTTGTAGCTGTAATAGCCTGCTGCGTAGCCACCAGCAAAGATATGAGCAAAGGATGTAGCGCTTGGTCCTCCGTAACGTGGAAAGAAAGAGCAGTCTTTAATTGCGTCATCTTCAAAGGCAACAATGTCATCAAGGTTCGGATCTTGCACACTATGGAATGCCATGTCGAGCGTTGCAAGCGATGTCTGGCGAAGCCCCATCCATGCGCTCATATAGTTTTTGCTGGCACAGAGCTTTTCAATTAAATGTGCAGGTATTTTTTCACCTGTCTCATAATGTTCAGAGACCAGATCGAGCGTTTCTTTTTCGTAAAGCCAGTTTTCTTGCAACTGCGATGGAAGCTCAACAAAGTCCCACATTACATTTGTGCCAGATGTTGATTGGTATTTTGTTTGGCCTAACAAACCATGAAGGGCGTGGCCTAGTTCGTGAAATAATGTTTCTACATCATTGAACGAGAGAAGGCTTGGGCGGTCTTTTGTTGGTTTTGGGAAGTTACATACAATTTCTATAACGGCTGGAGGCGTTTCACCTTTAAAGAGGCCATGATTTCTGAATGTGCCCATCCATGCGCCGGAGCGTTTGTCTTTTCTGACATAAAAATCAGCATATAAAACACCAAAGATTTCGCCTGTGTTTTTGTCGCTGACTTCAAATGCGGGTACGTCTTTATGCCATGTTTGAATGTCTGCGCGCTCGGTGAATGCCAAATTGAATAGTTTTGAAAAATGTTGGAACGTACCTTTCAAGACTTTGTCTAACGGGAAGTAGGGGCGAAGCTCTTCTTCAGAGAAGTTGAAAAGTTCAACCTTTCTTTTTTCGGAAAAGTAGCCCACATCCCATGGCATGATCTCGTCAATGCCGGCTGTTTTTTGCGCAAAAGCCTTCAACTCTTCCAGATCCTTTTGTGCGCCGGGCTTGTATGCCGCTTTGAGCTTGTCTAGGAAATCAATGACTTGCTGTGTTGTTTTAGCCATGCGTTCTTCGAGGACGAAATCAGCGTAAGTGTCATACCCCATCAATTTCATTTTTTCGTTACGCAACTTCATAATTTTTTGAAGTGTTTGCGTATTGTCGAACTTGTCACCGTAGGCGCGGTTGCTGAACGCTTTCCAGATTTGTTCACGCAACGCGCGGTTGTCTGCATATGTGATGAAGGGGATGTAGCTTGGGAAATCAAGCGTAAACAACCACTCATTTTCATATCCCTTGTCCAGGGCTGCTTGTTTTGCCCCTTCAATGGCTGTATCAGGAATGCCGCTAAGGTCTTTTTCATCTGTAATACGAAGCTCGTAAAGGGCAGAGGATTGAATGAGATTATTTGAAAATTCAGGACTTAGCGTTGATGACTTTTGATTAAGCTCTTTAAGCTTTTCTTGTTTTTCTTCAGACAGAAGCGCCCCTGATCTGACAAAGCCTTTGTATGTATCTTCGAGTAATGTTTTTTCTACGTCATTATAGTCGTGATTTTCACGGTCATCGTAGACGGCCTTTATGCGCGCAAATAAGTCTTGATCCATTGACACTTCACTAGAAAAGAGCGCTGTCATCGGCCCGATTTGCTCGGCAAGATTTTGGTAGGCGTCTCCACCGATTACAGAGAGAAGGGCATAATATATGCCAGAGACCGTTCCTAAATCCTCAGAGGCTGTTTCAAGGGCCTCGATTGTGTTTTCAAAATTAGGTGCGTCATCTTGGCTTTTGATTTTTTTGACGTTAAGGCGTGCTGTTTCAATGCTTGCTTCGATGGCCGGTACAAAATGCTCGGGCTTGATCTCATCAAACGGGGGTGTTTGATAAGGTGTATCAAAATGTTTGAGGAGAGGGTTGGATGTGTTTTGTGCCGTTGTCTGTGCCGTTGTCATGAATCATTCTCTTTGTATTTTTATTTTATCTCTATTATATAGGTCAAAATGAAGGGCGCTCCAAGGTCTAAAGTCTTTGACGATATATATTTTTCACAAGATGACGGTCTTGCGGAAAGTCAATTCGTGTTTTTAAAGGGTAACAACCTGCCTGCGCGCTGGCAAGCCCGTGAAATATTTACAATCTGCGAAACAGGTTTTGGAACGGGGTTGAATTTTTTAATGGCGTGGCAAGCGTTTGAAAATGAGCCCGGGCAGTGCAAGCGCCTCAATTTTATATCCTTTGAGCAATATCCATTATCTATTGATGAAATTCGCGAAGCCCTCAGCCCGTGGGGTGATGTTTTTGGTGAAAAAATTGATCAGTATTTGCAGCAATATCCTCTTCGAATTCCAGGTGTTCATCAAATGTGCGTGTCTGAAGGCATCTATTTAACGCTGATCTTTGATGATATAAACGAGGCGATTCCAAAATTGTCAGGGGCTGGTGTGGATGCGTGGTTTTTAGATGGGTTTAATCCTGCAAAAAACCCTGAAATGTGGACACAAAATGTTTTTGAGAATATGGCGCGATTGTCACGAAGTGATGCACAATTTGCGACATTTACAGCCGCTGGGTTTGTGAAGCGTGGATTGCAAGCAGCAGGGTTTGACGTTCAAAAAACGCAAGGTTTTGGGCGCAAACGTGAACGCCTTGTAGGTGTTTTGCAGATAGGTACGCAAGACAAAGAAGTGAATTCAATTCGTAGCGTTGCAATAATTGGTGCGGGGTTGGCTGGGACATCTGCGGCATACTGGTTCAAGAAACAAGGGGTGACGCCCGTGATTTTTGAAAAAGGTGCAGACGTTGGTATGGGCGCGTCTGGAAATATTCGAGGGATGGTTAATCCCCGATTATCGAAGCTTCGCACTAAGGAATCAAATTATTATATGCAAGCCTATGCCATGGCGATCCGTGAAATGCGAAATATTTCACTTAAACATGACATCGAGTTTGAGCCATGCGGCGCGCTTCATATAATGCACAATGATGACATGCGTGCACGCTACCCATCTATGGTAGAGCAGTGGGGGTGGCACAAAGATCATGCCTATTTGGTGGATAAGGATCAGGCAAGTGATATTGCGGGGATTAAGGTCGAGCAGGGTGCATTGTACCTTCCTGATGCTGCTGGCGTGAACCCGTATAAACTGTGTAAAGCGTATACGGCAGATGTTGAGGTTAGGTTTAACACCACGATTGATAACATAACGCAAAACACGCAAGGACAGTGGAATGTCGGCGGGCAAGCGTTTGATGCGATTATACTCGCCAGTGCCATGGGCGTGCATAATATTGAGCAAGCGCGAAATTTATGTGAAAAGGTCGATTTATACCCTGTGCGCGGTCAAATTAGTGTCGCCAAACCTAGCGACGCGAGTGCAAAAATTAAAACAATGATGAACTATAAAGGGTACATGTCACCTGTTATAAATGGCGTGCATGTTGTGGGGTCAACATTTAAACGTCATGATATGGTGCTGGATGTGCGTGATGAGGATCATAAACATGTGTTGCAATTGGCTAGAGAGGCTATTCCTGCGCTTAATAACTGTGATCTTGAGATCGTTTCTGGTCGCGCTTCACATCGTGTATCGACCAAGCATCGTTTTCCGTTGTTCCAAAATGTGACACATAACATGTTTGTATCTACCGGGCACGGGTCTCATGGCTTGGTAAGTAGCATCCAATCGAGTGCAATAATTCATAATCAGTTGTGTTCAGGCTTGAAGCTTTATGAATGAGCGGGTACAAATATCATAATGTTTAGTTTTATGTTTTTATCGTTCTTCCTGACGGGGCTTTTTATTCTTATTTTCAAAAGAGTGGCACCACGTATCGGATTGATTGACCAGCCCGGCGGGCGTAAAACGCATGAGGACGCGGTGCCGTTGGTTGGGGGGCTTGCGATATTTTCAAGCTTTATTCTCCTATCACTTCTATTCACACCATGGATGGAGCATTGGATGGCGTTTGTCGCCCTTTCTATATTACTTTATATGGGGGTTATAGATGATGCGATTGAGCTGAACGCTAAGTTTAAATTCTTCATTCATTTTGTCGTGTCGGCTTTGCTTGTTTTTGATGGTGTTGTTTTAGAAACAATGGGCGATTTGTTCGGAACAGGCGATATTAGCTTTGGTGGTTTTGCTGGCATCTTTACGATTTTATGTGTGGTTTATTTAATCAATGCCATGAATATGATTGATGGTATTGACGGTTTATCCGGGGGGATTGCTTTTGTGATCGCCATATTCCTGTTTTCTGCCAGTTTAATGCGCGGTGTCATGCCTACCTTTGAGCTTCAGTTTTTAATCGGTGCGCTTGTTTGTTTTTTAATGTTTAATTATCGTCATCCATGGCGTGAACGCGCCTCGATCTTTATGGGAGATTCTGGAACAATGGCTTTGGGATTTGTTTTGGCATGGTTGGCAATTGATTTGTCTCAAGATGGCGCCACCGCAAATGGTGCTGTGTTTGATCCCATATCTATTGCGTGGTTATTGGCGCTTCCTATTTGGGATGCATTTGGCATGCTAACGGCGCGAATTCGCCGTGGGAAACATCCATTTGAGCCTGACCGTAATCATTTCCACCATCACTTTTTGGACGCAGGGTTCAAACCAGAAGAGGCCACACCGCTTATCATGTTATATTGCATGTTATTGGGCTCTGTTGGTGTGTTTGGCGCATCGTGGGGTATTCCCCCTGTCGTTCTGACCATTGGGTGGATTTTTATGTGGGGTGTTCACACGCAACTGAGTTACAAACACGATCGATTTATTGTGTTTTTAAAACGCGTGCGGCAAATGCTTCGAATGAGTTAAAGAACGCGTCGCGTATCTCGTCTACTTCCATCATAATTTCGTGATAGGCACCGTGCATCGTTTGGTGCGTTGCGCTGGGTATCTTGTTTATAATAGATCGCGTGCGTCTGTTACGCACCAGTAAGTCGCGGCTTGCAAGAACGGCATGGACGGGAATTTTTATATTTGAAACATCTTCTTTTTTCAGACGGTAACATGATTGTGCGGCCTCGTTCAGCCACCCGATAGTTGGGTCTCCGATTTTTAATTTCGGGTTGATCTCGCACCATTCATCATAGATGGCGTCGCGTTGCGGATCGTGCGTAAATATTGTTTTGCCGTAAGGCTCTCGTGTTGACCAGTCGCTGCCACCGGGCACGTAGGCGGTGCTGTAAAATTTGCTAATAAAGCCAACCATTTTAGCGGCTAATTTTTCAGGAACGTAGGAGAGCGCGCGCACTTGCATGAGGGGAGCACACATAAATAATCCTTCCGCGAGGTCTGGTTTACGCAGCACAGATTTAAATGCTAAATGACCGCCCATAGAATGTGATAGAATGATTGTTGGTATATCCGATGCGTATTGTTTTGATAATAAGGGGTGAATATAATTTTTTAATAGCTCCAAATAATCATCAACATCGTCTTCAAATGTTGTGATGTGACGTTTGAAATACTCACCCTTTATGTGGCGCGAAGACAGGCCCTGTCCCATCCAATCATGGACGGATACAGCGTAGCCTTTAGAGGTTAAATAGCCTATGACTTCGAAATATTTCTCGCAGCACTCACTCAATCCGGGGCTGATTGAAATATGCGCTTTGGCATTTGGCGGACAGACAAACCCATAGCGGATATCGGCACCGCGCTTGTTTGTAAACACGGCCTCTTGCCAACCCTTAGGTGTTTTAAAGCGATCTTGCATTACTCAAGAGCTTTAAGGATGTCTTCGGTCATCTTCTTCGCATCACCAAGCAGCATCAATGTATTGTCCTCATAAAAGAGAGGGTTATCAATGCCTGCATAGCCTGATCCGAGAGAGCGTTTTACGAACAGCACAGTTTTTGCGTTTTCAACGTCAAGCACCGGCATGCCGTAAATTGGTGAGCTAGGATCGTTTTTAGCCGCTGGATTCGTAATATCGTTCGCACCAATGACATAGGCAACATCTGCTTGTGAGAAGTCACGGTTAATGTCTTCTTGTTCGAACACTTCGTCATAAGGCACGTTTGCCTCAGCCAACAACACATTCATGTGACCCGGCATACGACCTGCCACAGGGTGAATGGCATATTTTACATCGACGCCTTCTTTTTTAAGAATGTCGCCCATTTCGCGCAATACATGTTGGGCTTGGGCCACGGCCATACCGTATCCTGGTACAATAATAACCTTTGAGGCTGACTTCATAATGAACGCCGCATCTTCTGCAGAGCCGATTTTGGCGTTTCTGTCGCCTAGATCTTGTGCGGCTGCGGCTGTGTCACCCCCAAAGCCACCTAAGATGACATTGAAAAATGAGCGGTTCATACCTTTACACATGATGTAGGAAAGGATTGCACCTGAGGCACCAACTAGCGCGCCCGTTACGATCAAAAGATTGTTTTGCAGTGTGAAACCAATGCCGGCTGCGGCCCATCCAGAGTATGAGTTAAGCATAGAGACAATCACGGGCATATCAGCGCCACCAATGGGCATGATTAACAAAACACCAAGCATGAGCGCAATTATGATGATGGCCCAGAAGAAGAAGGCCGCTTGCGTTGTACAAAACAAGATGATCATTACCAGCATCGCCAAACCAAGGATTGCGTTAAGTGCATGTTGGCCTTTGAATGTTAGTGGCTTGCCTGAGATTTTCCCTTGAAGCTTACCCCATGCAATGATTGACCCTGTGAAGGTGATTGCCCCGATGGCCACACCTAAAGCCATTTCAAGGAGGCTTCCTGCGCCAACAACGCCATCATTGGCAATACCATATGCATCTGGATTTAGGAACGCGGCGCTTGCCACAAATACGGCGGCCAAACCAACAAGAGAGTGGAAGGCGGCCATAAGTTCAGGTAGTGCCGTCATTTCAATGCGTTTGGCAATCATGCCTCCAATCAATCCCCCTGCGGCAATCCCGCAAAAAATTGTGAAATATGACGAAACATTCGGCATCATCAATGTGGTGATTACGGCCAATAGCATTCCCGCAATCCCAAAATTAACGCCCTTTTGAGCGCTTTCCGGGTGGGATAATCCACGCAGAGCCATGATAAAACAGATAGAGGCAATGAGGTAGGCGAAGCCTGTGAAAGATGTCATGGGTAATTATCCTTTTTTCTTAAACATGTGGAGCATGCGTTTTGTAATGATGAAGCCACCAAATATGTTGATTGAGGCCAAAACAATAGCAACAAAACCAAATAGTTTTGATGTTATGTCGCCCTCTAAAGGGCCTGCGGCAATAACAGCACCAACAATAATGACGGACGAAATTGCGTTTGTGACGCCCATTAATGGAGAATGAAGGGCAGGCGTTACACGCCACACGACATAGTATCCAACAAAACACGCAAGGACGAAGACGGTGAGGCCCATAATGAAAAATCCATGTGGGTCACCTGTGCTTGAGAGTTGTGAAATTGTTTCTAAATCTGCGGCGCGGTCAGCCAAAGATTTTAATTGTTCTGAGAGGGGCGCATTATCGGTCATGATTTTGCTTTCTTCGCTGTAGTTGTTGTCTTGGTAGATGTCTTGGTTGCAGTTTTTGTTGCAGTTTTTGTTGCTGGCTTTTTAGCGGGTGCTTTTTTCGCTGGCGTTTTCTTGGCAGCTGTTTTTTTTGCTGCTTTTACTGCTGTTTTTGTTGCCACTTTCGTTGGGGCATCACCTTTAAATTGTGGGTGAATGATCTCACCATCTTTTGTAAGGGCAACGCCTTGGATGATTTCATCATCCCAGTTAATGTCTATGGTGTTTGTGTCTTTGTTAACAAGTGTTGTTACAAATGTAAGCAAGTTTTTAGCAAATAGCAGTGATGCGTCTGCGGCGATACGGCTTGGGACATTTTTGTGACCCACAATCGTTACGCCATGTTTTTCAACCACTTTTCCTGCCTCTGATAGTGTGCAGTTTCCGCCACGTTCTACGGCAAGGTCAACGATCACTGATCCTGCTTTCATTGTTTTTACCATAGCCTCAGTGATGAGCGTTGGTGCGTCACGCCCCGGGATGAGGGCTGTTGTGATGACGATGTCTTGTTTTGCAATATGTTGTGCAACAAGGGTTTCTTGCTTTTTTTGGTAGTCAGCAGACATAGCCTTTGCGTAGCCACCATCTGTTTCAGCTTGTTTAAACTCCTCATCTTCGACGGCTACAAATGTACCGCCAAGTGACTCGACTTGCTCTTTTGATGCAGGGCGAACATCAGTCGCTGATACGATGGCGCCAAGACGTTTTGCTGTGGCGATGGCTTGCAGGCCGGCAACACCAGCCCCCATAACGAACACTTTTGCAGGAGCAACTGTACCTGCTGCGGTCATCATCATAGGGAAGGCGCGCGCAAAATGATTTGAGGCGTCTAAAACCGACTTGTAGCCAGCCAAATTTGACTGAGAGGACAGTATGTCCATTGATTGTGCACGTGTGATGCGGGGCATAAGCTCCATTGCGCAGGCTGTAATATCAGCCTTTGCCCATTTCGCAATTGCCGCCTTGTTATCATGTGGTGCAAGACCCCCAATGAGAAGCGCTTTATTTTTCAGAGCGGAGATAACACTGTCTTTTGGTGTTTGAACGCAAAGAAGTATATCTGATTTTTTGGCGATGTCTGTTGCGCTAGCAAGCTTTGCGCCGGCATCGGTATAGTCTTTATCAAGTATATCAGCCGTGACCCCTGCATTTTTTTCAATAATCACATCAGCACCAAGTGCTATGTATTTTTTGACTGTGTCAGGAGATGCCGCGACGCGTTTTTCGCTCTCGGCAGTTTCTTTTAATATTCCAATGGTTAAAGACATGAAATCCTCGAAATCTAATTCATATAATTTTTTTGATTAAAACCAATATGCAGATATTTCGAAATTTGAAAAGTAAAGATCAAAAATTGATGACTATATGTTGTGAGTTGATCGAAGGCGGTGTCACTCGGGCTGAGTGCCGGGCATTTTCCAATCATTAATGGCTTCGTTTAGGCCACGTTCTGTCATCGGTTTTAAGAAGAAGTACCCTTGGCCATATGATGCACCATGATCGAGGAGGTGATCGACCTCTTCTGCTGTCTCGACCCCCTCTGCCACAACAGAGATGTTATTTTCGTTTCCAAATTTTATGACATTGTCGATAAAATTACGACTTTCTTGTTCTTCCATCATTTTACTTGTGTGTTTGCGGTCAATCTTGAGGCAGTCGATAGGAAAGCTTGAAAGGTGTTGCAGGCTTCCTGTGTTTGCAAAGTTATCAAGCGCAATTTTCAAGCCGGCACTACGGCACAGTTCCAATGTTTGTTTTGCTTTTGTGGGTTGTTCTTGAAGGAGCTGCTCTGTAACCTCAAGTTGAATTTGTGAAGGGTCAATGTCTGTTTTGCTTATAATATTATAAAGCATGCCTAAAAACTCTTCTTCGGCAAAGTCGCGGCTTGTGAAGTTAACGCTCATGGTGAGCGAGCGGTCTTTACCGATACGGCTTTCAATGCGTCGCAATGTTATGCATGCCTCGGCCAAACACCATTCGCTGGCCTCGATGATCAGGCCACTTTCCTCTGCGATGGGAATGAAAACGCCCGGTGATATAAATCCATGTTCAGGGTGCGTCCAACGCATCAGTGCTTCAAACCCTGAAATAACCCGATCCTTCATATTTATGATAGGTTGGAAATTTAACGAGAGTTGCTTTTGCTCGAGGGCTTGTTTAAAGTCTGCAGCGGTAATGTTGTCTGACATGTTTTGTTAGGTTTTTCTTGTTAAGAATGAATATTTTACCGAATGTATAAGGTATAGATACCATCTTATCACTTTCTTTAATTGTGGGAAAAGAGAAAAATGGTTTTTATGTCTTGACAAGAGGGGCTATGACCCATTATACCCTAGCTCTGATTATAGAATACTTGCTTTTTATATATAAAAGGCCATTTGGAATAAAAGTTTGAAAGAGAGATAGACTCATGAAAGTAGCAAACTCATTAAAAACATTGAAATCACGTGACCGTAACTGTCGTGTTATTCGTCGTCGTGGACGCGTATATGTGATTAACAAAATCAACAAGCGCTTTAAAGCTCGCCAAGGATAATTTCTGGCGGATAAGCTGTATTTATTTGAGGCGTAATGCCTCCTAAAAGAAGCCTTTCAATTTTTGAAAGGTTTTTTTTGTGAATAATATGTGCAAAGAGGTGCATTTGCTCTAAAACTTATTGGCGCCAACGTGTAGGGTGCTTTCACTTATTGATTTTAAAAGATTCAAGATAGATCGAACATGTTATCCAAGCTTCTTAACTTTATGTCGGCCGATATGGCCATTGATTTGGGGACGGCCAATACGTTGGTATATGTCCGCGATAGTGGTGTTGTGCTGAACGAGCCATCAGTGGTGGCGATTTCTGTTGCGGGCGGAAAAAAGCAGGTTTTGGCAGTTGGAAACGAAGCCAAACAAATGCTGGGCCGAACACCTGGAAATATTGTAGCGATTCGTCCGCTGCGCGATGGTGTGATTGCTGACTTTGAAGTGACTGAGGCGATGATTAAGCATTTTATTCGCAAGGTGCATAACCGTCGTTCATTCGTAAGCCCTAAAATGGTGATTTGTGTGCCTTCTGGCTCTACGGCTGTGGAGCAACGCGCAATTGTTGAATCTGCTGAGAGTGCAGGGGCAAGTGAAGTGTATTTGATTGAAGAGCCCATGGCGGCTGCTATTGGCGCGGGCCTACCTGTCACAGAGCCTTCTGGTTCGATGATTGTCGATATTGGTGGAGGAACGACAGAAGTTGCTGTGATTTCACTGGGTGGAATTGTGTATGCAAAATCTGCTCGCGTTGGTGGCGATAAAATGGACGAAGCGATCATTGCCTATATTCGCCGTGTCCATAACTTGTTGGTTGGTGAAACAACAGCCGAGCGCATTAAAAAAGATATTGGATCTGCTTGCCCACCAGGTGATGGGGAGGGGCGCTACCTTGAGATTAAGGGGCGCGACCTTATGAACGGTGTGCCTAAAGAAATTATTGTGACGGAACGTCAGGTGGCTGAAAGCTTGTCTGAATGTGTGGGGCAAATTATTGAGGCGGTTAAAGTGGCGCTTGAACATACGCCGCCCGAGCTTGCCTCTGATATCGTTGACAAAGGTATCGTTATGACAGGCGGTGGGGCGTTGCTTTCAAACCTTGATCTTGTTCTTCGTCATGCGACAGGTTTACCTGTGACAATTGCTGATGATCCTCTTTCATGTGTTGCGCTTGGAACGGGGCATGCGTTGGAAGAAATGAAAACGCTTAAAAATGTTCTCATTGGTACATATTAGGCATTTTTATAATAGACTCCTAAACTAGGAAAACTTTCAAAACATATTTGAAGTTATTGGCGCGAGGCTATAAAGTCATATTCATGCCAAGGTCAAAAAAATCTAAATTACGGGGACGTCGAAACTCGTCTTTTTTAGGGTCGTTACAAATTATTTTTGAACGCCCGATTTTGCTATATGGTGGCATATCTATCCTATTGTTGTTTCTATCTTTATTGCATCTTCAAACAGCCAATCAGACGCGCATTACGATGTGGTCTATGTTTTCTCCTGTATTAAAGACAGTGTCGAAACCTTTTGTCGTTGTTGGATCTATTGCGGGGAACGTTACAAGTTATCAAAAGCTGCAAGCTGATTATAAGCTCTTGAAAGAAGAAAATGACCGTTTGATGGCGTGGTATCAAACGTCACAACTTTTGATGGCGGAAAACCAGTCTTTAAAATCGCTTCTAAATGTTCGTTCACTATCAGATCACACATTTATCACGGCGCGCATATTGGTTGACCCTTCCAGCCCATATGTGCAAAGCGTTTTGTTGGATGCAGGGCGTGATGATGATGTTGAAGTGGGCCAGGCTGTGATTTCGCAAAGCGGACTAATTGGCAGAATTGTTGATGTGCAAGATGCTATATCGAGGGTTTTGCTTTTAAGTGATATTAACTCTCGCGTGCCTGTTATGGTTGAGGGCACAAGTCAGCGCTCCGTCATGGTTGGGCGAAATTATGATATGCCTCAGCTAGAGTATATACCAGAGACGGTCACGCTTGAAAAAAACATGAAAATTGTCACCTCAGGCGATGGCGGGGTGTTTCCTATGGGGCTTCCTATTGGGGGAATTTACTCGATTGATGGTGATGGTATTTTTGTGTCTTTAGCAGCAAAACCCAGCACATCACATTTTGTTCGTATTTTGAAAACGGTTGAATAAAACGAATGTTTAACACAGATACACTCATTGATAACCGTTACCATGGATGGAAAATTTCGACATTCCTTTATGTCGTGCTTTTCATTGCTTTTGTTATTGATGTGATGAACGTGCCTATTTTGTGGAGCCCCCATCATTTTAGCTTTGTGCCGCTAATATTGTTTATATGCGCCGTGCGGTTCCCGTTGGTGACACCATACAGCCTTGCGTTTATTTTGGGTCTGATGACGGATGTTTTTTCATATGCGCCATTGGGCTTGTTTTCAGGCATTTATTTCTTCACCGCTTTTATAGGGCGCTGGCAGTCACGGTTTGTATTAGCGCAACCATTTTATGTGATCTGGGGCTTTTTTAGTGCGTACTGGGCGATATCTTTGTTTCTAACGTGGCTTGGGTTTGGTTTGTATTCACGGTTCGTATTTGAGGTGACACCCGTCATATACCAGTTTGTATATGGAACAATATTATTCCCCGTTTTATGGGGAGGCTTAATTCTTGTGAGGCGGCTCCTATCTGATGTGACGGAGGGGATTGCGTAATGATAGAAATAGGAAAGTCAAAACGCAAACGCTTGTGGAAACGAAAAGGGCTTGAAAAGTCTCGTAAATCCACAGCCAATCAAGAAAATTTTCGTCTACAAATGTTTAGCCGCCGTGCATTTGTTGTCGGGTTGGGACAGGGGGCTATATTTTCTATCCTAGGCGCGCGGCTTGCTTGGTTGCAGGTAGCGCAGGGGGAGAAATATCTAAATCTGTCTGAAAATAACCGTGTGAACGTTTTAATGATTGCCCCAGACCGTGGGCAGATTGTTGATCGATATGGTGTGCCGCTGGCGATCAATATTCGTGATTATCGTGCTGTGATAATCCCAGAAAAGGTCGATGACATGCAAATGGCGTTGACGCATTTACAAAGCCTGATTGATGTTAAAGACAGTGATATCAAAAAAGTCATAACGCAAGCCAAAAAAACGGCGCGTTTTGTGCCCATAGAAATTCGACGTAACTTGTCATGGGAAGAGGTGTCAAAAATCGAAGTTAATCGTCCTCATTTGGCGGGTATTTATGTTGACGTTGCAAATGTGCGCTACTATCCGTTCTTGGATGCGACGGCCCATATGGTTGGGTATGTTGGCACACCAAGTCAAAAAGATTTAACCGGCAATCCCGTTGAGTTATTGCCAGGATTTAAAGTTGGAAAGACAGGGTTCGAAAAAGCCTATGATGAAACTTTGCAAGGAGGCCCCGGGCAACGTGAGGTCGAAGTGAATGCGACAGGGCGCGAGGTTCGTGATCTTACCGTTAATAAGGCAAAATCAGGGTCTGACCTCACGCTTTCTATTGATGCGGAGTTACAATCATTCGTACAAGAGCGATTGGCAAAACACCGCAGTGCATCGGCCATTGTCATGGACGTTCATACGGGTGCGGTATATGCGATGGCATCACATCCTTCGTTTGATCCAAATAGTTTTGTAAATGGTATTAGTCACCAAGCATGGAACGAGCTGTTGGGTAACATTGCACATCCCTTGAACAACAAGCCTATAGATGGTCAATATCCGCCGGGCTCGACTTTCAAAATGGTAACGGCGTTGGCAGGTTTGCAAAGCGGCGCCATTACGACCGGAACGCTTGTTAAATGCCCGGGGCACTTTACGCTGGGGCGTGATCGGTTCCATTGCTGGAAGCGATGGGGGCACGGCACGATGAATTTAACAAATGCACTTGCAGAGTCGTGTGACGTGTACTTTTACAAAACGGCCTTGGAGATGGGGATCGACAAAATTGCTGAGACGGCAAAGCAATTAGGCTTGGGAGACAAGCTTGGTTTTGATATTCAAGGCGAGCGTTCAGGGCTGATGCCCACGGAGAAGTGGAAGCGCGCGCGATTAGGTGAAAAGTGGCAACCGGGTGAGACTGTTGTTGCCTCAATTGGACAAGGCGCAGTACAAGCGACACCGCTACAATTGGTCACTATGGTGGCGCGTCTTGTAAATGGGGGGCGTGCTGTTAAGCCGTGGGTTACGGGCTATGTTGATAATTTGCCTCAATATAACGAAAAATGGCCATCAATAGGGCTTGATGATTATCATCTTAAACTGATTAAGCGGGGAATGGACCGCGTCATTGTTGGCGATCAAGGAACTGCACGCGGATCGCGTATTCCAGAAGAGGGCATGCAAATGGGCGGAAAGACGGGAACGGCACAGGTGCGACGTATTTCCAAGCAAGAACGTGATGATGAAGTAAAGCAGGAAGATATTGATTGGCAACACAGACACCATGCTCTTTTTGTTGGTTATGCGCCACTTGATAATCCGCGCTATGCATGTTCAGTGGTTGTCGAACATGGAGGCAGTGGGTCAAGTGCTGCGGCGCCTGTGGCCAGAGATATTTTGTGGGAGGCGCAAAAACGCGATCCTGCGTCAAATGCATTTAAACCAAATGGTGGCCTGCCCCGAAGTCACGAAAGGGATCGTTCATGATTTTAGGAAATAAATCAGTGATTCAAGATGATCAAAGTATCATGTTTAAGTTGCTTCACATGAATTGGTTTTTAGTTATCCTATTGACGATTTTGGCATCTGTGGGGTTTTTATCGCTATATTCAGCGGCTAATGGATCTCTGTCTCCATGGGCTTCACGACAAATGGTACGTTTTTTTGTTTTGCTAGGGGGCGCGCTGGTCATTGCATTGATTGATATCCGGTGGTGGTACCGTTTGGCATTGCCGTGTTACTTCATTGGTCTTCTTATGCTGTTTGTGGTTGAGATGATGGGGCATGTCGGTATGGGGGCGCAAAGATGGATCAATCTAGGTGTGATACAAATCCAACCGTCAGAATTGATGAAAATTGCAGTGATTATGGTGCTTGCTAAGTACTTTCACGTGGCAACATCTCAGGAAATGTCACGGCTTTCGTTTTTAGTTCCCCCAGCCATACTTGTTCTGCTTCCTGTGGCGCTTGTGATGACCCAACCGGATTTGGGGACATCGCTTATGATTGTCATGTGTGCGATTGTGATGTTTTTTATTGCTGGGGCGTCAATTTGGATTTTTGTGGTAGGGGGCGCAGGTGTGCTTGCCATGATTCCTGTGGCGTGGATGTTTTTGCATGATTATCAGAAGGGGCGTGTGCTTACCTTTTTAAACCCCGAGCGCGATCCTTTTGGCGCAGGGTATCACATAACACAGTCGAAAATTGCAATTGGTTCAGGGGGAATATCTGGAAAAGGGTTTATGAACGGTTCGCAAAGCCATTTGAATTTTTTACCTGAAAAGCAAACTGACTTTATTTTTACCCTCTGGGTTGAAGAGTGGGGCTTATGGGGCGGATTATGCCTCATGGCGCTGAATGCCATCATTATTTTATATGGTATATGGATTGCGTTTCGTTGCCGCCATGGTTTTGGACGATTGCTTGCGTTTGGTCTAACGACGAACTATTCGCTATACGTTTTCATTAATATCGCGATGGTGATGGGGCTTATTCCTGTTGTGGGTGTGCCTTTACCGCTTGTGTCATATGGAGGAACGGCGATGATGTCGGCGCTCATAGGCTTTGGCCTGATGATGTCTTGTTCTATACACAAGGACTCAAAACTCCCCAGAATGTAGTCTGGAGAGCTTTATATTCGTTAAATTATTTATGATGTTTTAAAGATACGTTGCTGTTTAAGCAGCGGCTTCAAAAGGAATGTTTTTGTCAGTCAAAAACTCTTGCAGTTCGCCTGTTTCATACATTTCGCGAACGATGTCACATCCGCCCAAGAATTCACCCTTCACGTATAATTGAGGAATTGTAGGCCAGTTTGAGTAATCTTTGATACCTTGACGAATGTCTGCATCTTCTAGAACGTTGAAGTCTTGGAATGGCACGCCCAGCTGTGACAAAACCTGCACAGTTGCGGCAGAAAATCCACACATTGGAAACGCGGCAGTGCCTTTCATATAAAGGACAACGTCATGGTCAGTGATGTGTTTTTTAATACGTTCTTCGATGATGTTTTCCATTGTTTTACCTTATTTTTAATGTGGTCTGTATTTCATATTTATATATTAGATATAAATAAACTATAGATTTTATACCGTTAATCAAGAATGTTTTAAATTTGGTGCCGTTGATGTCTCGTTCAAAGCATCACTAACGGCATTTAAATATTCCATATTTGATTTTGTTACGGCTTCGCCTTCAGGATTTGTGATTTGTGTGACTTCACTAATGTAAGAGGGGGCTCTTACGATATCAGATTGAAAACGCCACCCTTTGTCTTCTAGGGACTTGATAACTTTCGGTGATTGTGTTTCTCCGGTGCCAAGTTTTACGTTGATATAAAGTCTTGCCACGTCCCATACTGATTTTAAAGAGTCTTGCTTGTTCATAATGTCTCCTATTCTCTCAAGGACATTTAGAGTGACGTTTTGAAGAAGTCAATGATTTTAAGTTATGTCTATAACGAGATATGTTTACTCTTTTACACTTGTGTGAAGTTGAAGAGCATGTAACTCGCCCCCCATTTTACCCTGAAGTGCCGCATATACCATTTGATGCTGTCTTACGCGCGGAAGGCCTGCGAAACTGGCAGAGGCTACATAAGCTGCGTAATGGTCTCCATCTCCGCGTAAATCCTCGAGGCGTATTTCCGCATCAGGAATGCCCTCTTGGATCATTTTTACAATTGTGTCTGCTTCCATTGCCATAGTTTATACACCTTTCATGTAGTTAGGGAGCCATGCTTCGTTTGCCTCGTGTAGATCGGCAACAGTTATGGCTTCATCGCCGATTGAAATCGTCGAGGGCTTGGTTGTTCCTACGATCGTGTAGGGGATGTTTTCTTTTTCGCATAAAGCGGCGAGAGACATACTATCGGATGTTGTTACAACATATCGCGCTTGGTCTTCTGCGAATAAATTTTCTTCATTTATATCTAGATCAAGTGACGCGCCGACATAGCCCGCCTCAGATTTTGAGGCCATGGCCATTTCCGCAATCGCACATAAAAGCCCACCGTCACTAACGTCATGACAAGATGAGATAAGCTGATCAGAAATTATTTTTCTTATAAACGATCCGTTTTGTTTTTCTTTAGTTAGATCAACAACAGGGGCTTCGCCTGCCTCAACACCATGAACATGTCTGAGGTATAGAGATTGGCCGAGGTCTGTGCCTTTATCACCAATCATAATAATGGTCTCGTCCATTTCTTTGAAGGCAAGTCCCATGGCTTTATCTGCATCACGGATAAGGCCAACGCCACCAATGACAGGTGTTGGGAAAATAGCCTCTCCACTTGTTTCATTGTAAAGAGAGACATTTCCAGAAACTACAGGGTAGTCAAGCGCGCTTGCCGCAGCACCAATCCCCTCAATACCGCCCACAAATTGAGCCATAATGTCGGGACGTTCTGGGTTTCCGAAATTAAGGTTATTCGTAATGGCGAGAGGGGTTGCACCTGTGGCAGAGATATTTCGGTATGTCTCGGCAACGGCTTGCTTGCCGCCTTCAAATGGATTGGCAAAACAGTAGCGCGGTGTGCAATCAGTTGAAATCGCCAGTGCCTTAGTTGTTTTGTTCTGGCTTGGTATGCGTACCAAAGCAGCATCTGCTGCGTTACCTGATTGCGTGTCAGAAATTCCTGCACTTGCCGTCGTCTCGCCCATCACAAGACTGTCATATTGTTCCCAAATCCAGCGTTTTGACGCCATGTCTGGGGCTGTCATAATTGTTTTAAGGGCTTGTGTAACAGACCCGTTTGGTAAAGCGTATCCTGCCGCATCCAATGTGGCAGGTTTTGGGGCATCTCCTTGTGGGCGATCGTAAATTGGTGATTCATCAACCAACGGAGGCACAGGAATGTCGCACCAGCTTTGTCCATACATATTCAGTTTTAGATGCTTATCATCTGTTGTGCGACCGATGACGGCAAAATCTAAATCCCACTTATCAAAGATGGCTTTGGCTTTGTCTTCTGAGCCGGGCTTTAAGATCATCAACATGCGTTCTTGCGATTCTGAAAGCATAAGCTCGTAGGGGCTCATCAATGTTTCGCGTTGTGGTACATTATCAAGCTCAAGCACGACACCAATCCCGCCTTTGTCAGCAATTTCAACGGATGATGATGTAAGGCCTGCAGCCCCCATATCCTGGATAGAGACAATGTCATCTTCTTGCATCAGCTCTAAACACGCCTCAAGAAGAAGTTTTTCGGTAAATGGATCTCCAACTTGAACCGTTGGGCGATTGCCTTCAACGCCGTCTTCAAATTCTGCAGAGGCCATCGTAGCACCATGTATGCCGTCACGCCCTGTTTTCGCCCCGACATAAACAATTGGCATGTCAGGTTTGGCGCCTGTGGCGTAATATATCTTGTCTTGTTCTGCAAGCCCGACACACATGGCGTTGACTAAGATGTTGCCGTTGTAGCTTTTGTGAAAGTTTGTTTCTCCGCCAACCGTTGGAACACCCATGCAGTTACCATATCCTGATATTCCTGCTACAACACCATCGACAAGGTGGCGTGTTTTTGGGTGGCTTGGGTCGCCAAATCGAAGGGCGTTCATATTGGCCACGGGGCGCGCGCCCATTGTGAACACATCACGCATAATGCCGCCAACACCGGTTGCGGCACCCTGATAGGGTTCGATATATGATGGGTGGTTGTGTGATTCCATTTTGAACACAGCCGCTTGCCCATCTTCTATATCAATAACACCTGCGTTTTCACCCGGCCCTTGAATGACCCAAGGCGCAGACGTGGGCAACTTTTTCAAATGAAGTCGTGATGATTTGTACGAGCAATGCTCTGACCACATAACAGAGAAAATACCAATCTCCGTAAATGTTGGTGTGCGCCCTAAAATATCTAAAACAAGCTGGTACTCTTCAGCGTTCAAACCAAATTCTGCGCCAAGTTCTGCTGTCACAGCGGGCTCAGGAGGAAGGGGGGACGTGCTTTGTTTTTGTACTGTGTTTGTCATGAAAGTTGATCCAATATACCTTTAAATAACCCTGTGCCTGATGTGTTTTTGTGGTGATCAAGTATTGCGTTTTCAGGGTGGGGCATCATGCCTAAAACCGTTTTGCGTTTGTTGTATACGCCTGCAATATTATCGGTCGAGCCATTAAAATTACCTTTTGTGATATCACCTGTTTTATCACAGTAGCGGAATGCAATTTGGTTGTGTTCTTTTAATGCATTTAAAATATTATCATTGGCAAAGTAGTTTCCATCGCCGTGTGCCACAGGGACATGAATGATGGGTGACGAGGCAAGTTGTTTTGTCATCGTGTCGTTTAAGTTTTCTGCCTTCAAATGCACATGCTTGCAGATGAATTTAAGCGAGTTGTTACGAAGAAGTGCGCCGGGAAGTATTTGTGTTTCAACAAGCATTTGAAATCCATTACAAACGCCAAATATTCGTGTTCCGCGCTCGGCTTGGCGAATGACTTCTTTCATAATGGGGGAGTGGGCTGCCATTGCGCCACAACGAAGGTAGTCACCGTATGAAAAACCACCTGGTAAGACAATCAAATCGTAATTATCGAGCGTTGTTTCCTTGTGCCAAATCAGTTTTGGTCGGTGCCCTGAGATATGTTCAAGTGCGTCGGCCATGTCTTTTTCACGGTTGGTACCAGGAAATACGATAATCGCTGTTTTCATTGTGGCTATGTCTTTCGTTAAAAAAGCAGGCTGTTTTTTAAGGTGTTATGGTGAAACTCTTATTCAGTTTCTTGCATGATTTGTAATTTCGCCTCTGCCATACTCTCCGCTAATTTTTTATCAAAAATAGCTTCATTAAACTCAATGTTTTTTTCAGCGAAATCGTTTCTGATCTTTTCTTTAACATCTTCAAATCCAACTTTTTCGAGGTTAGCAACAACCACTGATTTTGCATATGCTTCAATCGTGCTTACGTCTGTTATGCCAAGTTCCTCGGCGGCCCATTCTCCAATTATTTTAGATCCTCTAGCCTCAACTTTGAATTTCAAAGCTTCGTCATGTGCGTATTTATTTTCAAATGCTTCTCTGCGGCCATCCATCTCTGACATTTTATGTGTTCCCTATAAATAATTAGATTTACAGGGCTTGATATAGCATGCTACACAATCAATTCCAATAGTTTGTATGCGAGAAAAGAGGTTAATGTGAGCTCGATATTAAATGATCGTTCATCTGCAAAGCGCACGAAGCTTTATGAGGGTAAAGCCAAGATTATATACGAAGGCCCAGAACCCGGAACAGTCATCCAGTATTTCAAAGATGATGCCACAGCATTTAATGCGCAAAAAAAAGATACGATTGCAGGCAAGGGCGTACTGAATAACCGTATTTCTTCTCATATAATGACCAAGCTTGAAGGCATTGGTATTCCCACACATTTTTTACGTTCAATTAACATGCGCGAGCAATTGGTTCGTAAAGTTGATGTTATTCCATTAGAAGTTGTTGTTCGTAATATTGCTGCAGGCTCACTTTGTAAGCGTTTGGGCGTGGCAGAGGGAACGTACCTTTCAAAACCATTGGTTGAATTTTACTATAAAGACGACAAGCTAGGAGACCCACTCATCAGTGAAGACCATATTCTTACATTTGGCTGGGCAGACCCTTATGAAATGGAAGAAATAGTGTCTATGGCATGGCGTGTGAATGATTACATGAACGGACTGTTTTCCGGTATTGGTCTAAAACTCGTTGATTTTAAATTAGAGTTTGGCCGTATGTGGGGCGAGTATGATGAGCTGTATTTGTTGCTTGCTGATGAAATATCACCAGACAATTGCCGTTTATGGGACGCAAAAACCGATGAAAAGCTTGATAAGGATCGCTTCCGCCACGATTTGGGTGATTTGGTTGATGGGTATCAAACAATTGCATCTCGTTTGGGGTTAATTCCTGAAGGTGGGTTGATGTCTGCGGATGGAAAGCTTAATGAAGAGGTTGCTGCACAATTGGAAGATATTGAAAATGATCTTGCAAAAAAACGAAAGCTGCGTGCCGTGAAAAAAACACCTAAGCAACGCAACAAAGTATAAGTAATTTAGTCAAACCCAGAATAGATAAACTCCAAAGGATAAGATGATGAAAGCTACCGTAAAAATTATGTTGAAAAACGGCGTTTTAGATCCACAGGGAAAAGCAATCGAGCATGCGCTTGGCAGTCTTGGGTTTGATGGTGTTGACAGTGTTCGCCAAGGGAAAATTATTGAACTGGATCTTGCTGCTAATACAAGTGAGGCACAAGTCAAAGATATGTGCGAAAAGCTTTTGGCAAATCCTGTGATTGAAGACTATGAGATTTTGATGGTCGCTTGAGGACCCGATTATGAAAGATCTTGTCACCTCATCATTCTGGCTGTTTTTTTATGCCTTTTTTATCGTTAGTTTTGTGCCATTTTTTGTCATACGCTTTGCGCATGAGCAATGGGTCTATGAGTTACTATACCGCCCCAATGGTATGGTCGAAAACATGACGACTTTAATGTATTTCCTCTCAGCTTGTTTTTCAGGGTGGGTGATCTTCAAGCATAAGCTGTACGGCGTGGGCCTCTTTATTTCTTTTGCGTGGGCCGTGTTTATATTTGGAGAAGAGATACGATGGGGGTTAGGCCTGTTTGTCGATGATTTGAGATCTCTTTATCTAACAAGCGTACAAGATATTATGATGTTTGTTGCAAAAGGTATTCCTGATAAATTTCCTCTAAGCCTTGTTATTTTCCTCTTTGTGTGCCGGATCATCTTCTTTTCTACACTTGTCGGGGGCGTAATCGCGGCATGGTATTACAGGCACAGATGGGGCGCGTGGAAGGCGCGAATTGCCGATTATTATTACTCACCTTATTTAATATTATATGGCTTATTGTTTGCAGGCGTGATTATTCTTGAGCTGTTTATACAGCCCGGGCCTCGTAAGTTAGATAATATTGAAGAGACGTTTGAGTTAAACGCAGCACTTATATGGCTATGCTTTAGCTATGATGCAAGTTACTTTGCCGTGAGCCGCAAACGCGCCTTTACGCAGACTTTTTCTTAAGCTTTGTCTTTGCGCTGTTTTCAAGAATAGGTCTTAAAAACTGACCTGTGTAACTCTTTTCGACATCACAAATTGCCTCAGGCGTGCCTTCGGCAACAATCATTCCGCCCTTATCACCGCCTTCTGGGCCAATATCAATGACCCAATCGGCCGTCTTGATGACATCAAGATTGTGTTCGATTACGATAATTGAGTTACCTTTATCAACCAAGCTTTGCAAAACCTCCATCAGTTTTTTCACATCATCAAAATGAAGTCCTGTTGTTGGCTCATCCAGAATATATAATGTTTTCCCTGTCGAGCGCTTGCTTAATTCTTTGGCAAGTTTTACGCGCTGGGCTTCGCCGCCGGACAATGTGGTGGCTTGCTGGCCGACTTTGATATAGCCCAACCCGACATTTTGCAAAGTAACCAGTTTGTCACGTATTGAGGGTACGGCTTTGAAAAATTCTGCACCTTCATCAATGCTCATGGCAAGAACATCAGCAATTGATTTGCCTTTAAATTTCACATCTAGCGTTTCGCGGTTATATCGTTTTCCCTTACAGGTTTCGCACTCCACATAAACATCGGGTAAGAAATGCATTTCGATCTTGATCATGCCGTCGCCTTGGCATGCCTCGCATCGGCCTCCCTTGACGTTAAATGAAAAACGTCCGGCCTTGTATCCTCGTGCTTTTGATTCAGGAAGTCCTGCAAACCATTCGCGCATTGGCCCGAAGGCGCCTGTATATGTGGCAGGGTTTGAGCGTGGTGTTCTGCCGATCGGGCTTTGGTCGATATCAATAATTTTATCAATAAAATCAAGACCTTTTATCTCGTCATGTTCAAGGGGTGTTTGTTTTGTGCGCATCACTGCACGGCTGGCGCCTTTGTAGAGTGTGTCGAGGGTGAGTGTTGATTTTCCTGACCCTGAGACCCCTGTAATACATGTGAATGTGCCAAGGGGGATTTTCGCATCAACATTTTTGAGATTGTTACCGCGTGCGCCTTTCACCTCAATGAATTGTTTTTTATGCCCTTTACGGCGCTCGCTAGGCACGGGAATTTCAGCTTTGCCTGTAAGATACTGGCCCGTGATACTGTCCTCGCAATTCATGACATCTTGTGGTGTTCCACTAGCAACAACGGTTCCGCCTAATACGCCGGCGCGGGGGCCCATATCAATCAGATAATCAGCCAAACGAATGGCGTCCTCATCATGTTCGACAACAATGACCGTGTTGCCCAAATCACGCAGGCGCTTGAGCGTTTCTAGTAGGCGGTTATTGTCGCGTTGATGTAATCCTATTGAGGGTTCGTCCAATACATATAAAACACCTGTCAACCCAGAACCAATTTGAGAAGCAAGGCGAATACGCTGGCTTTCACCTCCAGATAATGTTCCTGATGAACGGGAAAGGTTTAAATAATCCAATCCCACATTCATTAGAAACTCAAGCCGTTCATTGATTTCTTTGAGGATGCGATGGGCGATTTCTTTGTGTTGCGTGTTGAGGCTTTTTTCAACATTTGAAAACCAGTTTAAGGCTTGTCCGATGCTGTAGGTTGAAACGTCTGAAATAGTTTCACCGTCAATTTTTACGGCCAATGATTCAGGTTTCAAGCGTTTACCGTGGCAGGCCTCGCATGGCATGCTGGTTTGGTATTTAGCCAAGGTTTCACGCGCCGAATTGCTTTCAGTTTCAATAAGGCGGCGTTCAAGATTTGGGATTACGCCTTCAAACGGCTTGTTGCTGTTCCACGTGCTGTCGGTTTTGCTTTTGTATGTTGTTTTGATGATCGTGTTGCCAGAGCCATATAAAATAACGTCCTGATGTTTTTTGTCTAAATCTTTCCATTTGGTTTTTGTACTGAATTTATAATAATCAGCGACCGCGCGCATCGCCTGCATGTAAAACGGCGCAAAACTGGTAGACCATGGCACAACGGCGCCGTCTTCAATGGATTTTGTTGGATCTGGCACGACGAGCTCGGGATCGATAATCATTTTCTTGCCCAGTCCATCGCACGAAGGGCACGCACCATGCGGGTTGTTAAACGAAAAGATGCGCGGTTCAATCTCGGCGATCGTAAAGCCTGACACAGGGCAGGCAAACTTTTCTGACATAACTGTTTGCTCGCCATTATCAGCGTTTTCTACGGTCAAAAGCCCATCGGCGATATTGAGTGCGGTTTCTACAGAATCGGCAAGGCGTGTTGCGATATCATCGCGAATAACTAAGCGGTCGATAACTATATCGATGTCGTGCTTTAGTTTTTTATCTAATGCAGGTATTTCGTCGATTTCATAAAGTGTGCCGTCGACTTTTGCACGTTGAAATCCTTTTGCTTTTAAATCTGCAAACTCTTTTCTATATTCCCCTTTGCGGCCACGCACGATGGGCGCCATGATGTATAATCGTGTACCTTCGCCCATTTCAAGGATGCGATCGACCATCTCGGAGACGGTTTGGCTGGTAATGGGTTCTCCGGTTGCAGGAGAGTAGGGGATGCCGACGCGAGCCCATAATAGACGCATATAGTCATATATTTCTGTGACCGTTCCAACAGTTGATCTTGGGTTTTTCGATGTTGTTTTTTGTTCAATTGAAATAGCTGGTGAAAGCCCTTCAATAGAGTCTACGTCAGGCTTTTGCATCATCTCTAGGAACTGACGTGCATAAGCGGAGAGACTTTCGACATAGCGGCGCTGGCCTTCTGCATAAATTGTGTCGAAGGCCAGAGATGATTTTCCAGACCCTGAAAGCCCTGTAATGACGGTGAGCGTGTCACGTGGGATATCAACGTTGACGTCTTTTAAATTGTGTTCGCGGGCACCGCGTATCGAAATTTCTGTAAGCATGCCCTTATATATGTTGCTTTGGATTCATAAATCAAGAGTGATATTACCCTAAGCGGTTTGAAATAATGGGGACTTTACCGTTTAAGGGCGAAATTTTCGGGATATCTGATACAGGAATAGATAAATCTTGCGCATCAATCGTACCGTTGGTCAATGCGTTGTGTGCCGCGATCCCCCAAACACCTTTCATGAAACGAATGCGCTGAGCTTCATGTGGTTTAAGGTTTTGGTTTAGTTGTGCCAAGGCAGGAACCGTTGTTTGTTCGTATCTATAATGAGGGACAATGCCTGAGGCTATAGAAAGGCCTAGGCCAACTAGCTTCATAACCATTGCGGGAAGCTTGTGACCGCCTTGGTCGTATGTGGCAATGATTTTGACATTAGGTTCTCTGATGTCAAATGTGCAGCCATTGCCGTAACATACGCCTAAGGACATACTTTTTTGATCTAGGTCTGTCGTAATGCCTGTTACAATACAGTCACTATATCTGTTATTTGGACAAACAGGTGCGCCTAACCCCTGCACAGGCCCCATTGCGGTGCCTTTAAACAGGGGGGTCGTTGAGCGTTGTGTTTTTATTGTTCCATCTGTGGGGGATTTGAACACCATGTCTTCAAATGTATGGTAGCTGCCTGCACAAAATGTTATGTGCGCACCGCCCTGATGGATAAATTCTTTTTTCTTTTTGAAAATGTCTGGCGTAAAGATTTCATTGTAATGGCAATCTTCGCCAGTAATAGGAGGGGTAATAAACAGGCATGTCTTGTCTGCTTGCCATAGTTGTTTATCGTTTAATTGATCCGCATTTGCATATCGTATTTCAACGTTTGTGTTAAATACTGTGCGAAGGCTAGTCTCAAGGTAGGATACGGCCGTTTTGTAGCGCCAATCATTTAGGATTACGATTTGTTTGCTCATGATTGTTTTAAAACCGTTTCAAGAATTTTCGTGAAAGGATCACGATCTTGAGACCACTCTTTTTTGTATGTTTCCAATATATTTGTTTGCCATATATATGAAGGGTTGGCGTTTTTGTAAATCATTTTTTTATAAAGCGCCGGTGTGTACTCTATATGAGGGGCGCATAAAACAGCATGGCCGCTACCTATGGCGCATTTTATAATGGCGGGGGGCGTGTTTTTGATGTTTTTGTAGCGCGCGAGAACCTCAACATTGTTATCTTTCGGTTCACTGAAATAGGGGCCAGCACGATAAATGACTGTTGCGGTTGTGTCGTTTTCAAGGGATAGACGAGCAATGTTGTCCCATGATTTTTCAACTGAGTTTTGCTCTAACAGTTCATATATGGGGCCTGTTGCTGTGCCGCTGTAAAATGAGAGTTGTCTATCGCCTTCAATCTCAAACTTTCCGCCTATGTCCCACTCAAGTCGAGCGCAGCCATAATACGCGCCAGCACAAATTCCTAAATATGTGCCACCATTTTCAACGTAGGTGCGGATGTTTTTGTTGCCTTTGCCGTTTAATTTTTCACAAAAATAAAGGTCGGCGCCCCCTGGCATGATGAACAGATCAACATTGTCTGTTAAGTGCCCTTCAATGATGTCGTGTGCGTCGCAAAAAGAAATGTTGTCATTCGGGCGCGCGTTTTTCAATGCAGCAATAAGGTGCGCATTGTTGTGATGATCAACGTAATCCTGATAGATTAAAATTTGTTTCATACAGGAGTTATAAAAGAGCTTGTGTGATAAAACAATAGATCACGCCTTCATGGGGTGGATGGTTTCGATAAGAGGAGAGCGCGTTATGAGCGTGTAATGTGAAGATTATTTGATAAAGTCTGAATATCTTCCAGAAAGCAGGTGACATTAAAATGTGTGCGTTGTAAGAGTCAGAGATAACGAAATATAGAATAAAACTAAGGAGTACAGACGTGGCAGGATCAGTAAATAAAGTTATTTTGGTTGGGAATTTAGGAAACAAGCCTGAAATCCGCTCTATGCAGTCTGGTGATAAGGTCGCCAATTTGTCAATTGCGACATCTGAGTCATGGAAGGATAAAGCCACAGGCGAGCGCAAAGAAAAAACAGAATGGCACCGTGTTGTTGTGTTCAACCCAGGTATCGTTCGTGTATGTGAAAACTACCTTGATAAAGGGTCTAAAGTTTATATTGAAGGTGAGCTTCAGACGCGTAAATGGTCAGACCCTGCGTCTGGTCAAGATAAATACTCGACTGAAGTTGTTCTTCGTCCTTACCGTGGAGAATTAACAATGTTGGATAGCCGTGGTGGCGCTGGCGGTGGAATGAACCAGGATAACTCTGGTTTTGGTGCTCCACAAACTAGCAATGACGGTTTTGGTCAGCCTGCTGGCGGATCAACACAAGTTAACGATTTGGAAGATGAAATTCCGTTCTAAGTCGTTTTTTAAAGCGAAAGGAAAAATTATGCTTAAAAAAATAGGAACAATGGCTGCTTGTCTTGCTGTCGTCATGTCTTCTGGCGCTGTTATGGCGCAAGATGCGGATGGGAATATTGAACGCAAGACGGAGTTATCTGAAGAGCTTCATACTGTATGGGGTGTTCGTGATGATCTTAAAGGCTTGGTTGATAGCATCGCAGAAAAAATTCCGGCTGAAAAAAGGTCTGAGTTTTTGGACTATATGGATGAGGTTATGGACTATGACGCTATACAAGAGCTTTCAGTAAATACTGCCGTTGAAACATTCACAGAGGCTGAGTTGGAGGCTATGGTTGATTACTATACATCTGATCTTGGTCAATCTGCTGAGCAGAAGAAGGTGCGTTATAATGAGGCGCTGACACCTCGTGTGCAATCTATGATGCAAACAGGTATGGCAAAGGCTGTTGAAGAGATGAATAAAAAGGCCATGACACAGCCTTACAAGTCTCAGTAACTATTCAGTAACTATATCCCCAAACATACCTTTATATAAAGCGTCTAGCGCTTGTGGTTTTATGGCTAACCTGATACAAATTTCAGGTTAGCTTTTTTAATTTATACAACAGAAAATACAATGTCAGATATCGCTGAAAACACGCCTGTAATGCCTACCATTTCCCTTGAAGAGGAGATGAAGAAATCATACCTAGATTATGCCATGAGCGTGATCGTATCACGTGCACTGCCGGATGTAAGAGATGGTTTGAAGCCTGTGCACCGCCGTATTTTATACGCAATGCGTGATGGAGGTTTTACTTCTGACAAGCCTTACCGTAAGTCTGCGCGTATCGTCGGGGATGTGATGGGTAAATATCACCCACATGGTGACCAAGCAATTTATGATTCTATGGTTCGTATGGCTCAAGATTTCAGCCTTCGTCTTCCTTTGGTAGATGGACAGGGTAACTTCGGCTCTATGGATGGTGATCCGCCTGCTGCGATGCGTTATACCGAATCTCGTCTCGACAAAGCAGCGGAAGCTATGCTTTTGGATATCGAAAAAGACACAGTTGATTTTCGTCCTAACTATGACGAATCAACGTATGAGCCTATTGTTGTACCAACGCGTATTCCCAATTTGCTTGTCAATGGTGCAGGGGGGATTGCTGTGGGGATGGCAACGAATATTCCGCCTCACAATTTGGGCGAGGTTTTGGATGCTTGTTGTGCTGTGATTGATAATCCTGATCTTACGACCGAAGAAATCATGCAGTACATTCCTGGCCCTGACTTCCCAACAGGGGGGCAGATTTTAGGGCGAAGTGGTATCTATTCTGCTTATACAACGGGGAACGGCTCGGTTGTGATGCGCGCAAAAACATCCGTTGAAGAAATTAGAGAAAAGCGCGAGGCGATCGTAGTTCATGAAGTGCCGTACCAAGTTAATAAGGGGCGTTTACTTGAGCGTCTAGGCGAGGTTGCGCGTGAGAAAATTATCGAGGGCATTTCTGCTGTTCGTGACGAATCTGACCGAGATGGTGTTCGTGTGGTTGTTGAGCTTCAGCGTGGCACACATCCTGAGGTTATTCTTAATCAACTGTTTAAATACACACCTCTACAGACATCCTTTGGGTGTAATATGGTTGCGCTTAATCACGGTCGACCACAAATGCTTATCTTGGAAGACTTCGTTAAGTTGTTTGTAAAATTCCGCGAGGAAGTGATTACGCGTCGTACTGTATTTGAACTTAACAAAGCCAGAGACCGTGCGCATGTATTGGCGGGATTGGCTATTGCTGTTGCAAACATTGATGATGTGATTGCGCTGATTAGAAAAGCGCCAGACCCACAATCTGCACGTGAAGGTTTGATGGAAAAACGCTGGCCTGCTCACGATGTTGCACCATTAATTGAGTTGATCGCAGATCCTGATCATGAGTTGGATGATGCGGGTACTTATCAAATGTCAGAGGTACAAGCGCGTGCCATTCTTGATTTGCGTCTGCATAAGCTAACAGGGCTAGAGCGCGATAAAATTGCAGGCGAGCTGAAAGAAATCACAGACCAGATATCAGAATTCCTCGCTATTCTTGCAAGTAAAGAAAAACTGTTTGAGGTCATGCGTAACGAATTTGTTGATATCAAAACACGTTTTGCGACACCGCGTCGTACTGCTTTGGTTGAGGCGGAGTTCGAAACAGATATTGAAGACCTCATCGCACGTGAAGACATGGTTGTGACCGTGACGAATGACGGATATGTGAAGCGAACACCGTTGGATACATATCGTGCACAGCGCCGCGGTGGTAAGGGGCGCTCGGGGCTAAACATGAAAGATGAGGACTTTGTTTCTGATCTATTTGTGGCCTCAACCCACACACCGATTATTTTCTTCACATCTCGTGGTATCGCGCATCGTTTAAAGGTGTATCAGTTGCCACTTGGCACGCCTCAATCTCGGGGTAAGGCTCTTGTGAATCTTTTACCGCTTGAAAAAGACGAGACAGTGTCTGTCTACATGCGATTGCCAGAAGATGAAACGGTGTGGGATGAACATGACCTGATGTTTGCAACGTCACATGGCTCTGTTCGACGTAACAAGCTATCAGACTTTAGAAACATTCGCTCGAACGGCTTGATTGCTATGAAGTTGGGCGAGGGTGAAAGCCTGGTGTCTGTTAAGATCTGTAAAGAAGATGATGATATTATGCTTGCGACACAAAAAGGAAAGGCTATCCGTTTCCAAGTGGATGCAATACGTGTGTTTGCTGGGCGTAACTCAACGGGTGTGCGTGGTATTAAGCTTGCCGATGATGACAAAGTTATTGGTATGTCTGTGTTGTTCCGCGAGGAAGAGGATGCAAAGGGGCAGGCGATACTTTGTGTTTCTGAAAAAGGCTTTGGAAAACGAACATATGCCTCTGAATACCGTACAATCGGCCGTGGAGGGCAGGGTGTAATTAACATGTCTGTCACGGAAAAAACAGGAGAAGTCGTTGCGACATTCCCTGTAACAGACGATCATGAGGTTATGCTTGTGACTGATCAGGGGAAGATGATCCGAACACCGATCCATGATGTACGATTTACAGGCCGTTCTGCGCAAGGTGTTACAATCTTTAAAGTTGCAAAAGGCGAAAAGGTTGTGTCTGTTGCGGGGCTAGTTCAAGAAGACGATGATGATGCGGATGATGTGGGTGATGCTATGGAAAATACTGCTAATGAACAGGTGGTAAGTGAAGACGCTGCAAAACCTGATACAGATTTATCTGAAAATGATGTACAATAGGCGTAGGTTTTACTGAAATGATTAAGCCTTTCTTAAGGTTAACTCGGTAAAATTTATAAAGAATGTATATAAATTTTTATGGATTTTTTTAATTATGATCAATTTCAGCGGCCCTAAAAGACATGAAGAGCAAGGTTTCTCTCTTATTGAGGTCGCTATTTTTTTGGTCGTGATTGGACTACTCGTTACCCCTTTTTTACGACAATATAATATCAAGCAAAAACAAGATCGTCATGATATTACTTATGAGAGATTAGATCATATTGACAAAGCCATCATAAAATATGCCCTTAGAGAGGGGCGTTACCCTCTTCCTGCAAAACCAGGCGTGAATATTAATGATGTTGAATTTGGTCAAGAAACGCCCCCTGGCGACATTGTAGCATGCGCAGGAGGTGGTGAAGTTGCTGTTTGTAGAACTCCAGGTGTAAGGGATACAGATGCTGATGCTGATGTAGTAAATGACAATGTGCTAATTGGAACCGTACCTTTTGCAGAACTTGGAATAATTGAAAGATTTTCAGTAGATGCATTTGGGGGGCGTATTACTTATGCTGTTTCTGAACACATGACTGGTAATACGGGGTTACCCAACATAGAAGATGATTGGGGCGTTATAAGAAATGGTGATATGTACACGACTACAAACGAGGCGCATTTTGTTTTAGTGTCGCATGGTGATGACCGTAAGGGGGCTCGCTCCATGGGGGGCGGCTTAGTTCTCAATTGTGGAGCTGGGCATCTTGATGATGAGAATTGCGACTCAGATGCTGTTTTTGATAATCATCATGATTTGGATCACAATGGTGTTCCTGCGATATGGCGTTCTTATGCTAATAATGTAGACTATTTTGATGACTATTTGCAGATTCGAACCACTTTAAGAGAAAGCAAGTGGACACATGATTTTAATGCGGCAAATAATTCGAGAAGTCAAATTACAGGGAATATTTTAATCGCAACGTCTCCAGCATATGCTAATCTTTTACCTGATGCGCGCGTAACAATTGCAGAAGGGGATTTAACAACCCAATCCCTGCAAGTTAACCGTCTTTGTAACTTTGAAAACGGAAGCTTATCAAATACTCAAAAGCAGTGTGAGGACATCCATCCAACAGGTTCTGCTCCCCCATCCGGCGGGATTTCGGGTAACGTATTTTCACCACAAATTATTGCCGGAGGGCTAGATCCTAATGATTATGGCCATGAAGGTGGAGGTATACATTGTGCTAGATTTAATTTTGATGGCAAAACCTATTATGATGGTATGAAGGGGGTAGCAAAAGCGGATGAATCTTGTACTGATTTTTCTACGCAAACTCATAGATATGTTGGAAGTTTAACGATTCCTACATGTCCTGATACTGCAATGCGTTTAGTTGGTGTTGACGCAGGGGGGAGTGCTATCTGTGCCTATCCATAAAAAATCACAAAAAGGCTTTACTCTATTAGAGCTCGCTATCGTTATACTTATAACGGGTATAATGTTTATACCTTTGGTGAAAATGTATGAAGTTTATGATAAGAAAAAACGCGTTAATATAACACGCGATAGAATATCAGAGGCGTCTGCTCAAGTTCAGCGCTATATCTTGAATTTAAATGTGGGGCAGTTTAGTGCTTTGCCCTGTCCAGCCGACCCTACTTTACCTAAAACAGATCCTAACTATGGCCGTGAGTTTATGGACTGTAGAAGCCAAACAACGTATGCTACCTACAGGGCCGCACTTGCTGCGGAAGGTCTCGTAAACACTGGGGATTGCACAGGTGGTGCATCAGGTGTTTGTCTGGTTGATGGACAAAACACAACAGCTTCAGCAGATTTAGATGGGGACGGAAATCCAGACCCCGTGTTAGTTGGGATGTTGCCGATAACTGATTTAATTGCAGCAGCGGACTATGTGCTACCAGAAAGTTTATCATATGATTCTTGGGGGGGACGTTTGACTTATGGTGTTTCTGCTTATTTGACAAATGAAAACTTATATCAGTTTTATGGCGGAACAATTCGTGCTCAGAATGAATTTGGTAGAGCTACGGCTGGTATAGATAATAATGCTCACTACGTTGTTGTATCTCATGGTGAAAACCGTAGCGGGGCATACCACCACGAGTCTGGTGCTTTAATAAATCCTTGCGGGGCTGTTTTTCCAGATCCAAATGGCGCAGTTGATCATGAAAACTGTGATCTAGATGCTGTTTTCACTTCTGCCATTGGCTACTACAAAGGAGACACCAATCGTTATTACGATGACTTTTTGAAGTTTGTAAGTATCAATGATTCTAGGGTTTGGGATGAAATTGTAGGCGCTGAATACCATATACGTAACCTTAATAGGAACAACATAGGGGTTGGTACAAATGCACCGACTACGAGACTTGATGTAAATGGTAACACTCGTATTACAAATAATATAAGGGTTAAGGAAATATGTGATAAAGTGACTGGTAACTGTTTTGAAGTAGATGCGTACGCGGGAAATAGAATTGGTTGCTCTTCTACAAATGGGGCTATTATGACGGGCATAAAAAACACAGGGAGCGGCCCTGAAGAAGACTGCGCATTTCCAATGGATTTTTATACCGGTAACTTAAAACCAAGAAATTGTAGAGATGACGATCCCAATGCGTGGGTCAAAGGAATAACAAGTGATGGAGAAATAATATGCACATCAGACTAAAAAATAAACATACTCAATATGAGGCTAGCCAGAGGGGGGTAACCCTCATTGAGGTCGCTGTGGCAATGATTATAATTGGCCTTATTGTTGCTCCTCTAGCAAGTTATTACACGAGGTACATAGAAAAGGTCAATGTTGAGACGACCTATAACAATGTAAGTAACGTATCAGATTTTCTTCAAGAATATAAATCTATAAACGGTGCTTTCCCATGTCCTGCCCCCATGAACGTAGGTCGAGATACGCCTGAATATGGAAGCGCCTCTAATTGCCGTGCAGGTGCAATTGCCGCACTAAATTTCGGAGATTGTGCTTCTGGAATCTGTGTTGAAGAGACTGTGCGTGCCTCACTGGTTGGGAATAATCGTAGAGTTATCGTTGGCGCTATTCCTTTTAGGGACATGCAGTTACCAGAAGAGTTCTCTTTGGACGGGTATGGACAGCGTTTATTATACGCGATTTCTTATGGTTTGACTGATGACACAAACTTTGACCCTGATACCGGGGCCATATCTGTCGTTGGTGAAAATGCTGGTGAAAATATGTCTTCAGAGGCTGGAAATGTGCCTTTCGTCATTATTAGTTTTGGTAAGACAGGGAGAGGTGCTTATTCTAAATCTGGAGCTTTAGTAAATGCCTGTCCAGCTGCAGGCGCTAGTTTGGATAGAGAAAACTGTAATGATGGGTTTGAAGATGGATCAGGACCTAACCAATCCATATACCTATCTTCTTTTAAATCCAGTGTTGATGGTGTTGGTTTCTACGATGACTATATGTCTTATATTGCTGAGGTTCCTGATGAATTATGGCGACGTATACCAGGGGGAACATTTGAAGATGTTGAGTCATTGACAGTAGGAAATGTTGGTGTTGGAAAAGCTCTATCTGAAGACCCTGTGGCGCCGATCGACATCGGGTCTGGTTATGATGATGTTGCTACGACTTTTACAAATGACTCGGTAAGTGTACACGGCGCAGGAAGTCTTGGTGGGCGTGTTATCACTGAAACAGTTTGTGATGAAGATGGAGCTAACTGTTTTGAGCCCGAGTTATTAACCGGAAACTCTGATGATTTGAAGTGTCCCAATACCGGGCCAAAAGGCACAGGTAAATTTTTTGTAGGCATTGAGGGTAAATTTGCTGTTTGTAGTGATGTCGCCATTCGATGTCCTGCAAGCGCGCCAGTGCTAGAAGGGAAAAATCCAGATGGCACATTAAAGTGCGGCGGTATACCGCTTGCGAGTTGTTCCGGTGAAGCTAAGTTTTCAATATGTGGGCCAAATGATTTTGTCATAAATGTTCCCGCGGCAACCCCTAAAGGATCAGATTGGGGGGGAGAGCTTCGCTCCTTTGGTGATTGTAGAAATGCGCGCGTTAAATGTGATGATGGAAATTTTTATATTTCGGGTCAAAATGGGCATTGTTCTGATTATACAACAGGCACATCTTCTTGTGGTTGGGGATATACAGGAACAAAAATAACGACTGCGTGTTCTAACAATTCAAACAACTGTGAATGTGTTGGTGGAACGAGAGAAACCACTCATTCATGTGGTTGGAATAAGGTTGGTACATACACAAAAACATGTGTGAGAACGCCGCAAGCAGATCCAACAAAATCATGTATTGAAACTTGTACAAATGACAAGGATGATGTGTGTGAATGTAAATCTCAATCACCGTCACCGGCCGGCTATGAATGCAGTGACGGTAGTGGTGATACGTGTAGACTTGTTAAAAATGGTAATTGCCCAGCAAGACACACAGGTGAAAAGAAGCGTGAAATAAAATGGACGGAGTCATGTAAATGGCAAAATACAGGGTATTATATTAACACATGTACATGTGATGATACGTATGTTGAAACGTCTACAGGGACTCCTGTTTGTGGAAACCCTGCATGTGAGGTTCCAGATACTAACAATGAGTTTGAAAGAACTATTGTCGACACGGCGACATGTAAGCTAGGGCCTAAAACACTGGTTACTGCAGGTACATGTAAACCCAAGGTATTAAAATGGAGGCTAAAGAAAACTGGGCCTACATTCTCTGTACCTAATGCATCAGACACAAGGGTTGGGGATTCATGTTCTTGTGGAGAGTTGGGCACACAAACAACATGTTATCCGTTGGGGCCTGGTCTGCAAAGAAATAATAGCTGCATATGCAGTGAATAAACAATCCACCCTATACGCTTATTATATTCAGTGATATAAGACTAATATGAATAAGCGTATAGGTATTTATCCAGGAACATTTGACCCTATCACAAAGGGTCATTTGCACATTATAGAGCGAGCAAGTAAGCTTGTTGATCATCTTATCGTTGGTGTTGCATCAAACGTGCGTAAAGGGCCTTTATTTAGCGATGAAGAGCGGTTTGATATGGTGCAGCGCGATATTCAAAATCTTCATAATCCGCAATGTGAAATTACTGTAGAGCTGTTTGACACGCTGCTTATTTCATATGCTAAAGAAAAAAATGCATCATGTATTTTCAGGGGGCTTCGAGCTGTTTCTGATTTTGAGTATGAATTTCAAATGACGGGGATGAATGCGAAGCTAAATGCAGAGATCGAGACCGTCTTTTTAATGGCGTCAGACAAGTGGCAGTTTGTGTCATCTTCATTTGTTAAAGAGATTTCATCGCTTGGTGGGGACATGTCAGGATTTCTAACGCCAGCTGTTCATGAACGGTTAAAAGAAAAATTAAAATAATTGCAAACTTCTCTTGACCTTGACCCCCATTATCTATTAAGAATACCCAGTCTTTTAAGACAACTCACCTTTCTTAGGTAAGACCGCTTAGCTCAGCCGGTAGAGCAACTGACTTTTAATCAGTAGGTCGAGGGTTCGAATCCCTCAGCGGTCACCATTTATTTCAAAATATTACAAAAAATCACATAGTAAGATACCATTTATCTTTCGATATCTTATGGTTACGTCGTTCTACTCGCAAAATGTATTATGTATATGTTATACTATAAGTATGGATAGATGTAATTTAAAGAAATTGGGGAGTATATGGGCGGGTGTCGCACTTGTTGCAACATCATGCGGTTTAAGCGCTTGTGGCGCATCGAAAAAAGCAGAAAAAGAGTTTGGTCGTGCAGCGCCCCCAACATTTTATACAGGCAGCCAATTATCATCTGTAGCTGATCCAGAGCTCGTTGAGCATGTGAAGTTACTTCGCACAAATGTTGCCTCAGAGGGCCTTAAGGATGCGTCTGAAGTCTCGCTGGGTGTTGAAGGTTCGGAGGTCGTAAAAAAATGCGGTATCAGAGATAAATTTGATAGGGACGCGCTTTTGGCTTATCAAATGAATGATGGGAAGCTGAGCCTTGATGTTGATGGCCTTGGCTATGGCAGTCAAAAGGTTGAAAAAGTATATTTGAACTACTCAGTAAGCCTACAACCAGATCTTGTAAAAAAAGATGCGTGTCAATATGCCTCGCGCTATAAAGGTATATTAGGGTCAGCGTACAGCGAGTTGGTTGTACATGACGGTGAAAACCTTAGAAACGAAATGCATGACATTCGCTCTAAGGTCGGAAATGTTGTAACGGCCTTTATCAACTAACGCTTTATGCGCTCGCCTCAGAATTTTCATTCTTCTCAAAAATCAAAACAATATCTTCATTTTTCAGGCTATCTTTTGTTTCAGGTTCTTTAAAATTAAGTTTTTTACCTGTCTTAATAACGCCAACAATATGAAGGTTACCTTTTTTCTTTTGGCCAATGATTTCATCCATATTGAAGTCTTCGTTAACAAGCGTGCTTTTAAAGCGCCACCCCTGACGGTACAATCGTGAGAACTCCCAGAAATCCATATGATCGGCCGTAAAAACACGTCCTTTCATTGTCTCTGAGATTTGCTGGCGTTCGTGCTCTTCCTCTTCACGATCCGAGATTTGGAATACACGCTCGCGACCAAATTCATGCGCAAAGCGAGAGCAAACTAACGCATTATATGCCGGGTTATCGGTGGCTGCCAAAAGCTTATTATATTGGGCAATTTCAAGATTAAACTCTGTTTCTTCAGACATGGCCTCGCCGTAATAAGCCGGAATATTGGCCATACGCACGGGCTTGAGCGCGTGCCATGTACGATCTGAGATCATTACCGCAATACCTTCTTTCTTGAGTATTTCAGCAAATTGTAGGCTCCAATCGGTGGCACCAACAATAATGAGGCCATCGCTTTCAGGGTGGGCGAGACCCAAACGCTTGGCAAGAGGTTTTGCCGTAAGCCCATGAACGATAACAGTGACAAGGACAATGGCAAAGGCAAGGGGTAGAAGTTGCGCACCATCTTCATAGCCAGCCTCTACAAGAAGCGGACCCATGATACCGGCCACAGCGGCGCACACAATCCCGCGGGGGGCAATCCAACTGGTCAATATAATCTCATTACGTGAAAGCGTTGTTCCAATGCTGGAGAGCATCACGGTCAGCGGGCGCACGATAAACAAAATTGAGGCAATGAACGCATAACCGCGCCAATCGATAGCCATCAAAATTGCAGGATCAATTTGTGCCGTTAGAAGAATAAACAGACCCGATACAAGCATGATTGTGATCGTTTCTTTAAAACGTTTCAGTTCGTCAATACTTGTCACCCCAAGGTTTGCAAGCGTAACCCCTAATATCGTGACACCAATTAAGCCAGACTCATGTAGAAGTGTGTTACAGCCAATAAACAGTATGATAACCATAGAGGTCAAAAAGGCTGATTTCATATACTCAGGAACATACCCTTTGTTAAGAATTTTTGCCAAAATCACACCCATGAGAACACTGACAAGAGATACGATTAACAAAAGTCCGCCGGTTTGAGCAAAAAATGTTGCGCTCGTAATATTGCCGCCTTGGGTTAGGTGGAAAAATTCATAGGCTAAAACAGCAAAGATAGCTCCGATAGGGTCATTAATTATACCTTCCCATTTCAAAACAGAGCCTGCGCGATCGTTTAGTCGCGCTTGCTTTAAAAGAGGCATAATCACTGTCGGCCCCGTTACAATCAACAAGCCACCAAACGTGATAGCAACAGGCCAGCTGAGACCGCCTAAATAATGTGCGGCTAATGACGTAAGGACCCATCCCACAGGCGCGCCGACAATTACAATGTGACGAATAGCAGAGCGTGCTTGTTTCACTTCTTTAAAGTTTAGGGTCAGGCTTCCTTCAAAGAGGATAATTCCAACCGCAACAGAAATGGCAGGCTGTAAAAAATCACCTAGAAGCCCTTGTGGATCAATGAGACCCAACATCGGCCCTGCGATAAAGCCAGAGAGTAAGAGGAAAACGATAGCGGGCACTTTCATGCGCCAGCCTAGCCACTGTGCGGCAATACCTAGAAAGGCAATAAAGCCAATTTGAATAAGAGGATCATACATGAAATGCATAATAATTCATTATCGCGGCATATCATAGAAAAGAGTGATTGTTACTATAAAAAAATAATGGGAGCGACATCACCTAACATTGTGAATAAGCTTGTCAGCGACTGCATATCAGTCTAATACGATATGTATGAGCACAGAAGAAGATAACAAGTCGAATTCAAATCTAAGCGCACGGTTAAGAAACTACTTTCTTGCCGGTATTTTGGTGACGGCGCCTATTGCCATTACAATTTACCTGACATACTCGTTTTTGAGCATGATAGACAGTCGTGTGCGCCATCTCATTCCGTTCGAACTTGTGTTTCCTATGGAGTATAGAGATATCGCAATACCAGGTGTTGGGATTATTGTAGCGATTGTTTTCTTTATTCTCGTTGGTTGGTTTGCCCGTAATTTTATGGGGCGGTTGGTTATTCGCCTTTCAGAGTATGTCGTAGAGCGCCTGCCTATTATTAGTTCAATATATGGTGCGATCAAACAGATCTTGGAAACGGTTATGGCGAGTAAATCACAGGCGTTTCGCGAAGTCGTTATGATGGAATACCCCCGTCAAGGTGTGTGGTCTATTGGCTTTGTAACGGGAGAGAGCAAGGGGGAGGTTCAAGATAAAACAGATGCGACAACAGTGAATGTTTTTGTACCAACAACACCTAACCCAACATCGGGCTACCTTTTATTTGTGCCCAAAAAAGAATTGATATATTTGGATATGACCGTCGAGCAAGGCGTCAAACTGGTGGTGTCTGCGGGTATTATCTCGCCAGACGAAATGGATTACACCTCTAAAAAGCTTGATAAAAAAGAAGATATTTAAAAAGTATCTCACGCTTATCCGTTTTGCAGATAATTGATGGCCTGATCGCATTCATATAAATATAAAAGCGTGCGCAGAGCCTCGCCTCTTTTTCCTTTTAGTTCTGGATCTTTTTGAATAATCAATTTTGCATCTTGTTGTGCGGTTGCCAAAATATCGGCATGAACGGCAAGATCCGTAAACTTAAACTCAGGAATACCACTTTGTTTCGTGCCTAAAATATCGCCAGCACCGCGCAGCGAGAGGTCCTTTTCAGATATTAAAAAGCCGTCTTCAGTTTCTCGCATGATAGAGAGGCGCTCTTTGGCTGTGGCCGATAATGGTTGTTTGTATAGTAAAAAGCAGTAAGAGATGTCGGCTCCACGGCCAACGCGGCCGCGCAATTGGTGAAGTTGGGCCAGCCCAAAGCGCTCAGCCGATTCAATAACCATAATTGTGGCCTCTGGCACGTTCACACCGACCTCAATGACTGTCGTTGCTACTAGGATTGATAAGTCTCCTTGTGCAAAGCGCGTCATGATCGCATCTTTTTCTGCTGGTTTCATTTTGCCGTGTATGAGGCCCACCTTATCACCAAAAATGCTTTCGAGTACTTGGTGGCGCTCTTCGGCGGCGGTTGCGTCTAACATGGCGGATTCTTCTACAAGGGGGCAAACCCAATATACGCGCGCGCCCTTAGCCGTTTGACGTTTAATGCCTTCAATCATATCGTGAAGTTTTTCGATATTAAATAGCCGTGTATCAATGGGTTTACGCCCAGGAGGTTTTTCATCCAATTTGGACGTTTCAAGATCTCCATAAGCGGTTAAGGTCAATGTTCTGGGGATGGGGGTTGCGGTCATCACTAAAACATCAACACCGTTCCCTTTATTTGAAAGTTTTAAACGTTGTTCTACGCCAAAGCGATGCTGTTCATCAACTATAGCAAGCCCGAGCTTTTGAAATTGAACGCTATCTTGGAAGAGAGCATGTGTGCCAATTACAATCTGTGCCGCACCGTTTTGTATTTGTTGCGACAATGTATCGCGCTCTTTGCCTTTGTTTCGTCCCGTCAGACAAACGATTCGCACACCCAGTGGTTCAAGTAGCGCTTTTAAGCCCTCAAAATGCTGGCGTGCCAAAATCTCGGTTGGTGCCATAAGGGCTGCTTGATGATTTGTATCAAGCGCGTTCATCATCGCAAGGGCTGCGACAATCGTTTTACCGCTTCCAACATCTCCTTGTAATAGACGCATCATGCGTGATGGGGCGCTCATATCATAATCAATGTCTTGGAGGGCGCGCATTTGTGCATTTGTAAGAGAGAAGGGCAGCGCTTTCATGCATTCCTGCCGGTATGAACCATTTGTGGTAAATGCCGTTCCTTTTTTCTTCTTTTGACGGTGACGCATTAATGAAATGGTCAATTGGTTTGCCAAGCATTCATCATAGGCAAGTCTCTCGCGTGCGGGGGCGTGTGGGTCAATATCTTCTTGCTTATCTGGGGTGTGCAATTTTTCGATGGCTTTATGCCAATCGCTCCATTTTTGTTGTTTTTTATAATCTGCGTCGCACCATTCAGGTAATTTAGGGCAAAACCCTAATGCGCTTTGAATGGCTTTTTGTAAGGTTTTATTTGTAATGCCCTGTGTGAGTGGGTAAATCGGCTCAATTAAGCTTACCTCACCCTTATCATCGCCAACACTTAATAGATCGGGGTGAACGATTTGTGGCTGATCACGATAGATATCAATTTTGCCGCTCACCTTTAATGTTGCGCCAATAGGATAATGTTTAAGCATATAGTCCTGATAGGCTCTGAAAAAGATTAAATCGACAGATCCTGTGCCGTCGCTACATTTTACACGATAGGGTAAATTCCGTCTTGCTGCGGGGGTGTGTTTTATGACCTTAACGTCCAGAGTTGCAAGCTTTCCGCTCTCTGCATCCTTGATGTCAGGGGCATAGGTGCGATCCAATAAATCTATGGGTTTATGCGCGAGTAAATCAAAAAGCTTCTCGCCTTGGATGAGGCGTTCAAAACTTTTAAGTGTTTTGGGGCCTACACCAGAGAGCACTTTCAAATTTCTAAAGAGCGGATCAAGAACAAAGGGACGAGACATGTTTTATGCTATCTTGGATTTTTTAATGTTTCGTGTCATAAATAAAGTATGACGGAAACACAAAGCAATGTCGATCATTTAGAGATCAGTTTAACATCTTGGCGCAAGCGATTAATTTATCGTTCGTGGCATAGAGGGACAAAGGAAATGGACTTGTTGATGGGCAATTTTGCAGATCAATATGTTCACGATTATGGTATTGAACAACTACGTGAGTATGAGGCTGTGCTGGAAATTAATGATCCTGAGCTTTATGACATGTATATGGCTAAAACCATGCCCAATGAATCGCAAAAAAGTGCAGTGCTGACACAGTTTTTAACCTTTTCCCTATAAGGTCTTGTCCTTAAAATTGCAAAGATCGGCAACGGGGCAGATATTGCATTTTGGTTTGCGCGCCACACAAATATAACGTCCATGTAAAATCAGCCAGTGATGACAGTGGAGCTTAAATTCTTCAGGTACGACTTTTTCGAGTTTGCGCTCTACGGTATCGACGGTTTTTCCCTTTGCCATACCTGTTCGATTTCCGACCCGAAAAATATGTGTGTCGACGGCGATGGTATGATGACCAAAGGCCATGTTTAACACAACATTAGCTGTTTTTCGTCCAACACCGGCAAGTTTGACAAGCGCGTCACGGTCTTGTGGTACGATGCCATCGTGATTGTCGATAAGGGCTTGGGACATCTTTATGACGTTTTTTGCCTTAGTATTAAACAAGCCAATCGTCTTAATATGATCGCGCACAGTATCTTCACCTAAGGCGACCATTTTTTCTGGAGTATCTGCTTTTTCGAACAGGGCAGGTGTGGCCTTGTTTACACCCTTGTCAGTGGCTTGAGCTGACAAGAGCACGGCCACCAATAATGTATATGGGTTAGTGTGGTATAGCTCGCCTTGAGGTTCGGGGTCTATTTTTTCGAGCCGCGCAAAGAATTCGTGAATGTCTTGTTTTTTCATGAATATAGATATAAGCCTTATTTTATGACAGTTCCAGATATAAAGATATTAAACAGATCGCCTGAAAAGATCATATATTGTGTAGAGGAGACAATCTATGGCCCGATGATGATCGGGGCGTGCGACGAGGGTATATGCTGGGCGGGGTTTGATATTGATGGTGCGGTAATGCGCGCGCGCTTTGCGCAAGCACAATTCATTGAAGTAACCTCGATCAATATGCAGCAGTCATTGGCCGTATGTGGCACGCCGTTTCAAATTAGTGTTTGGCGGTTTCTTCTCACAATTGCGCATGGTCGCACCCAAACATATGGCGACATTGCAAAATATATTCAACGCCCTAATGCGCATCGCGCGGTGGGCTCAGCGGTTGGTGCCAATCCAATTTCTGGATTTATTCCCTGTCACCGTGTAGTGCCATCCCATGGTGGGGTGGGGCATTATTTATGGGGAACACAAAAAAAAGCAGAGCTTTTAAATAAAGAAGCCCTGCTTTCGTAACATGATTATTATCTTAGGCGTTAATCCTTAAGGTCGCTCCAAAGGTCTTTAACTTTTGTGAAAAAGCCATCACTTTCAGGATTATTTTTCCCTGATTTTTGAAGCGTCTCGTCAAGCTCTTGTACGATTTTCTTTTGTTTTTTATCAAGGTTTACAGGTGTTTCTACGTAAACCTCAATGAACATATCGCCGCGATTTGATGATTTCAAAATGGTCATGCCTTTGCCTTTCAGGCGGAATTGCTGACCCGTTTGTGTGCCTTCGGGAATGCGTACTTTGCTTTTTCCACCATCTATAGTTGGCACTTCTAAAGAGCTTCCCATAACGGCTGTCGTCATCTTAATCGGCACGCGGCAATATAAATTTGCCCCGTCACGTTTAAAGAATTTGTGTGATTTCACGCCGATAAGAACGTAAAGGTCACCCGGAGGGCCTCCTTTATATCCTGCTTCTCCTTCACCAGCCAGACGGATACGACGGCCTTGGTCAATTCCCGCAGGAATATTGACTTGAAGGGTTTTGTCCTTCTTAACGCGGCCATTTCCATGACAGACCTTACAAGGATTTTTGATTATTTTACCTTCGCCATTACATGTTGGACATGTACGCTCAATCGTAAAGAATCCCTGTTGTGCACGAACGCGACCGTTACCATTACAAGATGGGCAATCTTGGGAGCCGCCTTTGTCTTCAGACCCAGAACCTTTACATGATCCGCAGGTCTCAATTGAAGGCACGCGAATTTTCGATTCTTTACCTTTAAACGCATCTTCCAATGTAATATCCATTTGGAATTGCATGTCTGCGCCACGCATTGGGCCGTTGGCACGACCGCCGCCACCGCCGCCCATGCCGCCGCCGAACATGTCTTCGAAGATATCGGCAAAGTTACCGAAACCGCCGCCCATGCCACCCATGCCGCCGGGTCCGCCACCCATACCACCAGCACCACCGCCGCCGGCTTGCGTAAACGCGTCATGGCCATATTGATCATAGGCGGCTTTTTTTTGTGGGTCTTTTAAGACATCATAGGCTTCATTCAATTCCTTGAATTTTTCTTCAGCTGTTGCATCCCCTTTGTTTTGGTCAGGGTGATACTTCATCGCTAGTTTACGATATGCCTTTTTTATCTCATCGGCAGGGGCTGTTTTGGAGACGCCAAGTGTGTCGTAATAATTTTTACTCATGATGATAATTTCTTTTCAAATAAGATGTAGTAAAAAAAGCGCCGCATCAAATGATGAGGCGCCTTTGTATGTTTTACTTATGCTTTTTTCTCAGCATCATCATCGTCATCAAGGCTAAGGTCTGTGAAGTCAGCGTCAACAACATCATCATCATTTGAAGATGTAGATGTATCTTCTGCTGTTGTATCAGCATCACCTTCTGCACCGGCATTTTCTTCCTGTGCTTTACGGTATGCGGCTTCACCGATCTTCATCGCAGCTTCTTGAACCTTTTGAACAGCGGCCTCGATGGCGTCTTTGTCGTCGCCTTCAAGTGCTGATTTTAGGTCAGTAATTGCAGCCTCAGTTTCTGCTTTTGCATCCTGTGGGCAATCATCACCAAGTTCTGCGATTGATTTCTCAGTCGAGTGAATGGTTGCCTCAGCAATGTTTTTCGCATCAATAAGTTCACGCTTTGCCTTATCAGAGTCAGCGTTTTCTTCCGCGTCTTTAACCATTTTTTCAATGTCAGCATCGCTTAGACCACCAGAGGCTTGGATTTGAACATTTTGTTCTTTGCCTGTTGCCTTATCTTTGGCAGATACGTTTACGATACCGTTAGCGTCGATGTCGAATGTAACTTCAACTTGTGGAACGCCGCGCGGGGCAGGTGGGATACCAACAAGATCAAATTGTCCCAAACGTTTGTTGTCTGCAGCCATCTCACGTTCACCTTGGAATACAGAAATTGTTACAGCTGTTTGGTTATCTTCGGCTGTAGAGAATGTCTGAGACTTTTTCGTTGGAATTGTCGTGTTACGATCAATTAAACGTGTAAAGGCTCCGCCAAGTGTTTCGATACCTAAAGACAATGGTGTGACATCAAGAAGAAGAACGTCTTTCACGTCCCCTTGAAGAACACCACCTTGGATCGCGGCACCATCTGCCACAACTTCGTCAGGGTTAACACCTTTATGCGGCTCTTTACCAAAGAAGTTTTTCACTGTTTCAATGATTTTAGGCATACGTGTCATACCACCAACAAGAACAACTTCATCGATGTCTGATGGCTTAAGACCTGCGTCTTTCAACGCTGCCTTACATGGATCAATTGATTTGCGAACCATATCATCAACAAGAGACTCAAGTTTGGCGCGGCTCATTTTGATATTCAAATGTTTCGGGCCTGAAGCATCGGCTGTGATAAATGGCAAGTTGATCTCAGTGTTTGAAGAGCTTGAAAGTTCAATCTTTGCTTTTTCAGCAGCTTCTTTCAAACGTTGAAGCGCAAGCTTGTCTTCACGTAGGTCGATGCTGTTTTCTTTTTTGAACTCGTCAGCCAAGAAATCAATAATACGAAGGTCAAAGTCTTCACCACCAAGGAATGTATCACCGTTTGTGGCTTTTACTTCGAATACGCCATCGCCTATTTCAAGGATAGATACGTCAAATGTACCACCACCAAGGTCATAAACAGCAACTGTACCTGATTTCTTTTGGTCTAGACCATAAGCAAGGGCCGCGGCTGTTGGCTCGTTGATAATACGAAGAACTTCAAGACCTGCAATTTTACCTGCGTCTTTTGTTGCTTGACGTTGTGAGTCGTTGAAATATGCAGGAACAGTGATAACGGCTTGTGTGACTTCAGAGCCTAGGAATCCTTCTGCTGTTTCTTTCATCTTTTGAAGAATCATGGCTGCGATTTGAGCAGGCGCGTGTTTCTCACCATCGATTTCGACCCAAGCGTCTCCGTTTTCACCTTCGACAATTTTGAAAGGTGATTTTTTGATCAAGTCTTGCACCACGTCTTCTTTGAAGCGGCGACCGATCAAACGCTTGATGGCGTATAATGTGTTTTCTGGGTTCGTGACGGCTTGGCGTTTTGCTGGCTGTCCAACGAGACGCTCTCCGTCTTTTGTGAAAGCAACCATAGATGGTGTTGTGCGTGCACCTTCTGAATTTTCGATTACTTTAGGTTCTTTACCGTCCATGACGGCTACACAGGAATTTGTTGTTCCTAAGTCAATACCAATAACTTTACTCATGTCTTTTCTCCTTATGAATAAGCAAGATTACATTAATTTATTAGCCCTACCATAGGCGCTAACAAGATATTTAGTAGCAAATCATTTGCTACAGCGTCAAATATTTTTTATCCCTATATGGCGATCTTCATGTATATAACGCTTCTAAACATTATATAGTATACGCCATATAATTTTCAAGTTTTAGGCTTGCGTATCGATATGATGATCAGCGCCATCAGCTGGTAGCTCAGGTGATCCTTTCGATACACCGACTCGTGCAGGGCGTAGTAATCTATCGTTAATTACATAGCCTGCTTCCATAACTTGGAAAATAGTTCCTGCAGGGTGTTCTTCGCTTGGCGCTTCGAACATCACTTCGTGGAAGTTTGGATCAAATTTCTCACCTAAAGGGTGTATTTTTTGTATGCCTTTTTTCTCAAAAATCTTTAATAGTTCGCGTTCTGTAGCTTCAACACCTACCAAAAGATTGTTGAGCTCTTCATTGCCTTGTTTTGATTCTTCTGGCACAGCCTCTAAAGCACGACGTAAATTGTCCGATACGTTCAAAAGCTCTTTTGCAAAACTTGTGATGGCATATTTTTGCATGTCAGCGCGCTCACGCTCTGTGCGTCTGCGCATGTTTTCAGTTTCCGCCATCGCGCGAAGGGCTTGATCTTTCATCTCTGCAAGCTGTGACTCGAGTTCGGCAATGCGCTCTACGTCTTGTGGAGAGCCAGCCGTAGTGTCTCTGATCTCTACAGTTTCAGGGCCTTCGGAAGGCGTGTCTTGTGTTTGTGTGCTTGGCTCATCTGCATAAGATGCTGCGGCTTGTCTATTGGCAAACGGCCCTGTTGGTTTGTCGAAACCTTCTGGCAGATCGCTGTTCATTTCAGTTGTTTTGTCGCTTTGTGGTTTTGTTGAGTCTGTCATAATACCATTCGCTATTTTTGTTACTTTACCTTCCTGAGTATGAAATTTTGTGGCTCACGTCAATTGACAATTGATCTTAAGGTGTATTTATAGAGGATAAAATAAAGGAGATTATCTAATGCGCCCATCAAATCGAGATCTTGATCAAATGAGAGAGATTGAAATTATTCCCCATTTTTCAAAGCATGCAGAAGGCTCTTGCCTCATAAAATGTGGTGACACACATGTTATCTGCACAGCCTCTATTCAAGAACGCGTTCCAGGATGGATGCGCGGCACGGGAAAGGGCTGGGTGACGGCTGAGTATGGAATGCTCCCTCGCTCGACATCCGAGCGTATGGATCGTGAAGCGGCTCGTGGGAAACAATCGGGTCGTACGCAAGAAATTCAACGCTTAATCGGGCGTGCGCTACGTGCTGTTGTTGATATGAAAGCATTGGGCGAACGTCAAATACATGTTGATTGTGATGTGCTTCAAGCCGATGGGGGAACGCGCACAGCGTCTATTACTGGTGGTTATGTTGCCATGTCGCTCGCCATTCAGCATCTTTTAAATATTGGACTACTGAAAAGCTCACCTATTACAGACAGTGTGGCTGCCATCTCATGTGGGATATACAAAGGCAAGCCTGTGCTTGATTTGGATTATATTGAAGATTCAGATGCGGGAACGGATGCCAATTTTGTGATCACTGGACAAAGCGGTCTCGTTGAAATTCAAGGCACAGCCGAGCAATCACCATTTAGTGAAGACGAGTTTCTTGCGCTTTTGTCTCTTGCCAAAAAGGGATGTAGTGAGCTGAAAGACTTACAAGACAAGGCGATGGGTTAAGTTTTAATGGTGTATAGTGACGAGCTTGTGCTTGCGACGCATAACCAAGGAAAGGTAAGGGAGATTATCCCTTATCTAGGCGCGTTCTTTCCGCGGATTACGTGTGCGGCAGATCATGATATTGCAGACATTGCAGAGACGGAAAAGACCTTTCAGGGCAATGCGCAACTCAAGGCGGAGCATGTGGCAAAAAAAACAAACCGTATCGCTCTTGCTGATGATAGTGGCTTTTGTGTCCGCGCCCTTAATGGGTTTCCTGGTGTTTACTCTGCGCGGTGGGCGCAAAGCGACATAGGGGAGCGTGATTTCTCACTGGCAATGAATAAGGTGTACGATAAAGTAAAAGAAAGTGATGACCATGCCTGCTACTTTATTAGTGTATTGGCCTTAGCATTTCCAGATGATCGTGAGACTATGTTTTTTGAAGGGCGCGTAGGCGGTTACATCTCATGGCCACCAAAGGGGGATAAAGGATTTGGATATGACCCTATATTTCGTCCCGATGGATACGATATGACTTTTGCGGAGATGGAGCCTGAGGATAAACAAAAGATATCCCATCGCACGCAGGCTCTTAATGGTTTGATTGCTTATTTGAACAATGGTTAAGCCTCTTTCAATTTATATTCACTGGCCTTTTTGTCTATCAAAATGCCCGTATTGTGATTTTAATTCTCATATTGCAGATAGCGTTAATCATGCGCGATGGTTAAGCTGCTTTAAACGTGAGCTTTCCTATTTTAAAAATACCGTTGAGGGCGACCAAGTGGTGTCGATCTTCTTTGGTGGTGGGACACCGTCTTTAATGCGTCCTGAAACTGTGCAAGGTATTTTGGAATATATTCATGATTTATGGGATGTTAAAAAAGGGTGTGAGATTACGTTAGAGGCTAATCCGACCTCAATAGAAGCGGGCAAATTCCAAGACTTTAAAAATGCGGGTATCAACCGTGTTTCTATTGGCGTGCAAGCGTTGAATGATCGCGATCTTAAATTTTTAGGGCGTCAGCACAGCGCACAAGAGGCCTTGAGCGCCATTGATGTTGCCGACAAAATCTTTGATAGACGAACGATTGATATAATTTATGCCCGCCCAGAGCAGACATTAAAAGAGTGGGAAGAGGAGCTGTCTCGAGCGCTCAAGATTATCAAAGGGCACGCATCGCTTTATCAATTAACGATAGAGCAAGGTACGCCGTTTTACACCTCCCACAAGCGTGGTGATTTTAGCGTGCCAACATCTGATGCAGGGGCAGATTTATATGATTTGACCCAAGATATGATGGAGGCCGCGGGGCTTCCGGCCTATGAAGTTTCAAACCATGCTGCGGAAGGCCAAGAAAGCGCGCATAATCTAACATATTGGCGATATGGTGACTATATCGGGGTGGGCCCCGGTGCGCATGGACGTGTAACCATTGATGGGCAAAAACACGCAACACGCATTCACCGCGCACCAGACATTTGGCTTGATCGTGTTGAGGCTCATGAACATGGGCTGCAGGGTTGTGAGGCTCTATCAAAAACAGATCAGGGCGAAGAGGCATTGATGATGGGGTTGCGATTGAGTGAAGGAGTTGATATCCAGAGCATCCCCCTTAATGAGGGGCGATTGAGCCAGCTTGTGAGGGAAGGTGACCTCATGCAAGAGGGCACCCGATTGATCGCTACGCGGCAGGGGCGGTTACGCCTGAATGCGGTGCTGTCTTATTTATTGGTCTAGTTACTTTACTGGTCAAGTTACGAAAATATACGACTATTGTAGAAAGGGTGATTGTTGCATCACGCCTGCGCCAAGAATTGTCGACAGGTCTGCGCCATTGAGTGTGAGCTGGCCTGTTTTCGTCACTTCAAAATTATAGGCGCGTGTATCGCCGTCGCCCGTTTGTTGACCAATCATTTGTAGTATACCCAAAGGCATTAACAAATTTTCAATCGTGCCGGCGCTGGGTGATGTGGCCGGGACATTTCCAAGGCGTTCAACCAAATTGCCAAGGCCTGATAATTTCATATCCAGATCAGCGGTAAATTTAATCACTGATTCGGCGTCGGCTTGAAGAGATCCTTCTAGTGAACCTGCATAATCAATGCCATTGAGCGAGATTGTGTTGATATTAAGTTGTGTATTTGCATCAACTAAGTAGCCAACAATTGTCTCAACGGGTTTACGGCGCTCGTTTTCTGGGGTTAGAACGGATTGTGGCGGTTGATTAATCTGATCAGTGATCAGTTCGTATGCCGGAAGGTTGTTCAGTCCAATTGCAAGATCGACTTTTTGAGGGAGCAAAGATTCCTGTGCGGCCACTGGGTTTGTGTCTTCATCTATTTTAGGGACGGCGTAATTGAGCCCTAGTTTAGCATTAGACAAATTATTGTCAGTGTTTTCCAAGCCAAAGCTGAAATTTGCATATTCGAAGCGGCGTTCTCCTTCAGGAAAGACCAAGCCTTGCACAGGAGGGTTCATAAGAATGTCATTTGCGGCAAAGGTCACGTCAAAGCTCTTGCTGGCTTCGAAATACATGCTTGTCATGGCTTCTAGAAATGTTTTTGCAGTCTCTTCATTATTCTGAATTGTTTGTTGAGACGACATCATTTTGTTTTGTGCAGACGATGTTTTAGAAATATCCATGCCTTCGATATTACCTTTAATAGATAATGAATTTGCACCAAATATTGGTACGCCGTTCATAGTCGTTGTGGCATTTTCAAGGGCGTAATTCATGATGCCTGAAAGCACACCCGTTTCATTTTCATTAAGATCGTGAATAAGAGATAGCTTGGATATTTTTGCATCGATGTTGTTTTTGGGGGATTTTACCGCGATGTCGGCGTAGTTTGCTTTTAATTTTGTGAAATTTTGAAACTCTTCATGAAAAACACCACCAAACTCTTGGCTTCCAATTGTTATGATTTGTACGGGGGTTTCATTTGTGTCGACTTTGGTCATGATCTTAGGGATGGAAAGCGCCATGGCCCATTGGCCTTGTTCCTTTAACGGCGTTGCGTTAATTGCGATTTGACCAACATTAAAATGGCTTCCGTCAGGGGCGTTATATGTCATGAAGGGGAGAGCGACTTTAAAAAAGCCATCACCTTTCGAGATTTTTATATCACCGTCGAAATTGTAACCTAATAGAGTACCGCCGGCGTTTACGTTATTGCCTTGAAGGCCCTCTATGTACTTTGTCAGCGTGTTTTTAAGCGCTTCTTGTTTCTCGGGGCTCAGATCTACAGCCGCGTATGCAGGCGAGGCGAGTAAGCTTATGAGTGAGATTGAGAGGGCAATAGGGCGTTTCATGCGTTTTTCCTTACGAAAATGGTTCTAAATGGTTCTATATGGTAGACATTGACCGTCATTTACGATTATATGCATAAAAAACCAATTTGTAAGTAAAATAGCGATAAAAATTATGAGTCTACTTAAAGCCGACCCATCACAATTCCAACTCACTGATACAGGAAATATCTTGTATCAAAAAGCACTCAATAACCCGACTTTAGGGGAATTGGTGGCAAAAATTGTCAAAGGGGACAATATCTATAACCCTGCGATTGAGTTGGTTGAGTGCGACCATGTTAAAATGGCAGGCGAAGAAGATGCCAAACAAGCATTGTCAAAATGGCTTTCAACGCATATTGAGACTGTTTTGGAGCCGTTAAAGCGCTTAGAGACAACGGATGTTTTGCGCAAAAAAGAGGATTCTGACGAGTTGGAGCCCGTTGAGTTTTCACAGCAAGCAAAAGATAATGCCAAGGCGGTTATGGATCGTTTGCATGATGCGATGGGTGTCATACACCGCGCCGATATTGCAACAGAAATACAAGCCCTTGATGAAGAAGCCCGTAAGATTTTGCGCGCCAAGCGTATAAAGCTGGGCCCAATTTTGGTGTTTTTACCTGAGCTTAACAAACCTAAGGGTGTGCGCCTTCGTGGGTTGTTGTGGTCTTTATGGAATGGATTTGATTTACCTGCAGAATTGCCATCAGATGGTGCTGTATCGGTTAAAGTTGATAGTGAGGCGGTGAACAAAGATTTATATTTTGCCGTTGGCTACCCAGTTTATGGGCCGCGCGCTATTCGTATTGATATGTTAGATCGTGTGATCAATTCCATATACGAGCATGCCAAGGACGGAAAATTTCAGGCGCAACACGCCATGGCTGAATGGTTGGGATGCTCAATTGAAGATTTATATGCGGTGTTATCTGCCATGGGTCATAAACATATCGAGCCTAAAGCAGACGAAACTGTTGCTGAAAAGTCTGATCTTCCTATGGAGGTTGATGTTAAGGAGACAGCCGCAGAGCCTGTTGACGAAAAGGCCTTGGAGACAGCAAAAGAAAAAACAGAGCCTCAAAAGCCTGCGCTGGACATGTTCTGGTTGAAAAAAGGCCAGGCGCATAAATCAAATGCGGCACGCCCGAATTTTAAAAAGAAGCAGGACAGCAACAAAGATAAGCCTGATTTCAAAAAGAATAAAAAGAAGCCTTTTAAAAAGAGCGAACGCAAGCCGGTCGTTATGAAGGCAGAAGCAGAGACTCGTCCAGAGGATAACCCTTTTGCGGTATTAGAGCAGTTGAAGTCTAAATAAAGTCTTGTCCTATTATTATGAGTGATCACGAAATAACCCCGCAATTGCGTCCCACAGATCGAGATGAGATGATCCCGCTCGATTTTTTCGACGTGTTTGTAAATCGTTATCTTCCTGTTTTAAGCTGCACATATGTGGCGGTTGTCTTTGGCTTGGCGCTCAAAAAAGGTGGGCTTTTTGGCTTCATCCCTCATTTTTTCGGCGACAAATCAATCTATTGGTTGGCGTTGATTGTTGCGACATGGGTGTCTATTCCTGCTGTTGTATGGATTATTATGCGCGGTATTGGGGCGCTCGAAAAATTTGCCAATAGTTGGTATAAATCCACCACAATGATGTTGGTGATTGTATTGGCCAGTAGCTTCATTTTATTTCCCCCCACAGGTCAGGCAAGTGGTATCTGGGTGACGGCGCGTTTATTTATTGCGGCGGCGGTGCCTGTTCATGCCGTTCAATATTGGTTTTTCCGCCATGGCGGGCTTGAAACCTTTCAATCAACATTGCTGAGTGCCTTTGCCTTGGCGCTTATGCTTTATGGCTTGATTATAATTTAGTTTTTTATTTTACTTTTACCCCATATGAGCCACATTTTGTATAGGGTATTATTTTGTAAGACCACATAAAATCACCTAAACTTATATTTTATAAATCGCTCAATTATGGAGACACCCTTGAGACATTTTTTACTATTTTTTGTGACGGCGTTGAGCCTTTCTTTTGCCACGCTAACAAGTGTGGGCGCGCAAACGCCATTGCAAAATATGATGGATAAAGGCAACGAATCGTCAATCTCGGTCGACAAGGACAGCATCGATAATTTAATAGATACGCTTGAAAGTGATAAGCAACGTGAAGATTTTTTAGAAAATCTTAAAGCCCTTGTTGAGGCGGACGAACAAATCGAACAAAGCAACGAGAGCGATAGTAGCAATAACGCAAATAGTGGCCAAGAGGGTGAAGAGGAAGACAATTCAGAGGAGGTCAGCGCCCCATCTTTTGATGAAGTCACAGGTACGCTTGGTCTCAATGACCAGACGCAGGAACTGATTGAGGGGTATCATAACTTCTTGGATGAAAATAACCTCAACAATTCAAGTGTCGGTAAAACTGCACTCGCGCTGATTGCGCTCATCATTATTCTTGTGGTGGCGTTTGCTGTAAGAAAGGCTTCGATTGTAGGGCGTGAAAAAGCCATTGCTGTTAAAAATAAATATCATTTAACGCATGATCGCATACGCATGTATCTACGCGTCATTCGTTATGTTTGCTACTTTATTTTGGTCTGTCTTTACGGTTACACATTGGGGGCGATCTGGGAGACAAACGTAACAGAGATGCTTGTGTCTGATGGCTTTACGAACTTTTTTAGCGAGATTTTAAATGTGTTGTTCGTGGTGATGCTGGGGATTATCGTTTGGGAGCTGATCAACGGGTTTATTGAATATACAATGTTTCAAGCCTCTGGCCCAAAAGCCAACAGAATTAACACTCTTCTTCCCATCATGCGTAATGTGTTGGTCTTAGTCTTTGGCGTGCTATTAATGCTCGTTCTGCTTTCTGAATTAGGCATTGATATTATGCCATTACTTGCCGGGGCAGGGGTGTTGGGTATTGCCATTGGTTTTGGTGCGCAAACCATGGTTAAAGACTATCTTACTGGCTTTATGATTATATTTGAGGACCTGATCCGAGTGGGTGATGTCGCAACACTTGCCGATCGCACAGGGATCATTGAAAAAATCACCATTCGTAAGGTACAGCTTAGAGATTTGAACGGAACTGTATATACAGTCCCCTTCGGAGAGGTTAGCGTTGTTGAAAACTTGACCAAAGATTTCAGCTACTATCTCATGGATATTGGCATCGCCTACCGCGAGGATTCGGATGAGGTGGTCACCTATCTTCAAGAAATTGATGAAGAACTTCGCAATGATGATGATTATAAAGATCATATCCTTGAGCCTATCGAGATATTAGGTGTCGATCATTTCGCGGACAGTGCCGTTGTCATTAAGGCGCGTATAAAAACACGTCCTATGAAGCAGTGGAGTGTGGGGCGCGAATATAACCGTCGTATGAAACATAAATTTGACAAACATGATATTGAAATTCCGTTCCCTCATCAGACAATATATTTTGGGAAAGACAAGCAAGGAAACGCGCCATCTGCGCCTATTGAAATATTGAGAGATGAAGCGAAAAACAACGCCGATAAATCTTTGGATAACAAAAGCAGTGAGGCAAAAAATAAAAAGAACAATAAAAAACCTAAAAAAGAGAGTAAAACAGGATATGATAAAGATAGAGAGCGCACCTCTGACGAAGATAGTATAGGTCGCTCGCAATAACTTTTGCATTATCCCAAATTAAACCCCCTCCCATATTTTAAGGATGTAGAAAATGTCAGATCAAATATCGGATCAAATAAATGAAAATAGCTACAATATCGCGCCTTTTTTATACGATATACGCGGGTTTTTAATTCTAACATTTGCCTACAGGAATACCCTTCAATCGCAGATACGTTTCTTTTCTGAAAACCTTAAAGGGCATCACCTTGAATGCGCCATTGGAACGGGAACATTCACAGCGATGTGTATGAAATATGCCCGTAAAAAATTTAAACAAAATAACTTCCACATAGTCGGTGCCGATTATTCAAAAGCCTTAATGGATGGGGCGCGTAAAAAGATGAAGGGGGCGGAACTTGTCATTGAAGACCTTCGCAACATGTCATTTGACGATGAAACGTTTGATACGGCAAACCTGCCTAACGGCTATCACACCATTGGTGGGATTGATGAAGCGATGTCTGAGATTAGCCGCGTTCTTAAGCCAGGCGGAACATTGTATATGAACGTACTTTTGTATCCGGGCGATGGTTTTATGAATAAAATTAGCAAAAAAGTAAATGATTACGGACAAAGTATAGGAATCCTCAACCGTCCCTACACACGTGAAGAAGTTTTGGAATCTATGCCAAAACATGGGTTTCACGTGAACGAAACATTCATCATTAAAAACTGTATTTTTATCAAAGCGTCCAAAGCGTAGCCCTATTTTTAGTTGCATGATTGTAATTGATCATGTATCTATGTGCCGTGCCTTGGTTTTGATTATGTATATTATGCTAAGGCTTTTATATAAGGGATATATATATAAGGGATATTGGTGAAATGAATTTAAGCAATAACTTCAAAAATTTTGCAATTGGCGCATCTATGACGGCTGCCATGTTAGGGGCTGCCGCACCTGCAATGGCAGACAATCACTGTACAGCTGATGAAAAGAATCTGATAGCACCTGTTAAGGATAAAGGTGTCAAGGTTCTTGATTTTTCAAAAACGTCTGAAGGTTGTTTAGAATACATTGTAGAAGGTGCTTCTAATAAATATTTAACGTTGGTTGCTGAGAGTAATTCTAATGCGTTTAGAAATGCGACTGTTACTGCTGCTAAACAGCTTCAAAGTGCAGGTATGCGTGTTCTTGTTGTTTATGGCAACGATAAAGATGGTCTTGATACTACAGCACAGACAACAATTTGGGCCAACGGCGTGCGAAGAGATTCTGCTCCTATGAGTATCGGTGGCGGCTTTACCATGGATCATATTGATGCCGCACCACAAAAGGTGATTGACTTTATATATGAAGTTGGCAGCGAGACTTGGAACACATACTTGAAGGTTCCTGAACCGCAGGCGAAGTAGAGTTAAAAGGGCTTAACTTGTGTGTAGCTAGTCTCACAAATACTTTACAAAATGTTAATTTTTGTTGCAAAAATGCTTAATATTTGATAATAATAGCAATATATTAAAACAAGTGGCATGTTTACCATGCAATTTGGGGCGTTTCTTTTAAGGGGTATATCTCTAAGAAATGCAGTGGAAGGGATTTTATTATGACGATTAGCCAAACTTTTAAAAAATTAGCCGTAGGGGCAACATTAACAGCTGCCATGTTAGGGGCTGCCGCACCTGCAATGGCTGGAAAAGATTTTATTAAGGAAGATTTGCGTAATGAAGAGTCAAGGGTTGTTCAACTTGTTGGCCAAGATTTGTCTCATGAACGTTTAACACTTGTTGTTCATGGCGGGAACAAAAATTTGATGATGTCTGCTTACAGAGCAGCTCAACGCCTTGATGATGAGGGGTATTCTGTCGCATTTTTGCTTGCGCCTGATAGAGATGGAATTGAGATTTCTGCTAGCGTTGAGTTTTTTACAGATGGCTATACTAAATTCGGAGCTACGTTATACGACAATAACAAAAATCATGCAGATTCAGCAGAAGAAGTCGTTTATCGACAAGGATTGGCCGCATTCAATTTTGCTCAGCAGCAAAATGTAAAAAAATCACCGGCTGAGTCAATCACAATAGCTTCAACGAGCCCTGATTAGACGTCTAATATAAAGGGGTCTTTTTCTTTAGGAGCGTATTCCTCGGGTGAATTTTTATTTAATGATATACTATTCTCCTTAGTTCCGACACCTTCTGCTTCTTTTTTGAAAATAGATGTAACCTGAGAATCTGGCCGGTCAATTATATCATTATTGGAATTTATGCGTGCAACGATATCATTCCTTCGGTTTTCTTCTCTGAGTTCTTGTGCAACTAAGCTAGTTTTTGCCTCTCTAATAGATTCTGCATGATCAGCTTCTTTTGCCCATTCCTCAGCATAATTAGGATCAATGTTTTTCATGTCTTTAAGGGCTTGATCACGTTCTTCATTTGTTGCATCAGAGCTGCTTAAAACCATCAAAATAGCTCTCATATTTTCTGTTTTTTCTTCGTCCCAGCCTCTCTCTTTAGCATCGGAACCTAAGGTTTTTAATCCTTTCTTAGAAGCTTCTTGAATTTCTTCTTCATCAAGATCGTACCCCATGAAATTCGTAGAATACATTTCTTGCAGACGCTCTCTGCGCTTTTCTTCCATAAACTCTTGCGCTTCATTGGCGGCAAGTTCGACATCGTCGACTTTGTCTTGTTCTTTGTCTTGCGTCCAATATGCATTGTTGGCTTTGACACGGCCGTCTTGCTTGTAATCTTTTTCTGATCCATCTATTCCAAAATCAGAAAAGGCACGCTCGTCGATTGATTTGCCGTTTTCAAAATCATCTTGTTCTGCGGTATCTTTTACGGGCTGGGCAGGGCGTGCCTGAAATTTTTGTGACATGCCTGACAACATGTTGGCGACACTCATGTTATTTGCAAATGCGGGTACGTTTATGTCTTTAACTGCTTGTGTTGTGATGCTCATTTTCCTGTTGTCCGCATACGTTTGTGTTCAATATGCCTATTACATTATCCGAGCAAAGTTAATATATTCCCAACTTTACAAAGCATTTAGCTAAAATTTTATCTATATAGATATTCTTCAATGGTCTCAGGGGATTGAATATGACTAAAAACCCTAGGCATTGCTTAGTTTTTAGGTTTTTTGTGACGATTTTGAACGTAATAATAAAATGCAAATTTTTATTTTTTTAATTTTTTTCGCGAGGTGAGTCTTGTGGCTGACGGAGAGGGCCACATTGAAAATGCCGCATGTAAATATCACATTTTTTAATGTGTTTATAAGGTCATTTTTTTTGATATGTGAGAGGAGGAAGTGGTGCCCAGACCCGGAGCATGTTTCGTAAACTAAATGACGCTTTATTTCAAGTATTTCAATACCTTAATGTAAGCGCTTATCGCATTATGTATACCAATTGGCTGCTGGCGTTGTATCCCACAACTTTTAGTTGGTTTTATTTTTATTAGTGATATTTCGTGCCTTTGTCAATAAGGCGATTTGTTCTTCGCGTTTCTTGCATTCCTGCTCCAAACGCTCAAATATGGGTAAGTAGGCTTCTCCATACATTGCGACTAACTCCGCACTATCTAAATACGCAGCATGCAGTCTTTCATCTGAAATTTTATCTTTTCCCATTGAAGTCTCCTTTTCGATTTTGGATTAGTATCAAAAGGAACTAGATCGAAAGGCGAGAAAGCACAACGCTTCTCGCCTTCCAGTTGCATCCCCCGATTTAACTTAGTCTCAACCCACACAAAAGGCCGCAAACCTATAAAATGTGGGTTGCGACCTATATTTAGTAAACCACATTGAGATTAATCAACAATTAAATATTGATTGCATTTTATTTTATAAAATTTAATACATCCCCTTGTCAGTGGTTGTTACAGGGGTGTCATGTGGTGTCATTGTTTCGAATAAAACGGCCTAACTTGTCCCACCTTTTTTACATTCTATCCCAATTGTAAAGTGCGAAAACGTTCATGCATTCGTATGGGCGTTTTAAACAAATTGGGATGCATCGTTGCAAATTAGCTCGACTAATTTTGCAAGCGGAGCGGGGAGACCCCGCGACCCCATCGGTTAACGAATGCTTAAGAACTTATGAATTAAACTGAATTTAACCGATCGCCAGATGTGCCTTGGCGGACAAGCCGCTAGGCCAATCTGGGCAAGGGGAGCATTGCATAGCTCCCCGTTGCATCCCCTTCGTAGAAATCTCGGAGGGAAAAATGAATATCAAAACATCTAAGCAATATCCCCGTCTATCCATTCGTTTGTCTGAAAAAGAACGACTGGAAATTGAGGCCCGAGCACAACGCTCAGGTCTTACAATGGGAGGATATTGCAAACATGTCATTTTCAATACAAAGCCTCCTCGACAGTCACGCAGACCTGTGCCTGAAAAAGCAGAGCTGTCGCGTTTGATGGGGCAGGTGAGCCGTGTTGGGGGAAATATCAATCAGATAGCACGCCAGCTCAATATGCATTCAGCGATTGATGTTGAGGAAATACATACCGCCGTTTCTGATATATCAGAGGCGCGTGATGCCATTATGAAGGCTCTTGGTTATCATGAGGATAAGCATAATGATCATTAAAGCATCGCAACGAACTGGGGCTCGCAATTTGGCTAATCACCTTATGAACACGCGTGATAATGATCACGTCACAATTGGGGAGGTTAGGGGCGTGATAGGGCAATCATTGCATGCAGCATTTCTTGAGATGGATGCGTCAGCACACGCAACTAGATGCGAAAGGCCATTCTTCTCAGTGAGCTTCAATCCACCAAAGGGAGAGGTCGTCAATGAGAAGGATTTTGAGCGCGCTTTCGACCAGCTCGAAAGGAAGCTTGGATTAGACAATCAACCCCGCGTTATTGTTTATCATGAAAAAGAAGCTAGACGCCATGCTCATGTCGTTTGGTCTCGCATTGATATAGATAAAGAAAAAGCCATCCATTTATCTCATTTCAAGCATAAATGCGGTGACATCTCGCGACAATTATACATTGAACATGGTTGGGACATGCCAAAAGGCTTTGAACGTAAACAAGAAAAAGATCCTTTCAATATAACGGTTTCTGAATGGCAGTGTTTAAAACGCCAGTCTATAGACCCTAGAGAAATTAAGGGGCAGATTCAGGATGCCTTTAAACAATCTGATGGATTGAATGGTTTTAAGTATGCATTGGAAGAAAAAGGTTTGTTCTTGGCAAAGGGCGATAAACGAGGATTTGTTGCCGTTGATCATTACAAAAACGTTTATTCTCTATCACGCGTTGGTGGCATTAAGGCAAAAGAATTAAAGGCGTCACTTGGCTCACCTGAGCTTTTGCCAAATATGATCGAGACCAATAAAAAAATTCGAACGATCTATAACAATCAAGCTTTAAAAAAAATCGCTGAATTAAAATTCAAGCATGAAGATATGTTGGCTCCAATCCTTAAGAAAAAAGCGGACACCTTAAAGGTTCAACATGCAGAAAGAAGGGAACTAAAAGAACGACAAAAGCTTGAGCTTAGGGCTCAAGTTGCCGCTGGAAAAGCTAGATATTCGAAAGGTGTGAAGCGTATCTTTGACTTTGTCTCTGGCCGAAGTAAACGAATTCAACTTATTAATCATAAGGAATTAGCATTACTTCATAAGCGACAGATTAAGCACAGGGATCAACTTGTTAAACAACATCTAGAACAAAGAAAAAACTTGGAAAATAAGAAGCTGAAAATTAAGAGTTCCCAAAGGGTTGAGAGAGAACAGTTAGCAAGTATAGTCCAGCAGTTGCACCGTAGCGTTGAAGTTCATAAATCTAGCAAGAGCATACGAAAAGAAGAACACAGTCAAAAAAGAAGTTTGACTCGTGATTTTGTAAGGAAAGCAAAGCGTAAGTCCACCGAAGTTGAGAACAACTTGAAGCAAAAGAAGAATTTTGTTCCTAAGTTAGAACGATAGAGCCATTACGCTTGTTGGTTGATCAATATTCCTTTATTCTCTCATGTAGCTTTTTGGTGGATATAAAAATGACCGACGAAATTATGACCTTGAAAGAGGTGGCTGACTATCTCAAGTTGGCAGAGAAGACTGCATATCGACTGGCCGCAGAGGGAAAATTGCCCGGATTTAAAGTGGGCGGTAGTTGGCGGTTTAAGCGAGAAGATATTCTCAAGTGGATTGAAGAGCAAAAAGTAACGAACAAAGGTTCTAAGCTTTAATAATGGATCTGGAAAACGACATTAAATGACAACTGAAAAAATAACCCTCTCCCAATTAGAGCAATACCTATCAAAAGCAGCCTGGATCTTAAAAGGTCCTGTTGATGCTTCTGACTTTAAGGTTTACATATTCCCGTTGCTTTTCTTTAAGCGTATTTCAGACGTTTACGATGAAGAATACCGTGTGGCGCTTAATGAGTCAGACGGCGATGAAGAATACGCGGCATTGCCTGAGATGCACCGTTTCGAAATACCAGACGGCTGTCATTGGCAGGATGTGCGCGAAACTACCACAAACATAGGTGCAGCAATTGAAAATGCCTTACGTGGTATAGAGCAAGCTAACCAAGAATTCCTTTACGGTATATTTGGTGATGCACAGTGGAGCAATAAAAATAAGCTTTCTGATGCACTATTGATTAACCTTATTGAGCACTTCTCTCAGTACACATTAGGTAATCAAAACGTTGATCCAGACATGCTGGGTAATGCCTACGAATACTTAATTAAACACTTTGCCGATTTAACCAATAAAAAAGCAGGGGAGTTTTATACGCCTCGCTCAGTCGTGCATTTGCTAGGCATGATTTTAGACCCACATGAAGGCGAGACTATCTACGATCCGGCCTGTGGTACAGGTGGTATGTTGCTCGAGTGTGTAGATCATTTAAAAGATAACAATGAAGACTACCGAACATTAAAACTATACGGCCAAGAAAAAAACCTAACCTCTAGTTCAATCGCCAGAATGAATATGTTCTTACATGGAATTGAGGATTTTGAAATCTTACGAGGTGACACCTTACGTCACCCTGCGTTTTTTGAAGCAGATGGCCTTAAAACCTACGACTGTGTGATTGCCAACCCACCGTTTTCACTTAAAGATTGGGGCGCTGAAAATTGGGCTAACGATCCATATGGCCGCAACATTGCTGGAGTGCCTCCTAAAGGTAATGGCGATATGGCCTGGGTGCAGCACATGGTTAAATCTATGAATAGCACAGGCCGCATGACAGTTGTACTACCACACGGTGCATTATTTAGAAAAGCAGCCGAAGGTAAAATTCGCGAAGCCTTACTTAACCAAGATATGCTAGAAGCAGTTATCGGCTTAGGTCCTAACGTGTTTTACGGTACGCAATTAGCAGCGTGTGTCATGGTGTTTAAGCAAAACAAGCCAGCCGATAAAAAAGGTAAAGTATTGTTTATTGATGCCTCTGATCAAATTCGTGTAGGTCGAGCACAAAACTTCCTTGAGCCGAACCACGTTCAACAAATTCTCGATTGGTATCACAACTATCAAGACGTAGAAAACTACGTAAAAGTCGCGTCAATGAGCGAATTAAAAGAAAACGACTTTAACTTAAACATTCCGCTCTACGTTGAAAAAATAATTGAAGACAACCTGCCATCAGTAGAAGAAGCAATGGCCGATTTAAAACAAGCATGGCAAGCAAGCCTTGAAGCCGAAGACAAATTTAAACAAGTTTTGGCGAGGTTTATCTAATGAAGACTCAATCTTCTTTTGATCAACAAGCCCTAGAAAAATACCTCTGGCAAGCAGCTGTCATCCTCAGAGGCACCATAGATGCCGGTGATTACAAGCAGTACATTTTTCCACTTATGTTCTTTAAACGTATCTCTGATGTTTACGATGAAGAGTTTAACAACGCCTTAGCAGAAAGTGATGGTGATTTGGAATACGCTGCTTTTGCAGAAAACCATAACTTCCTAATTCCAGAAGGGGCGCACTGGAAGGATGTACGCGAAACTACCACCAACATTGGTTTAGCATTGCAAAACGCCATGCGTGAGATTGAAAAAGCTAACCCCGATACTTTAGAAGGTATTTTTGGTGATGCCAGTTGGACCAATAAAGAGCGCCTTTCAGATGCCATGCTCACCAACTTAATTGAGCATTATTCACAGCACACCCTTGATTTAAAAAATGTACCCGACGACAAACTAGGTAATGCTTACGAGTACTTAATTAAAGAGTTTGCTGACGATAGCGGTCATACCGCCGCAGAGTTTTATACTAACCGTACCGTGGTTAAATTAATGACTATGATAATGGACCCACAACCGGGTGAGTCAGTCTACGACCCTACCTGTGGTTCGGGTGGTTTATTACTTAACTGTGCATTACACCTTAAAGATGAAGGCAAAGAATACCGCACCCTTAAATTATACGGGCAAGAGATTAACCTATTAACCTCAGCTATTGCTCGTATGAACATGTTTATACATGGCATTGAGGAATTCGATATTGTCCGTGGCAATACCTTAAGTAACCCAGGTTTGCTTGAAAATGACCAGCTGAAAAAATTCAACGTAATTCTCGCTAACCCACCATATTCAATAAAATCATGGGATCGCAAAGCTTTTGAAAGTGATCCTCATGGGCGAAATGTCTGGGGCACACCACCACAAGGCTGTGCAGATTACGCTTTTCAACAACACATTCAAAAAAGCTTAGATTTAGGCAATGGTCGCTCCATTTCATTATGGCCACACGGCATTTTGTTTCGTGATGCTGAAACAGAAATGCGTAAAAAAATGATTGAGCAAGATCAAGTGGAATGTGTCATTGGTCTTGGACCAAACCTTTTTTATAATTCTCCGATGGAAGCGTGTTTGTTAATTACTAAAACAAACAAAGATGAAAGTAAAAAAGATAAAATTTTGTTTATCAATGCAGTGAAACAAGTAAGACAAGATAAAAACATAGGTTATCTAGATCAAGTTCATATCGATAAAATATTTGATGCTTACAGTAAGTTTGAAAGTGAAGATAACTTTGCTGTGTTGGTTGATAAGCAAGAGGTGTTAGATAAAAAAGCGAATATGGCCATTAATCTTTATATTCGCCCTGATTCTTTAGTAAGTACCAAAGAAGCTTGTTTTGCAACAGCATATCAGGAATGGCAACTGTCATCAGATAACCTAAAACTGTCAATGGAAAAGTTATTTAAGGAGCTAGTGTAATGTTTGACATGGAAGCTATTAAAAACTTTTCTATCGATAAATCAGACTGGAAAAAAGTAAAGTTTGGTGACGTTGTTTTTGAACCAAAAGAGTCAGTAAAAAATCCAGTTGCTGAAGGCATCGAACATGTTGTTGGCTTGGAACATATTACTAGCGAAGATATACATTTGCGCCGTTCGGCAGGGATAGAAGAAAGCACCACTTTCACAAAGAAGTTTAGTAAAGGTGATGTGTTATTTGGCCGCCGACGAGCATATTTAAAAAAAGCTGCTAAGGCTAATTTTGATGGAATATGCTCTGGCGATATAACGGTCATGAGAGCTAAAGAGGAATTACTTTTACCTGAACTTTTACCATTTTTAGTTAACAACGATAAGTTTTTTGATTATGCGATAACGCACTCTGCTGGTGGTTTATCACCACGTGTTAAATTTAAAGACTTAGCAACATTCGAGTTTTGTATACCTTCTTTAGAACAGCAGGTCGAGTTGTTAAGTATTTTTACGAACTTTGAGGTGTACTCTGAGTCTGTTCTTAATCAAAAATTGAAGCTTGATATATTAAGAAAATCGTTGTTACAGTCTCTTCATAATGGGCTACCTGGTAGTCAAAAGGTTAAAATCAGAGACCTGATGAAATTCCATTATGGTAGCGGGTTAACTGAAAAAGATAGAATCGATGGGTTATATCCTGTTGTTAGCTCGGCTGGTGTTCAAGGAACTCACAATGAATTTCTAACGGAAGGGCCAGGTGTTGTAGTTGGTCGAAAAGGTAATGTTGGGCAAGTTACTTATATTGAAGAATCTTTTTGGACAATAGATACCGCGTATTACATTGAAATAAAAGATAAGTATAAGAATCTTCCACTAGAGTTTTTTAGCTATCTTTTAGAGTCTGCGAACTTAAGAAAGTACTCTATTGCAACGGCTGTTCCAGGGCTTAATCGTGATGATGCTTTACTAACCAATATTAGTTTGCCTGGGGAAGGTTCAGTAAAGGATTTTATTCTTGAAATTGAAAATGTTGAATCTTGCCTTATTCAAATTGAGGTTCAAAAGAAAAATACGCAAGCTTTAAAAAATAATATAGCAAATAAGGTGTTTTAGGTATGGGATTTACCGAATTAAATAGTGTGGAACACTACATCATCCATCAAATGACAGGTATTAACTTAAACGATGCTCAAAGCAACAATCAAGTTAATGAGCCTCATGGCGAATACAGATTGCAATGGAAATTTCAATCACCAGAGCAATTAGGCCGTGGCGTTAATGAGGTGTTGGTTGAATCTGAATTAGTTAAAGCGTTAATTCGTCTTAACCCAGAGATTGAAGCTAACCCTAATCTGGCTGATGAAGTAATACATAAGCTTCGTGCTATTTTAATTTCGGTAAATCAAGTTGGTTTAGTTAAAGCCAATGAAGAATTTTTCGCCTGGATGACAGGCGAAAAAACTATGCCCTTTGGCGAAAATAATCGCCATGTACCTGTTAGCCTAATCGACTTTGATGACTCAACCCGTAACGATTATGTGGTGACTAATCAGTTTCGTATTCACCACAGAGAAACCAAAATACCTGACGTGGTATTAATGATTAATGGTATTCCGGTTGTGGTGGGTGAAGCCAAAACACCTATTCGACCCTCGGTAAGTTGGTTAGACGGTGCACATGAAGTACACAGCATTTATGAAAATGCCGTACCGCAGTTGTTCGTACCTAACATCTTGTCTTTTGCCACCGAAGGTAAAGAGTTGTTTTATGGGGCTATTAGATGCCCACTAGAATTTTGGGCGCCTTGGCGTACCGAGAATAAAGACAGTCAATTATCCAAAGCATTAGGTTTAGCTGAAATAGGCAAAGAATTAACCGACTTATTAAGCCCAGAACGCTTGCTGGATATCATGCGTAACTTCTCGTTGTTTACGACTAATAATAAAAAACAGCGTATTAAGGTAATACCGCGTTTTCAGCAATATGAAGGTGCTAATAAAATAGTCCAGCGAGTGATTGAAGGTAAAATCAAAAAAGGCCTTATTTGGCACTTTCAAGGTTCGGGTAAATCACTGTTAATGGTGTTTGCTGCACAAAAGCTTAGGCGTGCTGCACAGCTTAAAAGCCCAACCGTAATTGTACTCGTTGATAGAACCGATTTAGATACCCAAATAAGCGGCACCTTTAATGCCGCTGATGTGGCTAATGTGGAATCAACAGATAGCATTAAAGAATTACAGCAAATGCTTGAGCGTGATACCCGTAAGATCATTATTTCAATGATCCACAAATTCCGTGATGCCAAACCTAATATGAATGACAGAGAAAACATCATTGTGTTGGTGGATGAGGCACACCGTACACAAGAAGGTGACTTAGGCCGTCAAATGCGAGCCGCCTTACCTAATGCCTTTTTATTTGGTTTAACCGGTACGCCAGTTAACAAAGCCGATAAAAATACCTTTTGGGCATTTGGTGCAGAAGAAGACAAAGGCGGCTACATGAGCCGTTATACTTTTCATGACTCTATTCGTGACGATGCAACACTACCACTTCACTTCGAGCCACGTTTAGTTGATGTACACGTAGATAAAGAGGCGCTAGACAAAGCCTTTGAAGAGTTCAAAGAAAGTGCAGCCTTAACAGATGAAGAGGCCGATGCACTCAATAAAAAATCAGCAAAAATGGCGGCGTTTTTAAAGTCACCAGAGCGTGTTGAAAAGATTGTAAAAGACATAGCCGAGCACTTTAAAAGCAAAGTTATGCCACAAGGCTTTAAGGCTATGATAGTCACCCCAGATCGCCATGCCTGTGTGCAATACAAAGAACAGCTAGATAACTATTTTCCTGAAGAAGCAAGTAGGGTAGTCATATCAACTACCGCCAATGATGACTTTGAATTTAAACAAAAGTGGGGCGTGGATAAAAGCCAGCAAGAAAAGATTGTTGATGAATTTAACGATGCCACCTCTGAGCTTAAATTTATTATTGTTACCGCTAAGTTACTGACCGGATTTGACGCGCCAATTTGTCAAACCATGTATTTAGACAAATCATTAAAAGATCACACTTTGCTACAGGCAATATGCCGAACCAACCGTTTGTCCCCGCAAAAAACATTCGGCTGTATTGTTGATTACTTTGGTGTATTTGACGATGCCGCTAAAGCCTTAGAATTTGACGAAAAAAGTGTTCAACAGGTTATTACTAACTTAGGTGAGTTACGCTCTCGCTTGCCACAAGCTATGACTGATGCGTTAAAACACTTTGAAGGTGTAGACAGAACCATTGAAGGTTATGAGGGCTTAGAAGCTGCACAGAACGCCATAAGAACAGACGATAAAAAAGACGCCTTTGCCAAAAACTTTAAGTACCTGTCGAAACTATGGGAATCATTATCGCCAGATAATATTTTAGACCCCTACAACCAAGACTATAAATGGTTAGCCCAAGTATTTGAGTCAGTCAAACCCGCCTCAGACAACGTAGGTAAAATGCTGTGGTTAGCCCTTGGTGCGCAAACAACGCAGCTAATTCATGAAAATATCCACGTAGGTGAAGTACACACACTAGACGAGTTTGTACTTGATGCAGATGTAATTGAAAACATCTTCAATAATCCTGATCCGAAAAAGATTCAACAACTCGAAAAAGACCTGATCCAACGCTTTAAACGCCTTGGTGGCAATGCTGAATTCAAAAAGCTCAGTAAACGTTTAGAAGAGCTAAGGGACAAAGCCGAAAAAGGGCTGATCTCGTCGATTGAGTTCGTTAAAGAGTTATGTGCTATTGCCAAAGACACAGTTAAGGCAGAAAAAGACTTCGAAGAAGAGCTACAAAGTAAAACACCCCAGGCAGCACTAACCGAACTATTCCTCGAATTAAAAACCGACGAAACACCAGCCGTAGTAGAACGTATTGTTACCGACATTGATGCCATAGTACGCATCGTAAACTTCCCTGGTTGGCAAAACACAGTAGGCGGCGAACGCGAAGTGCAAAAGTCACTGCGCAAAGCATTACTCAAGTACAAATTACACAAAGACCAAGTGCTGTTTGATAGGGCGTATGGGTATATTAAGGAATATTATTAAACTTTTCGACTTTTAATAATAAAGTAAATAAGGACATTAATTTGACTGAATTTGATTTTGCGAAACAGGCCCAGGATTACTACTCCAAAGCTCCTGTAATTGTTTTAGGAAGTGGAGCATCTGTCGCTTTTGGGATCCCTGGGATGGGAGAACTAGCGGAATATATAAAAGATAATGTAGATGTTTCTGCAATCCCTAGAAGTGAAACCGGTTCTTGGTCGGAGTTTTGTGGGTTGCTTGATACTGGGATTGGCTTGGAAGCGGCGTTACATCAAGTTAATTTTTCTGATGTAGCAACCTGTTTGATTATTCAATCAGCTTGGGAATTAATAAACAGCAGAGACGAGAACGTTTATCGAAGTTCAATATCCGATAGAACGTTATTCCCTTTGGGCACTATGTTGTCACACATGTTTAAAACCAGTTTGGTAGAATTGAATATAGTAACTACAAATTATGACTGTCTAGCTGAGTATGCTTGTGACCAAGAGGAGTTGCATCATTATTCTGGTTTTTCTCATGGCTATACGCAAAGACTTGCAGAGCCCAATTTTATTAATTGCAGTAGAAAAGTCAATATATGGAAAGTTCATGGGTCGCTAGATTGGTTTTATTGCCCAGATAATGAAACGGTATCTATACCTAAATCACAGTTTAGGCCTGACAATTACCAACCTCAAATCGTGACGCCAGGAGTACAAAAATATCAAAAAACCCATCTAGAACCCTACAGATCGATAATAGGAAATGCTGATAACGCAATATCGGCTGCGAATTCGTATTTATGTTTTGGTTTTGGATTTAACGATGAACATATACAACCCAAGCTATTAGCTAAGTGTAAGAGAGACGGAGCTGGTATTGTCATCGTAACTCATACACTTACTGCGCAAGCAAAGGCAATAATTTCTGACGGTAATATCAGAAATTATCTGGCAATCGAGCGAGCGCAGGATGATGGGCATTCTAGAATATATTCCTCACAAGCCGAAGAACCATTTGTAGTTGATGGTGAGTACTGGAGCTTAAATGGATTTTTACAATTAATTTTATAAGGAACATAAATGCCAATTTTTAATTATCAAGATAATGACGCCCTTGGCAAAGTAATCTCAGTTGACACTTCCAATGTTATTGTTGAAGTTGTAAATATAGAGCAACTTAAAAGATTGCAAGTAAACAGGCTTGCAGTGCTTCAAAGCAGTAAGCCAGGTCAACATCTCATTGGTTTGATTAATAAGGTTACTAGGAAAAAACTAGATTCAAATCTAATTGATGAAGATGCCGAAAATCAGCCATTAGAACAAAATCTATGTAGGATATCTCTGATAGGGACATTGTTAGACCGTGATGGTGTAAGACAAAACGTATTTCGACGAACGCTGGAAAGTGTGCCTGAGATTGACGCAAACTGTTTTTCGCTCGAAGGTGATTACCTTACTGGCTTTATGAGAATATTATCGAGTACAGCGGAAGAGGGGAAGTCGCTAACACTTGGCAGATATACATTAGACGATGGTGCAGTTGCTTATCTTAATGGTAATCGTTTCTTTCAACGGCATGCCTTTATTGGAGGAAGCACTGGTTCAGGAAAGTCTTGGACTACAGCCAAAGTTATTGAACAAATGGCTGAACTTGATTCTCCTAATGCCATTATTTTCGATCTACATGGTGAATATGAGCCATTGCAAGCTGATAGTATTCAACATTTTAAAGTAGCGGGCCCTGGTGATATAGATGCAGGAAATACGCTTGAAGATGGTGTTATTTTTCTCCCCTACTGGTTACTTTCATATGAAGCGCTTGTATCAATGTTTGTTGATAGAAGTGACCAGAATGCACCAAATCAGGCGATGATTATTTCCCGCGAGATAAATGCTGCGAAAAGAAAATATCTAGAGGATGGCGATCATGTTGACTTGCTAAATAATTTCACCGTAGATAGTCCGGTGCCATTTGACTTGGCAGGTTTATTGGGTGAGTTAAATCAAATAAATACTCAGATGGTGCCTGGTTCAGGTGGTAGGGAAAAGCAAGGTGAATTTTTTGGCAAGCTAGCACGAATGATCGCTCGGCTAGAAAATAAAACATCCGATAGGCGTTTAGGTTTTTTATTCCAAGGAGGTGCAGGCACTTTAGAATTTGATTGGCTAGACACTCTTATAGCAAGCCTGATGGGGAGCGCTGACGAAAATGACAGTAAAGGTATAAAGATAATTAACTTTTCTGAAGTGCCTTCTGACATTCTCCCGTTGATAGTTTCATTAGTCGCAAGACTCGCTTTCTCTGTTCAACAATGGACGCCTTCAAATTTAAGGCATCCCATAGCGCTTTTATGTGACGAGGCTCATTTATATATTCCTCAACGATCTATGGCCGGTGCAGCAGACGATGTATCTATAGATATCTTCGAAAGAATTGCAAAAGAAGGTCGAAAATATGGCACTAGTTTAGTTGTAATTAGCCAAAGGCCTTCTGAAGTTAACAAAACCGTATTAAGCCAATGCAGCAATTTTGTTTCGATGCGGCTTACAAATGTAGATGACCAAAATGTGATAAAAAAATTGCTGCCTGACAGCCTAGGTGGCTTTAGCGAAATTTTACCCACTCTAGATACAGGCGAAGCTTTGGTTGTGGGTGATGCGAGTCTTCTGCCTAGCAGAATACGCATCGATAAGCCCAGAAACGAGCCAAACAGCGGCACTATCGACTTTTGGGATGAATGGCAAGATGCAGTACCTGTTGGCAGATTAACAAATGCTGTACAAAATTGGCGCAAACAATCTATATAAAATTTATTTCATAGCAAAATTTTAAAATATACTGATTTAATTAAAGGAATAGTAATGAGCTCCAATCTTTCAGGGCCGCAGTTAATTCAATTAAAAAACTCTGTAGTTGCAGAATTCGATGCCTCTCATTGGAGAGAACTGGGCGCTTTGACGAATAGGTGATAAACTGAACCCGCAATGGGTGACGACTGTTTGAGAGTAGGTCCGGCATGGAATTCTATCTAGATGAAAGTGGTAATACGGGGGGGATTTCTCAAAAGTCCTTTGAGAATACTTATGGCGGACAAAAAACATTCACTTTGGCAGCGATAGGAATCGGTAACGAGACCGAACTTAATAATAAAATTCTCCCGTTACTTCAGCACTACAAAATTAAAGCTAAAGAACTAAAGGCTTCAAAACTGTATAAAAGAAAGCCTGAATTTATTGCAGAACTCTTCAACCTTATAAAAGACGAAAATTGGCCCATATTTATTGAAGCGGTAGATAAAAAATTCATGTTAACGGCAAATATCGTTAATAGCCTTGTATTACCAGGGAATTGTTTCAAGGCTGAAACCCGTGAAACGAATTATATTCGCAATGTTTTTGCCGAGTGTTTATATGCTTACATGCCAGATGAGCTCTATATTCATTTTCTTAAGTTATGCACCGAGCCTTCAGCAAGTGGGCTTATTGATCTAATTGATGAATTCATTGGAGTGCTTCAAAATAGTAAAAATGACGTTTCAAAAGCGATTATTCATAGTCTTAACATGACACGTGATGACGTTAAGGAGAACGTTCTTGGGAAAAGCGATGATATAAGCGACTTTCTTCCCATTCCAGACATAGGCAAGCACGGGAAGACAATTTGGATGCTGCCAAACCTATCGAGTTTTACAAATATTTACGCAAGAATTAACCTATTTATGAAGCAAAACTTGTCAGATGTAAAAATCTTCCATGATGAACAACTGCAATTCGATGATATCGTTAAGAAGTCAAAACATGATCTAGAAAGTATTCCTTCTGAGAAATTGGGATTTATATCAGATAGTTCTGATTACAAATTGGATATGAGTGCTGACCTCTTGTTTAAAGCATCACATAATTGTGTAGGTATACAAGTTGCTGATCTAATGGCTGGATTTTTTAGGCTTTATATTGAACAAATTAGATGTGATCAACCTATGGATGACAGTATTCGCGAAGCGCATAAAATATTGATGACAATGAACCATCAAGAAATAGGAGTTGGTTTGAATATGGTTATGTCATCTACAGATACTAATAGAATTAATATCTGAGAGACAATTTCTCTTGGAGTTATACCACCGCTACCTCTAGCGAATATTAGTATCAAGGGCGTAAAACCCTTGATACAAGCTCATTCTCGATATTTTGCAGTGAAGCCAAAGCATTTGTGCGCTGTAGCGTACGTGCATTGCTTTTTATCAGCTCGATGAACGCTTCTTTATGTAAGCCGTGAAGCTGATATGTGTTTTTAGCTGCTAATTCAAATTTTGTTACTAATCTCATCGTAACCTCCTATATTTGGAGGACGTGACAACCACGGCCTTTGTAAAGCCGCGTGGTCGAGAATATGTGGTTGCCTGCACCTTGGTCGCAATGCAATGGAGAAGCATTTTATGCTTGCAGGAATAAACCGCTATTCACGTTAATGTGGATGCTAAAAAGGCCGCGTGGGTTCACGCGTTTTCAAATGTGGCGGTAAAGATTGATTGGTCATTTGGATCAGCACTAAAGCGCTGCTGCTTTTGTTTATAAAGAGTTTCGCTGCGCTGAAAATAGGAAGAACACGTTCGTGTTCGCATCTAGTGTTCTAGTTTCCCCTTTTGGGTAGACGTAAAAATATCACATAACTTGGCTTCATCAAGACATCCCCCAACCTTCCGCACCTTCTCAAGTTCAGGTTTGTGCAGGCTGGGTGGTTCCCCCTGTCTGGATTGCGCCAAAACATGTGATCTTCGCTCGCCAGCTCGCTTCTTTTTCTGGGGTTTTCAACCCCAAAAGGGGATGTGTTTTTAAGATTAAGGAGCAAAGAAATGAGCGAAGAAATTAAAGTTTATGTTGCAGACCTAGCTGCATACAACAATGGCAAGTTACATGGTGTTTGGATTGATGCCACACAAGCGCTGGACGACATTCAAGAGCAAATTAATGTGTTATTAGCCAACAGCCCCGAAGACGATGCCGAAGAATATGCCATCCATGATTATGAAGGCTTTGCAGGTTATTCTGTGTCTGAATATGAAGGCATTGAGCGCGCGCACGAAGTCGCTTGTTTCATTGAGGAGCATGGTGAAATTGCAGGCGAATTATTATCTCACTTTGGCGATAGCATCGACGATGCGCAAACAGCGATTGAAGACAATTATTGCGGTTGTTATACCTCACTGGCTGACTATGCCGAAGAGCTGACCGAAGAAACCACACAAATTCCTGAGCATTTAGCCTTTTATATCGACTATGAAAAGATGGGGCGTGACATGGAGCTTGGCGGCGATGTATTCACCATCGAAACAGGTTATCAGGAAGTGCATATTTTCTGGAACCATTAAACAGGCGAGCTTCTGCCCCTTTTATTTTGAAGGGGCGGGAGTTTACTTTTTGTAGCGCACTTTTGGGGCTCAGAGGCCATACGGCCTAAATCGCTCATACTTCGCTTGTCTTGTCTCCGCTGTCGCCAAGCTGAGCCCCAAAAGTTTCAATAATGCTGGTTATTGGTATTGGCAATACCAATAACACCTTTGTTTTAAACCGTTCCGGTTTATGATTTATGTGTTTCGCGGCGCTTACCGCCGTGAAACTTAATAGTGGTAAACTATGTTTGATTATGATAGTTTATACATATTGTTTTTTACGGCGTTAATCGCCGCAAATAAAGCTAATGGTAAACTAAAAAGGGTTTTACGCTTGGTTAACAGCACTACTTCACATGATGATGTAGCAAAAGGGGCTTATAAGCAGTCACTTAAAGCGCTTCTACCCTATGGCATGCTGGCAACGAAAAAGTGGCTGGCTGAACAAGGCTTAAGTGCTCATGCCATCGATAATGCAGTGAAAACAGAAACCTTGTTATTACTGGCTACTGGCGTATATAGCCAGTATTCCCGCTCATTGAGCTGGGAAGGGGTGGTTGCCTCTATGCAGCGTATGGATGTGAACAGCTCGGATAATTTGCCTTCGGTGATCGTTGGCGGGTTGTCAGCATTATCATTATCGGGATTGTCGCAGTATCTGTCGTTAGGCAGTACGCCGCATATTCATTTATATGCACAAGGCAAGTTGCCATCATGGCTGGGGCGTTTGTCGTTGCCCGTTGAATGTGAGGGGCATAGTACCAATACCTTATGGCCTGAATGGCTGTTACAAGACAAAACGTTTATCAGGCAGCATGAATGGGAGGCAGAACTGCCCCCAGTGTATTTTTCATGCCCTGAAAAAGCGCTATTGGAATTACTGGTTGATTTACCCGATGCCGTTAGCTTTGAACATGCTGATGAGCTAATGCAAGGCTTAGTGAATTTATCGCCTAGAAAGCTCGATATGCTTTTAAAAGCCTGTAAAAGCGTGAAGGTAAAGCGCTTGTTTTTCTGGCTGGCAAAGCGCCAAGCTTACCCTTGGTTTAACAAGCTAAATGTCGAGGATTACGATCTAGGCTCAGGCAAGCGCGTTGTGGCTAAAGGCGGTAAGTTGGATACGGATTATTTGATCACTGTGCCGTCACATATGGCGAAGGAAAGCGAAAGCTAGAGATGGATATAAACAGTATTTATTACAAGCAAGTGCAGTTACTGATGCAGGTTTTGCCCTTTGTCGCTAAGCAGGAATGCTTTGCACTTAAAGGCGGTACGGCGATTAATCTCTTTGTCAGAGAGTTTCCGCGCTTGTCGGTTGATATTGATTTGGTTTATCTGCCCATGAAAAGCCGTGATGCGGCATTGCAGGAAATCAGCGAAGCATTAGATGCCATAAGCGCAGATTTAAAAACCGCGTTTAAAGATATAGAGCTTACAGAAGCCTATAAATCAAAGCGCGATGCACTGAGATTAATCGTTGGCCGTAATGGTGTGCAGATAAAAGTTGAGTTATCGCCTGTGTTACGTGGCACGGTTTACGAGCCCAAATTGATGGAAGTATGCGCAGCCGTAGAAGATGAGTTTGGTTATGCAGAAGTGCCTGTGGTGGCCTTGGCTGACCTTTATGCTGGCAAAATATGCGCCGCACTAGATAGGCAGCACCCAAGAGATTTATTTGATGTGAAGTGGCTCTTGGAAAATGAAGGCCTGACGGATGAGATACGAAAAGCATTAATTATCTATCTCTCAAGTCACAATCGGCCAATGGCCGAACTGTTAAGGCCGCAATTTAAAGATATAGCGGCCATTTATGCAGGTGAATTTGCAAACATGGCCGAAACGGACGTACCACTTGAAGAGCTGGTGGCCGTGAGAGAGCGTTTGGTAGAGCTTATTCACCAAGGGCTGACCGATAGTGAAAAAGGGTTTTTACTGTCGTTTAAAAACCGTGAGCCGGATTGGGCATTACTTGAGCTTGATGCTGTTAGTGATCTTCCGGCCATTAAATGGAAACAGATTAATCTGGCAAAAATGCCAGATGACAAACATAAGCTGGCGTTAGACAAGCTAAAAGAAGTACTGAGTGTTTGATTTATAGTACTTCGTTATTTTGCTAGAATAGCGCTCAAATTTTTCAATGCTTTGATGGGAGGTTTTGCTGGCTGTAGGCCGTGGCAATCTGCTTGAAGATCAGGGCTTAGAGTTAACTTTATTTTTTTGTACAAATAGTTGTACAAAACGGGAATTTAGATACATGGCAAACGCCGATTTTCTTAATGAAATCAACAAGCGAAGAACTTTCGCTATCATCTCACACCCGAATAAAGTAACCTAAGTCAAATTAAGACAAGAAAAGACATGTTTTACATTAAAAACAAAATGTTATAACGCGTCTTCAGTTGTCCTATCATCATCTCAAGCCAGTCTATGCCATCCTAAGTCAGTAGGGATTTGTACAAATTCTCGTACAAATTTTCTCTTAAAAGCCTTCCTTAAAAAATTTGTACAAACAGATCCGCAGAGCGGGTTAAGGACTGAAAGGTGGCACTGACTGAAACATGGCTAAAAGCCAATTATAAAAAGCTAAGAGATAAAGCCTTAGAGAAGACTGACCGTGATGGTCTAAGCATTCGGCTTTCTCCGAAGGGTAAAATCACCTACACGTTACGCTATCAGCATGCGGGTAAGGCCGGACGGGTGGATTTGGGCTCATATCCTTTGATGAGTTTAAAGGAAGCGAGGATAGAAACACAACGCCTTAAAAAACAGCTTGAGCAGGGGCACAACCCTAAAACGGTACGTCTTCTTGAAAAACAAGCTATCGCTGCCGCTGAATCACTCTCAGGTCTTTTCTATTTATGGTATGAAGCATATTGCGTTCACAATAAAAAAGGCCACCATGAGGTTAAACGCAGCTTTGAAATTCATGTGTTTCCAAAACTTGGTAAGTTACCTGCGGAAAAAATTTCTTTACATGCGTGGTTGGAGATACTTGAAGAGCTAGCACCAAGTAAGCCTGCAATTACTGAGCGCTTACTAGTAAATGCTAAACAGCTTTATCGTTTCGGTGTGAAACGAAGGCTATTGGCAAGCAATCCACTATCAGATATTTATGCCAAAAGTGATCTGAATATTCAAAAGCGTTCAACAGACCGTTGTCTTTCAGATGAAGAGCTACAGATGCTCTGGCTTGCAGTTAATAAGTCGCGTATTACGATCAAAAATAAAATTTTTGTGAAGCTATGTTTAATCTATGGTTGTCGTAATGGTGAGTTACGCCAAGCAAAAAAAGCTGACTTTGATTTCGAGAAAGGGGTATGGACAATCCCGCCAGAAAACCACAAGTTAGGTAAAAAAAGTTGTAAGCCGCTGCTCCGCCCAATCGTGCCAATGATAGAAAATATGCTTAGACAAGCTTTTCTATTGAGCGCGGACAGTGAGTATGTTTTTACTAATGATGGTACCCGCGAAGTTATGGGAGCAAGCGCCCCATTAGCTATACCTTATAATATTATGCAGTATTTACGTAGGCGTGAAGCCTACTCAATGGTTCATTTTTCAATGCATGACTTGCGTCGAAGTGCTAGGACACGCTTTTCTAAATTAACAAACTTTCATATTGCTGAAATTATGATTGGTCATGCTATGGGAAGTCCTGTCGCTAGGGTATATGATCGCTACGATTACCTGCCCGAGCAATCAAAGGCATATCAAGCGTGGTGCGACGAGTTATCTGCTATAGTGGGTCAAAGCTCCATTTGAAACAACGACTGAATTTCACGATCTGAAATGCAAAGATAATCCAATGTTTGGCGTTCGGTTTTGTGGCCGAATGCCATCATTATCTCGGCAATTTTTCGTGATGAATGTGCAATGTCATGATTATAATATCGGTAGACACTGTACCCCCATGTTTTACGGATTGAGTGAGAACTAAACTGTCCTTGCAAACCGGCAAGGGCGCACCATTCCTTCATATATTTTGAAAGCGTATTTGCTTTTAATGCTCTTCTTGTCGTCATCGAGAAAAAGAGCGGGGCATCAAGATTGTCTCTATCAGGATGCGCCGCTAAGCATCGCCTGATAGCCTCATATGCATTTTGATTGATAGTAACCGTTCTAAACTTTCCAGTTTTAGGCTGTTTAAGCGTGAGTGTATCAAACGGGCGAAGATGTGATACTTGCCCCACAAGGATTGATACAAGCTCACTAGCACGAAAGGCAGTGTTGATACCAAGCGTAAACAAGCAGTAATCACGTGGCTTGTCATCAAGCAGTGCCTTAATTCGCTCAATATCGCATTTATTACGTATGGGTTCTGTCTTAGTGCAGGAGCCCTTTTTAGGGTGGTTGAAGTTCCGCGGTTTATAATATTGTTCGGGCATTACTTGGGCCTCCCAGCCCTCAACACCTATAAACCGTAGCTCTTATATGATGTTTGTATCTCCATGATTAGTCTAACTTTTATCGAAAAGTTAGATATCCACGGTTTATAAGGCTTTTAAGGACAGTTAATTTTGCTTGATTACGGTAATGATTTTTGCTAAAGATATGATACTAGATTATAAATTAATTACGTCTTACTTTTCGATAAAAGTTGAAGATAATTTTTAAAGCGGGGGCTTTGTAAAAATGACGATCAGTAAAAATTTCAAAAATCTTGCAATTGGCGCATCAATGACTGCTATGCTTGCGATGTCTGCTACGCCCGCTTTTGCCGGAAAAGATTTTATTAAGAAAGATTTACGAGCAGAGGAAACAACCGTTGTTCAACTTGTCGGACAAGAATTATCACACGAACACTTGACCATTGTTGTCCATGGTGGAAACAAAGACTTGATGATGCTTGCGTACAAAGCGGCTCAAAAGCTGGATGATGAAGGCTACTCAGTCGCGTTTTTACTCGCTCCAGATAGAGACGGTGCTGCGAGCTTATATGATGGTGATGATAGAACTGCTACAATTGATTTTTATACAGATGGTTATACTCGGTATGCAGCAATGATGTATGATAATGACAAATTAGTATCTGAAGACGTAATTCAGGGTATTTATGAGCAGAGCCTCGTAGCATATAATTACGCTAAGGAAAAAGCGGCAAAAAAGTCCGTAACTGAGGGAATTACCATTGCCTCGACTAGTCCTAAATAATTCTTAAAGCGGGGGCTTTGTAAAAATGACGATCAGTAAAAATTTCAAAAATCTTGCACTTGGTGTATCAATGACCGCGATGCTTGCAATGTCTGCTACGCCTGCTTTTGCCGGAAAAGATTTTATTAAGCAAGATTTACGTGCAGAGGAAACAACTGTTGTTCAACTTGTTGGCCAGAAGCTATCTCATGATAACCTTACGATTGTCGTCCATGGTGGAAACAAAGAGTTAATGATGGCAGCATATGAAGTTGCACAAATGCTTGACGACGAAGGTTACTCAGTCGCGTTTTTACTTGCGCCTGATAGAGACGGTGGAGCGCGACGACATAATGGCAATGACATCACCGCATCAGTTGAGTTTTATACTGATGGTTATACCAAATATTCGACGATGCTATACGATAACAAATCAAATACACGTAACAGCAGAATGCAACTTCTATATGAGCAAGCTAAGACTGCCTACAATTTTGCCAAGGAAGAAACTGCAAAAAAGACCGCAACTGAGGGAATCACAATAGCCTCAGCAAGCCCAAAGTAATTTAACTTAAATATCTAGAACAAATGGCTCAATTTCTTTCTGCATTTGCGAATCAGGAGTTTTTTCGTCCAACACAAAATTCTGCGCGCTTACCCCAACGTTCGCTACCTCTTTATTAAAGATGGAGGCGATTTGAGAATCTGGTTTTTCGGCAATATCATACTGTGACGAAATCTCCCGAGCTCTATTCTCTTGTTTCAATGTTTGATTTGAAACTTCGACTTTGTTTTTGTTCTCAAGATTTTCTTCTTTGGCTTGCTTATCTATCATTGTTGCAGTTTCAGGAGCGTTGTTTTCAAGCCATTTCATGTGATTTTCACGCTCTTCCATTGTCATACCCTGCATTAATACGGCATGATATCTAGCCTCGTCTGCTTCTTCTTCAGAATAGCCATTTTTCTTAGCCCACACCTCATTGTTATCAACGATTTCATCTAGGGCTTCATCAAAGTCGCCGTGCGTAAAGTCAAAGTTACCAAATTGCTGTTGAGCCTGTAATTTGGTCAGTTTTTCTCTGCGCTTTTCTTCCATGAATTCTTGCGCTTCATTGGCGGCAAGTTCGACATCGTCAACTTTTTCTTGTTCTTTGTCTTGCATCCAATATGCGTTGTTGGCTTTGACACGGCCGTCTTGCTTGTAATCTTTTTCTGAACCATCAATGCCAAAATCAGAAAAGGCACGCTCGTCGATTGATTTGTTGTTTTCAAAATCATCTTGTTCTGCGGCATCTTTTACGGGCTGGGCAGGGCGCGCTTGAAATTTTTGTGACATGCCTGACAACATGTTGGCGACACTCATGTTATTTGCAAATGCGGGTACGTTAATGTCTTTGACTGCTTGTGTTGTTATGCTCATTTTCCTGTTGTCCGCATACGTTTGTGTTCATTCTTACCGTTTACATTAAACGAAATTGTTTAATAAATAATTATGGAAACATAAAATTTTAATTGCATTTTATCTATCTCAGTTTGTGATGCATTGCCATAAGTAGAATTCCTGTGATATCAATAGAATAGGAAGGGGGCGGACTTGTCAGTTTTTAAGGGTTATACAGGTATTACAGAGGAGACAAAGCAGCGTTTGAAGCAACTTCAAAGCGAATCTGGTCGTACACCCTCCATGCTCCTAAAAGGGCGTATGGATATTCCTGATGGGCTTACTGCGCGGCAAATAAGTTCGTGGATTTCAGGAAGATCTAAAAGTGCCAAAACAAGTCACTTGGATTATGTTCTTACCCTCTGGGCGTCTTTGGATAAGGTTGTCTACTGTGATGCCTCTGATCTGGCATCTTTAGTTTTTGAAATAAAAAGCCATAAAATATCACCCCAGCAAATCTACTATATTCTTGATGGCGGTATACCCGGTTATGGTAGAGGTATGCTGGCACGTATTATAAATGGGCGAATTGAAACAATCAGCCAGAATGATTTTGAGATACTAAAAAATGCGGTCGTTAAAATCAAAGATAGGGAGGCTCTTAAGGCAAAAACAAATGTCAGGCAACCGGCACTGATTAATCGTCAAAAAAGAAAGCCTTTGTCGAAAAATCATCTGCGAGATTTAGAAAAGTACAGAGCACAAGGGTTTTTGCCGTCCGCTATTTTCCAAAATAGAAAAAATGTACCGGAAGGGCTAACGCGCTATGTTGTGGCAAACTGGTTTTCAAAAGAAGCAAAAACTGTTTCGCCAGAGCATATCAATTTTGTTTTGAAGACATGTGAAAAAATGAGCCTTTCTCCATCTAGGAAAGTCGATATCACAGATCCTATACATGGCAGGCTTTTACACTATAAAAAGATTATAGGCAAGGGGCCAAAAGCCTTGTTCAAGAGCTTTAAACGCATACCTGCTGGACTATCTCCTTCAATGTTTGAGAGCTGGCTTTCTAGAAATACCAAAACGGCACGAAAGGATCATCTGGATTTTGTGTTAGCCGAGTTAGAAGAAATGGTGAAAAAAACCAACTAGGCGTATAACTGCAACCTAACTTAGGTGTAGCGGGGCAGTTCTGCTTTTTCGACACCGCAATGAATGTATTTTATCGTACTAGAAAACATTAGCTGGAGACCAAGTGGCGAGCGACTTGCGGCATCTGCGACAATCTCCATTAGCACTGCCTCGTCCCAGTTAAAGCGATCCACCAAATCATCATAAATCATCCACACATGTCTAGATTGGATGATGTAGACTTTTTTGCCATCAGGAGTTGGCATATAGCGTCCTGACATTTTACACCAATATTCAACTTCAGCTTCTGTAAAAAAATGTTCCATACAAATAATTTGTCACATTGGTATGGAACGATACAATAAAATCCGCTAACGCCCTCTGACAATGTCAAAATCTCGTTTAGGGTTTAGAGATTTATCCTGTCTTTCCGATGTTCTTTGCAATCTTTTGATCTCCTTTTCGCGTTTACGTTCAACGTGCTCATGCGAGGTTTTGACAGTCATTCCATCGGGACGCATCTCAAGGGAGCTGGAAGGTGTGGCACGGCCTTTGTCTAATTGCTCTATTCGCTGCTGCTTATCTATTTTGGCCGAACTTTGAAAAGCTGGAGCCACATTAATCTTTAAATCTAGCGCTTTATGAGTGGTCACGCCAACGGGAATATAGTGGGTATTCTGTGCCTTACTCCTATCTTGTGTAGGCTCGACTTTTAGTTTTTCCGGCTTCTTTCTAAAAACCTTAGCAAACCAACTCCTTTCGGCCTTGGCTGGTTTCGTTTTTTCCTGAAGCTTCGTTTTTGATGCTTTAGCTATCTCTTGACGTGCCAGCTCGTGCTCCAACGTTTGGGAGCGAAGCTGCTCCAACATATTGCGCCGCGCATCCGATATTTTATCCATTCGCTGATGATGGCGGATAATAACGTTTTCTTTTGCCAGAGTTTTGATATCAATCTTTGGCATATTCATTTTTGAAAGCCTCACCTGTTCCTTTTCAATAAATGAGGCTTCCATTTTGAAATAATGGAGCGTCGCACGGCGCGACACTCCATCGGCTCTATCGTTTATGATAAAAGCCTGTTTTTTAGACATTGTCATACTCAGATGCTCCAATCGATTAGTCGCAAAAATAACGCGTGGTATCGGCCAATTTCTGTGCTGCTATTCTTTGCAGATCAAAGTTTTCGATATCCTCTGCAAGCCACAGATTTTTTGCTCCCTTTTCCCGAATTACAGGCTGGGGCAGGGGGATGACATCTCTTCTCATCATTCTGAAGATTGTACGAGAAGAGCATCTATAACGCTGCATAAGGTCTTTCGTGTTCATGTAAGGTGAAGTCATAAATGTTTCTCCTATATCAGTCTTCAAAATGAGGTTGTGGAAAGTCTTTTGGGTTTCGAACGTAGTCGCGTATCCATGGAATTTCCCAATACGGCTTGCGCTCAACTACAAAGATTTTAGATTTGCTGTCCAAAATGGCCGTGCCAGAAAAGTTTTGAGAGATTTGACTGATGGGTAGGTTAGGAACTAGCACTTCTGATGCAGAGTGCCCCCCAGTATCTGCGCTAACGCCAGCAGAGTTGTTAGGTGTGCCAATCAATACAGCACGTTTCCCTGCTTTCTCCGATAGTTCTCTGGCATGTGCGCCGGTAACACCCCAAGCAAGGCTAACACTCGACTCCTCGAAGGGCATATAGCCGCCGTCGTCTTTATATTTGTTGTATCCATTCCTATCTTGTCCAAACGTCCAAATACGTATGCCTTTAGATCTATACAAGCGCAAAGCTTTAACCATAGACCGTACAACAGGAATATTTACAAACTCGTCCAACATGAATGTCGTTCTCACATCACCTGATGCGTCTGCAATCTTTGAGACAAGATATTCCAATACATCCGATACCCAAGATCCATGCGAGTCTAGATACTTATCAGGTACCATTAAATAAATTGCCCGTGGCGACTTCTTAAGCGTGCTGGCATCAAACTCTGTAATTTTGCAAGAGTCCCTTAAAGCGGAACCCATCGCATAAAGGGAAAAACCGTTTAGAAATGCATCCATGACCCATTCCCATTGGTCTGTTTTTTCTTCTCCGTACTGATCCAAAAGCTTTTTAGCCATCATCGTGATATAGCCATCATCTTTATCAGCTGAGATCATATCTAGTAATGTGTTTCTAAACTCTGAATGAGTAGAGGCACCAAAATCCCAAAATGAGGCTGGATTGCAAAGTTCCGGCGTATATTGAGCCCGAGCAACCATTAGAACGGTACAAATACGCATTGCATCTTTATAGATCCAACTGTTGCTGTTGTAGCGCTCTGGATCGCCAAAGCGTTGATACACACTTCTTTGAGCTAAATCTAAAACCTTAAACCCTCTTTGTGCTTTATCAATGATGTCAGAAAAGATGTTCAATCTATGGTTAGGCAGACCATTTAGCCCCCAAGGATTAATGAAAATGGCCTCCGAGCTGTCAAGCTGCATTCGCCCTTCAGCCGTTAACCATGCAAGCTCACCATTTTTAACATCCAAAATGACGACACTTTCGGGCTTCGAACCCATCGCCAGGCTGATGATGTTTGGAATTGTGAGGGTGGTTGTTTTACCCGAGCCAGGAAAGGCACATGTATTCACATGCAGGTCTTGGCTCAAAAACAGGCAATAGCCATCAACATAACCCAATAATGGGCCGCTTAAATCTTTCCTTAGCCCTAGCTCTTGCGCATCTTTTAGTGTGCCAAGTTGCGTGTTTTCTTGTCGCAAGCTAACAATATTTTGCTCAACTTTCTCTTGGTTGTCTTTCGCTACATGACTAACTTCTTTTCTACGTATATGCGTGTACCACGCCTCAAAGAGCCTATTGACCGTCAACAATGCTTGCGATATTTGGTTAAGCGAAAAACTAGCGTTGGTAGCGTTTGGAGTGGACGTCATATATGACATCCGGTTATGGTTCTGATTTGTGGACTTAACCATTATCAATGCCCCCCAATAAGTCACGCAGCCTCTGCTCGCTTAGCTCTAAATCCTCAGGTTTTGGTAGCCCTTGCAAAATATCTTTTGGAATTAGGGAGCGATGCTGCTCTGCAAGATTTTTCAAATCTCTTGCCATTTTAGTGCGCTGCTCTTGCGCATAGCGACACGCCTGTTTGAGTGTAGGGTCAGGAATAAAGGCATTCACTGCACATCCTAGATCTGCGATGTTGGTATTAAATTTCGCTGCACCGTAGGTATCTTTAATTACGTCCATTTGAGACTGCAAAACTTTGTCTTCCATTTGGTAGGCGATCACCATAATTTGCGAATTGGCCTGCCATAGGTTTTGATACGCAATATTTACCCGTTCAATTTCAGCCACAGCTTGTTGAAACATCTGTTCTTTCCACGCTTCTGTCGGTGCCGCAGCCTCGATAACTGCTTTTTGACCTTCGCCAAGCCGTTCATTAATTTTCACCCATAGCGAACGTTCATCGCTCACACTAATCTCATAGATAACCACTAATGCTGCCAGTACTACGGGAATGGATAGTAGTTGTATGAACCCTTTGAATATAACCTTGCCCCAGCTGGCCGTGTGGCCAGCAGTTTGATTTTGTTCATTCATGGCAGTATTCCTAATGTTTCGTATGTGACTGAATAGCTGAAAATGATTCAGTGTCATTTGTCGATGTCGATTGTTTATCGAACACCTGCTGTCGTGAACTCTCACGATCTTCGCCATCTACGGACGGGGTATAGCTATGTTGAATGATGTGGATGATTAACATGAGCCAACCGGAGAACGCGAGCACAGCAGAAATTAACCAGATGAACAGCGCGTTAGAACTTGCCGTCATAACCTCAAGATCGGAAGGCGTCTCAATGGGCGCTATGTTGATGAAAGTCCCACGCTCTAAACTTTTCGATACAGAACTAAATTGCTTGCCGTGCTTATCATAGAAATTAAACAAAGTTCTAGATCCCACGGGCGAAATGCCTTGTGCTTCATACTGATTGACTGATGTGTCAAATTCTTTGGCTAATGTCGAAAACGTTCGCACAGGTAATAGGTTTTGTAGCTTATTACTGAGTAAGGCTAGTTTTTGAATTTCGTCTTGCGCTCTTGCCAACTTCTCATCAAAGCTCAGTTGATCCATGTCTTCAATAAAACTAATCTTGTCGATAACATCATTGATATCCTCAATCAGCGGTTCATATTCGTTCCCAAGCTCAATCAATTCATTAATGGCATTTTGGGTAATGGACAAATAACCACTAAGCGCGATGCTCACCTGACCATCTCCGCCACCCTCTTTTCCAACGCAACCAGTTAGTCGTTCACAGGTCAGCCATTTAGTAGTAGTTGCCTCGATAGAGTTAAGAGTGGCTTTATTGTCTTCAGGCAGTTTAAAAAGGGTGTTCACACGCTTTGTCTGAGTAATGCGCTCATGCAACTGCTGATCAAACCAATCAAGCCGCATTGAATCTTCCCCAATCGCCCATGCATTCATCAAAAATGAAATTGTCGCGAGCACAGCTATAAAACTGCCCAAGATACCAAGATTAATAGACCGTTTCTTTGTATGCGCTTCTTCTGAAAGCTCCAAGCCCTTACGAAATGCGTTAAGACTAATTAAAAATAACAATACGGAAAGAACTATGGCGAACGCTAACGCCGCGCCAGTTTCACCAGCCGAGGAAAGTTTGTTATGTATTGAATGACCGCTTACTGCTGCATCAATAGCAATAAATACAATTGCCATTAAAAACAAAGAGGGACTGTGTTGTATGCGCTTTTTTCGTGAACTCATGCGTACATCCTCATAAAAATCATAAAACTTAGACACAGACAGGCTCAAAGCCTTTCTGTATCGGTTATGAACCAATAAAGAAGAACGCGCGTGTTCTTATGGAAGTCTGCTGGTTTTGATGAACAACGGAGGATCGTCAATGACTAGCATTAACGTAAATGTAGCACTATTTTGTCTATAGTCAAAATATATCTATATTAAAGGCGATCTTTTATTCGAAACCGATTTTCAATTTGGTTTCAGTTGCGTCGGCTATTTGTTTAAGAGTCTTCAATGGCGCAGATCCTGCACCGGTCTCAAGACGAGAAATTGTTCTAATAGACAAACCTGTTTTCAAGCTCAATTGACTTTGACTAAGATTAGCTTGTATACGAGCTTGCTTAACTGCTTCGCCTACTTCGGTCATATCGCCTGCATTGGCAAATGTTGTTTTTAAATCTTGATCATCCATGATCTCCCTTTCTGTAAGAGCTATATTATCTTGTAAAGAATTTTCATCCTTGCTGTCAACTTTCATGATAGCCACGGTCAGAATATGCCGGATGGCAGATGTGCTTAAGCGATCTGGTTTAGTAGATAAATAAGCGGTAAAAAGTTGACCGTAATGCTTGGAAAAATTAGAAATAAAAGAGGCGCTAGTTCCTTTTTGAATAGCGTTGTGTAATGTCCTGACTAGGAATTGGTGGTATAGAGTTTCTCGTATTTTCGATGCGCTTATCAATCGATTTGCTACATCGACAACATTGTCAAAGTCATCTCTCAATCCTTTAGTTACTATTGCTCTTGCTTCATACACCGCATTTTCGACTTCCTTTAGACCATCGTACGATTTGAAGGCTCCAACCTGTTTGCCTTCTGGCAGGGATCTAGAGAAACATATCTCCATCGAATTTTCTAATGAATATGCGTATTCTCTTTTATCGACAGGGCTTCCGTATATTCTACCCCCTGAACGTTTCCTATTGTTTTCTTTCTTCAACATGACAAACTCTTTTCATCTTATTCATCCAAAAGGCTTTTTGTTCTAATGATGGACCATTACCGTATCGCTCTCGGCTATATGCATGCCCCATGATACTGGCTTGAACTTTTTCGATTGTATTGACCTCACACAAGCGGTCTTCAAAGCTGTGCCTAAGGCTGTAAACCGAGTGATGCTTCTCAGTAAGTATACCATTATCACGCAGAAATTTGTTGAGTACAGCAGACAGCTGATCTGGCTTTTGAAAGTAATGCTGAAAGCCTTGCGGCAATTGCTGAAACGCGTAAAGAGCAGCACCTACCAGCGGCAGCTGTCGCTCGCAGTGTTTGTTTTTTAACTCTCTATTGCTATCTGGTCTGATATGAATATAGGGAATATCAGTATCTAGGCGTATGTCGCCTCGATGTGCATTCAATCCAACAAGCTCAGACGGCCTTGCGCCTGTGTCTGCCATCGCATAAAGAAAAAACCTGCATTCATCGTTCAGTCCTTTAAGGTTTGTCGGATTGAGTAATGTATCTTTGATAAATACGGTCGACAAAGGCTGCCTCTCACTTTCTTGCTCATCAAAGCGAACACGAGCAAACAAAGATACAACGTCAAAATCAATGAAATCCTTGTTGTCTTGAGCATAAGAAAGCATGGAACGTATATGCGTTAAATCTTTATTCGCTGAATTTGCAGACATGTTTTCACTTTCCAGTCTTTTTGCCCACCAAGATCTAAAATCCAATACGTGTTGTCTCGTTACGTTTTTAACATCAATGTCGCCTATCACTTCAACGAAGGTTTTATAAGCTCTTACACGAGGGTTAATCCATCTTTTGGCTTGTTCAGCTGACTTGTGCCTGAGCTTTGGTTTTTGAAAAGCAAAAAACTCTTCCCACAATTGCTCAAAACTATATTTGGGTAAATCGACAGTGCCAAGAACGGCTTCAACTGTTCTGGGATCGTCTTTTTTGTTAACCGCGATTTCAATACGATTAATGATCTCATCAGTTTTGGAATTTGTGATTTTATCAATAGGTCTGTACTCGATCCCTAGATGTCGTGCCTGTTTTATTGCTAAGTCGTAACTTGACGCAGGGCATGTGTCATCATTTTCGATAAGCCCAAGCCAGAACTCTTCAAAATAATCATCGTGTAAAATCGACCTTCGAACCGCAATTTTGCGTTCTCGTGTTCTTAGTGATTTTTTGACAAACCTTCGATTATCCAGATGTCTAACATGCTGCGGCACGCGCCTCATATAATAGAAAATTCCATCTCGTTTTATCAAATACTGCGACATCCATGTATCCCATTCTGTATACCAGTTTGTATACCAAAATTGAAAAAGTGGGGGATGCAACATATTCAATTTGACGTAATAAATCGTCTATTGAGATATATCAGTAGTTTAACAGCTAACAAATTAAGAAATAGTTAATGAAAGTGGTGCCCAGACCCGGATTCGAACCGGGGACACAAGGATTTTCAATCCTTTGCTCTACCTACTGAGCTATCTGGGCATCGTCTTCTATTATATCTTTGGATATAAATTCAAAAAGAAAGAGCCTAGGTAAGCGTCTTTCTGGAGTGTTTTATAATCAAACTCTAAGCGTTCGTCCAGTCTATTTTTAGATTAATTTAAAAATTGTTCTTTTAAAACACGTTCTTCTAAGTTGTGATTAGGATTAAAGAGTAGCTGACGGGCAATATTTTTAGATGACCAGACTTTGACGCTTGCAATATCACGGACTTCTGTCGAATCTGCTGTGACACTTACGGGGCGTTTGTCGGCTTCCATCACACTAAATTCAAATGTTGATTTTTCACGAATGAGCGCGCCTTTCCAACGGCGCGGGCGAAACGCCGAAATAGGTGTGAGTGCTAGCACATTGGCGCCGATGGGCAGGATAGGCCCGTGGGCAGAGAGATTGTAGGCGGTACTGCCAGCAGGTGTTGCGACCATAATGCCGTCACACACAAGCTCAGGGAGGCGCACAGTCTTGTTAATGGCAATCTCAAGCTTAGCGGCTTGGCGTGTCTCACGCATTAATGAGACCTCGTTAAAGGCCACTGCTTCGTGTGTATCGCCGTTATGTGTTGTTGCACACATTTTAAGCGGGTGAATATCAACCGATCCTGCTTGATGAATTCGATCAAGAAGGTCTGTTTCCTCGTATGGGTTTAAAAGAAAGCCTAGCGAGCCCTGATTCATTCCATAAATGGGGGTGTCGATATCTTCTACAACGGTTTTATGCAAAAAGCTCAGCATTGTGCCGTCGCCGCCCAGTGGAACAATAACATCAGCTGTCTCGAGAGAGGCTTGGCCGTAACGCTTTTCAAGCGTGGCTTGTGCGTTTTGAGCAATGTCTGTTTCATTTGAGAAGAAATGGAGTTTCATGGCTTTTTTATGCTTTAGCTTGCGTCTGTTTTAAGATGGGCGTTTACATCGCGCCAGCCTTGAGGGTCGTTTAAAAATGCCTCAACGGAAATGAGTGTTTCATCGTCAAAGTAATTTTGCTGTTTTGCAACCTCTAGGACATGCCACCAATCGGTGAGGCTGTGAAGCTCCACATTCATTTCTTTCATGTTCTCTAATGACTTTTCAAAGATGCCGTAATGAAAGACAACAAAGGTATGTTTAACATTGGCGCCTGCCTCGCGCAGGACATCAATGAACAGCTTTTTGCTGCCGCCATCTGTTTGCAAATCTTCGATAAGGGCCACATTTTGGCCTGTTTCATCCATGCAGCCTTCGATTTGTGCCATACGCCCAAAACCTTTAGGTTTTTTTCTGACATATAGCATGGGGATGTTGAGGCGCTCTGCAATAAATGCGGCATAGGGGATGCCTGCTGTCTCGCCACCTGCGGCATACTCAATGCCTAAATCTTTAAGCGTGTCCGCGGCCATATCCATGAGGGTTGATCGCTCGGTTGGAAACGAAATCATGCGGCGCATATCAACATAAACGGGGCTAATGGCACCTGATGTAAAAACAAAGGGCTCTTTTGCATTAAACAAAACTGATTTAGTATCGAGCAGAATTTTTGCCGCGGCTAATCTTTGTTCATCCATTGTCATGTGATTTGTCCTTTTCTTTTAGAAATTGTAGCTGCTAAGTCTGTGTCTTTTTTAGTGACTTTATTCTCTGCATCGTGCGTCGAAAGTTTGAGGTTAACCTCGTTATATGTGTTCGTAATTGTCGCATGATGGTTGGCCTGTTGCATTTCAATGGCAATCATACTGAGAAATGAAAAAGCGTGCGTAAAGTCGGAAAATTTGAAATCAGCAATAAGTTGATCATCTTTAAAAGACCAGTCTGAATGGCTTTGAAGCCATGTTTCAATCTCTTGGCGTGTCAAAATATGCATAGAGCTTTATGTATCATAGATTACTGGCTAGCCCAAAGGATTTTTGCACATCTTATAATGTCGGTTTTTTGAATGCGTCGATCCGGCTCGTTCAAGATAATGGCGTTAAGCGACAGCGTGTCGTCATCTTGACTATCGAAGGACATGATAAAAATGTCGTTATTGGCTGTTTCCACGAAAAGCTTATCATCTGTTTGAAGGTCTGTTTTAGGACTGACAAGCAGTGTGGTTCCTTTTTTATATGTCGGGGCCCATTGCGCAGAGGTAAGGGTGACAGCGTAGCTATCGTCTTGTGTGACGACCAAGGAGGCGAGGGGTTTTTGATTTAACTTTTTAATACCATTTTGTGAAACTTCAAAATGTTCAATAGCTTGTGCAGTGGATTGTATGGGCGTGTCTTCAATAAACCCAACTAGATCCATAAGTGTGGCTTGTGTTGCGGCTAAACTTTTAGAGATACTTTCAGTCGAAGGCCAACGTGGCTTGCCGTCGGCTGTGACGCGTTTACTTTTGTTAAACGTTGTCGGGTCCAGGCCTGCTTTTTTAGCTAATCCAGATGTTGAGTAACCGTTGGCTTGGGCCAATTTGTCAATGGCGCTCCAGATTTCGTTATGTGAAAACATGCTTTTATCTTTATTTCTTATTTTTAAAGGCGCAATGCCAAATTTTTACTTTTCTATTCGCTGCATAGAATCGCGATGCGTACTCTAGGAATAGTCTCCCATAGATAACCGATTCCTGAAATAGGAATAAATTCATAAAAAATATCTTGACTTCGGTTTTTAGTTCTGTCATCAATATGAACATAAAGAGAACAAAAGTAAACAAAAAGAAACAAACGAGAACAAACTAAAAAAGGATTGGCGTTATGACACCACAAATAGAGACATCACAAAACATTCACAAACAGGCGGGATACGCTGAAAACGTTGCGACAGACGCTGTTCCTTTTGTTGATGCCGAGGAGTCGTGGTTTTGGTTCTTGCAGGCGCAAGCAGCACGCTATGACGGCGCACGGTTCACATCTGGTCAGGCACTTTACCCACGTCCATGCGAGCCGATTGACGTTTTTAAAGTTGTTGATCGTTTATATCGTAACCGGATGATCACAATGGAACATTTACGCGTTTTAAAACATTATGGCCAACGTTTGATGGCCCCAGATGCCAATAGAACAAGGGAGGCGCGCGCGCATTCTCTTTGGGTTGAGGCACTGGATAAAATTGAAGATGTGTTAGTGAACAAAGGCATTGTTCAACGCATTCCTGATCAGAGATTTTCTCAACAGATGGCGCATTATGCCCAAGAGGGAACTGTGCAATGACAACGCACCATCCGCAAATGGCATGGATTGTTTTTTCCAATGATACGGATATCAGATATTTAAAATGTCTAAAAAGGGGGTTCCGCCATTGCTATGTGATTATGTCAGATGGTGAAAAAAGGTTTTCTATCGATCCCTTGGCGCATATGACTGAAATTGCGTTTCATCACTTCGATGCGCCTTTTTTGTTAGGCTAGAGAGCCTGCAAATTCGCGTGTGTTGTAGTCGTCTATCACTTTTTGAAAGTTAGAGCGGACATCTTTTGTCAATGGGATGAATTGTAAGGCTACACCGTCATTTCTTTTGCGCACAATTTGTGCCGCATGCGGGATGCTGAGAATATCATCGCGAAGCTTGAACTTCATAACAACGGGGAGCTCTTGCCCTTCGTTGTATGTTCTGAAATCTCCAAATACCTTAACGCCACCCATGCTCCAGTCTTCGACAGGGTAGTTTTGACCGTTGACTTCGCTTACGCACTGGTCGCACTTGCGACGAGGTGTCGAACGCTTGTTTTCGTATTCAGTCGTTTTAAGGTTATTATTGTTCATAGTTTTAAAGTTTCTTAGTCTTGAGAGCATGGCTTATCCTGCTTGGAAATTATATTATTATTGCATTTTAAGTCTTGGTAATCCCTCAATCACCAAATTAGTTTACGTAAGGTAAATGAAAGTTTTTTATTTTGCAAGACTTTTTTCACGCTAACTTGTTTTTTTCCACAACTACGGACAAAAAGAAAAAAAATATATTGACATTATAGGAATAATATCCTACATTATTTTTATCAACGCAACAGCTGTATCTAAATGAAATGTAAGGCATGAAAGCCTCTCACAGCAGCTGTTTACTTGCAAGGAATAACGGCATTTTCCCGCTCCGACATTGAAGTGCTTGCCTAATGGCCGCGCGTGCATACGCCGACAACCTCTACCAAGCGATCCCCTATTTTAAAATTTAAACATATATGAGGTGAATAATGGCTACATCCATTTCTCAAGCCTTCGTAAAGCAATTCGAACGCGAAGTGCACGAAGCATATCAACGTCTCGGCTCTAAACTCAAAGGGGCTGTGAGATCTATCAATAATGTTGAAGGGTCAACGGCTGTCTTCCAAAAAGTTGGAAAGTGCACGGCTTTAATAAATCTGTCTGCAATTTTAACAAAAACCTATAACGATTAGTTTCTTGTTTTTATTTTTTAACTATTGCGCTTTTAGTTTCATGCTTGTTTTTGTAAACATGATGTTAAAAAGACCTGCATAGATGATAAGGATTGTGCCAATCATAGATGGTGTTGTTGGTGTGTTGTCAAACATAAGATAGCCAAGCACAATCCCCCATATGATTGATGTATATTGCAATGGCGCGACGGTGCCGCTGCTGCTAGCGCGGGTGAACGCAAGGACACAGCCTATTTGTCCCATCACAAGCGTTACGCCAACAGCAGAAAGAATGCCTATATTTTCTATGCTAAGGGGTACGTAATTGTAATAACCAAAAGGCGTGTAGACGACAGCTAATGCAACAGACGGGTAGAATGACAATGTTAATTTTGCGCCACCACTTTTCATTCCTCGTAAAATGATTGTCCCCGCAGAAATACATAGCATGGCCATGAATGTGTACAAAAAGCCGTCCCAGTGGGTTGCAAAACTACCTTGTGCGACGATGATAACCCCTATGAGGCCAATGAAGGCCATTAAGATTTTTGTTTTCTCGAAGGGCTCTTTCAAAAAAATGATAGAGCCAATGATGACAAAGATTGGGGTTAGGAAAAAGATGGGGTAAAATTCGCTAAGCGGAAGAATATCAAGGGCTTTTAAAATGAAATATGGAACGCTTAGAAAAAATAGTATTCTGTATATATGCATTCTAGGGTTGTTAACTTTAAATCCCTGAATGCCTTGCGTGAATAAAATAATGAAAAACAATATCACCGCAGACATAGAGTTTATAATCATGGCGATTTGAGAGAGGTGTAAATCTATCAAAAGCCACTTCGTGAGCGCATCAACGATACTGTATCCCAAATATCCCATTATCGCAAAAAGGATGGCTGAAAAGTCTTGCTGGTGAGGATTGTTTTTTTGATTTGCGATCATGCTGTTTTTCTTTATCATGTGAGGTGTCTATATGTCATAGACATTCACAGATTTAAAATTAAAGATCAATCAGTAAGGACAGATTTATGGTCAATACCCCCATCACAGTCGCAAGAGGCAACGGCATCGGCCCCGAAATTATGGACGCCACATTAGAAATTCTAAAAGCTGCTGGTGCACGGCTTGATATTGATGAAATTGAAATTGGCGAAGATGTATACAAGCGCGGGTGCATGACCGGGATTGAAGATCATGCATGGGAGACGCTACGTAAAAATAAAATATTTTTGAAAGCCCCTATCTTTACGCCTATGGGCGGTGGGTTCAAAAGCCTAAACGTAACGGTTCGTAAAACTTTAGGGCTATACGCGAATGTGCGCCCGTGTCGTTCATTTCACCCGTTTGTTCAAACGCATCACCCAGAGATGGATATTGTTATTGTGCGCGAGAATGAGGAGGATTTGTACGGCGGTATCGAATATAAATACACGCCGAATGTAACAGAATCTATAAAGCTGATTTCTCGTCAAGGATCAGAGCGCATTTGTCGCTACGCATTTGAATATGCCAAGGCCAACGGCCGCAAAAAAGTGACATGTATGGTTAAAGACAACATCATGAAAATTTCTGATGGTTTATTTTATGAAACCTTCCAAGAAATTGCGGCTGAATATCCAGAAATTGAAAGCGAGCGGTATATTGTTGATATCGGTGCGGCGCGTATCGCGTCTCGTCCTGAAGATTTTGACGTGATTGTGACAGAAAACCTCTATGGTGATATCGTGTCTGACATTGCGGCCGAAGTGACGGGGTCTGTCGGGCTTGGTATTTCTGCCAATATCGGTGACGAGTTTGCCATGTTCGAAGCTATGCACGGTACAGCGCCAGATATTGCAGGGCAGGGCATTGCCAATCCATCAGGCCTGTTATTGGGGGCGGTTATGATGCTTGTTCATATTGGGCAAGGCGATGTCGCAGAAACAGTTCATAATGCATGGCTGAAAACAATTGAGGACGGTATCCACACAGGCGATCTTTACAAAGAAGACACAAGTAAGAAGCGTGTTGGTACAGATGAGTTTAAAAAGGCTGTGATTGAGCGCATAGGGCAAAAGCCCTCTCAGCTGAAAGCTGTGTCATATAGTGACAGCACAGGAGCGTTAACTATGCCGCCGTTAAAAGAGCGCAAAGACGTGCAGCGTGAGCTTGTGGGAACGGATATTTTTGTCTATGCAAAAGATAAAGATGTTGGCGTTCTAGCCAGTGAAGTTCAGCCCCTTGTGCGTGAAGGGTTTCATCTGTCGATGATTAGTAATCGCGGTGTAAAAATGTGGCCAGGTCAAAAACCTGAGAGCCTATGTTCTGAGATGTGGCGTCTACGTTTTAGAGGTAAAACAGGCCCTCGCCGTGTAGCGCAACAAATTACTGATTTGGCTGATGCCGGTTTTGATATTGTAAAGACGCATAATCTGTATGAATTTGATGGCGAGCCGGCATATTCAAAGGCACAAGGCGAATAAATCCTCGTTTTAGAAATAAGAATTTAAAGGTGCGCTGAGGGTTATCCCTCTAGCGCACTTTTTACAGCATCAACATGGTTGGGAACTTTTACGCGGCGCCAGATGTGCTCGATTTTTCCTTCCTCGTCAATCACGAAGGTTGAGCGCTCAATACCCATATATTTTCGGCCATACATGCTTTTTTCTACCCATGTACCATAGTCTTCACATACTGTGCCGCGCTTGTCAGAAAATAAGGGAAAGCTTAAAGCATATTTTTCACTAAATTTTTTATGCTTTTCTACGCCACATTTTGATATGCCAAGAATTTGTGTATTTAGCGCTTCAAACGCAGGAAGCGCATCATTGAAATTACATGATTCCTTTGTGCATCCTGGCGTGTCATCTTTTGGGTAGAAGTAGAGAACAACCTTTTGACCTCTAAAATCAGATAGGGTCATATCAAAGCCTTGATCAGTCGGTAGTGTGAAATCTGGGGCTATATCGCCTATATTTAGTTCGGTCATATTTATCTCTCCTTATTTTGTGTTTATATAGTTAGATGAAATCTAACATTGTGCAAGGTTGTTCATGATTAAAAAAATTACGCTCTATGTGTGTGAAGTTATATTCATTGTCTGTGTGTTTGCGTTTGTCGCAGGCAGCCTTTCATTATACCGCATTCATAAAGCGCCTATGAATGTTGATTTCACCCTTGATAAAATTGAAAACACTCTTTCAGGAAAGATAGAAGGCTTTGATGCCCGCATTTCCCAAGCGTCGTTATATTGGCCAGATTTAATGGGGCCTGTTTTATTGCTTTTAGATAATGTTGACGTGTCACAGGATAATGTTGAGCAATTTTCTTTGGAACGCGCAGCCATTTCGATTGCGCGGCTGCCTTTACTCGCAGGACAGTTGAAACCTGAGGCTTTGATATTAGAGGGAACGCAGCTTCGATTGCTTCGAACGTCCGATAATAAAGTGCGTGTGGCGTTTGATTTTATGCAGCCTAAAGACAATGTGGGGGAAGAGCCATCATTTGATATATTTAGCCTTATAGAACAAGTTTTGGAAAAAAACGCAAACAAAGATCCGTTATTTGGTTTGAAGGCGTTTGAGATTAAAACTGCAAAAATCATTGTCGAAGATCAGGTGCAACAACGTACATGGTCTATACCTAATTTCTCTGGTGCCTTTACGCGCGATATGGGTAATGTTGATATTAACCTATCATATATGATGGATGGTCAGACACTGCCTACGGATGTACAGTTCACCTTGTCCGAGATGGCAGACGACAAGATCAATAGCCGATATCAATCATCTGTAGCGTTTAACAATTTTGACACGGGGGTAATTGGTGAAACGCTTGGTGTTCAAATCTTAGAGGGACGCGGATTAGTGTCTGAAGGGCGTGGAAACGTTTATTTAACTGATGAGTGGAGCATTTCATCTGCAGACATATCTGTTGATGTGGGGGACGGCGCCGTTAAAATTCCAGGGCTTTATAATCGGTTTTTGGATGTTAGTGAAATTTCACTAGAGGCACAATATGAGCAAAGCCAAGATATCAGTGTCATTAATGTTTCGTCTCTTGATGTGGTAAGTAACAACGTCGCGTTATCATTGTCATCAAAAATAGATATCCAAAACGGTCAAATCAATATGCCTTTGACTGTTTCTGGGAGCAATATCCTAGTCGATGATATTGAACCCTTTGTTCCCGATCCTCTTGCGGGGAGCGTGACGGAAAGTTGGCTGACCACCCAGTTAGCCGATGGTACGATCAATACGATAGAGCTCACAATTCCACTGTCTTTTAAGAATGTGAAGTTAGAATATGATCAAACAAAATGGCAGACGAACCTTGGGGAAATAGAGGCCGATTTCACGTATGAGAATTTGACAGTTGATTATCGTGCGCCTCTACAAAAAGCAACTCAAGTTGCGGGGCAGGGCTCTTTTCGTAATGATACGCTTAGCATCGTAGGAAACAGTGGCGGGATCGGTGATGACCTCAAGGCTGAGAAAGTAACAGTTAATATCTCAGATATTTCAAAATCCGGTCAAGGCACGGCGGATATTGATGTTCGCGCGCGCGGTCCTTTTGCATCATTGATCAATTATCTGGGAAGTGAGCCCATAAATCTAAAAGATAAGATGGATTTCAAACCCTCTGAGCTTAAGGGGTCTGCCGTTGTTGATGTGGAAATTGATTTTCCAACGATTAGCGGCTTAAAAGCCGATGACGTTGTTGTTAAAGCGAGCGCGAGTATAAAAGATTTGTATTTACCGCGCGTTGTAAAGGGGAAGGCTTTGACAGGCGGGCCTATGAAACTTGAGGCGCGTGATGGTTATTTTTCTTTAAAGGGGAAGGGAAAGTTAGGTGGACATAGTGTTGATCTTGACTACACAAAGTATCTGGAGATGGATGATGCGCCTTTTGCACAAAAAGTGATTGTTGATACCATTGCTGATAAAGGTATGCGGGATATTTTTGAAATTGATTTAGATAATCATATTTTAGGGGCGCTTCCCCTTAAGGTGACATATCTGGAAAAAGAAAATGGTAAGGCAAAGATTGACGTACTTGCCGATTTAACACCTGTTGAGTTTTTTGTAGAGCCTCTCAATTATAATAAGGGTATTGGAAAATCTGGCGAGGCGACGCTTACGATATTTACACAAAACGGTGCCATAGAAGAGGTGCGCGATCTTAACATCAAGACATTGGACGGGCACATCAAAAATGCACGATTGATCTTTAGAAAAGTTAACGGTGTCGTCGATATGCGACGTGCCTCTTTTCCTGACATAAAACTGCCTGAAAATGTTTTGTCTGTTGATTTGGAGAGAAATGATAATGACGATTTGAAGGTTATTGTCGCAGGCCAATTGCTTGACGTTCGACACCATTTGTCAAAGGATCGCACGAGTGAAGCTCAGCAAGGGCAAAGGGATAAATCGAACCTTACAAAGGGTCGCACTATTGTGTCTGGTCATATAGACCGTATGAAGGTTTCTGATGTGGGGGTCTTTACAGGGACAGAACTATACCTCGACCTCAATGCAAATGGAGATGTTGCCCAGCTTGAGCTTGATGGTCGTGCTGGGCAGGGTGATATTTATCTTCGCTACAAACCAGATCCTTTTGGAAAGCTCTTTTTTAGGTTAGAGGCAACGGATGCAGGCGCTACGTTAAAGGCTATGAATTTATACGATGAAATGGAGGGGGGCATATTAACCATTGAGGCGCAAAGACCTCCACAAAGCCACATCAACGATTTGAAAGGTATTGCACAGATTACTGACTTTAAGATTGTGGATGCGCCAACTTTGGCGCGGCTACTTAACGCGGTTAGTTTGGTGGGCCTTCAAGAGCTTTTGAACGGTGACGGGATACGCTTTGGTAAGATGAAAACAGAATTTCAGCGTGTTAAAAAGCCAACAGGGACTGAGCTGTTGTTACGTGATGGGCGAACTTCAGGCTCAGAAGTAGGGCTAACATTTGAGGGGAAGGTTAATCAAGGGTCCGGTGATGTTGATATGCAAGGGACGGTTATCCCGTTAAGCTCGATCAACAAAGTATTGGGGCAAATTCCTTTGATTGGAGATATTTTAACGGGCGGAGATGCCTTAATTGCTGCGACTTATACATTGAGACGTGAGGAAAAGGGCGAAGATATTGAGGTTTTTGTAAACCCTCTTTCTGCGCTCACACCTGGAATATTGCGCAAGATTTTGTTTGAAGGCGAAAACCCAGCAAACAGATAGTCGATGCAAAGAAAGGCTGAGGATGAGGGTTCGGCAGGGGCAGGGCCTGTGACATTATTCGTCCAAAATTGTGCCTTCTAAATTGGCGCCTTTAAATTTTGTGTCCTTGACCTTTGCGCCTGTAAAATCAACAAAGCGAAGATCAGCGCCTGAGAAATCAGCGTTTGTGAGATCAGCGCCCATTAATACGCCATATTTTAGATCAATATTATGTAGTTTGGCATGTCGAAGGTCGGCACCGCTCATATTGACGCGCTCAAGTCGGTCTGTCCCATCGGGGCGTTTGAATTTTAGGGCGGTTAAGTTGGCACCTGTCAAATTCGCACGATTGAATTTTGCATCTATAAAGCTTGAACCTCGTAGGTCTGAGCTGGTTAAATTACAATCTCTAAAGTCTGATTTATCAAAATTTGAAAACTGCATTTGGGCGCCTGAAAAATTGAGCCCAACAAAACTAGACCCGAGTGCGCGAATGGCGGTCATGGGGTAGTCTTTAATGTTGAGCAAGGATTTCAAATCCATGTTACTCATATCCATTTGGCGACCGTTTGCGCCTTTTGTGCTCACCCATGAGGCATGTTCTTCGATCAGGTCGTGGAGTGTTTTTCCCTCTTTTTCCAAAATCTCTTCAATTTGCACAAGCTGCGTTACGTTATCTGTTGTCTTGAGGCCGCTTAGTTCTGCGTCGGCCAGAACGGTCCCGTCCATTATGGTGTCTTCCATATTGGCGTCACGGAGATTGCAGCCGCTGAAATCGGCGTCTGTCAGATTTGCGCCTTCAAAGTTTACATCTCGCAGATCGGCTTCACGAATAACCACACCTGTGAGATCTGCCTCTGAAAAGTCAGCTTGTGCGGCTTTTGCCCCTGACAGATTTGTTTCTGTCATGCGTGCGCCTGTAAAGTCTGTATTGCCTTTTCGCTTCTTTCCTAAATTCATTGCCGAGAGTGTGCCGTCTCCGTCCTTTTCCATGATCGTGCCTTGGCGTAAATCAGCGGAATCTAGGTCGGCGCCTTGCAAATTGGCGCCTGCAACATAAGCACCACGAAAATCGGCGCGTGTAAAATTAGCATTTTCAAGGTTGGCGTTTCGCATATCGCAGGCAAAAAAGCTACAGCCCGTGTAGTTTCCTGCGCGTAGATTGGCATCAGTTAGAATAGAGCCTGTAAAATCGGCACCTGACATATCGGCTTGGCGAAAATTAAGGCCACGGAGATTTTTAAATTTAAGGAAAGCCCGCTGGCCACCGCGCTGCCCAACATGAAATTTTTTATGCTTTTTTATAACTTCATCAAGCTGAGCTTGTGTATATGTCTCGTACTGGGGGCCCGTCATAATAATAGTTTCACAGATTTAAATTGAGGAAGTCTTAACGCCCAAGAATATACGTGAAAAATAGCTTCATGACGAGGGGGCTTTTTTAGTCCTCCAGAACATATTTATGAAGTTTTGTTTGCGGTCCATCGTTTAAAATTTTGTTTGCCAAGGTTTTTCCTAGCTCAACACCTGGTTGATCAAAGCTATTGAGATCCCATATGGTTCCTTGAACAAAAACCTTATGTTCATAAAGGGCAATGAGCTGACCTAAATTAAAGGGGGTTAGCTCGTCTAATACAATCGTGTTTGTTGGCACATTGCCATTAAATACTCGGTGAGGGTCACCATTGGCCTGTGATAATGTTTGACCATGCATTAAGGCGTCTGTTTGTGCCAATCCATTGGCGAGTAATTTTTTATGATGATCGTGATTACCGTTGTATGGTTTTTTCACGAGAATGAAATCTGCGGGGATCATTGATGATCCCTGATGAATAAGTTGATAAAACGCGTGTTGTCCATTCGTACCGGCCTCGCCAAAAATTATAGGGCCTGTGTCATAGTCTGTTTTTTTGCCATAGCGTGTAACCGTTTTGCCGTTAGACTCCATATCCATTTGTTGCAAGAAAGCAGGGAAGCGGTGCAGGTTTTGTGCATAAGGGAGAATAGCATGCGCCTCGGCGTTCCAAAAGTTACGATACCAAACACCTAATAAGCCAAGAAGAACAGGCATGTTATGATCAAGGGGCGCGGTTTTGAAATGCATATCCATGGCATGCGCGCCAGCGAGCAGCTCTTCAAATTTATCAAATCCAATCGCCATACAAATCGATAAACCAATTGAAGACCATAGGCTGTAGCGTCCACCCACCCAATCTTTGAAGGGGAACATGTTTTCGCGCGCAATACCAAAGTCAGTGACGGCGTCTAAATTTGTAGACAGTGCCATAAAGTGATTTGCAATGTCTGATTCTTGCATGGATTTTAAAAACCATGCGCGTGCAGTATGTGCATTTGTCATGGTTTCTTGTGTTGTAAACGTTTTTGATGCAATCAAAAATAATGTCGTTTTGGGGTTAAGACCTTTCAGCGTTTCATTGATATGCGCGCCATCAACATTTGATACAAAATGCACCTGAGGGCCAGAGGCATAATGTTTTAAGGCTTCGCAAACCATATAAGGGCCCAGATCAGAGCCGCCTATACCAATATTGACGATATCAGTGATGTTTTCTTGTACACGCAATGCGCCAGAGGCCGCATTCATGCGCTTTAGAGTGTTATGAATGAACAGCATGACATTCTCACCCTGAAAGTTTACAACAGCCTCTCTAGGGGCACGCAGGGCTGTATGAAGCACGGCGCGATCCTCAGTATTGTTTATTTTCTCGCCCGTAAACATCTTGTCGCGCCATTGTTCAAGTTCGCACGATTTGGCAAGCGCTACCAGCTCGGCAATGACTTGGTGTGAGATGGCATTTTTTGAATAGTCTAGATACAATCCCTTATGCTCTAACGTTAAATCGTTTTTAAGCTTTTTAAGCTCTGGTAGCTCTTCTTTTAAGCGCTTTAAATTTTCCCATTGTGGTTTTTGGGTAAGCAATGCCATAAGGTAAATATTCCTTTTTAAAAGTTATTCGACGTTGGGTAGTGTTGTAATCTTTGTGATCTGGTCTTGATTGAGGTTTTGCGGATCTCCCACAATGACTGTGATGGCCTGGTCTAAGTCGAGAAGTTTATTGGCCACATTATTCACATCATTAATGGTGACGGCGTTGATGTATTGATCAATATTGTCAAGGTATGTTGAGGGGCGATCATCCAACTGTAAAGAGAGCATGATAGACGCCAACGCCCCTGTTGAGGTAAGCGATAGGGGCATGGAGCCTAAGATATAATCTTTTGCATCTTGTAGTTCATCTTCGCTAATTGGAGTATTTTTGAGTGTGGTGGCCTCTTGCTTGATAAGATCGAGCATTTTAGGCACGGTCTCATTACGTGTTGAGGTTGAGATGTTCAGGCCTTGTGTCCAGTCCATTTCGAACAATCCTGAATAGATGCCGTATGTAAGCCCTTCTTTTTCACGGATGGTTTCCATGAGGCGTGAGCCAAACCCACTGCCGCCATAAATATGGTTCATAATGCGTGCGGCATAATAGTCAGGGTCTGTTTTACGAACGCTTGGCAACATAATGCTGATTGATGCCTGTGGGACGGGGCGTTCATGGAGATATGTTTTGCCTTGGTTTTGAATCGTAAGCGTTAAATCCTCTTGTGTTTTTGCGTTTTTAGGCAAAGAAGAAAAAATGGCGTCGACCATGTCACTGGCTTGCGCTTTTGTGACATCACCGGCAATTGAGACATACAATCGATCCAATGTGAGGTTTTCATCGACAAAGTTTTTAAGGTCTTGTGATGTAATATTTGTAAGTGTGGAGAGCGTTCCGCCACTATTAAGGGCGTAGGGATGTCCTTCATATGCGACATCATTCATCAAACGCGCCGTAATCCAATCGGGAGATGACATGTTCTGCTTGATACGGCTCATGTTGGCTTGGCGCATACGCTCAACGGGTTCCTTGTCAAAACGAGGCTGCGTAAGGGCTACATTTAAAAGTTTAGTGGCTAAAGGCTTAGTGGCTGTAAGTGTTTTGAGAGAACCGCTAAAGCTGTCGCGACCACTAGAAAAGGACAGTGATATTGAGTTGTCCGCTAATGTTTTTTGAAAGCTTTGTGCGTCGTAATCGCCCGCACCTTCATCCATTGTGTTGGAGAGCAATTGAACAAGCCCCTGCTTGTCTTTTGGCGCCAAGACTGCGCCTGCGCCTTTAAAGGCAAATTTCAAAGATATAACGGGGACATTGTGATCTTCGACCAACCAAACATTTATGCCTGATGGTGTTGTCAGTTCTTCAATGTCTAAAAACCGTTCTTGCGTGGGGGCTTGCGCATGGGCTGAGACACTCAATAGTGTGAGAAGTATTAGGTACATATATCTCATTCCCGTTCTCCTTCACCCTTATGTTGTTGTTTGTCTTCTTGAGGGTATAAAACACCAGTTACGTAATGATATTTTCCATGAGGAGGCATTTTTAAATACTGCTTCGCAACGTTTTGGATTTGTTCCTTTGTTACGCTTTGTATCTGTTCATCCCATGTTTCGATGTCTTGTAGGGTGCTACCTGTTGTGAGTGCACGACCAATGATTTGTGCAGGCCCTGAGAGAGAATCCCGCGCAAGAATGGCTGCATTTTGCATGCGTTTTTTGGCTTCTGTAAGCTCGGTGTCAGTTACGCCTGTTTCGATAACATCGTTTATGAGCTGTTCAATTTGATCTTCTACCGTGTCTACATCAATGCCGGGGGCAGGCGTTGCCGATAGCCAGATTGTTGATTTGCCATATTGATCAGCGCCGTACGAGAAGGACACATTCACGGCAAGTTTCTTTTCAACAACGAGCTGTTTATACAATCGGGTTGTGGCACCGCCATCCAAAATGTTTTCGAGAACTTGTAATGCCAATGAATCTGTTTTGTTTTGACGATAAGACGGGGCGCGAATACCACGCATCCACAGCGTCTGATTGACTTGATCGTCGTAATGGGTCACGCGTGTTTCACCTTCAAAAGCAGGAACGACGGGAAAGTGTCTTTTTGTTTCAGGCCCTTTGGGAATGGCACCGTAAATGCGCTGAACAGAAGGGAGGATTTCATTAAGTGTGACATCACCGGCAATGATTAATACGGCATTATTGGGATAGTACCAGCTGTCGTAGAAGGCCTTTGTGTGGTCGTGATCCATTTTAGTGATTTCTTCATCCCATCCTATAATAGGGCGGCCATAGGGGTGACCAGGGAAGAGGGCGGCCTGCATCTGCTCGAAAAAACGCGCTTGCGGGTTGTTATCTGTGCGCTGTTTGCGCTCTTCTATGACAACTTCACGTTCGCTTAACACATGCTTTTGTGGGGGCATGGCGTGGCGTATACGGTCGGCTTCCATTTGCATGACAGTTTCTAAATGTTGTTTTGAAACTGTTTGGTAAAACGCAGTATAGTCTTTCGACGTGAAGGCGTTATTTTGCCCACCTAATTTTTTAATGCGTGTTGAGAATTCTCCTGGTGCGAGGGGACGATCGGGGTGGTCTGTACCTTTAAATAATAGATGTTCAAGGAAGTGCGCAACGCCTGAGTATCCGTTGATTTCTTGAGCCGAGCCTGCCTTGTACCACAACATGTGATGAACGATAGGGGCGCGCGTATTGGGGACTACGACAACCTGCAATCCGTTTTCAAGTGTGGTTGTTTGGGCGTTGAAGATACCGGCTTGAGCATGTGATATGCCTATAATGACAAGCGCTAAAATGAAGGTGAGTGCCTTAACCATGCCATGCCGCCTTATTGTGGTGCATCTGGCACGTTAGGTGTTGGGATATTTTGCTCTTTGAGGCGTTTTAGTTCTTCTCTCGCATCGAGTGTAGAGCCAGGAACCGAAACCTTACGTTTTAAGATTTTATCGATTACGGCTTGTTCTTCTTCTGCGTAAAGTTCTGTTTCCTCATCGATAATTTGGCGAATATTTTCGTTGGCGTTTTCAGCGCCTGAGCGTGCCAAAATCGTTTGTTCGATTTGTGTATTGCTTGCCGGGGCATTTTTCACCGCAAGCTCTTGTCCAAACAATGCCTTTTGAGCGGTTTGCTCGACGGTATCTTCTTGAGGTCGAGGTGCACCAATATTAGGAGTTGGAAGAGAATGTAGGTTTTGTGGTATTTCAAGCGGTGCGCGCTTCACAACAGCAAACTCATCAGGTGTTTTTCGCCCTAAACCGAGTGTTTCTTTTGTGCCAGAGCATGCACTTACCACGGAAAGTGCTGCGATTGATAATAGGCATGTTTGAAATGGTTTCATGTCCCGTTCCTTTATGGCAATAGATGCCGTTTTATTGATATTTTTTCGGTTCTATAAAAATATTATGTATCAGTATTAGTCCGACACCAACGACAATACAACTATCCGCAATATTAAACGCGGGGTAATGCCATTCGTTGATGTGGAAATCAAGGAAGTCAATTACGCCGCCAAATCGCAAGCGATCCAAAACATTCCCTAATGCGCCAGCGATGACGATCACGCCTGCAATCTTTATCATTTGATATGGAGTTTTGTATATCCAGATCAAGAAAAACATGCTGATGATGACAGAGAGTGCAGATAAAACATATACGCCTGCCATTTCGTTACCACTAAACAAGCCAAAGCTAATGCCAGTGTTCCACACCATGGTCAGGTTGAAAAATGAAAATACCTCATGTGTAACAAAGCCTAAACGATTTTGGCCAAAGGTCACAAGCCAGTTGATGAAGGCTGTTTCATTGCTTTGGAAGTAACGCTCGACAATCCACCATTTTGAAATCTGATCTATTAAAAAGATAGCGACAATAAAAAGGGGTATAAGTAGTTTTTTCATCATATATTTGAACTCCTGCTTTCTTTTTAAACAAGGGAATCACTCTTGTCTATTAGCATCGCAAAAAGTCACATGACTTATTCATTTGTTTATGAATTCTCTTAGGGGGCACTTGTGACAGGTCTGCTTCATTTATAATCTATTTATAGGAAGGCTATTTTTACTGTATGATCATCACCTCAAGAGGAGTTTTTTATGCGCAAAGACATTGACCACAATAAATACATGAAACGAGCCTATCAACTTGCCAAGAAAGGCTATGATGAAGGCGGATGCCCTATTGGCGGGGTTATCATTGATTTGGACGGTAATGTTTTAGGCGAGGGGCATAATATGCTCGTCCAAGAGGGAAACCCGATCATACATGGTGAAATGTCGGCGATGCGCGATGCAGGGCGCATGTTAACGCGAAAGGACACGATCATGTATACTACGTTGTCACCGTGTATGATGTGTGCCGGGACAATTGTTCAGTTTAAAATTCCACATGTTGTTGTCGGCGATACTGTGAACTCAGCAGGAAATGTTGATTTTTTGCGCGAGCGCGGCGTTGAGGTGACGATCCTAAACGATCCTGACTGCATCGCACTGGTCAAACAGTTTATAGAAGAAAAGCCTGATCTATGGCTTGAAGATTGGGGCGGAGCTTAGTCCGCGCCACGGTCTTTTTTTATTAATCATCACCCATTTTAAGGGCTGCGATAAAGGCAGATTGTGGGATTTCTACGTTACCGTAGGCGCGCATTTTGGCTTTCCCTTTTTTCTGTTTATCCAAAAGCTTCTTCTTACGCGAAATATCACCGCCGTAACATTTGGCGGTAACATCTTTGCGCATGGCGCTGAGATGTTCTGCGGCGATAATTTTACCACCGAGGACTGCTTGAATAGCAATTTTAAACATCTGGCGTGGGATGAGCGTTTTTAAGCGTTCACATAGCTGGCGTCCACGATATTCTGCGGCTGATTTATGGACAATCATCGCCAAGGCATCAACGCTTTCGCCGTTTACAAGAATGCTCAGCTTTACAAGGTCTTCTTGCTTGTAACCATCGACATTATAGTCAAAAGAGGCATAGCCACGAGAAATTGATTTCAAGCGATCGTAGAAGTCAAACACCACCTCGTTGAGGGGGAGTTTATATTCTAACATCGCGCGATCGCCAACATAAGTAAGGTTGATCTGCTCGCCACGGCGTTCTTGGCATAGCTGTAGCAGCCCGCCTAAATATTCATCAGGGGTCAGGATTGTCGCTTTTATCCATGGCTCTTCGATATGAT
>DDIM01000001.1:147018-178110 GCA_002338525.1 Micavibrio sp. UBA1850 | reverse complement strand
TTTATCCATGGCTCTTCGATATGATCAATCGATACGACATCGGGCATATCGACAGGGTTGTATAGCTCCTTCATTGTGCCATTGGTCATATAGACATGATACACAACGCTTGGTGCTGTCGGAATAAGATCTAGATCAAATTCGCGCTCGAGGCGTTCTTGGATGATCTCCATATGAAGCAAGCCAAGAAACCCACAACGGAATCCCATGCCAAGTGCTTGAGAGCTTTCATTTTCATAAATTAAGGACGCATCATTGAGCGCAAGTTTCGCCAAAGAATCACGCAGTTTTTCATATTCGCTGCTATCGATTGGGAAAAGCGAACAAAACACCATTGGCACAGAGGGTTTGAACCCAGATAACGGTTTTTCGCACTGACGTTTTTCGTCTGTAATCGTATCACCTACGCGTGTGTCCGAAATATCTTTTATTCCAGCGGTGATAAAGCCCATTTCACCCGGGCCTAATGCATCAAGAAGGACGTGTTTAGGTGTAAACATACCCACACGATCGACCTCACGCGTGGCCTTTGTCCCCATAAAGCGGACTTTTTGGCCTTTTCTTAAATATCCATCCATCACACGGACAAGGATAACCACACCCAAATAGGCGTCGTACCAACTGTCAACCAATAATGCCTTTGTCGGCGCTTCGCCATCTCCAGCACGAGGAGGGGGGAGTTTTGTCACAATGGCCTCAAGTAATTCACCAATACCTTCGCCTGTTTTACCAGAGCAGGGGACGGCCTCGTCTGCGGGAAGACCCACCACATTTTCAATGGCGTCTTTGGCCTGATCAATGTCTGCAGCGGGGAGGTCAATTTTGTTAATGGCAGATACAATCTCGTGATCGTTTTCAAGGGCCATGTATACGTTGGCCAATGTTTGTGCCTCTACCCCTTGTGAGGCATCAACAACCAAGATTGAGCCTTCACACGATGCCAAAGACCGCGAGACTTCGTATGAGAAGTCAACGTGACCTGGTGTGTCCATGAGGTTGAGTTGGTATTCAATGCCATCTTTCGCGGTGTAGCTTAGGCGCACAGTTTGCGCCTTGATTGTAATTCCGCGCTCTTGCTCGATATCCATATTGTCCAAGACTTGCTGGGACATTTCACGCTCTTCCAACCCACCGCATGTTTGAATGAGGCGGTCAGCGAGCGTTGATTTTCCGTGGTCAATATGCGCAATAATCGCAAAGTTACGGATACGGTCTAATGGCATTGTGTCAGGTGTCTTACTCATAACGCAAAGTGATATAGCGAAAGGCGGAAAAGATCAAGCTGGAGTTTGATTTAGGCATAAAAAAACCCTCCGAGAGTAAAGGAGGGTTTTGATAAAGAGTTAAAACTCTTAATTATTAGTTGTAATTAAAATCCAGTGTGTTTTGCGCTGCTGGCTTTGGCTGATTGATGTCAACCGCACTACCATCATATTGCGAATCGTTTACTGCACCTGTAAATCGGTCGGCTACTGGTTTCACATTTAGCAAGTTATCAGATGCCTTGTGCAGATCCTGTCCAGATTCTGTAATCATATTATCTAGAACACGCTGACTTACATCGTTTTGCACAGTCGAGTGATCATTAATTGCTGCTTGCACTTTGCCCATTGCTTCATCAACCAAGCTTTTATGCATTTCTAATTTGTCTAGCGCAGTTTCTTCAACTCCAAACATCTCTTGTACAAAGCTAACTACTGGCAACCAAAAGTTTTGTTGCCAAAATCCACCGGTCTCAGCGATATAGTCGATAGAGTCTTTGTACTGAGCTGTTATAAGCTGAATATCTGTATCTAACTCTTTATCGTTAGCACTACGGATGTTTTCAGCGACGTCCATAACGTTTGTGTCATGAAGTTCCAAACGGTTTAAAAGTCTGGCAAGCGCTGCTCCACCTTCAACGGTATCACCTGCACCGTCTGTGAATTTGTCCCAACCATTATCAACTTTATTAGTGAAATAATCTAAAATGTCCATGTTTACTCTCTTTCTTTTTTTACATCTTATGCAATAAGCTCGTTATATGCAAACTTATCTTAAATTCATATTATATTTCAATAGCTTACTTAATTTTGTATGGAAGCTGCTCTACTGAGTGACTAATGAAAATTTCTTCTTCTTTTGTGAATGCAGGGATAACATTTTCATTGTTGTCATAGGCGTTATTTGCTTCAGCACATTCTCTAAACTGCTCTCCCATTTTCGCAGATAATGCACTGTTAAACTGGGCACGATTTGCGTGTTCTTCCTGTACTGTCAGTCCGTAAGAATCAGCAATAGCGTCAATAGCGCAGGACTTATATAGGTTTCCTGCAGCATTAATGTTTGTTTCAAGGTGTTCGTCTAGATCAGATTTGTTCTTTAAAACTTCGGGGTCTTCAGATGAAGCGGATATTATACTTACACCCAAGGCTCCTGCAACAGCAACAGCACCATATTTGACAACGCTCCCTACAAATCCAGTTGCAGCTTTTATAGGGTTTGTAAGTTTATCCATCCACCCGCCAGAGCCGTTCGTGGGGGCTGCTGCGGATTGTGCTTTGGCTGCGCTTGCTAGAGAATCAGAATTCTTGCTCATTACAGCGTCATCAAGCTTGTTGAATTCTTTTTGCGTTATTGTTTCGCCATTTCTAATTTTTTCAACTATATTTTTAGGCGAAGAGGTTGCCGCTGCAAATCCGCTTTTTCTACTTTGGTCTGCGACAATAAGCCCAGCTTCGTCTAATTGCTTTCCAAGGTTAGAAATAACGGCCTCTAGGTCAGAAGGATCTGAGTAGCTATTTGTCCCCTTAAGCACATTGCTTACTTTTCTCGTGTTATCTGCAACCGTAAGTACAAGCGCTGAGTTAGTGACCGTGCTAACTTCATCTGCTGCTACGGAGTCAACTTCTGCATCCTGCTTTGCAGTGTCATCTGCGCTTTGCTTGGCTGTATCATCTGCGTTTTGTTTCGCCGCTGCGGCTGTACGAGCCTCAGCTACGTCATCGCTTATGACGACGCTTTCATCAATTGTTTTGGCCAGTGCCTTGTTTGCATCGGCGGTTAATTTTAAAGTTTTAAATTCGTCTGTCTGGCGCATTGCCGTCATGAATTCTTTGTTTTCTTTAGTGAACTTTGCAAGGTCACTTCCACCACTTTCAATAGCTTTAATGAAATCATCACCCTTGTCTCCGACTAGTTTTGCAAAGTCGTCAGAGTTAGTTGTCATTGTCTTTAGGATGTCTTTTAAGCTCTTCATGGTTACTCTTTCTTTCTCTCTCCGTTTATTCTTTACTCACACTGTTACTTATTACCTATGCGGGTACAGCGTGTAGCTGAAATTCTTTTTCTTTTGGCTCATATGGCGTCATTATACTCTGTTGAGCATTGTTAGCGCTACTAAACTCTCTTTTTGCAGTTAAATCAGTGTCTTGAGTGTTTTCTGTGGTCGTGCTTATTAGTTCTTTTGCGCGATCCTTAAGATCATTGATGCTGATTCCGTGTTCCTCTAAATCTCTATAGAAAGCTTTTAAATCTTCATCAGACATATCGAGCATATCTGAATTTGTTTCTAAGAGGGGGTCTGTTTCTAAAATCCTGTTTAAAACGGCTGACGTCTTTTCTGGATCGCTGTTTTTATAAGTTTTGTAATCAGCGCTAAGGCTGTTCAACTCTTTTTCTAATTCATTTTTAATGAGAACCTGCATTGTGGGTAACATAACGGTTCGCTCTGTCTCATGCTCTATGAACATTCTTTGCGCTAATTCACCTTCTTCGGCTTGAACATTCATGTGCGTGCCCAAGGCAACTGAGCCTGTCGTGATTGCTGTACCTGCTGTGCTATTGAACGGATTTAAAAATGACGCTGTTTTTTGCGCATTAGATAAGCCTGATCTTGCAGTGTTGGATAAAATAGCTGTTCCACGGACGCTTGCGGCAGTTCCTCCAACAACGGCGCCGCCAACGCCAGCCGTAGCAACGGTTACGGCGACAAGGCCAGCTGTATCGCCTATAGCCTCTCCAAATCCGAGAGCGCGCGCTTGTTCAGCTGTTTCTGGCGCGTTAATTCCCGTTAAGGAATGCGCCCACTGTTTTGCGTTTTGGCTGTAATCTGTTTGTATTTCCGCTATTTCTTCATTGCCGAGTAAATCAGCATTAATATAGTTCACACCATGACGTAAAGTTTTGTCCCAAACGACATTTTGACCAAATTCAGCAAGGTCTCCAGCAAACCCTGCAAAGCCATTCAAAACGCCTTGCCCGAAATACTCAGGATGCTCAACGGATGCTACAGCGCCTTCTTTTACTGAAATTGCAGTATTGTAAACGGCCTGCCCGATTTCAAGTTTTGCAAGTGTCGGGTTTTTAACTGCCCATACGGCTTTGTCCATTGCCTGTTCCGCAACGTTTGACACTGTATCCCAACTGTCTTTTAACCAACCCATAATCAGTATTTATACTTTCTTCCAAAATATTCTTTCCCCTAATATATATTGAAAGGGTTAATAAGTGGTAAAAGTATTTACGTATTCGTTAAAAAACAAGCGTTTAAACCTATTTAATGCTTAAAATGGCGCATGCCTGTCATCACCATGGCAAGGCCGCGTTCGTTGGCGGCGTCGATGACTTCCTGATCTCGCATTGAGCCGCCAGGTTGAATCACGGCGGTCACGCCTGCATCTGCTGCGGCAATCAGCCCATCGGCAAAGGGGAAGAACGCATCAGAGGCCACAACTGGATTACATCCCGCCAATCCGGCATCGCTCATTTTAGAGGCTGCGATTTTGGCGGCATCAATACGGCTCATTTGGCCGGCGCCAATTCCCACTGTTGCTTGATCCTTAGCATAAACAATCGTGTTGGATTTGACATGTTTTCCGACACGGAAGGCGAAAAGCAGGTCATCAAGCTCTTGTTTTGTCGGCTCGCGATCTGTAACAACTTTCAAATCATCAAGTGTGACACGTCCCGTGTCGGCGGTTTGCACCAATAATCCACCTGCGATTGATTTGACCTGCTTGCGGTGCGCAGTTGGATCGGGCATTTCACCCGTTGTAAGAACACGAATATTCTTTTTTGCTTTAAACAGCTCGAGGGCTTGAGCCTCAACCGAGGGGGCGATAACCACTTCGCAGAATGTTTTCAAAATTTCTTCAGCGGTTTTAGCATCAAGCGTTCGGTTAAGGGCGATAATCCCGCCAAAGGCGCTAACGGGGTCGCATTTAAGGGCGCTTAGATATGCAGAGTGCAGGTCATCGCCTATTGCAACGCCACTTGGATTTGCGTGTTTGATAATGGCAACAGCTGGCTCGTCAAACTCAGAAACAAGCTCGTAGGCGGCATCTGTGTCGTTGAGATTGTTATATGAAAGCTCTTTACCTTGAATTTGGTTGGCTGTGGCAACACCTGGACGTTCAGATCCGTCAAGATAAAGGGCTGCGTCCTGATGTGGGTTTTCGCCGTAACGTAGTGTTTGTTTTAAATTGCCTGAGAAGCTGACGCGGGCAGGCGATGTCTCGTTAATTTGTTCGGCAAACCAGCGAGAAATGTTGGCATCATACGTTGCTGTCAACGCAAAGGCGCGTGCGGCCAGTTGTTTGCGCAAATCATATGTGACGGCGCCGTCGTTGTCGCTCATGTCTTTTAGCACAGATTTATAATCATCCACGTTGGTGAGAACCGTACAAAAATCAAAGTTTTTAGATGCTGCGCGAATCATTGCAGGTCCACCAATATCAATATTTTCGATGCATGCGTTAAAGTCTGCGCCGCTATTGAGCGTTTCAACAAAAGGGTAGAGATTAACACAGAGCAGATCAATGGCGCCGATGTCGTGTTCGTTCATGGCTTGTACGTGATCGTCTTTATCTCTACGTCCTAAAAGTCCACCATGAATTTTAGGGTGAAGTGTTTTTACACGCCCGCCCATAATCTCGGGTGATCCTGTGTGGTCTGATACATCAATGACGGTTAATCCTGCGTCTTTTAAGGCCTTCGCTGTGCCGCCTGTAGAGAGGATTTCAACACCAAAACTTGCAAGCTTTTCAGCAAATGCAACAATGCCTGACTTGTCTGAGACGCTCAACAAAGCGCGCTTGATTTTAATTTCTTTCGGGTCTTTGATGATGTCAGTCATGATTTTATCTATGTGTGTTTTTTATCGTTTACTGGGTTATTTTAAATGCTATTTGGCTGTCGCTTGGCTCGATTTCAACATTCATGTCCAAGTCTCTCGCGTTGAGACCCAGTAGATAGGCCGTTACGCTACGAGGGTCAATATCGTTAGCGTCAGTTTCCCCGTTTAATGCCTCTATAATGCTTTCGCGCAGAATAAAATCATCAGCTTTTGCAATGACACGCGCTAAACAATCATCGCCTGTTTCAACGGATAGGGTTCCCCCTTTGATAAGAACTTCTGTGGCAAGCAGCAACGTGCCCATAAGTATTTTTGAAAATCCGTCATTATCGATGTCAGTGATTGAGCCATGAGGATCCCACTCCTGCGTGATTTTACCATCAAGGGCAGTGTATTCCCTAATCGCGTTATAAACATCTTCTGCACTAACAGATGGATCACGCCCCCCTGCGCCATAAGCGAGGCGGAATGTTTTAAGCTTTACAGTTGATTGAAGGGCTGAGTGTTGCATCAAACCGATGGCATCGTCTAGCGCATCGGCGCCCATTTCCTCTAAAAACTCAATACCATTGTGGATGGCGCCGACAGGACTGATCAGATCGTGACAAATGCGTGATGCCAGCATTTCGAGGAGGAGGGTGGTTTCTTTCATAACATGTAAGCCTTTTAAACATCTTGGGTTTGGTTCGCACCAACCATAGCACAATGATTTTTAATCGCAAAACAATGTACGTTTTTAAGAAGGCTTACTCAAACGGAACGCTGTACCCAATTCTTTTGACGTGATCTTGGATCATAGTTTTGAGACGTTCTAAACCTTGTGGGCTGGTCGCCTCGGCACGAGCGGTCAATGCGTTTTGTGTGTTTGAAGCGCGCACAAGCCACCAGCCATCAGCGGTTGATACTCGGACGCCGTCAATATCATTGACCTTTATTTCATCGGAGGCCGTTTGTTTAACGTTTTCTACAAGGGTGTCAATATTTTCAAATTTGGTTGCCTCATCGACATCAAAGCGAATCTCTGGCGTGCTATGAAGGACTGGCATGTGCGCTGTCATTTCAGACAGTGTCTTTCCACTGTGGGCAATAGCATTAATGAGGCGTATCGAGCAATAAAGCGCATCATCATAACCGTAGTATTTATCTGCAAAGAAAATATGTCCGCTCAGCTCTCCTGCAAGGGGGGCTTTGAGCTCTGCCATTTTTGTTTTGATGAGTGAATGGCCCGTTTTCCACATAACGGCGTTCCCACCAAGTTTTTCAATTTCATCGAACATGACTTTTGAACATTTGATATCACCAACGATAGAGGCGTTAGGGTGCGTTTTGAGGACATCACGCGCATACAGTGCCATTAAAATATCACAACGTAATATTTCGCCCTTGTCATTTACAACACCGATGCGGTCGGCATCTCCATCAAACGCAATTCCAAAATCGGCGTTCGTTTGTGCGACTTTATCAATCAAATCGGCAAGATTTTTGTCGACCGTGGGGTCTGGGTGGTGATTAGGGAATGTGGCATCTACGTCTTCATAGAGAAGATGGTGTGTGCCAGGAATTTCTTTTGTGAGGCGCTTTAAAAGGTTACCAGCCGCACCATTACCGTTGTCCCATACAATTGTGAACTCTTTATCACAATCAAGATCTTGCAAGACGCGTTTGATATAAGCATTGCTAATGTCTATGGCCGTTTTAGAGCCAATTCCGTCCTCGTAATCAGCTTTGGCGGCAATGCGACCGACCTCTTGGACAAGATCGCCATAAACAGATTCGTTTAAAAAGCTAAGTTTAAAGCCATTATAATTTGATGGGTTGTGAGACCCTGTAATCATCACACCGCCATCAAGTTTGAGTGACTTTACAGTGAAATACAACATAGGAGAGGGGCCAAGTCCTACACTGGTGACATCAATTCCAACAGAGATAAGGCCTTGCGTGACCGCATCAGCATAAAGAGGAGATGTTTCGCGGCCATCATATCCGACAGCAACCTTTTTGCCACCCCGGCGACGCACCATGGTGCCAAAAGCACAACCAATAGCAAAGGCATCTTTATCTGTGATGTTTTCGTCGACTATTCCGCGGATGTCATATTCGCGAAGTATTGAAGGATTAAAATTATGAGGGGTGTGGCTGTAATCTGTCATAGTTTTGCCCTATGCGACTTTCGTTTGAACTTGTTGTGCATATTTTTGTACCATGTTTCGCACAGATTCACCAATGACGGGGTCTTGCAGGCTAAATGCAATATTTGCCTCAATGAACCCTTCGCGAGATCCGCAGTCATAGCGCTGCCCCTTATAACGGAAACCATTTAGCGGCTGATTTCCTATGAACTTGGCAATGGCATCTGTGAGTTGTATTTCTCCACCAGCACCCGTTTCAAATTTAGATAGCTGGTCAAAAATTTGTGGTTGAAGTATGTAGCGTCCAATCACAGAAAGGGTAGATGGGGCATCTTCAGGGGCTGGCTTTTCAACCATGCCTTTGACTTTTGCAATTGTTCCATCGTCGCTTTCTACATCAAGGACACCGTATTTGGAGGTGTCTTCTAGTGGGACGTCCATGACGGCCAGCATGTTTCCACCTGTTTGGTTATATTGATGGATCATTTGTTTCATGCAGGGGGTGTCAGACAATATAACATCGTCGGGTAGAAGCACGGCAAAAGGCTCGTTTCCAACAAGCTTTCGGGCACACCATATGGCGTGTCCAAGACCCAGTGGGCGGGCTTGGCGCGTTAGGAAGAGCTGGCTTTCGCTAAGCTCGCTTTCACGAACTTTTTCAAGGAGGTCTGTTTTGCCGCGTGCTTCTAATGTGCGCTGTAATTCTGGCTGGTAGTCAAAATGCTCTTCCAGCATTTCTTTTTGACGACCTGTTACAAAAATAAATTCTTCAATTCCTGCGGCCTTAGCCTCTTCCATTGCGTGTTGGATTAAGGGCCGATCGACAAGAGGGAGCATCTCCTTGGGCATGACTTTTGTGGCAGGGAGAAAGCGTGTTCCCATTCCTGCCACGGGGAAGACGGCTTTACGAACAGGTTTCCATTCTGAGTTATTTAACATGTGACCTCTTGTGTTCATTGTGTAGTGCTATCATACTATCCACGTTAGTAAAGATTTGTCCATAAAAACAGAAAGAGCTTTTGCAAATGCGTGCAAAACGATTAGAAAAATTAAGAGCCCTAATGTCTCGCGAAACGCTTGATGGCTTTGTTGTTCCACAAACGGATGCGTTTATGGGGGAGTATATCCCTGAATGTGCACAACGGTTGCGCTGGATTAGTGGATTTAACGGCTCGGCAGGCGCTGCGATCATTTTAAAAGATAGCGCCGTTGCAATGACCGACAGCCGGTATACGATTCAAATTCAAAAAGAAGTGGATAGCGCGCTTTATGACATCGGAAGCAGTCAAGACACGAGTATTGGCCAGTGGTTGAGCGACAACACAAATCAGGGTGATGTAATTGCCTATGATCCGTGGCTACATACACATGCAGAAATTAGCGCGTGGGAAAAATTTGGGATTTGTTTAAAGGCTGTGCCTGAAAATTTAATAGATTGTATATGGGACGATCGCCCTAATGCACCGTCCCAGCCTGTGTTTCTTCATGATGATACAATTGTAGGGCGCAGTGCCCATGAAAAAAAAGCGCTGGTTGCCGATCAACTGAAGGCGCATGAATTAGATGCTTTTGTTTTGTCTGATCCCCAATCAATTGCATGGGTTTTGAATGTACGAAGCAGTGATGTGTCATGTACACCGCTTCCCTTGTCATATGCAATTATACATCAAGATGCCAGTGTAGACTGGTTTATCGATGAGGCGCGTCTATTAGAGGATGTGGTTCCTTATTTGGGGCAAAGCGTTCGTGTTCATGCGCCAGATGCCCTTGCAAAGGAGCTGGCGCAATTGAGTGAAGTGGAGCGCGTGGGGCTTGATTTTAAACGGGCGCCGATTGCTTTTTTCAATGCGTTAGATGATGGGACGTGTGAAATTATCAACTCAAAAGACCCTTGTATTGATATAAGAGCGCAAAAGACGCCTCAAGAAATTGAAAGCATGAAGGCGGCTCATATTCGCGATGGGCGCGCGTTGACCAAGGCGTTAAAATGGATAGAAGACGAGGCGCCAAAAGGGACACTTACGGAGATGATCGTAGATCAAAAACTGAATGCGTGCCGTGCCGAAACCGGCGCGCTTGAGGATTTGAGCTTTCCTGCCATTGTCGGGTGGGCGGAAAATGGAGCCATTGTTCACTACCGTGTAAGCGATGAGAGTAGTCTGCCGATTAAAGGGCAGGGATTATTGCTCATTGATAGTGGTGGTCAATATGTTGAAGGCACGACGGATGTTACACGAACAGTGGCATTAAATGGCGCGCCCACACAGGCGCAAAAGCATGCATTCACGCTTGTTTTAAAGGGGCATATTGCTGTGGCGACTGCAGTATTTCCAGAGCGCACAACAGGCGCACAAATCGATCTTTTGGCGCGTAAAGCGCTTTGGGAAGAGGGCTTAGATTATGGGCATGGCACGGGCCACGGTGTTGGCTGCTATCTATCTGTGCATGAAGAAGCAACATCCATCTCGCCACGATGTAATGACCCTTTCAAGGTAGGGATGATTATTTCAAACGAGCCTGGATATTACAAAGCAGGAGAATTTGGTATACGTATTGAATCCTTACTTGTGGTCATTGATACAGGTAAGACGCTTGAAGATGGCCGCCCATTATTAGGATTTGAAACCATTACTATGGTGCCATTAGATGAAAAGCTTATTGAGTGGTCAATGTTATCAGACAGTGAAGCACGGTGGGTTCGCGATTATCAAGAGCTTGTCAGACAAACGCTTGACCTTTAACGTGCTTCTTTCTGTTAGTTTTCGCAACGATCGTAATTGAAGTCTGTTACGCGGCTCCAAATTTGTGTTTCTCCAAACATTGGAACGCCCACAAATCCACGTACTTTCAATGTGTCCTCGTCAATGGAATGTACGAGCGCGCGATATACGTCGCCCTCATCAGCCTTGTATATACGACCATTAGCCCATTTGCCTTCTCGAATTTTATCAAATCCCCAAAGAATTCGTAGTCCACAAAGAGGCTGGTTTCTTAGGCTTTCGTCTGGATTTGATGAATCGAATTTTCTGGCATCATGTGTCAGCCAATAAATGTCTCCGCAAATGCCTTTGTCACATTCTTTGATTTCAATAACTGCTCGCTTATTTTCAATAAGCCACAGCCCTTCAACAATATCGGCTGCGTGAGATACATTTGAAATAAATATAAGAGATAGGGCGAGGGCGCCCATTTTTAAATTTTTAATCATTCTAGACCCCGTTTCGTTTTATTTAAGTATATCCTAAAACAAATAAAAAAGCCATGAGATGAACACATGGCTTTTGAAATTCTAGATATTTTGTAAGTAAATTAGAGCTTATCTCTTAATTTACGTTGCACTTTGTGCCAGCGACGGACAGCTTCTGCCTTTTGACGCTTACGCTTTTCTGTAGGCTTTTCGAAGTCTTTACGTTGTTTCATTTCACGGAAGATTCCTTCACGCTGCATTTTCTTCTTCAAGACACGAAGAGCTTGTTCTACGTTATTTTCACGTACGTTTACGCTTACCAAAATATCACCCCTTTCAAGAGCATCTAAATTATTTATATGTGTTATTAACGGCCCAAGCCGATAAGATCAAGTCTTAAATGTAACTTAAGCAGTAATCTTAGCATATTTAATAGGTATTGTGCGAATTATTATATTTAAAACTTATTTTTGCGACAGCATCGCTTGTTCAATTTCACATGGCGTATTGTTTTGAATTAGCATTTGGCACCGCTCAAAGCTTTCCTTTAGAGTACCTGTCGGTGTTGTGTAGCGTTTTTGACCGGCATCACCATCAACAGGCGTAAGATCGCGCATTAAGGGTGTTGCTGTGCGACGTGTCATAAGCTTTCCTATGAGGGAAGATAGTTTTGATACGCCCTGTTTTCCGATGTTGAGCACATAGGTGCCGCTGCCATTTGCGTTTGATTTAAATGGTGTTGGCGGAATAGATTTTGAGAGTTCAATATTTTGCCCATATAAAACGGTGCCATCGTATCCAATGCTTACGCGTTGTGGTGTTGGCTGGCCTAGTTCGCGTGCTTTCAAGTCTTCGTAAGAGGGGGTTAGCAAATAATCACCAGGGGGGACTTGTGAAAACACGAAAAATCCGTCTCCTGCTGTTTTTGCAGTTTTTATTTCTTTATTTCCTGACATGGGAATGAGCTGGATTTCCATGAGGCGAACACGATCATATGACTCATCTTGGTTTTTCACAGTAACGGTACCGTCAATTTCGCCAGCAAGATGAACGGGAAAGTCCATATTTATGATGTCACCACCGCGTGGAAAAATAGAGTTTCCATCAAATGCGGGGATCATGTATGGGTCTGGCAGTGTGGAGGCATCAATCTGGATGTCGGTAACCGTTGCCTCGGGTAAATTTTTAATGAGCGCACGACCTTGTTCATCGGTGGTCTCACGACGTTTAACATTAACACTTTCGACAATGACTTCGGGCAAAGCTTCATCGTCATTGTTAAACACCATGTCGCCATCTTTGTCATGAAACACAAATGTAGAAACAAGACCTTTTCCGATAAGGCGGTCGCTTGTGATGATGGGCGCGTCATAACGATCATCGTGAATGAGTGAGCTATTGAGGTTAAGTCCGGCAATCACATCGTTATCTGTATCGACGCTTAGATATGGTGAAATTCGGACCTTGTCATGTATATAGCTAACATTCAGCCTGCCTTCAGTCAGGTCTAAAAAGGGCTGGTGGTCAATGCTCAGATCCGCATTTAGCTTGCTGGTGGGGCGGTAGTTAATTTGTGAAAAATAGCGATCTACTTCTGAGTCTGGTTTGATGTCATACGTGACCCCGCCGCGCAGTAAATATTTTCCGTAGTTATAGCGCATTGCCAGCGTGTCGCTCATGCGGTCATCGAGGCCTGTGCGCTGTTCGTTTAAAAATGTGTTGCTTATATTTAAGCGTCCGAAATTGTGGCTATAATTTAAACGTTGTTGATCTGTGGTAGTCCCTGAGGCTGTTTCAATATGGCTGAACCGTGCGGCGATGTTGGCGCGGTCTCCAACTGGGGGGATGATTTTACGGTTCAGGTTTAGGGATGTATTTATCACTTGTGGATCTGTTGATTCGTCTGTTGTGAATTCATCAGTTCTAAACTCATTTGAAAGGGCCGTGTCCCAGCCCAGAATTTCAGCACGCCCAATAATTTCGGCTGCGGCTTCACCGTCATTATCAACGGCCGTATTTACATCTACTATTGTGGGGCCAATAATTTTCGTCACACCAGCGGCAAGAAACATTTTGTTTTCGTCGTTCACTTGTCTCGAGCGAAAACCTGCGTACGACAGTGCGTCGCCTAAAAAGAAATTATAGCGTCCTGAAATGTGGGCGGTTCCATAGTCTGGATCGTCTTCTTCTTGAGACCTGTAGGTTCGCTTGTCTGATAATGAGGCTGAAAATTCATAGGTTTTGTCTTGTGTTGAGAGCAGCGCTTGGCTGACGGGAATATTTACATTGTCGGTTCTGATCTCACCTTGTGGTCCATAAAAGAAAAGCTCAAATGTATTGTCTCCACCAAATAGTTGAATATTTTCGAAGAGGTAACGACCCGTATTGTCAACTGTCACAGAAGATACAAGCCCGCCGTTTCTATAAAGCTCGACATCCCATCCGGGAAGAGCATCCCCCTCAATTTGTGTTGTTTCAAAGTCTGAATTTTGAAGGGGGTTGTTACTGATGTTTACGCCAAGCTCTTGGCCTGTAAATCCAGTGAGGGGGATTTCAGCTGTGTTGGCATCACCAATTGTGTAAGAGCGTGCTTTTAAGGGACCTAAAAGATCAGGTTCGTCAGATTCTTTTTTAATACGGGCAATCACAGTGTTGAGCCCTTCTTGATTGTCCGTATTGGCAAGAAGGTAGGCGCTGTGTTGTAGGGTTTCCCCTTCAAGCGCTAGCGAGGCGCTGTTTCGCTTTGTTAAATCTCCGTCTCCTGGCATTGAAATGGCTGAGCGGAGTGTAAGGTCGGCAAGGTTGATGTCAAAGTTATCGTATTTAACGTCTTTACGAGGTAGGCGCGCAAAGCGAGCGTTTCGTGCTTTTTGTTCTTCCCTTTTTTGACGGCTATATTGGGCGACTTGAGGAAGGGGGTAGTCACTGTAAATTTTTATATATTGTTGGGAGAGGTCAACATCGTATGCCATGTTGAACCATTCTTCCATAGCGGATTCTTTTACATACAGTTCTGTACCGTCCATATAAATGTCTTGCTCAGAGATGGGGATGACTTTTTCTTTCGATATGACCTGTTTTTCATCATAATTTAGAGAAAAATTCCAATCCTCTCGTAAAAACCATCCAAAAGCATCGTGACTTTCCGAATCATAAGTAATGGGGAATTCAAACACAGAAATAAAATCATAAAAGGATAAAAATATGCCCTCTTTTTGTTTGATCGCCATAATATCAAGATCATATAGCAGTTCTCCTGCAAGGGGGCGCAATATTAATATTTCCCCATCAGGAATTTGGCTTAATATGCGGTCTAGTGCATCTTGTTTTGTGGTGCTTTTTTCGGCTTCAAAGCTAGGTCCGATGCGGGTTAGGAAGCTGGAGGCCAAGCCTTTTAATTGCGCGTTTGAAAGTGTGTTAGCGTGAGAAATCGAGCTGGATGACGCATAAATAAGCACCCCCACGCATGTGGAGGCGAAGAGCATATTAATATGTTTTTTCGCCGAGCTCACTATAGTCTCTAACTTTCATAAGTGCATGGTTGCACAGGATTTTTAAGCCGTGATATGAGGGGAGAAATCCCCAAGATAAAAATAAGTATACGATTTTCTTAAAATCTTAGCAATATTTTAGGATTTAGAATTGTATCATTAAAACATAGGGTGTAGCAGACGTGAAAATATGGAAGGGTATTTGTGTGTTGCAAACATAAAATACATGAAGTATTTTTAGGAAGTTAATGATTTATTAACTTTTATAAGTATGTTATATATCACTAATATGTTTCTACGTATTCAGGATGACACTGCGTAAAAATGTTAAATTAAAACCTTTGGAAGGAGACCAAAACATGACTTTTACTAAAACAACAAAAATTCTTACGGTGGCGACAGCTGCCTTGACATTGACGGCAGGCACAGCGCTTGCACAAACACAGCCAATCACAGCTGATGTAACTGTTCTTAACTCTCTAACACTTGCTGCAGCATCTGATATGAACTTCGGTACAGTAGCGGCTGTTGGTGACACAGGTCAAACAGCGTCTGTATCAGTTGGAACAGACGGCGTAATGGGCGTACCTACATCAACAGGTGGTGGTGCACGTATCGCGATCGTGGATGACACAGCAGCGACAGCGGCTCAAATCACAGTAGCAGATGGTGCTGACGGTGTTGCAATTAACGTTGAGATTAACAACGTTGTAGACCCAACAGATGGTACAGACTCATTCACATTGGCTGGTTTCCAAACTAGTTACAATGGTGGTGGTGACACAGCTCGTACAGCAGCCACACCATTCACAGTGACATTTGACAGCGCTTTCGGTGGTGGTACAAACACACTTGATATCGGTGCCTCAATCACAACAGTTGACCCATCAGTTGCATACGGCGATGGTGCATACGCTGGTGGATTTGACGTAGTCTTTTCATACTAAGATATTGTAAATAATAATTTGAAGAACCTCGCGAGATTAGCTCTCGCGGGGTTTTTTATTTTCTGAAATTCCGATATACTATGTTTGTAATTCTAGCGTTTTTAAATGTGAGAGGCCCTTTATGAATCGTTTTTTATCTATCTTATCTATTTGTCTTGTTTTGTTTCCGGCGTTTGCACACGCTCGTATTGACGTTATTCCACGTAAAATTGTTATGGATGCACGCGGACACGGTGCGGAGATAACGATCCTTAACCTCTTTAATGAGCCTGGTACGTTTCGTGTTGATTTGGTTTCAATGCGTCAAAATGAAGATGGTTCATATACATCACTAGAAGCGCCTCTAGATGAAAATTTTGATCCAGAAAAAATTGTAAGGTTTTCTCCGCGTCAATTTACATTGCCTGCAGATGGACGCCAGAAGATCAGACTGTCTCTTCGTAAACCAGCTGATTTACCAGATGGTGAGTACAGATTTCATGTTAAGGCTTTACGATTCGCTAATCAAAGCAATGAAGAACCAGAACAAGGGATGAGAATTAGCATGAGCATGAATGTTGGGGTCTCTATTCCTGTGGTTGTGCGTCATGGAGAGTTGGAGCGCTCTGTGGCACGCATAGAAAGTCCTCGTATTATACCTGTTGGTGAAAGCGGTAAGCCTGAGTTGGCCGCAACTGTTAAGCGCATTGGTGATACAAGCACAATTGGATCTTTGGAAGTTTTATGGGAGCCTGCAGGGTACGATGAGGCTGAACGCATTGGCTATATTGATAACATGAATATTTTTACTGATATCACACAACGTTATGCGACTTTACCTCTTAAATATATACCACAAGGCGCAGGGGCTATACGTTTGAAGTATATTGATAATGGTAATGATCGTACGAAAGGAACTGTTTTTGACGAGGTTCTTATTGAAAGATAATGTTATCCCCACTCTTTAACAGTTGATTTTGAAAGCTAAATTGACCTTTAACGTTTTAGCTTCTAGCGTATTTAAAGACGTCAACTATCTATTTGCCGATTCGGCATGGACACGTAACTATATGAAACTAAATTGTAAGCAGCGCTGCGCAGAAACAAAGGAAGGTTCTACAGGGGCTTTTTTATTGTCCGCGCTCATTTGTGGTAGTGCTTTACTGCTTACGTCATGTAGTCCTGCGACGGGTGCGTCTTCTAGTGCGCCAGAAACGTCAAGTGGTGAGGTTCGTAGGATTAAAATGGAAGGTGACATTAACGTGAATGATGCGCGTTCTGTTGCTAAGACTGCGTCTAGATCTGAGGGCTTTTCTACTGACACACCCAAAACATCGATAGGTTCGGCAAAAGGCAATATGTCTCCGCCTGAAAATTTGATGCGCGAGGGTGCGGTTTCGTCTTTTGCCTCTAAGGGCCTAAACGTTGAAAACTTATTTGAAGAAAAGATTCGCAACGATGATAAGCGATTCGACCGCTTAGAACGCTCTGTTCAAAATATGAACGACTATCTGGCGGGCATTGCCCCATCAATTGAACGCCTAGTTGAAATAGAATCAGATATACAAAATCTAGTTGAACAATTAGAAACACTTGTTAATCAGGATCCTGCGGTATTTACCACTCCTGCGCCAGCACCGGCGCCAGCACCGGCACCGACCGCAGCACAGACTAAGACGGTTGCAAAATCTCCTGCACCGCAACCAACAAAGACATATGCAAAAGCCAGAACACCTAATAATTTCGGGCCACTGACGATTGCTAACGCGAGAGGATCATCTAGCGCAGGTAAAACAAGGCTTGTTTTTGAATTGTCAGAGGTTATGGATTTTTCTTACGACCTAGACAATCAAGAAAATATTTTATCTTTATTTTTCCCAACAGCTAAAACAGCCTCATTATCTTTGGCTAAAATCGAAAAGCTGAAGTTGGTTAAAAACGCAACGATTACGCCGCAAGGCAATCAGGGCTACGTTGTGGCAATATCGCTTGCTCGCTCAGCATCTGTTGTTGGAACTGGTAAAATCAAGCCAAACAAAGACAGCGCGATGTACCGCGTGTTCTTGGATTTGAAGTAACAAACGCGTTTACGCCTTCATATTCTCTAGAAGAAAATCTCTCAGTAACATGATTCTTTTTGCGTTTTTTTGTTCTTGCGCGAACACGAAAAAGGCTTCGACATGATGATAGAATAGATCAGGCATAATCACTTCGAGATTAGGATCTTGATCAATGGCAAATTGATTTATTGTTCCAATACCACATCCTGATTTAATAAAGGACAATGTGCCGATAAACGAGCTGGATAATAGTGTTTTAGGATGGTTGTTAATGTCTATATCTGCTGTGTCCAAATGCCAATTGGGTTTGGGAAACGGGGTAGGGATACCATTTGGATAAGCGATGATGTTATGATCTTTTAAGTCTTTTATTGTCTCGGGACGGCCATGTTTTTCTATGTACTCTTTTGAGGCGACAAGACGGAAATGTATGTCTCGTAATTTCTTTTGAATGAGGTCTTGCTGTTTAGGGTTAAAAAGACGTATAGCGACATCAGCTTCGCGTTTATCTAAGTTTAAAACCCGGTCTGTCTCTAAAATATTAAGATTGATCTTTGTGTAACGTTTGATGAACTCTGGCAAAATAGGGTAGAGCCAAGTTTGTGTAACCATCTCAGAGGCGGTAATGCTTAGCGGGCCTTCTTCGTTGTTTTTTGAATATTTAATTGTTTGTTCGACATCAGACAGTTTTGTAAAAATGCCTTCAACTGTATTGCATAGAAGCTCGCCTTGTTCGGTGAGAACAAGCCCACGGGCATGACGATGAAAAAGAGGTGTTTTAAGCTCTTGTTCAAGGGCACTTATTTTACGTGAGATTGAGGGCTGTGTAAGGCGTAGTTGATCTGCGGCATGCGTAAAGCTTCCAGCTTGTGCGACAGTGTAAAATGCTTTTAGCTTGTCCCAATCCATATAGGTTGTGCTTTCATGCGGTTACGTTATGCCGCGTCAGTTTTTCGCTCGTTTGCCTCTAATGCTGCGATGTATTTATCGGCTTCAAGGGCGGCCATACAGCCCATACCTGCGGCTGTGACGGCTTGACGATAGACCTTGTCCTTTACATCGCCTGCGGCATAAACACCATCCAGAGATGTTTGTGTCGAATCTGGCTTGGTGATGAGGTAGCCTTCATCGTCCATATCCAGTTTACCTTTAAATAGCTCAGTTGCAGGGTCGTGACCAATGGCAACAAACATACCGTCAACATCAATTTCGCTCTCGGTGTCTGTTTTGATATTTTTGATTTTTAGCCCTGTCATGCCTGGTGTTCCTTCTTCGCCATGAGCAACGCCTTTGATGTCAGTGACGACAGTATCCCAAAGGACTTCAATCTTTTCATTTGCAAATAATCGGTCCTGCATCATTTTTTCTGCACGAAGTGTATCACGTCGGTGTATGAGGGTGACTTTGTTTGCAAAATTAGTCAGGAAGAGGGCTTCTTCAACAGCAGAGTTACCACCACCAACGACGGCAACGTCTTTACCACGGAAGAAGAATCCATCACATGTCGCACAAGCCGACACGCCAAGACCACGGAACCTTTTTTCCGCAGGAAGGCCTAGCCAACGAGCCTTTGCACCTGTTGATATAATTATGGTGTCTGCAATATACGTTGTTCCCCCATCACCTTTACAAACATATGGAGTTTTTGTGAGGTCAACATCAGTGATAAGGTCGTGGATCATCTCTGTGCCAACATTCTCGGCCTGACCCTTCATTTGTTCCATAAGCCATGGGCCTTGAATCACTTCGGCAAAACCAGGGAAGTTTTCTACCTCGGTTGTGATCATTAGCTGTCCGCCAGGCTCAAGCCCCAAAACTTGCACGGGTTTCAAATTTGCACGTGCGGCGTAAATTGCTGCTGTATAGCCCGCTGGGCCTGAACCAATGATTAAAACTTTCGTCTTAATTTCTTTATTATTATTTTCTGTACTCATAAAAAATGACTTTACGGATTAAAAAAGTTCTGACAACCGTTTTTTAACTTCGTTTGCAACGATCTGTGAATCATTTAGGGGCTTATATCGCCATTGTTCGATTTTACCGTCAAAAATACGCAAGCCGCCATGCTTTATTAGGTTGTTTTGTAGGGTTTTTATTCGACCCAACCGTTTTTTAGCTTTTAGCGGCACCATATATGTGGGTTTTCCTGTCGTGCAACTTTCAGAAAGCATAGATGTGCTGTCAGCTGTGACAAGAATAATATCGGCCCACGCCAAAAAGCCAAAGTAAGGGTTGGGGTCTTCGCCGTCCCAAATGTAGACATTGTCATTTTCTTGCAAGGCCTCTTGAATAAATTGAGCAATCTGTGTGGGAGTGCGCCGTGACATAGTAATCATCAGGCTTGCTTGGTGTGTACCTTGTAATGTTTTTAGGTCATGAACCAATTTCTTGGCTGTGTTCATATCAAAATCATAGACCGCGCTATTCCCGCCGATCATAACGGCAATTCGTGGTGAGGGCAGGGCGCTGAATGAGCCAAACTCGATTTTACCTGCTTGTAATGTTTTGACGCTAACGCGATTGGGGGTGGCTTTTGTGACGATCACGTTTTTACCGCGGCGCTTGTCATGCTCGGGTATTGCGACAAGGTCAAAATGTCTGGTTGATATCTTGGGATCTAGCATGTGAAGCGTTTTTGTACGACCGTTGCTTTTTTTACGAATATAACGGCTAACGGCTATGGCTTTTCGCCCGCCTGTAATCAGCAGATCTGGATACGGAGGGCTAAGATCGTCACCTGAAAAGGTGCGCTCCATTTCAAAGCCTAAATAAGGCGACAAGCTCAGCCACGGTTGATTTAAGGACACTGTTTTTACGACAGGATCTACGTTAAGCATTTCGGCAACACCAATACATTGGTTTTCTGTTCCCTTGATGCCTTCGGTAACAATCCAGCATGTCGGAGGCTGATTTATTTTTTGATTCTCTTCAGGATTCTTTTTATGCATCTTTTCTTATATAAAACTATTGATAAATAAAGGCTTGCGCATTCTTATTCCTCTCTTTATATCATGTCTATTCTATTAGGGAAGATATTAGATATGGCACGTATAAAACTGGATAAAATTGATCGTAAGATTCTTAGAAATTTACAAAGTAATGGCCGCATGAGCAATGTGGATTTGGCAAAAGAAGCAGGAATTTCTGCCCCTCCATGCCTACGTCGCGTACGCGCACTAGAAGAAGCGGGGCTCATAAAGGGCTATCATGCAGAGTTAGACCACAAAACACTTGGCTATGGTGTGACAATTTTTGCAAAGGTAAAATTAGAAAGTCACGCAGACACGGACTTGGCAGCCTTTGAAGAGGCGTGCGCCAATTGGGAATGTGTGCGCGAGTGCTGGATGCTAACAGGTGATACAGACTTTTTGTTAAAAGTTGTGGCGCGTGATTGGGATGATTATCAGCTATTTTTAACCAATCAGCTGACAGCCCTATCTAATGTATCTGCTGTTAAATCGTCACTATCTATCCGCGCAAGTAAGTCAAAGCCCGGCGTGCCAATAGACCTTTAATAGATTTCTTAAAATAGCTTAGTGCAATATTACGCTTTATAAGAGACTGACAAAATTTCGTAGTCAGTTTTCCCCTTAGGTGTGGCAACGCTCACGCTGTCCCCGACGCTTTTACCAATGAGTGCACGCGCAACAGGCGAAGTTAGAGAAATTTTGCCTGTTTCTGCATCTGATTCATACTGACCAACAATTTGTATTGTTTTCTCAACGTCTGTTTCTTCATCAACGATTTCAATTTTTGCGCCAAATTTTACGACGTCGCCTGAAAACTGAGTGAAGTCGATGACTTCAGCTTTTGAGAGTACCGCTTCAAGCTCTTTGATACGGCCTTCAATGAAGCTTTGGCGCTCGCGCGCGGCATGATATTCGGCGTTTTCTGACAAATCACCATGTTCACGGGCTTCTGCAATTGCGGCAATTACCTCTGGTCGCTCGACTGATTTCAAGTTGTTCAGCTCGTCTGTTAGTTCTTTATGACCATTAGGTGTAGTTGGAAATTTTTCCATTTTTTTAACTCGTATATGTTTTGATGAAAGTTACTAAAGATTATTATCTTTTTAATATCTATAACATTAAAAGCCTTCTGGTTTTTGGTCAAGGGAAAGATTTTGTCGTTATATTGCTATAAAGAGCTAACATTTTCATGCGTCTATTCTAGGGGTGGGGAGGGTGGCGCTATCTTGGACGTTGCAACGGGGTATCATTTTGATAAAAAACAATAATTGTTAATTTTACATATTTTTATGTTTTTTTTTGTTATTGTATCTTTTGAGGATATAAAATTATGAACAAAATTAGTAAGGTTTACAACAAAGCCACAGCATTTTTGAAGCGGCATTTTGAAGCGACTGAGCCGCCTCAAGAAGTTGAAAGTGAGCTAACAAAACAAGCGCGTGAACTTCGTGAGAAATCATACGCTATATTAGCTGAAGATAGACGCCTCTATCCTAGTGCCGACGACCATCAACAGCCCATTGTAAAAGATCCTGAAAATAAGCTTTAGCGCTCTTAAGCTACATCATCAATGTCGCTTGTATCGCCTTGTGCGAAATAATCCTGTAGCGGGGCAACGCTGATGTCTTTTGATTTTTGCGCGCGAATGGCTTGAACACCTGCCTTTGCCGCGGAAATAAGCGTGTAGTATGGGATCTTGTTCATTAACGCATTACGTCGAATACTCATCGAGTCTGTAATGGCTTGTGGCCCTTTTGTAGTGTTGATCATAAAGTCAATTTGACCATTGATGATAGCATCGACGACGTGCGGTTGGCCTTCCATCACTTTGTTAATACGCGAGACTTCAACGCCATGTTGGCTAAGATGTTTACAAGTTCCGCCTGTGGCCACTAATTTGTAGTCCATCGCGGCGAGGTCTTTTGCAATATTGACTATTTCTTCCTTATCGCTGTCTTTAACCGATAAGAACACAGTACCCGATTGAGGAAGGAACGTGCCTGCGCCGAGCTGGGATTTAAGGAAGGCTTGGGCGACGTCCTTATCAAGGCCCATGACTTCACCTGTCGATTTCATTTCGGGCCCTAAGAGAGGGTCAACACCGTTGAAGCGGTTGAACGGAAACACAGGGGCTTTAACGGCCACATGATCGGCGCTCATGCCCTTCAAGACACCTCTAGCCTCAAAGCTAGCCAGCGTTTCCCCCGCCATCACACGGGCTGCAATTTTGGCAACAGGAGTGCCTGTGGCTTTTGCAAGAAAGGGGACTGTTCGTGAGGCACGAGGGTTTACTTCAATGATGTGAATATCATATTCGCCTGTGTCACGGTTGCGCTTACAAGCAAATTGTACATTCATGAGGCCCTTTACTTTAAGGGCTAGCGCAAGTTTTTCTGTCTGTTTTTCCAGCTCGCGGACTGTTTTATATGGAAGCGAGTGAGGCGGTAACACACAGGCACTGTCACCTGAGTGGATTCCAGCCTCTTCAATATGTTCCATGATTCCTGCAACATAAACTTTTTTACCATCGCATATGGCATCAACGTCAATTTCAATGGCTTCTTTGAGGTAGCGATCAAGAAGAACAGGGTTGGCACCCGATACGCGCACCGCGTTTCTTACATATTTTTTGAGGCTTTCCATGTTATGGACAATTTCCATACCTGCGCCACCCAAAACATAAGAGGGGCGAAGGACGAGGGGGAAGCCCAGTTCTTCGGCTTGTTTGATGGCTTCTTCGGCTGACGATGCCAAAGCGTTTGGCGGTTGTCTCAGCTTTAACTTATTGATTAGTTTTTGGAAACGCTCGCGGTCCTCGGCAAGGTCTATGGCATCTGTGCTTGTCCCAAGGATTTTAATCCCTTCCTTTTGTAGCCGATCGGCGAGTTTCAACGGCGTTTGTCCCCCAAGCTGTACGATGACACCTTTGATGGGGCCTTTTTGGTTTTCGGCGTGGATAAGCTCAATCACGTCTTCTTCGGTCAATGGTTCAAAGTATAAGCGATTGGCTGTTTCAGGGTCAGTTGAAACGGTCTCTGGGTTACAATTCACCATGATAGTTTCAAAGCCGGCATCTTTGAGCGCGTATGCTGCATGCACACAGCAATAATCAAACTCAATACCTTGCCCAATACGGTTTGGCCCGCCACCAAGAATGACAATTTTTTCTTTGTCAGAGTGTTCAATTTCGCTGCGCACAGGATTGAGGCCGTTCCCTTCATAAGTGCTGTACATGTATGGCGTCAAAGATGGGATTTCTGCCGAGCATGTATCAACGCGTTTATATGCGGGGTGAATGTTATGAGACACACGTGCTTTACGGACTTTTTCTTCTGAAACACCGACGATGTCGCCCAAACGTTTATCCGCAAATCCTAGTCGTTTAACGCTGACCCACTCTTCGGGTGTTTTGGGCAAGCCATTGTCTTTCACATGTTTTTCAGTATTTACGATGTTTTGTATGCGTTCCAAAATCCATGGATCATATTTTGTGATGGCGTGAATATCGTCCAAGCTCATGCCTAGGCGCATGGCTTGTGCAATGTAGAGAATTCGTTGCGGTGTGGCCTTTGCCAATACGGCGCGAATTTGATCTGGGTGAGGTGTTTTTTGTTCCTTTGATGGGTCACCGATTGGTAGTTCGTCAAAGCCGCTCAAGTCTTTTTCTAGCGAACGCAATGCTTTTTGCATAGATTCTTCAAAGTTGCGACCAATGGCCATGGCTTCACCTACTGACTTCATGGCTGTCGACAAATTATTGTCCGCGCCTTGGAATTTTTCAAAGGCAAAGCGTGGAATTTTTGTCACGACATAGTCAATGGTTGGCTCAAACGAGGCGGGTGTTTTGCCGCCTGTAATATCGTTTGTTAGCTCGTCCAGAGTGTAGCCAACGGCAAGTTTTGCGGCAATTTTAGCAATCGGAAATCCTGTAGCTTTCGATGCTAATGCGGATGACCGGCTCACACGTGGGTTCATTTCAATGACAATCATGCGCCCTGTGTCAGGTTGGATGGCAAACTGGCAGTTTGATCCGCCTGTCTCAACACCAATTTTACGCAAAATCGCAAGTGAGGCATTTCGCATAATTTGATATTCTTTATCGGTCAATGTCAGGGCAGGAGCAACGGTGATTGAATCCCCTGTATGAACACCCATAGGGTCAACATTTTCGATTGAACAAATAATAATGGCGTTGTCGTTTTTGTCGCGTACAACTTCCATTTCATATTCTTTCCAGCCCAACAAGCATTCCTCGACAAGGATTTCTGTTGTTGGGGAGGCATCAAGGCCTTCTTTTGCGATTTCATCAAATTCATTAAGATTGTAGGCAATTCCGCCGCCCGTGCCGCCTAATGTGAAAGAGGGGCGAATGATTGCAGGAAGCTTTGTTTGCTCGAGGGCTTCACGCGCCTCATCAAGTGTATGGGCAATAACGCTGATGGGTGAATCGAGGCCTAGCTCGTCCATGCAATTGCGGAATTTTTCGCGGTCTTCGGCTTTTTCAATGGCATCTTTTGTGGCGCCGATCATTTCAATGTTGAGACGTTCTAATGTTCCATCTTCATCCAATGCTAGGGCTGTGTTTAGAGCTGTTTGCCCTCCCATTGTTGGAAGCAGCGCATCGGGGCGTTCTTTTTCCAAAATTTTTGCAACAACTTCGGGTGTGATGGGCTCAATATATGTGGCATCAGCCAGATCAGGGTCTGTCATGATCGTTGCAGGGTTTGAATTGACCAAAATAATTCGATACCCTTCTTCACGAAGTGCTTTACACGCTTGAGCACCGGAATAATCAAACTCGCACGCTTGTCCGATAATGATAGGGCCTGCACCGATGATGCAAATTGATTTTATGTCAGTTCTTTTTGGCATTTTTACTCTCTAGCTTTTTTAATTTTATCTATACTTGCTTTGGGCGCTTGCTTATTTCAACATCTCCGCGAATTTGTGGAAGAGATAATGGCTGTCTTGCGGGCCGGGGGAGGCTTCGGGGTGGTACTGCACCGAGAAGATCGGTTTGCCGGTTACCATTAAGCCTTCGTTTGATCCATCAAACAAACTGTTATGTGTGGCCTTAACGCCTTCTGGCAAGCTGTCTTCAACCACTTCAAAGCCATGATTTTGCGATGTGATTTCGACCATACCGTTAAGGTGGTTTTTCACAGGGTGGTTGGCGCCGCGATGACCGAGGTGCATCTTGCGAGTGGTTGCGCCTAGTGAAAGCGCTAAAAGCTGGTGTCCCAAGCATATGCCAAAGATAGGAATATCGTTTTCTATGAGTGTTTGGATGGTGGGCACAGCATATTTCCCAGTGGCTGCCGGGTCGCCCGGGCCGTTTGACAAAAACACGCCATCGGGTTTAAGCGCCAAGATATCGTTTGCCGGTGTGTTGGCTGGTACAACCGTTACTTTTGCACCTGTATCTGCTAAACAGCGCAAAATGTTGTGTTTGGCACCATAATCAATGGCAACCACATGCTTGTTAGTAATTTCTTTTTTAACTGAAGCGCCTTCTACTCGTGACCAAAGCCCTTGTGTCCACTCATATGTTGTGGGGCACGTAACAGTGATGGCTAGGTCGTTGCCTTCTAGGCCTTTCCACTCTGTCAATTGCTTGTACAGCGCATCAAGGTCAAACTCGCCATTATAGTTGACGGCAATAATACCATTGGGCGCGCCATTGTCGCGGATATCTTGTGTCAGCTCGCGTGTATCAATCCCCGTAATTCCACATAAGTTGTTGTCTTTTAACCATTCATCGAAATGTTTGGTTGATCGCCAATTTGAGGGGTTTGTGATGGGCTCGCGAATAATGAGCCCTTGTGCAGCGGCCTTGTGCGTTTCAAGGTCTTCATCATTTGTTCCTACATTTCCAACGTGGGGGAATGTGAAATTGATGATTTGGCCAGCATATGAAGGGTCGGTTAAAACCTCTTGGTAGCCCGTCATTGATGTATTGAAGCAAATCTCGCCAATTTTAGAGGTTTGGGCGCCAATTCCGTAGCCCCAGAAGTATTGTCCATTATTTAAAAGAAGAACGGCGGTTGCATTTTTTGGTCTTGTAATGCGTGAAAAATCAGGCATGATTCCCTTTCCAGTGTATTGTTGGCACTGGAAAGATATTGTAATACCTAAACTGGATATAAAAGAAAAGCTAAAAAGTAAAAATGTCAGAAAAACGCACAGAATTAAATAACAGTATGAAAGATGCCATGAAAGCCAAGAACGCGACGAAGCTTTCAACCATTCGCCTTATCAATGCCGCGATCAAGGATCGTGACATTGCCGCAAGATCCAAAGGCGATACAGATGGCATTTCAGATGATGAAATTTTGGCGCTATTGCAATCAATGGTTAAACAACGAAAAGATTCATCTTCAGTTTATCGTGAGGGGGGACGTGAAGAGCTAGCCGTGCGTGAAGAAGAAGAAATTGCAATCATTCAGGAATTTTTGCCTCAGCAGCTTAGCCAAGAAGAGCTTAAGCCTGTTGTTGAAAAAATTATTCAAGATACAGGCGCTCAAGACATAAAAGATATGGGTAAGGTCATGGCTGTTTTGAAAAAAGACTATGCCGGACGTATCGATATGGGTAAAGCCAGTGGCTTGGTTCGTGGCTCGCTTGCTTAAATGCGCTTTGTCGCATTCGGTCTATAGACACAAATGAGTATATGGTGCTATTCATTAATTCATGTCGATATCACCGCAATTTTTGGATGAGTTAAGATCACGTCTGCCATTGTCAGAGGTGATTGGTCGGCGTACCAAAGTTACACGTGCTGGGCGCGAGTATAAAGCCTGCTGCCCTTTTCATAAGGAAAAGACGCCATCATTTACCATTAATGATCAAAAACAATTTTACCATTGTTTTGGCTGTGGTGCGCATGGTGATGTCGTTGGCTTTACGATGCAGCACGACAATTTATCATTTGTCGAGGCGGTCGAAGCATTGGCCTCGCAGGCGGGCATGCAGATGCCACGCCCTGACCCTGCGTTTGTTGCCAAAGAAAAGAAAAATAAAGATTTATATGCTGTCGTAGAGGCTGCGTGTGCATGGTTTGAGCAGCAGCTGCATGATGCGCGCCACCGTGACGTTTTGGAATACGTCCTCAACCGTGGGATTTTGCAAACAACAATGAGCGGGTTTCGCATCGGGTATGCCCCGCAAGATGGGCAGGCGTTGCGAACCCATATGATTGCACAAGGTTTTACGGATGCCGATATGATTGAGGCAGGCGTTTTGAAGGCCTCAACCAAAGGTACTGATCCTTATTCGTTTTTTCGGGATCGCGTTATGTTTCCTGTGTCAGACCGTAGAGGGCGCGTTGTCGCCTTTGGAGGGCGCGTATTACCAGAGGACATGCGACCGCCGCAACGAAGCGATTTTACACCCCCTAAATACATGAATTCATCAGACACGCCGCTTTTTCATAAGGGGAAGATGTTGTTTGGTGAGGCGCAAGCGCGTCAGGCCGCACGTGATGGGCACACGCCGATTGTGGTTGAGGGGTATTTAGATGTAATTGTGTGTCATCAGGCCGGATTTCAGGGGGCTGTTGCGCCATTGGGAACGGCGGTGACCGAGGATCAGATATTGTCTTTATGGTCAATGATCCATAAGGATGAAAAAAATCCAGTTTTGTGTTTTGATGGAGATAATGCGGGGCGACGTGCCGCCGAGCGCGCCTGTGAGCGCATGTTGCCATTACTTAAGCCAAACCACAGCGCAACGCTTGCGTTTTTACCAGATGGCGAAGACCCGGACAGCTTTATACAAGGACAGGGGCGTGAGGCTTTCATCGCGCATTTAAAACAAGCGCAAAACCTGTCTGATTTTATTTGGGATACCATTGTTGGGGACAAGGTTTATGATACGCCTGAGGCCAAGGCGGGGCTAGAGCAAGCAGTGGCGCGCAAAATTGAAAATATTCAAGATAGCGTCGTGCAGGGGCATTATCGATCAACGTATAAAAACAAAATTTGGGAATTATTCCGCGCCAAACGCGCGCCATTTAAAAAAGAATGGCAAGGCAACAAGGGGCGAGGGGGTAACGTTCAGAACAATGTGGCGCTATCGCGACCAACAGGGGCGGGGCATCAAAATATAAATATGGATATTGTCCTGGCAACATTTATAAATCATCCTTTTTTGTTGTTGGATTTTTCGTCGCATCTTGAATCGGGCATGATTATGGATGAGCGCGCGCAAATGTTGTGCGATAACATTCTTAACTGGTTTGAAGACCAACAAGAAAAAGATGATAAAATACTTGACTCTGATGAGCTTAAGCACCATTTAATTCAGGCTGGATCAGGTGATGCTATGAAAATAGTGCTTGCTCCTCGTGTATACAATCACGCGTCATTTGCGCGGCAGGATGCCTCTGAAACGAAGGCTCGCCAAGGTTTGAATGAAATGATACGCCGTATTGTGAATACACAGCTTGAAGATGATTTAAGGATTGCGCAGCGAGAATTGCTGATTAATTTTTCGCCGGAATCTGAGGCTCGCGTGCTGGAAATGCGTAGACTTTTAGAGCAGGGGCGGCAATCTCTGTCAGAAGGTCAGATGGGTGACTAGGGTATTTCAAGTGTTTATGAAATCACCTTTTGTCATGTGGATAAAAATGCGTTCTAATAGTGTGCTTCGCATAGTGATTCGTTTTAGGTAAGGCGACGATGCAAAAGAAAATAAAGAGATAAAAATTTAAAAAAGATAAATTATGGCTGATTCAAAAGATCAAGAAACAGAAGAACCGGTAAAAGTAACAAGTGTCAAAAAGGGTACGCTTGCTTCCATCATGAAAAAACTGCTCGCGGCAGGTAAGAAGCGCGGGTTTATTACTTATGATGAGATCAACGAAGCCTTGCCTTCAGATAGTTTTGACTCCGAGCAAATTGAAGATGCAATGTCTGCGATTTCTGAAATGGGTATTCAGCTTGTCGAAAAAGAAGATGACTATGAAGATGAGGGGGAAGAATACAACGCCTCTGGTAACATTAAAGATGATGATACAGGACGAACAGACGACCCTGTAAGAATGTATCTGCGCGAGATGGGCTCTGTTGAGTTGCTGTCTCGTGAAGGTGAGATCGCCATTGCCAAACGTATCGAGGCAGGACGCGAGCTTATGATTGGTGGGATGTGTGAAAGTCCCCTTGCTATTGAGTCAATTATCGCATGGCACAAAGCCCTTGAAGACGAAGAGATTTTACTTCGTGATATTATTGACCTAGACGCAACATACGGCGTTAAGACTGCGGACATGAATTCTTCTGATAAGGATGAAGATGACGAGGAGTCTGAGGGTGAGGACGATGTAGATAACGCAGACATAAGCGATGATGATTCATCGTCTGATGATAGCGATGACGATTCATCAGAAGACGGCGATGATGAAGAGGAAGCCAACGTATCTTTGGCGGCTATGGAAGAAGAAGTCATGCCGAAGGTTTTGGAGCTTTTCAAGAAAATCCAAAAAACATATAAGAAAATGCAAAAGGTGCAGGTGACGCGCCTTGATTCTGTACAAAAGGGTGAGGAAACTGACCCTAAAGCAGATAAGAAATATGAAGATCTCAAGCGTGAAATGGTTGATTTGATGAACGAAGTTCATTTGAACAATGCACGTATCGAGCAAATTATTGACTGCCTGTATGGTATGAACCGTCGTTTGGTGACAGTAGAAGGGCGCATTATGCGTTTTGCTTTGAAATCCAAAGTTGATCGTCAGTCATTTCTTGATAATTACTATGGCTCAGAGCTTGACCCATCATGGTTAGAACGTGTTGGAAAGCTTAAAGGTAAAGGTTGGAAAGATTTTGTAGACAATCACGGTGTTGAAATTAACGACCTTCGTGATGAAGTGGCAGAAATTGCAGAAGAAGCGATGCTTCCTATATCTGAGTTCCGCCGTATTGTTGAGACTGTTAAAAAAGGTGAAAAAGAAGCTGGGCGCGCCAAAAAGGAAATGGTTGAGGCCAACTTGCGTCTTGTGATTTCGATTGCCAAAAAATACACAAACCGTGGATTGCAGTTCCTTGACCTTATTCAAGAGGGTAATATCGGTTTGATGAAGGCGGTTGATAAGTTTGAATATCGCCGTGGATACAAATTCTCGACATATGCAACATGGTGGATCCGCCAAGCGATTACACGTTCAATTGCAGACCAGGCACGAACAATCCGTATTCCTGTTCATATGATTGAAACAAT
>DDIM01000001.1:95858-146788 GCA_002338525.1 Micavibrio sp. UBA1850 | reverse complement strand
GATTGAAACAATTAATAAAATTGTACGTACATCACGTCAGATGATCCACGAAATTGGTCGTGAGCCAACACCTGAAGAATTGGCTGAGCGTCTACATATGCCAGTTGAAAAGGTTCGTAAAGTTCTCAAAATTGCAAAAGAGCCTGTATCACTTGAAACACCTGTGGGTGATGAAGAAGATTCAAGCTTGGGTGATTTTATTGAAGATAAAAATGCGCTTCTCCCTGTTGATGCCGCGGTTCATTCAAACCTTCGTGAGACAACAACTCGTGTATTGTCATCTTTGACGCCTCGTGAAGAGCGTGTTTTGCGTATGCGTTTTGGTATTGGTATGAATACAGACCACACGTTGGAAGAGGTGGGGCAGCAGTTTAACGTGACGCGTGAACGTATCCGTCAGATTGAGGCCAAAGCCCTTCGCAAGTTGAAACACCCAACACGTAGTAAAAAGTTGAGAAGTTTCCTTGATACCTAATATATTTTTGGTATAAGTATTCATTCCTTAGGTGGGGCCTGTAGCTCAGTTGGTTAGAGCTATCCGCTCATAACGGATCGGTCGCCAGTTCAAATCTGGCCGGGCCCACCAGTTTTTCATTAAATAAATGTTAATCGCATGCTCATGAATGTTCATCTTGAGTAAGCTTTATGTTTGTCAGATCATTTTAATATGGCTGACATAAAAACGACGATAACACGAGGTGACATAGGCGCAAGCCGATATCAGACATCTTCGCTTAACCCAAGCGAAGTCATAGACAGTTTTACCGTTTTACAAAATGTAGAAAATCAATTTTTGCAGGGGCGTATTTACGAAGCCTTGGAGTACACCCAAGACGAGTCTCATATTTTGATGGGATACAAAACGGCAGAAAACAGTTTCTCACCATCTACAATTGGCGGGCAGGCAAATGTTACATTACAAACCGGGTTTGAAAGAGATGAAGATGAGCCTCAAAATTTCGATATAGAGATTAATAGCTTTAATTCAAAATATGAACAGCCGCTGCAAGACACACAAGAAACGAATATAGGCGCCGTTTTTATTGAGACGGCGAGTAACCTTAACCCACAAAATATTGAGCAAATTTCAATACCAAATTCGGCATATTATATGACCCTAGGCACAGCTACTTTGTCGGCTGGTGCGCAAGAGGGCGTGAGTATTGGCGATGACGTTATATTTCAATCCCCCAAATTAAACGTTAGTGGTCGGCCTATACTTGCTGAAACACCGTCTCTGCAAGTGAGGGATGCCTTTGGTATAGAAGACGAGCCTGTGGCCCTTTTCATTGACGCGGCTCTGACCGATATAGACGGGACAGAAACCCTTTATATTGATGTGATTGGCGTACCTGAGGGAGCGTCATTGTCTGGTGGACGTGATTTAGGCGGTGGGCAATGGCGATTAACGCCTGATGATTTAGAAGACATAAGCATAACATTTCCAGACCATTTTAGCGGCGATGTCCCGTTGATTGTTCGTGCGGTAAGTACGGAGGTAACAGGTGATATAGCGATTAATACAGGCCTTTTGAATGTCTCAGTAGCTCCTATTGTCGATCCTGCGTTGTTGCGTGTGGCGCCTGCAATAGGTTTTGAGGATCAGCCCATAGATTTAGATATATCTCCACGTCTTATTGACAATGACGGGTCTGAAACCTTGAGCCTTGTTACCATTTTTGATGTGCCTGCGGGCGCCCAATTGTCAGCGGGGCGCGATAATGGTGATGGATCGTATAGCTTAACGGTAGATGAGCTAGACGGGCTGAGTATTCAAGCGCCTCTTCACAGTAACGAGGATTTCTCTTTACGTGTTGAAGTGACAAGCACGGAAAGTGACGGGAAAAGTGTGACGGTGAGTGCGATTATGCCTGTGTCAATTACAGGGGTTGCAGATACACCTAATGTAGAGGCCTGTTTTGGAGGGGTGCGCACTATCGGTGGAGGTGAGATTACGGCCGAAAATGCGCTAAGGACAGATTTAGGCTTTGAGATTTTAGCCCAAAATATCAATACAGACGGTACGTTGAGTGATGCATTAGCCGAAAATGTAGGTCTTAGTGGAAATGGGTTTGGCGCAAGTGGTGATACTGATAATTCTAATGTGGATGCAGAAACAGGGTGGGATCCGGAATTTGAAGTCTCTGAGGCACTGATCGTTAATTTCGATCAGCTTGTCATCGATAGCCATGTTGAGTTTGGTTATTTTTTTCGTGACTGGACGGGCGGGGTTGAAAACGGAACTGTGACAGCCTACCGAGGGGGGCAAGAGGTGGGGTCTCTTCACTTTCATGCGCTTCAAGGAGATACGTTAGATATTAATATTGGAAGCCAGCCCTATGATCAATTAATCTTCAAGGCGCAGCCCTATAGTAATGAGGACGATATAAATCCAATTCATGTGTCAATGGATAGTTCTGATTTCACGATTAAGCGTTTAACATTTTCAAATGTTGAAGACGTGCCAATGGACACGCTTATTGGGATGGAGGACACGGCGATCGCGTTTGGCTTTGGTTTGAAAAGCTCTCTTGTGGATGATGATGGCTCCGAGACATTAACATATACAATCGGAGATGTTCCAGAAGGCGCAGTGCTAAGTGCGGGCATAAATAATGGAGATGGTACATATACGCTAAGTGCTGCGGAATTAGAAAATGTAGCGCTGAGCCCGCCGCCCCATTTTAGCGGTACGATCCCTTTGACATTTTCTGTCGTGACAAGTGAAAATGATGGCGATCAAGCAGGAGCGTCAGTTGGGTTTAATATAATTGTTGAGGCGGTTGCGGATAGGCCAGTTTTACAAGCCGATAATGCCTCAGGTTTTGAAGACCTTCCAATTGATTTAAATATCACCTCAGAGTTAGTGGATCTGGATGGATCGGAAAGCTTAACGCTTTTTATTCGTAATGTTCCAGAAGATGCATATCTTTCAAAAGGTACAATAGTGTCTGATGGCGTGTATGAGATCACAAGTGATGATTTGGACGGGTTACAGCTGTTTACGCGTGCCGATAGCAATGACAATTTTCAGTTAAATGTGGAGGCGCGATCTGAGGATGAAAACGGAGATGTTTCGTCCCATTTTCAAACAATTTATGTCACGATAAAAGGCATTGCGGATGATCCTTTCGTGAGTGCGCAAGATGTTGCAGGTGTTGAAGATACGCGCATTCCGATGGATTTTTCAGGGAGGCTTAACGACATTGATGGCTCGGAAAGCCTTTATTTTGAAATTCGAGACCTTCCAGAGGGCGTTAGCTTCACGACGGGGCGTGCGGTTTCTGGTGGACGGCATTGGCGTTTTAATAATTTAGATCAAGCCGAACGCGCCGAGATGATCCCACCGCAAAATTTTAGTGGCGTGTTGGACATGACGTTACGTGCTTATGCACATGAAGATGATGGGGACAAAAATTTTGTTGATACAGATTTTCATGTCGTCATTGATGGGGTGGCTGATGCACCGCGGTCATTTTCTGTGCGCCAAGCACGCGGATTTGAAGACCAAGATATCGCGCTTGATATTCGATATACATTGCAAGATAACGATGGCTCGGAACAGTTTTCAATTGTAATTTCAGATTTTCCAGAAGGCACTGGTTTTAGTCACGGAGAAATACTGGCAGATGGGCGTTGGTATGTGCACCAAGACGACATAGCGCATTTAAATGTGGTGGCGCCCCCACATTCAAATGAAGATTTCGTGATGCAGGTCAGCGGGTATGTCACAGAAGATAATGGTGATGTTTATAACTTTCCAAATGCTTTGGCTTTGCCTGTTTATGTGCGCGGTGTTGCTGATATGCCCGGTATTGATGCGCATGTGCGCACAGGCCAAGAGGACCAGCCCCTTGATATACAATTAGGCGGGTATCTTGGTGATCTTGATGGCTCCGAGATGCTTAGTGTTGTAATTTCAAATATACCTGACGGTGTGTTGCTTTCCCCTCAAGGCACATATGTGTCGCAAGGGACGTATTCTTACACAGCGCAACAGGCAAGCGCACTTATTCTTACGCCTCCTAAAGATTTTAGCGGACGGATCACCTTAGATGTGAAGGCCATTGCGCAGGAAAATGATGGGGATGTAGAAACCTTTCAAACGCCACTACACATCAATATAGATGCGGTTGCCGACGCCCCTAAAATTTCTGGACGTGCCAGCGTATTAGAAGATACGAGTATTCAACTTGATATTAATATTGCAAGCCTCGACCGTGATGGTTCAGAAGTCATAGCCGACACGATTATCATCCGCGGCGTTCCTAATGGGGCAGAGCTTTCTTCCGGACAGCCAATAGGAAATGGCGCGTATTCAGTGTCTTTAGATGATTTGGACGGATTAAGCATAAGGCCTCCGCTTCATAGTAACGAAAATTTTTCATTAACAATCGAGGCGCGCTCTATTGATGATAACGGTGACGAAGCTGTGTCTGTTCATGGAATAATGGTAGATGTAACGGGGGTTTCTGATGCCCCATTGTTATCTGTTTTAGATGCTTACGCAGATCAGGGGCGCGATATTCCATTAAGTATAGAAGGGCAACTTATAGACCCTGATGGATCCGAGCATTTATATTTTATTTTAGAAGATGTACCTGACACTTTTCATGTTATTGGGGGCATAGCAGGGGGCGCTGGTGTTTGGGTTGTGCCTGAAGCCCATATTAGTGATGTCTCCTTACGGGCGCTTACCAACCGACAAGATGACTTTGATATTAGCGTAAAGGCGGTGAGTGTCGAAAATGATGGAGACATTTCCTATACACAACATCCATTGCATGTTCGTGTTGATGGGCATTTTGGTGAGGGGCTGCCGTCTGAGTCAGAGATGTCGAAACTGGCGCGTTTTGATGCGTATTTGGGCGATGATGTTGACGAAGATCAGGAAATTAATGTCGACGGTATGGTTCACTTCGAGAGTAACGGCACATTATCATTTTTGATTACAGATATACCTGATGGTGTGGAGCCAAATTTAGGGTTTTATAACCTTAATGGCGGACTTATTGTGCCTGTCCAAGATATTGCTGATTTAAGGTTTTCGCCGATCGCTGATTTTTCGGGTGAAATCACGATGGTATATACGGCTATACAAATACAGCAAGGCAAGCAAGCAAGTGCTGTTTCAAAGCTCGCGACAGTGGATGTTGAGGCTATTGCAGACAAACCGCTTATTAAGGCACAAGCCTTTTACGGGGGGGAAGATCACGCAATTGCTATCCCCATACACATTAACATCAGTGATAAAGACGGGTCCGAGTTTTTAGGCGATGAAATTCGAATTGAAAATCTGCCAGATGGTGCGCACCTCTCTCATGGGGATGATTTAGGCGATGGGGTATGGGCAGTTCCGTTAAATGCGCTCAGTGATTTATCGCTTACGCCTCCTATCAACTGGCACGGCGTGATAAACCTAAAAGTATCAGCAACAAGTATCGAGGCTGATAATCTTGATCAAGCCTCAACCCTTCAAACGATTACTGTTCACGTAGAGGCCATTGCTGATCGAGGTATTTTAAGTGTTTCTGACGCGCAAGGAATAGAGGATGAATGGATAGATGTACATATAGACGCGGCATTTGTCGACAGTGATGGCTCGGAAACCATGAGCATTGTCATTGCGGGACTACCCGAAGAGGCGCGCCTGTCGGCTGGCTTAAACAACGGAGACGGCAGCTGGACATTAAAACAATCGCAAATCACGGGGTTAAAATTACGCGCGCCTGATGATTTTTCAGGTCGAATAAGCGCGCTTGTTGCGCTCAATACCATTGATGCGGGGGGCGTTGTTGCACAAGTTACCAGCCCGTTTCTCATTGATGTGGCTGGTGTTGCCGATGCGCTTACGCTTGATCCCGTTTTGTCATACTCTAGCGCAGAAGATGATGCATTTGGCGTTGTGCTTCAGTTCAAGGCGCAGTCGCTTGATCGGGATGGGTCTGAAGTCGTTGAAATCTTGTTTTCAAATTTACCAATGGGCGCCACATTTTCGTCGGGTGTTCGTGTGAGTGAAAATCAATGGTTATTACAAGGTCCACAGGTGGAAGACGTGGTGTTTTACCCTCCTGCTGATTTTAGCGGGCCCATAGCGCTGGATGTGCGTATTGATACCATAGAGCCAGACGGTGCGCGTGGGGGTATTGATGTCGTCCAAAATATTTATATTCAGCCGGTGGCCGATACGCCGGATGTTGTGGTGGGTACTAAAAATCATGAGGGTCTATCAGGTCAAAAAATAACGCTTGATATTGATGCGATGCTCAACGATCAGGATGGATCCGAGACGCTAGCCGTTCGCATTCGTGATGTTCCCGATGAGGTTACGTTTGAAAACGCACAGATGGTGGGACAGGGGGTGTGGCTGTTTGAGGATATCGATGCCGAAAGCTTTGAGATGGAGAGTGCCGCTGAATTTGAGGGGGAATTTAATGTTGTTGTCCAATCTCTTGCGCGTGAGAGCAGCAATGGAGATACAGCATATAGCGCGCCGGAAAATATTTTTTTTACACTGTATCCTTCGCGCATACAAAACGATCAGGGGGACTGGGTCGATACGGTATTAGGTAATGGCCAAACAGCAAGCAATTCACAAAACATGTCATGGGATGATGCGGTTTCAGAAGAAACAAATAGCGGGCCAGACAACATACAGGAGGCTGACACGATTGATGATATTGATCTGAATACTCACAATGGAACCTCAGATGTTTTTGAAACAACAAATGACCATACAATAAATTATGATGGGGGAGGATTGTCATGAGTTCTGTAAACGCATTGCATAGCACATGTGGCGGCCAAAATAACTTGTGGCAGCTCATGACGTGGCGTTATTGGAAAAAAATTCGTCCGTCTCATTCTGGAGCAGGGCTGCCTTTAATGGATTTGGTCGCATGCAGTTTTTTAATCAATGTATTGGGGCTTGTGTTGCCGATCATGATGCTACAAATTTATGACCGTATCCTGCCCAATGAAGGGACGAGCACTCTTAGTTTTTTGATCTTAGGCGTTTGTATTGCCATAGGCTTTGATTGTTTGTTGCGTTTGTCTCGGTCTTATTTGACCGCCTGGGCTGGGGCCGTACATGATCATGCGCTCAGCACCGCCATGATGGAAAAGCTTTTAAGCACTTCGAATGTTCGCTTTTATGGGCGGTCTATGGCGGAGCGTTTTATGCAGCTCCATGCATCAAGTAAGCTTCGGGCTTTTTACTCGGGGCAGAGTTTTCTAACGCTTCTTGATATTCCTTTTGCGATTATATTCATCACAGCCATAGCGTTTATAGGTGGGGGGCTTGTGGTTGTCCCGTTATGTGCGATCTTGCTTATTACTCTTATAGGGTGGCGAGGGGCGCGCGTATCAATGCAATATTCACACGAGGAGCATGAGCAGGAAAAAGAGCGCATAAATGTTGTTGCGCAAACATTGAAGAATATCCATAGCGTTAAAGGTCAGGCCATGGAGAATTTGTTGTTGCGCGTGTATGAAAACAACAAAGCGGCACAGGGTAAGAGTCATTATCTTGCAGGGCAATCGCTTATGAAAACGTCAATATATACGCAGGCCGTGTCGTCCCTATCTTTGATTACAATTGCCGGGTTTGGTGCGATTTTTGCCATGGAGGGCGCATTGAGCATCGGTGGTGTTGCTGCGTGCGTATTGCTATGCGGTAGAGCCGTGCAGCCCATACAGCGGTTTGTGTCAATGTTTGAACGCATGAGCGGTATGGAACATGCGTTAGGCATGGTTAATGAGGTGTTATGTTACCCAGAGCTGAAACGCACCAGCATGCCAATGCCTACAGGCGCAGAGACGGTCGGGGCGCTTAATATAGAAAAAATGAGTTTTCAGTATTCAAAAACAGGGCTCTCTTTGCTGGAAAATATTAATTTAAAAATTCAACCAGGTGAGACAATTGCCATTCAAGGTGATACAGGGAGCGGAAAAACCACTTTATTATCTCTCATGATGGGGCTTTATAAACCGACCCAAGGAAAAGTAACCTTAGATGGATATTTAGCGCATCGTATTGATCATAATACCATGACGCCTGGTATTGCGTATCTACCGCAAACCCCTGATATCGTACACGGTACAATACTCGAAAATATCACGATGTTTAGGACGGATACCCATCGCAAGCAAGCCCGACACGTGGCGCAGCTTTTAGGGTTAGATGATGCTGTTTCACGTCTTCCGCAAGGCTATAACACTATTATTGGCAAGGGGCAGGTTGGCGCACTTGCTGACGGGATGCTTAAACGCGTGGCCATTGCAAGGGCACTGCTTGAGCCTGCCCGGGTGATCTTGTTCGATGAGGCTGATGCAGGCCTTGATGCAGAAGGGCGTTCGCGCCTATTTAAACTGATGAAGGATTTGTCGGGCAAGTGCACGCTAATCATGGTGAGCAAAAACCCTTCAATTTTTCAGCTTACAAACCGATGCTATCAAATCAAAGAGGGGCGGCTACGTTCTTTTCGTCGTCGCTCGATTTTAGCTGCACAAAACTTGACTGAAACGAGTGATGGCCAACCGCAAGATGAATATAGGGGGGAGGGGTTATGAGTTTGTTAAATCGAAAAACGACGCTAAAGACATCAACATCTGTTGCAAGCGCGGCTCAAACATTTTTGCCAAGCCTGAGCGATCGACATCATCACAGTGATTATGAGGGACAGGGGGATCCGCAAAAACTTCAAGATGCGCTTATTGCCTCTGGCCATCTTGGTGACAAAGAAAATCTTAGCCCATATGCGGTTGTTTTAGCCCCTCTGCTTATTGCGCTTAATTGGCGCGGACAGTTTAGGCAGTTATGCGAAGCGCTTCCTCAGCGGGAAGGTCTTTTTGATGAATGTATTTTTCGCAATGCGATGGCACGATTGGGTTTTTTAAGTGATCGCGTGCGCGTCCCGCTATCGCGTTTGGATGAGCGTTTGTTTCCTTGTATGTACAAAACAGATGATGGAAAAATCTACGTTATTCTGGCACGAGATGCGCACAGTGTTACGCTTTTTGATGCGCAAACAGATCACGCTGATGTTGTGAGCTTTGATGAGATCACATCAGGTGAGGCACTCGTATTTTATAATCGTGACGATCCATATATCCCAGATTCGATACAAGCAAGACTTCCGAAGGCGCAGGATAAAGCGCAATGGTCTAGTTTTGTTATGAGACGATTTTCTAAGCTCATCAAACAAGCGGTCGCGATGTCTGCTGTGATTAATTTGTTAGGCTTGGCGGGGCCATTTCTGATTATGGGGATTATTGGAATTGTCATGTCAACGCACAACATGAACACACTGATATGGTTTTGCGCAGGCGGGGCGTTGGCCGTCTTGGCAGAGGTGGTATTACGCCAACAGCGTGGCGCAATAATGGGGATTATCGCGGCCAGATTTGACCATATTATTTCGAACTCGATTTTTGAAAAAGTTCTTAATTTACCCATGCGCTACACAGAGCACTCAACTGTTTCTGCGCAGATGGCACGATTGCGAGACTATATGTCCATTGGACCCTTTATACAAGGCGGGTTGATGAGCGCCCTAATGGATGTGCCATTTATAATTTTCATGATTGCGGCGATGGCTATATTTTCTATGAAAATGGCGATGATGACGTGTTTGTCTGTAACCATATTTGCGGCAGTGACCTTTGCTACGAAGGGGGTAATTCGTCGCGCTGTACAAGATGGCGCAGAGGCAAATGTACGCAAGCAAGAAATGATCATGGAGGCCTTAATGTCTCGAGATATGATATTGCAAACGCGCGCGGTTCCTGCATGGCTTCATCAATATAAATTGTGTTGTGGAACGGCATCCACCGCAACGATGAAAAGCACGCTTTTAAGTTCAATGTTAGAGACTTCAGGGTATGCCCTAACGATGCTTGCCGGTGTTGCCATAGTGAGCGTGGGCGTGCTTGATGTTTGGGCTGGGCATTTGCAAATCGGCGCGCTTGTGGGGGCGGTCATATTGTTATGGAGAACAATAAATCCGATACAGTCCGTTTTGTCAAATATACCAAGAATAGAGCAGGTTTTATCATCTTTGAAACAGATAGATCGCCTTATGGCCTTAGAGGGTGAGAATGACGCGCATGTGAAAACGCAGGCCATTTCTAAGCTCAAAGGTGATATTGAAATTGAACGTGTTTCGCTTCGTCATACGCCAGATTCAGAACCTGCTTTATTGGGGGTGAATTTAAGGATTAAAGAAGGGGCGATTGTTGCGATTACGGGACATAATGGGTCCGGGAAATCGACACTTTTAAAAACTATGATGGGTATATATCACGCGCAAGCTGGAAGTGTACAAATTGATAATATTGATATACGCCAAATGAACCCTTCCGAGCTTCGACATGCCATTGGGTATATGCCACAAAACGCATCACTTATGTCGGGAACGATAGCGTCAAATTTAAGACTGGCAGATCCTACCGCCACAGTTGATGACATGCGCGATGTTATGATGTTAGTGCAAGGATGGGATGCAATTCAAGCGCTGCCTGATGGGTTGCAAACAAAAATCAAAGATGCGCAGACACATGATATTCCGCACTCTTTGGCGCAAAAGATTTCATTGGCGCGTGCCTTTATAGGCCACCCTGGAATTTTATTAATTGATGAGGCTGAGGGTGTGTTTACAGAAGATGAGAAACGAGTGTTTCTTGATATTTTAGGATATATGGCGCATCGGCCAACTATTATCTTTGCCACACAAGACCAAGACATAATAGAGGCGTGCGATCACGTTTACATTATGCACCGCGGCGAGTTACACGATGCAAGTCAAGCGCCTGTTGTAGAAAATGAGCCAAAAATCATAAAAGGCGGATAAGTTGATTTAAGTATTTAAAGCCAAAATTAAAAAGAAATTAAATGAATGGGGAGATGTAAAGCATGAGTAGCGAAGAAAATAGTGAAGGTTCAAAGAAAGTCACACAGGCGGATATTCGCCAATCAGAGACAGAGCAATCTAAAGATGTACAAAAAGCAGAGGTTAAAAAACCGAAGCGGCAGAATTTGGTAAGTCGACGCGATGATAAGCAATTGGCCTATCTTTCAAACGCCATTTATCTGGAAGAGGCAGGGAATCCAAAGCTTATTCGACGTGCTACGCATGTGACGATGGCAACTGTAGCTTTATTTTTGGCATGGGCTGCGTTTACCCCAGTGGATGAGCTATCTAAGGGGCAGGGTGAGATTGTCCCAAGCGCGAGCCTGCAAACCGTACAACATTATGAAGGTGGCATTGTCGAAGATATTTATGTTGAAGACGGGCAATTTGTAGAGCAGGGCGCACTTCTTGTCAGCTTAAACCCTGTCGGTGCAGATGCTGATTTGGAGGCAATGCGCGTTGAGGGCATCGCAATGATGCTGGAAAGTGAGCGACTTCGTGCATATACACAAGGTCGAGATGTTAATTTTGAAGCGTTTGAAAAGGACTATCCGGCGCTTGTTGAGGATAATAGAAAAGTTTTGGAAAGTGCGTCACAGGATCGTGCGCAACAGCTAAAAACGCTTGATAAAAAGATTGCTCAAGAACAAGAGCGCCTGTCTGGCATGAAGCAGCGCATTGATACAGCGCGTGAAAAACGTGATATCGCCAAGGAAGAGTTTGCGATCAACGAGAGGCTTTATAAAAAGGGTAATAATTCTAAAATTGCATATTTAAATGCGAAAAAAGAATATGCGCGTGCAAGAGATAACCTTACGGCACTTAATTCCGATATAAAGGTCAGCCAACAGTCTTTAGAGCAAGCGCAAAGCGAGCGCGCTGAAATTAATACGAGGTTTCGTCAGCAGGCCTATTCGGATCTTGCGGAAGTAGAGCGCAAATATGCCACGTTAATTGAAAAAATCAGGAAGTTGGAAGATCGTTCGCAACGCCTTGATATTGTCTCTCCTACGCGGGGCATTGTGAAGGGTTTAAATACGAAAACCGTTGGAGCCGTTGTGGCGCCTGGAGGCGAGATTGCGCAGATTGTGCCCATTGATCAAAGCCTGATAGTTGAAACAAAGCTGTCTACGCGAGACATCGGCCATATTGCCGTTGGGCAAGATGTGAACGTCAAGGTCGACTCATATGATTTCGCGCGCTATGGGGGCTTAAAAGGAACGTTGAGAAAGGTTTCAGCAACAACATTCAGAGATGAAAAAACGAACGAGCCTTATTATAAGGGGCGGGTGGAACTTGCGCAAAACTATGTTGGGCACCGTGCCGATCGTAATCCTGTGCTGCCTGGAATGACGGTTCAAACGGATATTATAACGGGAGAGAAGTCTGTGATGGCTTATTTACTAAAACCCGTCGCACTTGCTGCAAGTACGGCCATGTCAGAGCGGTAAAAAACATTAAATTTTGAATAAAGTAAAACCAAGAAAGGGAGGTTTATTATGCAATTAAAAATCGAAACACAAATTAATGAGGCCACGCATACTATTTTATTGGAAGGGGACTTGGATGCCAATAATGTAGGAGGGTTTCGCAAAACTATGGCACAAACAATAGAGGCGGAACCGAAAGAAATCGTTGTAGATTTTTCTAAGGTAGAGTTTTTAGATTCAACGGGGATTGGCGCTGTTATTCAGAGCTATAAAACCGTTAATAAACAAGGAAATGAGTTTCGTTTAGTTGGTATGCGGGGACAGCCTTTGCAAACATTTAAATTTCTGAAACTTAATCATTTGATTGCGGCCTAAAGCCACTTTTTATTTTTTTCCTGCTGCGTTTTCCCTACGTAATGACTTGCGGTTTGTGTTTTAACACAAGCCGCATTTTTTATTTAATTGTTTTTATACAGGCGCATACCTTTGTGTTTCAACCTGTAGGTTTAGGTCTGGGTATGCTAGCTTTTCGTTAATTCATATAAAAAAACAATATCTGAAATGGGGGAAGATATGACCGTACAAGGAAATTTAATACAGCAAGACCATGTCATTAATTTTGCGGGGAATTCGTTAGGCACTCAGTTTGAGACAGATCTTCATGAAAGATTTTCTCACACTGAGATGTCGGATGATCAGAAAATAATACTTAATTTTTCTGGTGTTAAACATCTTGATAGCGCGGCGTTAACAATGCTTGTTAACCTTGTCTTTAAACAATCTAAAACGCATAAAATTGAAGTGCTTGGCGCCTCGTATGCGATTACAAAGGCTTTGAAACTAATGGGTATCGATAAGCATGTTGTGTTTATAAAAAACAAGATCTCCAAGGACATGAGGTGAGCGCAGTTTATTACTGCGTAACCCTGTTTTCATGACGAGGGGTCTATGTTTTTTATTGGCTTCTAAGATTTTAAGGACTGGGCAAGTCGTTAGACCCAAGTACTTATGAGGTTTGTTTTATTTAAGGGGAGTAGGAACGAGAATGAAACATGTGGGATATTCTTTAAAGCTATGCTTCTTAATCATTTGTGTTTGTGCAAGCACCGCGCCGGCGCTGCTAGCGCGGGAGTTGTTAATATACGATGATGGTTTATCTCAATACTCACTAACACGATATGAACAGGCTGCAAACGAGTGGGTTGAAATTGCCAAACGTTATGAACGCTTAGAAATCAGAGATACCGTATTAATAAAGCGCGCCGCGTTTGCTTATGTTTTGTCGACATTGGCTTATGAAAAAAATAATGATGCACGCGCTTATGATAGTTGGTTTTCTGCTTTAGATCTATATTCTCGGGCAGGAACCAGCTGGCGCGCAGAGCGAGAGGTTATTGCCAAGCGTGTAAAAGCACTCCGAGAAAAAGAGAAAAAGTTTGTTGAAGAAGAACTGATGCGCCAAAAAATGCGCTCAGACGACCTCATATTGCTTCGTATAAGTGATTTGACAAAGGTCACTCATTACGATGGTCCCAGACCTGGGCTACTTCAAAAAAACGTCTCTGAAAATGGGGAGCGTCTGCAACCATTGCCACGATATTTATTGAGTGATGAGCGTATTTTAAGGGAGGTCTATGCGCCATTAGATTTGGAAGTTCAATCAGAGGGAGACTCCTTAGATAAAAGGCTTAGTGAAGATGTGTTTTCAATGTCCATTTTATATCCGGAGTTATTTACAGGGGCAATTTTCGATCAATTACTATCAGAGCAAGAGTTTTGATAAATTATTTAAAGGAATAAATATGGCCGTATTTCGTCGTACATTTGATGCCCATTTAGATCAGCTTTCATCCGCGCGCACGTGGCTTAATGAGGTGCTACCAGAGTTTTTAACATACTATGAGTTGAGCGATAAAGGCGGAGCATTACAGCATAGGATGACGTTATGTTTATCTGAAATCATGGCCAACACGATCGACTATTCGTCGCCACCGGCTGATACTTTGAATGTTATTTTGGAATATAAGGATCGCGCAATCATACTCTCAGTTGAAGATGACGGAAGTCCGTTTGAGGGGTTTGAGATCGCTGTAAATGCGGCAAAGCGCGCTCATGACGTGCCCACGTTAGATGAACGCGGGCGAGGCTTGTATCTTGTGGGGAATATGTGTCGTGACCTGCATTATACAACAAAGAATAGCCACGGTTCGCAAGGGGTGAACAGATTGATGATGGTGTATGATGTCGCTGCCTGAGTCCACATCTAATAATTCGACCGATCAGAAGCAATCAATAGTCTTGGTTGATGATGATGATATAATTCGTCTGGTCATGCAGGGCTATTTGAAGGATATCTATCATGTACATTCTTTTTCGAATGCGGCAGATGCCCTGACTTTTTTATCAAATCAAAACAATAGTGTAGATCTTATACTCAGTGATATTAACATGCCTGAAACCGATGGTTTAACCCTGCGGCGGGCGTTGAACGATTTTGAGCATTTGGAAGCCATCCCTTTCATTTTTTTAACGGGATCGTCTGAAAATGATTTGCGGCAAAAGGCGCGTGCTTTAGGGATTGATGATTTCATTACGAAGCCTGTATTAAGGGCCGAGTTATTAGAAGCCATTCAGCCTACGTTGAGACGGCGGGCACAAGTTGCAACAGCATTGAGCCGCATGTTGGATGAGCAGGTAACAAAGTCGTTGCGCCCCTCGTTACCATCCCAGCTCCGCGGATTTGATTCATTTATGGAAAGCCAAGAAGCCAGTGCCGGAGGAGGAGACCTTGTCTTGCATATTCCTCATAAAGACTTTGATTATGTGATTATTGCCGATGTTATGGGGCATGGCGTTGAGGCAAAATTCTTTGCGCATGCTTATGCTGGGTACATATATGGTTTAATGCGCTCTTTTTCGGATACTCTATCCCCTGAGGGGTTTTTGGAACGCCTCAATAAGGCAATATATGATGACAGCCTGCTTGAAAAATCAATGTTAACCGTTTGTATTGCACAGGTTTTCAGTGATGGTCGTGTTTTAGTAGCAGCGGCGGGACATCCTGCGCCTTTAGTGGCAACTAAGGGGCGGGTCTATGAGCTTAATTGTAATGGCATGCTTTTGGGGGCGGTTGAGCACACAAAATACGAGGCTGTATACGTCGATTTGTCGCAAGGAGGACGGTTGTTGATGTTTTCTGATGGCTTAATTGAGCTTCCTACAATGTTAGAGGAACCAGATAAAGTGTATCAGGATGTTGCCAAGATTTTGGCTGAGCATGAAAACAACTCTATGGATTTGTTGCAGATTGAGCTGAAAAACTATTACTCAAACGCTTGTGCAGAGGAGGGGTTGCGTGATGATGTAACGTATGTGGCATTATCGCAAAACCGTATCGAAAATAAAAAAGCAAATATATATCAGGAGTGTAAAAGGCTTTTTTGAATCTTTTTTTGATGTTTCCGATGTGGAGGCGGGGGGTATATGACAGCGGAGAGGCCGCTGCCATTATTTGTTTTAATTCTCACTTTTAAAAATGAGCTAGGTTGGGGTAAGTCAACTATTTTTGCAGGATGTTAAGCGCTTCTAGTGGGAGGTTTGTTGTGAAATCCTGATCCAACGTTTCAGCGCCACTCATTAAACGGTACACTATAGAGCCATAAATCATATCAACAGCTAGGGCTGTGCTGATTTCTTTTCTAAATTCGCCGTTTTCTTTACCGTCCTCAATAAGGTTGGCAAGTGTTTCTTCGTGTTGAAGCATGAAGTTTTCGTAAAATAGAGTAAGTGTTTCTTCGTTGGCTTGTGCCTCGGCCATAACCTCAATTAAGATTTTGCCGTTTTTACCCTTTAAAAGGCGCATAAAGCGTTCAAGCTGGTTAGTGATGGCCTCGGCTTTTGTGGCGCTTGTTGGTAATGCTGGCGTATTTCCAAGTTGGTATAAAAGCGCATCCAGCACAACGGCGACTTTATTTGGCCACCAGCGATAGATCGTTGTTTTACCCACGCCTGCTTTTTTTGCGATGGCTTCAATCGACAAATCTTTCACAGATGTTAAAAGCAAAAGTCTGTTTACAGCGTTTAAAATTGATTTTTTAGACGTTTCAGAGCGAGGGCGACCACGGCGTTTTTCTTGGTCGTCTGAACTAGATGGCTCATGGTATTTCATAGCAGAATTTGACATTATTGTGCTTTCTTTATTGTTCTATTTTTTATGACGTGTCGTATTGTTATATGATGTGATTTATATAATCAAGGGGATTTGAAAAATAAAATAATTGTTTTGCAGATAAAAATCTTATGGTTTATAAAGACAACATGCAAAGTATATATGTTATACAAAACATTCAACACAGCGCGATGATAGCAATGCACAGTGCATTGCTAGAGAGCGTGTAAAGCGGTCCCCTTAAATCATGGAAGTATGGATATTATTTTATGAGGATATAGAGTCCTCTACAAATGAAGCGTTCGAAATTCGTCGTTTTCAAGCAGAAGCCAAAGAGCTAGGCATTGACATGAAGGTCTTTTCGCCTGAGCAGTTTGACTTGCTTGTGACGGATCAAGACAGAAGCACAGTTCTCATTGATGGCGAGCCACACACGCTGCCTGATTTTTTAATCCCTCGTACGCCTCCTGTTGAATCAGGATATTTCTCTTTGGCTGTTATACGCCAAATGGAGCGTTTAGGCGTTGAGGTCTACAATGGGTCAATGTGTATTGAAGCCGTGGCTGACAAAATGCATACACACCAGATTTTGTGCGAGCAGGGGCTACCGACACCCGTTACAATGCTTGCAAAATTCCCAGTTGATCTTAAGCTTGTTGAAAAGCATATCGGGTTTCCTGTTGTTGTCAAAACATTGCTGGGTGTTAATGGAACGGGGGTTTTCTTAGTTGAAACCGAGGAAGCCTTTAACGATCTTATGAATTTGATCGGTGAAACCAACCCGGATATTCAACTTATATTCCAAAAATATGTTGCCGCAAGCCGTGGCCGAGATCTGCGTGTCTTCATCGTTGATGGTGAGGTTATGGCATGCATGGAGCGCCGTGCCAAGGACGGTGGCTTTAAGGCAAACTTTAGCCAAGGTGGCTCAGTACTGGAGTTTGACCTTAACGAAGAGGCTAAGCAGATTGCGCTGAAGACGGCGGAAGTCCTGGATATTCGTATTGCAGGTATTGATTTGTTGTTTACAGAGGACGGGTTCACCATTTGTGAGGCCAATACATTCCCAGGCTTTAAAGGGCTTGAGCTTGCATGCGATATAAATGTTCCACGCTCAATTTTAGAGTCTATGCAACGACGTATGGCGGCAAAGCAAGGCGAAGCCTACGCTGCTAAATCGTAACGACATATCTTTATATCTTTTTTAGTTAGTTTCTAAATTCTTGTGGTGCATCAAGGCGCACGACTGTGCGGCCACCTGAGAGTTCTAGAATTGCAAGCCCTCGTTCAACGAGCCCGTTTTGATTAAATCGGAATATGCCATCTAACCCATAAAACCCATTAGGGCGTGCCAGAGATTGTCTGGAAAAGTCTCCACCATATTTGGAAATTGAAATGGCAAGTGCCGTTGCATCGTATCCCATGCTGGCAAGGCGTGGTGGTGTCGTGCCGTAGGTGTTTTTGTATATGCGTTCAAAGCGCGCGCGTCTGACGGGGTTAGGGGCGGCGTACCAAGCGCCTTCGAGGCTGCTTGAATATCTATTATTTTGCGCCTCATCCCATAAGCCAAGCCCTAGTCGCTGCAAGCGAGTATTTGAGAGGCCATAGTTTATGAAATGCTTCGAAATTGTCGCCGCTGTGTTGAGGTCTACGGCCAGCAAAATAGCTTGTGATTGATGTGTCATCAAATCATTTTGCAGCTGGGCTAGGTTTAGGTTGTTTGATGTGATCTTGTGAATGTGGGGCGCGCTCAGGCCATCCTGTCTTAACTTATCTGAGGCCGCTTTTGCGATAAGCTCACCATATTGGTTGTTAGGTATAACGATCGTAAAGCGCTGCATTTGCTGTTGTCTTGCATAGTCTAAGATCTGATAGACTTGGGTGCTGGGTAAAAACCCCATTGCGTAGGCATTGCGGGTAGCGGCTTTGCTGTCTGTTGTGAATCCGATAACGCTTACATTGTAAGGTGAGGTCGCGTTAGCAACGCTTTGAACTGATTGTGAAAATAGGGGTCCTAGGATAATATCAGCGCCTTCATTTATAGCTTCTTGCGCGGCGATCTGCGCATCTATAGGAGAGCCTTTTGTGTCTTTTGGAATGAGGCGAAAGTTTTGCGGGTTCATATCAAATAGCGCGAGTTGTGCCGCGTTTAAAAGCGCTTGGCCTAGCTCTGCGCCTTTGCCTGTTTGTGGAACCAAAAGGGCCGCTTCAATGCTTTTAGGTTGAAGTTGTGGCTCTGGTTTTGTCTCTACATTTTGGTTGGTAACGCCATTTGTAGCCGGGTCTGGAATGATTGTTGAATTTGTTTCGCCAACGGGGCCTTGCCATGGTCCGTTATGAGGGCTGCGATTGTATGAAGAATTTGTGGTACAGGCACTTAGCGTCGCGACCAAAGTCAAGGCGAGTAGAAAAATGCTTTTGTTTGTTGTGCGTAAAAAATGGTTCATTGGATCGCTCTTCCCCTATATAGTGGTTGTTTCACTTTTACTGTGTAGGCACAAGAAAGACAAGTATGGCAACCGAAAAGAGCGAAACTATCAAGATCAATTTGAACGCGCAGTCACTTCCTGCGGGGTTGTATCTGGTGGGAACGCCCATTGGCTATCTCAAGGATATCAGTCTAAGGGCGCTAGAGACTTTTATGTCAGTAGATGTTGTGGCGTGCGAGGATACGCGGGTGACAGGAAAGCTACTTCATCATTATGGAATTCAGGTTAAAAAGATCAAGTACAACGATCATAGTGATGAGCGCGTGCGCGAAGAGATATTCTCACGAATTGAGCGAGGAGAGTCTGTTGCGCTATGTAGTGATGCGGGGTTACCTTTGATTGCCGACCCTGGATATAAGCTGGTACGTGAATGCGTGGAGCGCGGTGTTTATGTGACATCAATTCCCGGGGCTTGTGCAGCGCTGACAGGGTTGCAATTATCAGGACTTGCTACAGATGAGTTCTTGTTTGCAGGCTTTGTCCCGAATAAGAAAAAGGCGCGAGAAGATTTGTTTTCTAAAAATAGCGCGCTTGCCATAACGCAAGTCTATTATGAAACAGCCGTTCGTATTGTTGATTGCGTCGAGGCCATTGCATCTGTGATGGGGGATCGGCATATAGTCGTCACGCGCGAGTTAACGAAGAGTTATGAAGAGGTGATCTCTGGTACGTGTTCGGATGTATTAACGCGTTTAAAAGACCAACCAATTAAAGGCGAGGTTGTCCTTATCGTGTCGGGCGAGCGTGTAGAAAAGTCATGGGATGATGAAGCAATTATTAAGGCGTTACGCCATGAAATGGTCGATTTGGGGGCGTCGTCAAAAGATGCGGTTAAATCTGTGATGGCGCAATCAGGGTGGGCAAAAAAGCAAGTTTATGCCTTCGCATTAGATGTTAAAGAGCAGATGTAGGCATGAATACCTATCAAAAAGGGATTTGGTCTGAGCGTTTTGCTGCGTTGTATTTGATGTGCAAAGGGTACAGCATTTTAAAGATGCGCTATAAAACCAAATTCGGCGAAGTAGATATTATAGCCCGCAAGGGGTCTTATATTGTATTTACGGAAGTAAAATACAGACCTGATTATGATCGTGGTGCGTTTTCGATTTCTTCAGTTGCAAAGAAAAGAATTGCAAAAGCGGCCTCTCATTATTTGATGGTAAAGGGACACGAGGCAGAAGATGTTAGGTTTGATGCGTTGATCCTATCCCCACCTTTTTATATACGTCATATCAAGAATGCATGGACAATTTAATCAGGCGCTCCACATAATACATGTTCACAGATCGTAATTCGAACAACAATGGATGTTTATCAAAATGAAATCTACACAAATACTATCACTCGCTGGTCTTGTTTCAGTTCTTGCTCTTAGTACAGGGTGTACAGGGATGGGGCTTGCTGTTGGGGTTGGCGCTAAAACAGGTATTGAGGCAGCAAAAGAAGGCGGCTTGCGCCGTGCGGCATCAGACATATCAATTCAAACACAAATTAATAATTTGTGGTTTCAACGTGATTTGGACATTTTTCGCAAGCTTGACCTGACTGTGAGCCAAGGGCGTGTATTAATTACAGGGGTTGTACAAGACTCTCACCACCGCGTGGAAGCGGTTCGCCTGGCGTGGCAGCCCAACGGCGTGAAGCAAGTTATCAATGAGATTAAAGTGGCAGAGGGTGAAGGAATTTCAGGCTTTGCCCGTGATGTTTGGATTACAACACAATTAAAAACAAAGCTAACATTAGACAAAGAAATACAATCGATTAACTTCTCAATCGATACCGTGCAAGGCACTGTTTACCTTATGGGTGTTGCGCGCAATCAAATGGAGTTAAACCGTGTGATTGACAAAGCGCGCACGGTATCTGGTGTAAAAGAAGTTGTGAGTTACGTGAAATTTGCAGGCCAACCGTTGACGCAGGAAACATTGAATTCGGCGCCAGCCCCTCAGCCTGATTATAACCAATACAATTCATTGCCTGATGATGTTCAGTATAACAGCCAATATAATGGGCAGTACAACGGCCAAAACCAAGCGGTTCAATACTCATCTAATCAGCAGCAGGGCACAATAGGGGCGCCAATTGGCGGCAGCGAACAGATGCAAGCCTCACCTTATTCAAATGTTTCACCAGCTGCAGGCGGAAACGTTGTTCACCCCACAGGCCCATCACCGATGGCGCAACCTGAGCCATATGTTGCGCGAGGACAGCTTCCACCACCAGGTCAATGGGCGGGCTCGGATACAACGGCTGGTCATACGTCTGATGGTAGCTCGGCAACATATGCACAAGACGGAAATAGTGGCTCAGGCTCACTTCTTCGTCAGGATGTGCAGACTTATTCTTTAAACGACTAACGGTATTGGCGTATAGCGCGTAAATTTCGTCATTAGTCATGAAACATTTGGAGACATTGGATTGATAGAACCTTATGCATCGCAAATATTATCCAAACTCTCTGCGTATACTGAAAAGGCAGATGACGAAGTTGATGTATTTGATGCCGCGTTATTAATTGCAGCGCTTGATCATCCAGGTCGCTTAATGGAGCGTTACACGCTTCATATTGATCGAATGACGAAGGCTTGTTATGAGCTATATCAATCAAGAAGAGACGAGGGCAGGGACGATAGTGCAGCTCTCAGACTTGAAGTTCTTCGTGAAATTTTAGTAGAACAAGAGGAATACTCTGGCGATAGCGAAAGTTATGACCGTTTGGATAATGCCGACATCATGTCTGTGATTGATCGTCGTGCAGGATTGCCGATTGCGTTGTCTGTCATTTATATTGCCGTGGCGCGAAAGCTTGATTGGAAACTTTTTGCGCTTAGTTTTCCGGCGCATGTTTTTCTTCGTATCGAGCATGAGGGAGAGCGGATTATTTTTGATCCGTTTGATGAGGCAAAAATAATGGAGGCGCACGACCTTCGTCAAAAGCTTAAGTCTTTATTGGGTGGCCATCAGGAGCTGTCGGCTACATATTACGAGGCCATGAACAATCGTGATATTTTGGTCAGACTTCAGAATAATATTAAAACCAGATTGATATCAGGCGAAGATTATGACGGCGCGCTGGAGCGCATTGATATTATGCGTGCGATCATTCCTAAAGATCCGAGATTATTGTTTGAAGCAGGTGTTTTAAATGCTCGTTTGGGACAGCGTAAAAAAGCAATTAGTTTACTATATGAATATATCGATGTGGAGGGCGCGCAGGGCGACACAGGCGATGCGCATTTGCTGATACAAGAGCTTGAAAATGGGCTGAACTAGCTATTATTTAAGATGTGTAAGAAATCAGAGGATGATTTCACTCCTTTTATGTTCATATCTTGTAATTTTATGGAACTGACTTAGGTTATTGGTTGTTAGATTCGCAACAGAATCAATTTTTTATTTATAAAGGTCTAGGAGTTTAAGAAATGTTTACCCGTATTTTAATGATGTTAACCCTCGCTGTATTTGTCACAGCATGTTCGAATAAGGACGCTATGGATGAAGGTGTTGTTGTTACATCTGATCGTGAGCAAATCTCAACAGGTACAGAAACGGCAACAGGATATGATGTTACAAGTTCTGCTCTACCTGGTTCACAAGAAGATCTTGTTGAAAATGTTGGGGACCGTGTGTTTTTTGGATATGACAGCTACACGCTAACTGATGAAGCACGCTCAGTTCTTGATCGTCAGGCACAATGGTTGTCTGAGTACCCTAATCTTTCAATCACGATCGAAGGTCATGCCGATGAACGCGGAACGCGTGAGTACAACTTGGCTCTTGGTGAGCGTCGTGCAAATGCCGTTCGTAGTTACCTAACAGCCCTTGGTGTTGATGCGTCTCGCTTGTCAGTTGTAAGTTACGGTAAAGAGCGCCCTGTTGCGTTTGACAGTGACCCATCAGCATGGGCACAAAACCGCCGTGGTGTAACAACAATTAACTAATTGTACTGATTTTTAGTGCAACAAAATAAGGATATTATCATGTTGAATAACGTGACAATTTATAAAAAACAGGCCGTCTTCATGGCCTGTTTTACGTTGATAATGGTTGTGGCGTCTCAGGCCTTTGCGCAAAGCGATCTTTACAACCGTTTGACGCGTGCCGAACGAGATATCGAAACATTATCCCGTGCCGTCTATAAGGGTGAAGAGTTGCCTGCCTCAATGACACAAGGGGTAAGCGAGGAGAAGAAGTTCCGCGCCGATACACAAGTGCGTATGAGTGATATCGAAAACGAAGTGCGCTCTCTTCGTGGTCAGTTAGAAGAATATCAAAATAGTGTTGATATTTTGACACGAAAAGTTGAGGCGTTAGAGGCTCGCGGTGTTACATCGACAAGCCAATCGACAACACCTGCTGCATTAGAAGACAACAATTCAATGACATATGAAAAAAATGTCGTTCAATCTAGCCAAGACACTTCATTGCAAGGCCAGACATTGCAAGACCAGAGATCGCAAGACCAGAGATCGCAAGACCAGGCATTGCAAGATCAGGAGCAGGCCACAGCGTTTCTTAACAGCCAAGGGAATGATAGTGCTTTAGATGTGTATCAAAATGCATTTTCTCTTCTTAAAGATGGAGATAATCCAGCGGCCGAGCAGGCATTTTCTAGCTTTATTCAAAACTACCCAAATAGTGACCTTGTTGATAATGCGCGTTATTGGCTGGGTGAGGCATATTATGTGCAAAATGATTTTGGACAAGCCGCACGTACGTTTGCAGAAGCCTACCAAAAAGCACCACAGGGTGTGAAGGCCGCTGACAACTTACTGAAACTTGGTCTGTCTTTGGCGGGGTTGGGGCGTGTTGATGATGCGTGCGTATCTTTTGAACAGCTCAATAAAGAGTTTGGTGGTACCTCTTCTGCGATCATTCGTCGTGGTGAGCAGGAAAGCCAAAAGCTTGGTTGTGAGTAAAATAGGCTTAAATGCACACGCGCTAATATTTAACTCTTTACATATTGTTTTTTTGTGATAGTCTCTTTTCTTCACAAAGGAGGCCGATATGAAAATGCGTGCAAAGAAGGATACAATCCTCGATTTTGGAAGTTTTATTGATTTGTCAAAATCATTAGATTCCAAACCATGTGACTCAATTCTTGCTGTAAAAATTGTGAACCATACAGGTCCTGAGCTTCAAATTAATGGAAAATACGAAGCCATGTTTCCTAATGAAATCCATGACTATCCTGAATTTGAATATTTAGACACGTCTATGTCTACGCTGCAACTGGCTATCCGGCTACCGGAGGGTGGTATACAAAGCTTTAAGGTTAAAGAAATACAATTTATTGATGGTGCGCATTTTAAAGTAAACGGCCTTAATGTGATGTGTGAATCAGATCATCAATCTGGTGAGGTATTTCCAATGCTTGAAACAGCACCAGACATTCAATGCGGTTCTCAAGTATTTGGTTATGAATTGCCTTCAGACAAGCAAAGAGCTCTGTCCATAGTTACAAATGATTTAGAGGGCGTGGAGCTTCAAATTGTCTCTAATGTCTTAGGCATTGATGATGGTGTCAGAAAAAATCTTGATACTGCGCTTTTGGATATCAAAACAGATCCAGAGCTGGGGCGGGAGATTTTTAATAGAGCGGTTACAAATCTTGATCATATTTTTCAGTATGAAAGTTTGAGCGAGCCTGTCGATACAGTTGGGTATAATCAAAACCAACTTCCAAAGCCACGATAAGGTAAGTCTAGCCTCGCATTGTCATTATTCTTCTGCATGGCTGCGGCGATGGCCTTCAATGCCTATCTCGTCAAGCTCAGTATTTTCCTTTTTCTTTTGCGCTTTCTTTTCTTCATCAATACGATTTTGATGCACGATTTCGGTTTTTTTCAACTCTTCGAAGGCGGCGCGAATATCATCTTGGGCAAGTGAAATACGAACATTTACTTTTTCAATATCGTTTTCTAAGGCAGAAACGGACTTTTTTGCATTATTTATATAATTGCCAAAGGATAATTGAGTGAGCGGATCGCTGCTCATACCCTCTGCGACCTTTCGCTCTTTTGCGATTTGATCTATTACGTTTTGTTTTTTTTGTTCAAGCGCTTCCAGCTCGGCATAAAGCCTTGCAAGAATTTTTTGCTTTTCATCGACACGGTGCTTTTGCACGCGAATGAGGGAGCTAAGCTTGGGCATCTGTGTTCAATCCGATGATTTGGGCAAGCGCTTCAAAGCCGTCTTCGATATTCGTATGATCGCCTTTATTTTGGCTTAAGAAATTTTCGATATCTGGATAGGTTTGGATCGCGTGATCGACTTTAGGATCAGAGCCTTTTCGATAAGCGCCTAAGCGAATAAGTTCGGCCATATCCTCGTAAGTACTAATAATTTGTTTGGCTGTTTTCACGATCAAGCGTTGTGTTTCATTGTGCGCGGCGGGCAGGGAGCGTGAAATTGATTTCAAAATATTTATGGCCGGATAGCGCCCACGTTCTGCAATGTCACGTTGCATGACAATGTGTCCGTCGAGGATCCCGCGGACAGCATCTGAAATAGGTTCGTTTTCATCATCCCCTTCAACAAGGACAGAAAACAAGCCTGTAATGTCTCCTTCCTCTTTTACTCCCGGACCTGCACGCTCCAAAAGCTTTGCCAGTTCGCCAAATGTTGTCGGAGGATAACCTTTGGCTGTTGGTGGCTCGCCTGCGGACAGGCCAATTTCGCGTTGTGCCATGGCAAAACGTGTCACAGAATCCATGAGGCATAAAACCTGCTGATTTTGCGCGCGGAAGAATTCTGAAATTGAGAGTGTCAGATATGCTGCTTGGCGACGCATAAGGGCAGGCTCGTCTCCTGTGGCAACCACAACAACAGAGCGCTTGAGGCCGTCATCGCCGAGATCGTCTTCCAAAAACTCTTGAACCTCTCGACCACGTTCACCGATAAGGCCAATGACCGCGATATCGGCACTTGTGTATTTTGCCATCATTGACAGCAATACGGATTTACCCACACCAGAGCCTGCGAAAATCCCCATGCGCTGTCCTTCGCAAAGGGTTGTAAAACAGTTCACGGCCCGAACACCAAGGTCAAGTTTTTGTCCAATGCGTTTTCGCTGGTGGGCAGGGGGCGGCGCGTTACGAATAGGGACGGGGTGTGGGCCTTGTGGCAGGGGGCCTTTTCCATCAATGGGTTGTCCAAGACCATTAATTACACGCCCTAGCCATTCTGGTGTCGGGTATATGACAGGTGGGATATCGCTAAATACGGCTTTGCATCCCAAGCCGACGCCCTCTAACGAGCCAAAGGGGAGAAGAACGGCTGCGTTATCTTCAAAACCAATAACTTCACACGGGACTTTGGCTTTTCGTTTGGGGCACAGTGTGACACGAGAGCCCACAGTGAGATCATCACCAAAGCCTTTTATTTCGACCATAAGGCCGCGCACTTTTGTGACCTCGCCATATGTGGTCTGTGGGGAGAGGTCTTGAAGCTGTGATAGGGCATTTATGACATTTTGATTCATAGTTTCATAGTATAACGGAGTATTGCAGAATCGTAATATTTTTTAATATTTGTTAACTTTTTCAATATTTGTTAAACTATTTGTTAATAAAGGTTAACGTGAAAACGAAATACCCGCTCTAATACATAAATAGTTAGGAAGAATATCCATGCGTGTTTTACTCATAGAAGATGATAGCTCAACAGCCAAAAGCATAGAATTAATGCTAAAATCAGAGGGTTACGTCATTGACGTTACTGATCTTGGTGAAGATGGACTAGACCTTAGTAAGGTGTATGACTATGACATTATTGTACTTGATCTGATGTTGCCAGATATGGATGGTTACGATGTTTTGAAGCAAATGCGTGATTCTAAAATTGAAACACCTATTCTTATTTTGTCTGGATTGGGCGAAATGGAGAATAAAATTAAAGGTCTTGGGTATGGGGCAGACGATTATCTGACAAAGCCATTTGACAAGCGTGAATTAGTGGCTCGTATTCAGGCAATCGTTCGTCGTTCTCAGGGACACTCACAAAGCACAATCCAAGTGGGTAAGATTAATATCAATCTGGATTCTCGTACTGTTGATGTCAATGGAGAGATGGTGCATTTGACTGGTAAAGAGTATGGTATTCTCGAGCTTATGGCGTTGCGTAAAGGCACGACACTGACTAAGGAAGCCTTCTTGAATCACTTATATGGTGGAATGGACGAGCCTGAGCTGAAAATCATTGATGTGTTCATTTGTAAGCTGCGTAAAAAGCTTGAAGACGCAACAAACGGTGAGAACTATGTTGAAACTGTTTGGGGGCGCGGATACGTATTACGCGAACCTAAGGGCGCTGCTGATAGTTCAGCTAAAAAGAAAAAAGTTGCGAGTTAATTCTATTTCGTAATTGATATATTTCAAACATATGTTAATTCTTTTTATAGCTGGTATATAAAGAGGGCCTACATATGTTGTTTGATATATTTAATGATTTTTCTAAAGAACTGGATCGTGAAGCTGTTGTGAATACGACAGACCCAAGGTTTCAAGGTTCAATGAGAAAGTTTTTGGAGAGCCAAGAAGGCGAAACAAAATGTGTTGAGTTTTTCAACGCCGCCCGCATGGAGGCGCAAGGCATTGAACAAAAACTCAAAAGAGGCGAGCTTGCCGTCGTTGTGCACGATAAAATTCGTGATAATTGCCGTGATAACCCAGATAATGACCCTTTTGCGGGCGCTCCAAAAAAGGAGCTTTAAAACTGAATAAGAGCGAGGTTTGACCTCGCTTTTTTATTTTGTTTTCGTTATATATATAAAATCTCAATTGTTAATAATGCATGGTGTGCAATGTTTAAATCTATTCCAAACTTAATGACGATTGCGCGTATTGCAATTATCCCCGTAATCGCTTTGCTTTTATACGTTCCTATGGCTTGGGCTGCGTGGACTGCGCTTGTCTTGTATATTTTAGCCGCAGTGACAGATTTTCTTGACGGGTTTATTGCACGCAAAATGGGATCTGTGTCTGAGTTTGGACGCTTTCTAGACCCTATAGCTGATAAGGTTTTGGTGGGGTGTTTGTTGGTTGTTCTGGCTGCTGTTGACAGGTTGGATGGTATTTGGATTGTTCCTGCTGTAATTATCATGATGCGAGAGTTTTTAGTGGCAGGGCTTCGCGAGTATTTGGGGCCAAAAAATATTGTTGTTTCCGTCACTAAGATGGCAAAATGGAAAACAACAGTGCAAATGGTGGCGTTAGGATTTTTGATTGTTGGTGATTTTGGAAATGTAATTTTGCCGTTCACTTTGTTAATTGGTCAAATTGGACTGGCTGTTGCTGCTTATATGACGGCAATGACGGGGTGGGAATATCTCAAAACGGGCTTGCCCCACATGAAAGATTAAAGAGTTAAATGTATAATTTTTTTAAACCGCTTCTATTTAAAATACCGGCTGAAAAAGCGCATGACCTTACAATAAAGGCGCTTAAAAGCGGTGTCTTTCCTCGTTCTAAAATTGTTGAAAATAAACGATTAAACACTCATGTTTTAGGGTTAACATTTCCAAATCCTGTTGGGTTGGCTGCGGGATTTGACAAAAATGCGGAGGCTGTTGCCGGGTTATTCGCGCTTGGCTTTGGCTTTGTAGAGGTGGGGACTGTGACGCCCAAACCTCAAGAGGGCAACCCGCAACCACGTGTATTTCGAAATGTAAAAACAGCCTCTGTCATAAACCGTATGGGCTTTCCTAATGAAGGTCTTGAGGTCTTTAAAAACAACATCCAGCTTTACCGCCACAAAGCCAATAAGACGGGATATCCCGTGGGTCTTAATATTGGAATGAATAAAGATCAAACAGCTCCTGAGGCGGATTACACGCTATTAATTAAGGAATTAGGGCTTTATGCCGATTATTTGACGATTAATGTGTCGTCGCCGAATACGCCAGGATTACGTGATTTACAAGCGCCGGAGTTTTTAAAGCCGTTCCTGAGTGCGCTGATAAAAGAAAAGCAAGCACTCTCAAACAATCCGCCATTACTTGTTAAATTGGCTCCTGATCTTGATGACCAACAAATAACAGAGATTGCAAAAGTTCTCGTTGAGGTTGGTATCGATGGTGTGATCTTAACCAACACGACACTTGATCGCCCGGATATTTTGCCTCAGTCCTTTGCGGGTGAAAAAGGAGGGTTGAGCGGGGCGTTGGTAAAAGACAAATCAACGGCTGTGATCTCTAAGTTTTATAAGGCTATGAATGGGAGTGTCCCTATCATAGGTGTGGGCGGTGTTTCATCAGCGCTTGATGTTGTTGAAAAGATGCGCGCAGGCGCAAGCCTTGTTCAGCTATACACAGGACTTGTTTATGGCGGGCCAAACCTTCCTAGTAAAATATGTCAAGATATTGTAGAGTTTCTCAAGCATAATCGTTATGAGCATATTTCAGAACTTGTGGGAGAAGATCACCGAAATGAAATTCAAAATCACCAGCACTCAGCCTAGCCTTCCACTACGGTATAAATTTTATACTTTAGGCGCATTATACCTATCTGCTTGTGGGCTTATGGTCGGATATGTTGCGGGGATGTTGGGTAGTTTTGCGGCTCTGTCTTTAGGGGCGATCATGCTAGTTGGTGGAGGATTAATCGTTGAGATGTATCGTCGTAGACATTCAATCGATCAGGTGTCTGAGCGTGTTGAACAAGTCAGCGATCAGCAAGATGAGATGATTAGTGACATTGAACAAATGCGTATGTATGTCAGCGCGACCTCGAAAAGTGAGACACAAGACACGCAAAAAGGGGCTATGCGATCGGCAAATGTGAAGCCTAAAGTTTCAAAGGTGGTTTCAAAAGTAAGACGCTCAAACGACACAAGCATGAATGAGGCGGCCAAAAGAATTCCAAAAGCCCCCGTTATTCAGCAATCCGATGATGATGTTGTGCAATATAGTGACGCCGTGACAGAAGAGCTCATCTTCACCGCGATAGAGCAATCTAGCGTTGATGTGTTCATGCAGCCTGTAGTGAGCTTGCCCCAAAGGCAAATGCAGATGATGGAAGTCTTTGCTCGATTACGCGCAGGGCGAGGAAAATCATTATCAGCGGCGCAATATTTGGAGATTGCCAATCGCAATAAGCTTCAAGAGCGCATTGATAATTTATTACTTAAGCAAAGCCTAGAGGCCATAAAGGCGGATGCTAAACGAGGTATTCAATGTGCCTATATGCTCAATATCCAAAATGCAACGGTTAAAGATGCGTCGTTTATGAACGACCTTGTTACATTTTTAAGAGGACATAAAAGCTTGGCCTCGCGCCTTGTGTTTGAGGTAAAACAAGCCGATCTTGTGTCTATGCCAGCCAAAAGTCTCGATGTTTTAAAAGCTTTGTCGAAGCTTGGCTGTGGCATTTCTATGGATCAGGTTGAAACACCTCAAATTAACCGTGACCTTATGCGTGAGGTTGGGGTTCAGTTTATTAAAATTTCAGGAGAGCGCCTTAAAGATTTTGCGGCTAGTGACGCTGGGGTTGAGGTTATGCACCGCATTCAACAAAGTCTATCTGAGGACAATATTTCAATTGTGGCAGATAGAATTGAGGATGAGCGTACCTTGTGTGAAATTTTAGACCTTGAAATTATGTATGGCCAAGGGTATCTATTTGGCAAACCAGACAGGGAAAGTGTATATGACCGCTCAAATGCTAAAAAAACAGCCTAAAACACAGTTTATTTCAGGGGTCGGCGCGATTGCAGACCAATATGATGCCTTTATGATCGATGTTTGGGGCGTGGTGCATGACGGCGTGCGTCTAAACCCAGGCAGTAGAGATTGTTTGCAGCAGATGAAGGCAATGGGAAAAAAATTCATATTTTTGTCAAACACACCGTTTAGAAGCACTGAGCTGCTAGAAAATCTAATGGAGATGGGGCTTGATGCCCAATATTGTGGAAGCGCAATGACCGCAGGTGAGGCTACATGGCGTGATCTTTGTGCTTATGATGGGCTAAAGATGTTTGTCATGGGTAAGCGCTACCAAGGGTTAACTGAGGGGCGCAACATTGTCGAAGATGTTAGACAGGCTGATTTTATTCTCTCGACACTGGGTGGGTCATATGAGGGGGAGGAAGACACATTATATGAAGCCATGACAAAGGCATTAGAGCTTAAGCTGCCGATGATTTGTGCAAACCCTGATCTTGAAGTACAAATTGGGTCGACTATTGCATATTGTGCGGGGCATTATGCGCAATGGTACGAGGAGCGCGGCGGCGAAGTGCATTGGCACGGCAAGCCTTACCCTTCTGTATATGTAGAGGGGCTTAAACTTTTGGGAGATATTGATAAGTCGCGTGTATGTGCGATTGGGGATTCACTTCGAACCGATATGACAGGGGCGCAAAACTTTGGGATCTCGGGCTTATGGAATTTAGATGGTATCAATACCCATATGACTGAAGATCAGGCGCACATTTTGTTGGAGCAAAAAGACCTTTCTCCAGTGGCCATGATGAAGGGGTTTGCTTGGTAAGGCCCAAGCTTTAGGCCTTATTCTCCGTTATTCTTCAAAATGCGGTGTTTTTGGCGATCCCAGTCACGCTTTTTAATTGTTTCGCGTTTGTCGTGGGTTTGTTTTCCTTTAGCAATGGCAAGCTCGACCTTAGCCAATCCTTTTTTGTTGAAGTAAATTTTTGTGGGTACAAGCGTGTAGCCTCCACGAGAGACTTGTCCCAAAATTTTTGCAATTTCTCGCTTCTTAAGCAGAAGAGGGCGGGGGCGTCTGGTTTCATGCTGGGCTTTTGGGCCTGCTTTTTGATATTCCGGGATATAGGCGTTAAATAGCCAAATCTCTCCGTTTTTTTCACCAGCGTGAGAATCTGTCAGGTTGCATTGCCCCATGCGTAGAGATTTTACTTCGGTACCTACCAGCATAATTCCTGCCTCGATTGTTTCTTCGAGGTGGTAATCAAATTTGGCGCGACGATTGTCAGCGACATTTGCCTCTGAACTAATCATTTGTGTTTTTTTCGTGTTTTTCTTATTTGCCATACCTGATGTTTTAAAATAGAAAGAGCATAAAGTCACACAAATTCTTGACGGTTCAAGCGCGAACTCTATGATCTTTTTATGCGCATTATTTGTATAACCCTTTCTACTCTTATCTTAAGTGTACTTTTGCCACTCAAAAGTGGCTACGCCGCACATAAAACATTGCCGGCGCTTCCCCATGAGGCGTCTTTAATAAGGGGGCTACAAGTTTTAGATCAGGGGCGTTGGGGGGTCGGTGCTGATTACATTGCGCAGGCCACAGGCGGGCTTTCTAGTCGGGTGTTTTACTGGATGTCGTATACCTCATCACGAGATGATAGCGACATTGAATGGATTCGCATTTCTCGCTTTATGATGTCACACAAGCATTGGCCGGACATGGGCTCTATGAAAAAAAACGCCGAGAAAGTCATGCCGGAGACTTTATCTGCCACTGAAGTGTCTCGCTGGTTTGAGTCTTTTCCCCCATCAAGTGGTCGGGCTATGCTGAGGCATTTAGCAGCACTTAAAAAAACAGGGCAAGACGAGCGTTTTAAGACCTTGCTCAATGACTATTGGACAGGACGTTTGTTTGGTTCATCTGACCAATCTAAATTTATGGCATTGTTTGGATCCGATATTTCAAAGCCAATGTACAACAAACGCCTAACGTATCTGTTGGGACAAAATTATTTTGATACAGCGACTGATTTGGCACGAGCGATGGGGCCGGGTGAGCGTGCGCTTGTCGCGGCAACGAAGGGATTGTCAAAGTCAGAAAGTAACGTGACAGCTTTAATTAATGCTGTGCCAAGTTCTTTAAGCGCGCATCCAGCATTAATATATGAGCGTATAAAATGGCGTCGTAAGAAAGGCATGAACGATGGGGTGATGGAGCTATTGAATCAAGCGCCAAAGATGAACGATAGTTTAAATGCGCGGGCGTGGTGGTTGGAGCGCCACATTCTTATTCGTCGCATGATAGAAGACAAAGACTATAAAACAGCCTACAAGCTTGCGTCCCACCATAAACAACAGGGTGGGGTTGGGTTTGCCGAGGCCGAGTTTATGTCTGGCTGGCTGGCATTACGCTTTGTTGATCAACCTCATAAAGCCTATCAGCATTTCAAAAATTTATATGGAAACGTAAAAACCGCGATTAGTAAATCACGCGGTGCATACTGGGCGGGGCGTGCCGCACAGGCAAACGGTCAGGAAGATTTAGCAATTCGCTGGTATCAAAGCGGCGCATTTTGGAAGACAACATTTTATGGGCAAAGATCTTATGAGGCGTTGCAGCGCATACAAAAAACAAAAGGGGCTGAGGTCTCGATCAAGGCAAGGGTGCCGCTGGCTGTCAGCGTGAGTGATGAGGTTTGGAATAAGTGGATGAGCGATGATCGGGTCGTTGTTATGAGATTATTGTACAAGGCAGGACTTGATGATCGTGCCATGCAATTTTTATCACGTATGTTAAACGATGATGACAACAGCGTTTATGATTTTATGGCGCTTTCAGAGCTTGTCACACTTATGGGGTTTACTAAGGGTGAGGTCAAGGTTGCTAAAAAGGCGGCTTATCGCGGTATGGTTTTGATTGATGAAAAGGGGGTGTTGCATGGCTATCCTATGCTTTCCAAATCGGATTGGCCGAAACGCGCTTATGTTGGCCCCTCACATATTCATGCCATTATACGTCAGGAAAGCGAATTTAACCCGAAAGCGAGAAGCCCCGTAGGAGCGCTTGGGTTTATGCAGTTAATGCCACAAACGGCCAAACAAGTGTCGGGTGAGATGGGATTGAAGTACAATAAAGCATGGCTTCGGGATCGCCCAGCTTATAATGTGCAGCTGGGAAGCCAATATCTAAATGATTTGATGAAAAACTACGATCGTAATGTAGCAATGTCGGCGGCTGCATATAATGCAGGGCCTCATCGTGTGAAAACTTGGGTTGGGCAATTTGGAGATCCGCGTGCGCGTAACGTTGATTTAATTGACTGGATCGAAATGATACCTTTTTCAGAAACGCGTAACTACGTTCAGCGTATTTACGAAGCTGAGGCTGTTTACAAGCATAATTTTTCAAGAAATTAAGAAAATGTCTGTGTCTGCATTTTACCTACCATAATATGTTTATGATGATTTGATGTAACCTTTAGGTATAGTTATTAAAACAATCTTAAGGGAGACTTTTGGGACTATGAACATACTAATTGCCGATGATCACAAATTATTTTGTGATGCATTGACCTACTATATGAAGAGGGAATACCCCAACTGTAAGATTACAGCTGTAAAAGATATTTATGATGCTGAAACATTTATGGGTGATTCTACAAATCAGAATGCAACTGACGTTATACTCCTTGATTTAATGATGCCTGGTATGAATGGTTTACAAGGGTTGCGACGCATGATCCGCCTATATCCTAATATATCTGTTATTCTTATGTCAGGCGCTGCTTCGCAAGATGATGTGCGCCGTGCCATGGATATTGGGTGTGCGGGATTTTTTCCTAAAACACTATCATGTCAATCCTTGATTGATGGTTTGAATTTAATCAAAAAGGGCGAAAAATATATACCCGTTGATTTAGAAACAGGGCAAATTTTGAAGTCTTATGAGGTAAATGGAAAATTTTCAAACAGGAACGAAGAAGACGCAAACCCCGATATCCATGAACGGTGGATGAAGTTTCGTGAAAGCTCGTCTCGAGAGCGAGAAAGCATGATTGCTCGAGTGCGTGAAAAAGAAACCGTTAACTTAACACGGCGTGAACACGACGTAATGGATTGTCTAATTGAGGGCGCAACAAACAAAGACATCGCAGACAGGCTTGGAATACAAACGGTGACTGTAAAGCTTCATGTGCGTAGTATTTGCCGTAAGTTGGATGTAAAAAATAGAACACAAGCTGCGTTAAAAGCACGTGAATTAAAGCTGGATAGATCGACATGACATATAAATTGACTGAGCAACAACGCGAAGACATTCATGATTGTTACAACTCAATTGCTGCCGTGACTTGTTACGCGCAAATTTTGGTACAGGAATTAAATGAGATGACAGAGCAGCACTCATTTGCAAAAAACATACTCACATCATCTAATCATGCAAAAACGCTTTTAGATGATATTGTAGCGGCTCTTCCGCAGGATGATAAGGGCGCAAAAGATAGTGATGAGACAAAAAAAGTTGTTTGATTGCTTGTAAACGCATACGATACTCGTATGTCGTCACTACGTCCTACATTCTTAGACGATCCTACACTTCAAATACTATTTGATGTGCTTGATCACAAGCGCCTAGGCCATTTGCGTATCGTTGGTGGGGCTGTGCGCAATCATATTTTAGGAATGCCGGACGGAGATATAGATTTGGCATGTTCGCTACCTCCTGATGATGTAATACGTGTTTGTAAGGCGGCAGGGCTGAAAGTTATTCCTACAGGATACGAGCATGGCACCGTTACTGTCGTCATTAAAGGTGTCCCTTATGAAGTTACGAGCCTACGTGAAGATATAGAGACTGACGGGCGGCATGCGATTGTTCGTTATGGTCAGTCTTGGGAAGCAGATGCGCGGCGACGTGATTTTACCATGAATGCTTTGTACATGGATTGCGATGGGCAAATATTTGATCCCCTAGACACGGGCTTAACCGATGCCAAAGATGGCCTTGTGCGGTTTGTTGGAAATCCTACGCAGAGGATAAAAGAAGACTGCCTGCGCATAATGAGATTTTATCGATTTAATGCCAGATATGCAAAGACCTCCTTTGACGAGGCGGGAGCTAAGGCATGCGGCGCGCATGTGGATTTGTTGCAAAACTTATCCAAAGAACGTGTCACAGGCGAGTTCATGAAGATGTGTATAGAGTCTCTAAAGCCAGGTGGAGAAACGATTGTACGTGTTGATAAACTTGTGGGCTATCGTGTGGAGCAATTTGTAAAAGTCATCAAGGAAATGATCAATCATCGCGTTTTCGAGGTGTTGGGCATCAGCCGTCCCAATGTTGACGCACTTCAAAATGTAGCTGAAAAACAAATTATAAATGATGTGGCAGAGCCTCTTTTTTTATTTTACTTTTTATGTGGCGGGCATTTGGAAACGCTGTTTTCTGCGCTTGTGTTGAGTAATAAGCACAAAGAGTTGTTGAGACAGTTCGATGCGGCATTAAAAGAAAGTGATATGTCACATCGAGAGCTATTGTATCGATTTGGGCGCACCGTTGCTGTTCAAACTTTGCTTGTGAAGGGCGAAGATGTGAAGATTACACTACAGGAAGATATTCCTGTATTCCCCATAAAAGGTAAAGACCTATTGGATCATGGGTTTGAGGAAGGCCCAGATTTAGGGCGTATCTTGAAAGAATCAGAGACATGGTGGATTCAAGAGAATTTTATGCCTGATCATGATGCGTGTATTATCTATTCTAAACAAAAAGCGGGAGTGTAAACATGGAGATATTACCCTTTATTATTGGTGTTATGATGGTTTTAGGTGGCGGATGGCTAATGCATTACGGTTTTTTTATAAAAAAGCGGCGTATCGAAGATGTTTACCGTTGGCCGAAGGCGAAGGGTAAAGTTTTGAACATTAAGGTTCAAGGGAAGGGGCCTAAGGTTGTCGGTTCAAATGATTATCGTAGCTACTATTTCAATCTTAAATACCAATATCAAGTCGATGGGCAGGTTTACACGAGTGATAAAGTTCAAATCGGAAGTGACATTATCGTAAAGTCAGACGTGGATAAGGCAACATCTATGTTTCCTGAGGGGAGCGGCGTCGAAGTGTTTTATAACGCCCAAAACCCTCAGCAGGCTGTGTTACTTCCTGAAGGGGTGTCCGATAAACCAAATTCTGAAGGAGTTATGGGGTGTTTGATTGTCGCAGTTGGCACAATGCTGGCTTATATGAATAGTGGCCTCGTTACCTAAGCCCATTTTGCCTCGGGCGGCATAGACATGAGAATAGCATCTGTGTTTCCGCCTGTTTTAAGGCCAAATTGTGTGCCTCTGTCATAAAGTAAGTTAAACTCGGCATAACGGCCACGCTTGATGCGCTGTTTGTCTTTTGCCTCCTCTGTCCACGCCTCGTTCATGCGACGGCGAACAATTTCTGGGAATATTTGATCGAATGTTGTGCCGACATCTTTAGTAAAGGCAAAATGTTTATCCCATTCTGTGTCTAAATAGTCATAAAAAATTCCACCAATGCCGCGGGCTTCGTTACGATGCGGAAGGAAGAAGTATTCGTCGCACCATTTTTTGAAGCGTGGATAGTATGTCTCGTCATGTTTGTCGCAACATGCTTTAAACGCATCATGAAAATCTTTTGTGTCTTGTTCATATTCAAAAGTGGGGGTGAGGTCTGCGCCACCACCAAACCAACATTTGGATGTTGCAATCATACGTGTATTCATATGAACGGCAGGAACATAAGGGTTTTTCATATGCGCAACCAATGATACGCCACTGGCCCAAAATGCGCCGTTGCTCTCTTTAGCTCCTGGTATTTTGTCACGAAACTGCTCGCTAAATGTCCCATGTACAGTTGATATATTGACGCCGACCTTTTCAAAAACCTCACCGCGCATGACCGACATTTCACCGCCACCGTTCAATATACTGCCCGACTCGTTTGGGGCATCGCTATTGCCGCGATCCCACGGCGTTCTTTCAAATTGAGCGCCATTGGTTTCAAGGGCTTCGAAAGACGCACATATTTGATTTCGTAGCGTTTTAAACCAGTCTTGTGCTTGCTGCTTTTTGTTGTCTAAATCATTCATTTTTAATCTCTTTTTTAGCCTTTTATAGTGCTGCTTTATTTGATGCTTGTCTCAGTGCTTCTCCAATTACCATCGAGGCAGAGTTTATAACATTTAAAGATCTCATAGTCCCATGCATAGGGATGATGACACGTTCGTCCACAATCTCGTGAATGTCGTCAGGGACGCCAGAACTTTCACGGCCCAATAGCAATGTATCTCCGTCTTTATAATCAATCTGAGTGTAGGGGACAGAGGCTTTCGTTGTTAAAAGTATCAGGCGCTTACTGCTGTTTTGTTCTTTATATTTTTCCCAGCTGGAGTAGCGCGTGAGGTTTACGTGTGTCCGGTAATCCATGCCAGAGCGCTTGAACTCGCTTTCTTTCCATGCAAATCCGCACGGTTCAATGACATGCATCCCCACGTCCAAACAGGCGCATAATCGCATGGCGGCGCCTACGTTTTGTGGAATGTCAGGTTGGTAAAAAGCAAGGTTGATGTTTGGCATAGCTATGAGGTTTGCGCATTACGCTTTGTTGTTGTATTTGAGGATAAAATTTCTTATTTATCAGTTGCTAACTTGAAGTAAATAACAAATAATGATATTCGCCCTATTGCGCAATACATAAATAACGTAAGTAAGTAAGTAAAATTATGAGTAAAGATTCTAAGACAGTATCATCAGATAAAGCCCCCGTTGAAGACGGAAGCAAGCGTGATTTCTTATATTTAACAGCCGCCTCAATGGCTGCTGTTGCCGCGGGGAGTGTCGCTTGGCCGCTGGTTGATCAGATGAACCCCGCCGCGGATACATTGGCACTTTCTACAACTGAAGTTGATCTAACTCCTGTCGAGGTTGGACAGGCAATCACTGTGATGTGGCGCGGTGCACCGGTGTTTATACGTCGTCGTACGCAAGCTGAAATTGATGCGGCGCGCGCAGTAGATATGAACGCACTGCGCGATAAAGAAACAGATGAAGAGCGCGCGCAAAAGCCTGAATGGTTGATCATGACAGGAATTTGTACGCATTTGGGTTGCGTGCCTTTGGGGCAAAAATCAGGGGATCAAAAAGGTGAGTATGGCGGGTGGTTCTGCCCATGCCACGGATCACATTATGATACAGCGGGACGTATTCGTAAGGGGCCTGCACCTAAAAATCTAATCATTCCACCTTACGAATTCTTAAGTGATACAACAGTGAAAATCGGGTAATTAAGTTATGGCGAGCGGAAAAAGAGAAAAATTTGATAATCCAGTCGTAGAGTGGGTCGATTCACGTCTTCCTATCTTTACAATGGTTCAAAAAGAATATGGTGTGTTTCCTACACCGCGAAATTTCAATTATTTTTGGAATTTCGGGGCCATTGCCATGTTCATGCTGGTGACTATGATTATATCTGGGATTACTCTGGCGATGCATTATGCAGCACACCAAGATATGGCCTTTGATAGTGTCGAACGTATTATGCGTGATGTTAATTACGGATGGCTCGTTCGCTATATTCATGCAAACGGCGCATCGTTTTTCTTTATCGCTGTTTATATTCACATTTTCCGTGGCCTTTATTACGGATCATACAAGCAACCACGTGAGTTGCTATGGATGTTTGGGGTTCTGATCTTCTTATTGATGATGGCCACAGCCTTTATGGGCTATGTGTTGCCGTGGGGACAAATGAGCTTTTGGGGCGCACAGGTGATCACAAGCTTTTTCTCTGCTATTCCGCTTATTGGTGATAGCATTGTTGTGTGGCTGCGTGGTGGTTTTTCTATTGATAATGCGACGTTGAACCGTTTCTTTGCGCTACACTACCTATTGCCGTTTGTAATTGTCGGTGTTGTGTTTTTACATGTATGGGCGCTTCATGTGACGGGATCGAATAACCCGTCTGGTGTTGAACCTAAAACAGAAAAAGATACATTGCCATTTCATCCATACTACACGATGAAAGATACATTTGGCTTGATGTTCTTCATTACAATCTATGCAGTGTTTGTGTTCTTCTTTCCAAATTCTTTAGGGCACGCAGACAACTATATTCCTGCTGATCCCTTGGTGACGCCGGCACATATTGTGCCTGAGTGGTACTTCCTACCGTTTTATGCCATTTTGCGTGCGTTCACATTTGGTATTAATATTTACCTTCTTGTAGGCTTGGCGATTACTGCATTGGCGGTGTTCCCACTCTTTACACGCGCCAAAGGCAAAGACATTGACTTGAAATCTATGGGCGTGCTTATGGCTATTGCTGGTGTGTTCTTACTTGGTGGGTATTTCTCACAGCTTGAGCTGGCTTCAGGTGACATAGCTTTGCCATTGCCGTTTAGTGCGGCTTTCGTTGATGCGAAACTTTGCGGTGTTTTGGCGATGTTTGGGTCAATCCTATTGCTATTCGTTCTGCCATTTATCGATACTCATCCAAATCGTAGCGCACGCTTCCGTCCATGGTTTAAAATAGGTGTTCTTCTGCTTGTCGTTGATATCGTTATTTTAACAATATGTGGCGCAAAACCAGCTGAAGGATTTTGGGTACCGTTGTCGCAAATCGGGATGCTTTACTATATGGGCTTCTTTACTGTTGGCGTGGCCTTTTTAAGTAAGTTTGAACCTGTGAAGGATCTTCCTGAGAGTATTTATAAGTCCGTGACGGACAAACCACAAAAAACTGTGGCGAAGGGGTAAACATAAATGAAAAAATTAGTTCTTTTTGCAGCATTAATTATAACAACATCTCCTGCTTTGCCAGCTATGGCCGCGGGTGATGCGGTCGAGCCGCCAAAGCAAGATTGGTCATTTAGTGGGCCTTTTGGAACCTACGATCGTGCAGCTTTGCAACGGGGTTTGCAGGTCTATAGAAATGTATGTGCGGCGTGTCACGGGTTGAAGCGTGTATACTACCGTAACTTGGAGGCACTTGGTTATAATGAGGCGCAAATTAAAACAATTGCGTCTGAATACACAGTACAAGACGGGCCAAGCGAAGAGGGGGAGATGTTTGATCGTCCCGGTCGTCCAAGCGATAAATTTGTATCGCCTTACCCTAATAAAGCAGCCGCAAAATATGCCAATAATGGTGCATATCCACCTGATTTATCTTTGATCACGAAGGCGCGTGCCGGTGGTGCAGATTATATTCATGGTGTTCTTGTTGGTTATGAGGACGCACCTGAAGGCACTGAGCTTCTGCCTGGGCAGTACTGGAACGAATATATGCCAGGTCATGTGATTGCGATGCCTGCGCCATTGTCAGATGGTCTTGTGGCCTATGAAGACGGAACACCTGAGACTGTTGATCAATATGCACTTGATGTGACACATTTTCTGACTTGGGCGGCCGAGCCTGAGATGGAGCATCGCAAGCAAATGGGAATTAGAGTTGTCTTATATTTGATGGTGTTCACATTCATTCTGTTTCTTGTGAAGCGTAAAATCTGGGCTGACGTTAAAAAGAAAAAGAAGGCTTAAGCTGATTGTTTTCATATGAATGATACTCAAAAAGAAATCTTGGACTTTTGGTTTGAAGAAACGCAACCACAGCAATGGTTTCAGAAAAACCCTGATTTTGACCAAATGATCAAATCAAGATTTCTTGAGGTCTATGAAATAGCACGCCAATCTGGTCTTGATTCATGGAAAAATGATGCTGACGGGGTTTTATGTTTATGTATTATTCTGGATCAATTTCCCAGAAACATGTTCCGTGACACGCCTCAGGCTTTTGCAACAGATGCCCATGCGTTATTGATTGCTAAATATGCCATCAGTAAGGGACTTGATCAGGTTGTGAGCCCGTTAAAGCGTCGCTTTGTATATTTGCCTTTTGAACATAGTGAAAATTTGACAGATCAAAAGAAATCTTTAGAGCTTTTTAAAACATTAAAAAACGATGATCCTTTGGCGTATGATTATGCATTACGCCATTATAAGCTTATTGAGAAATATGGACGCTTCCCACACCGAAACCCTATTTTGGGGCGTGAAAATACATCTGAAGAAGACGAGTATTTCGCAAATGGCGGCACAGGATTTTGAAATTGAATTTATTCGTTTCAATTCTTCGTATTAGTAAAGTATAATATGTTATGACTCCTACACTTGTTTTGATCAATATTATTGGTGGTGTTTGCCTACTGTTATATGGCCTACGTCTTGTGCGCCTCGGTGTTACGCGTGCCTTTGGCTTGTCGCTACGCCGTGTATTAGAGCGTGGAACGAGTAATCGCTTTATCGCACTCATTTCTGGTTTGATTGTGACGATGTTTTTACAAAGCTCAACAGCCACAACGATGTTGATTTCAGGCTTTGTCGGGCGCGGTTTAATCACCGTGGTGGGCGGTTTGGCAATTGTGTTGGGGGCTGATATTGGTACAACGCTTGTCGCACAGCTTTTAGTGTTTGATGTGTCTTGGCTTGCGCCGACTATGATCATTATTGGTTATTTTCTACATTCTTCAAAAAGTAATACAGGGCGTTGGAAGCAGCTTGGCCGCGTTGGTTTAGGTCTAGGGATGATGCTGTTTGCATTGGCGTGGATCAAGCAGTCGGCAGGCCCTCTAAAAGAGTCTGACCTTCTGCCGCTAGTTTTGGCGCCTTTGGCCGCGGACCCAATAATGGCGCTCGTCTTTGCTGTTATTTTGACATGGTTGGTTCATTCATCTTTAGCTATTGTTCTGCTTGTCGCTTCTTTGTTTGGCTCTGGCGTGCTCCCGCTTGAGTTGGCGCTTCTTATCGTGCTCGGGGCAAATATTGGTAACGTTGTCGCCCCGATTGTGGCGGCGCGTGGAGACCATATTAATGCGCAGCGTGTGCCTATTGGTAACTTAGTGATGCGTGTGTGTGGAGTGGCTTTAATATTCCCTTTTATTCCGCTCGTGGTTCAAGAGATGAAGCTTCTGTTCCCTGCAGATGAGCGCTTTATCGTACATTTTCATACTGCGTTTAACATAGGGCTTGCGATTGCGTTTTTACCATTTATTTCGGTCGTTGCCTCTATTACGCGAAAGCTTCTTCCTGATAGACCGCCGAGTGAAGATGGATCACTTCCAAAATATTTGAATGAGAAGGATGTTGAAACGCCATCTCTGGCCTTGATTGGGGCGTCTCGTGAAACTTTGCGTTTGGCAGATATGACAGAGAAAATGGTTAGGACGTGTATGAAGGCCATGGTCAATAATGATGAGCATGCTTTGGCTAAAGTGAAGAAAATGGATGATGAAATTGATGCTCTTTATAAAAAGATTAAGCATTACATGGCCCGTATGGCGCAGGTGTCCATGAGTGAGGAAGAGGGGGTCAGCCACTTCCATACCCTAACATTTGCAACCAACCTTGAACATATTGGCGATATTATTGATCGCAACCTCATCCCTGTCGTTCAGCGTAAAATTAAAGATCAAAAGTATTTTTCTAAACAAGGCTTTGGCGAAATATCAGAGCTGTTTGAAATGGTTTTAAAAAGCGTAAGTCTTGCACAATCAGTGTATATGTCTGGTGACAGAAATCTTGCGCAGCAGATGATTGATGACAAAAACCAAATCAAGCGTGCCGAGGTTGAGACCAATAAAGCGCATATGAGACGTATTACCGATCGTATACCAGAAACGCTTGATACATCAGGCATGCATATGGATATCACGCGGGATTTACGTCGTATAAACAGTCTTATTACTTCAATTGCCTATCCTATTTTGGAAAAAGACAAGGATCTTGCCATTAAAAAGAAGCCTAAGAAATAAAAACGTCTCTGTAAGCCCTTCTTTTTCCTTTTAAAAAATTACATATCCAGTTGCTAATTTGTGCGGACGTTGAAAATCGACTAATATGGCCTATATCCATAGTAAGGAAAGGAGAGTTTCATGACCAAGACATATGGCATAAGCTCTGATCTATCAGGGCGAATATCTGCGTTAAAATCAAGGAAAGAAAAGTTAGAAAATCGTATTACCGAGGAGCTTAAAAGGCCTTATCCAAGTAACGATTTACTGACACCTCTCAAACAAGATAAGCTTCATATAAAAGAAGAAATCACAAATCTTACCCAGCACGGGTTGTAATGAAAAAAGCCCTCTAAAGAGGGCTTTTTTATGTCTTGTCATAAATTTAAAAATTATTAGCTATTCATAAAGTTGCTGAAGTCAAAGCCTGATCCTGTGCTTTGATCTTCTGAGCCTTGCTCGTCTTGCTTTTGCTGCTCTTCGCGTTTTGCTTTTTCGGCTTCTTCTTTTTTGCGGCGCTCTTCAACAGGGTCTTTCCCTTGTGCTTTAAGGCCCTTGTCTGAGGCGGCTTCAAGTTCTTTATATGTGCAAATTCCTAAATCAACAGGGTTGCGAGGCTTGATATTTGCAATATTTGCATGTGTTCTTTCGCGAATGGCTTCGATCGTTGGCTTTGTTGTACCCACAAGTTTACAGATTTGAGCATCTGAAATTTCTGGGTGTGTTTTTACGATATAGGCAATTGCATCTGGTTTATCACCACGTTTTGCAACAGGTGTGTATTTAGGGCCTTTTGAGCGTGTCTTGATAGGAGGCAATTTGCTTGCCTGTGCTTTCATGAAGTATGTTGTGTCTTCTTGTGCCTTATCAACTTCTTTTTGTGTCAGTAAGCCTTCTTCAATAGGGCTACGTCCAACAATGCCGCGACCAATATCGCCGTCAGCCAAAGCTTGGACTTCGATTGCGTGCAAATCAGTGAACTGACCGATTTGTTCAAATGTAAGCATAGTGTTATCAATTAACCATACGGCTGTGGCTTTTGGCATGATAGGTTTTTTTAGGTCAACGACTGTAGACATGGTCTTCTCCTTATTGTTTGTCCTAATTCAATTCTTTTTTATTATAAGCTCTTCTCAAATCGTGCGCCTATGGACGCCCAAATCTTGGGTAAGAGAAAGTCCTTTGCGAATCCTTTTTAGGGGGCTCACAAGACAGATGTTTAGGCTGTCATAGGAATATAACTATCTATACAGTGTGTTTTTGTAAAAATCTATAAGAAAAATATTGTTTTTTTATTTTGGGGCTGTAGCTTGTAAATCATGTTTGATGACGATTTTGAACCCATTAAGAAAACGCCTAAGCTTAAGGATTTGGAACCTATGTCGGTTTCTGAGCTGGAGCTTTATATCTCAGATATGAAGCAAGAGATCTTACGGGTTGAATCAGAAATAGAAAAGAAGAAAGCTCACCGAGAGTCTGTGTCATCATTATTTAAATCATAACCAGAATTAATAAATTACTTATACCAAAGCGATAAAGGAATTGTCATGCGCATTGAAGAAGATATAAAGTTGGATTTTAAAGATGTTTTGTTCCGCCCAAAACGCTCGACGCTCGCCTCACGTAAGGATGTAAACATTTCTCGTGATTTCTCGTTCAAATGGAGCGGAAAAAGCTTTAGTGGTGTGCCGATCATTGCTGCGAATATGGACGGTGTAGGGACGCTTGAGATGGCAGAGGCCTTTGCAGAAGACGGCAATGGTTTGACCGTGGCGCTGACAAAGCACTATTCGTCTGAGCAGCTTATCAATTACTATAAAAATAATGGTGCTGACTCTGTGTGGTATAGTATCGGTGTTTCAAGTAAGGACACTGAGAAAATGTCTGAGGTTTTGTCAGAGCTAAAAAAATCTGTTGTAGAGCCTATTGATAAAATTTGTATCGATGTTGCAAACGGCTATTCACAGGCCTTTTTAGATGTTTTGAAACGCGTTCGTGACGAAAACCCCAACATGACGATTATGGCCGGTAACGTCGTGACGGGCGAAATGGTAGAAGAGCTTATCTTAAGTGGCGCTGATATTGTGAAAGTTGGTATTGGCCCAGGAAGTGTGTGTACAACGCGTAAGATGACGGGCGTTGGTTATCCGCAGCTATCTGCCGTGATTGAGTGTGCTGATGCTGCACATGGCCTAGGGGCGCATGTTTGTTCTGACGGTGGCTGCACAAACCCAGGGGATGTTGCAAAAGCATTTGGTGCGGGTGCAGATTTTGTAATGCTTGGCGGAATGCTTGCAGGACATGACCAAAGTGGCTTGGAAGTCGTAGAAAAAGACGGCAAAAAGTTTGTTCAGTTTTATGGTATGTCTTCAGATACAGCAATGACGAAGCATTCTGGCGGTGTGGCAAACTACCGTGCCAGTGAGGGTAAAACTGTTCTTGTCCCATATCGTGGAAACATTCATGATACGTTGCAAGACATTCTGGGTGGTGTGCGATCAACATGTACTTATGTTGGGGCAAAACGCCTTAAAGAATTGTCAAAACGCACGACATTTATTCGTGTTAGCCAACAGATTAATAACGTTTTTGGGGCAAGTTAGGATCGGCTTGCGATTAGGGCTGAATTTTTATTGACCTGAACGTGTATCACCTTTACTGTCCGCTGTTAGACCGAGCGAGGAGAAGAGATTACTATGGATGAACTAGCAACACGTTTAAAAAATACATCTGATGAATGTTTAAAAAGCTACGAATTATGGAGCCAAGACAAGAAAAAATCAGATGCTCGTGAACCGCTGCAAGATGCCGTTCATGAACTTAGAAAAGTTGCTGCTCGTCTTGAAATCGAACTTGCTGTTAGCGAGCGCGATGAAAATGGTAAGCCTATGCCTATTCCAGGTCACCGTTCTAATAGCCGTGGGCAGCAGAGCAAAAGAAAGCCTCTGAAAAAGCCTCATACTCCTAACAATACTAAGGGTAATGAAAATGGTGGAGGCAAAGAGAATAAGCCAAGTAAATCTTCTGATGATTCTTCAAACGAATTGCCTTCATTTATCAGTGGCAAATCTGATGGTGCAGAATCTAAAGAGGCGGCTCCTAAGAAGGCTCCTGCTAAGCGTGCGAGCAAGCCAAAAACAGAAGATTAATACCTTTTACCATAATACTTGATTTTATCATTGCAATATTATATTGGAACTAAACGCCATGTGGTTTGTTTAGAAATGTATGAGCATGAAACATAGAATTAAAATAGAAGACAGGTTAGATTTGCGCACTTACGGTGCAAGCGATCAATTTTCCGCTATTCAAAATGAAAGAAATGCTAATTTCCAAAAGGAAATGGTACAAAAGCTTTCTATGTCATCAATGTCTAAGGATGATGATGAGCTTTACCACAATATTGAGTCATTGTTGAAAACCGTTGAAAAGACATTGGGTATGCGCGGGACAACAGAAGATTATAAGTGTGCTTTAAACATACACGATCAAATTGAGGTCATGTTTTTAAAAGACCCTGAGGCATTTCGCAGTGTTCTTTATGATGTAAATCAGTCTCGTGCGATTTTTCAACGTGAGCCATTGTCTTTGGCTGCCACTCAGTCTGGGCCAACGCCACGTCCGTCTTAAATTTTTTAAGCCTATTTAGAAATTATCTTTCAAATGCCGAATGTGGGCAAAAACCTTTTCTTCAGTCTCGTCGACCATGCCCAAAGCTTGTTTTAACTTGGGGTCATCGGCACGCAAAAACGGGTTATAAGCTTTCTCAAAACTTAATTTAGTGGGCACAGTACATTTTTGAGACTTAATTTTTTCTAAAATATCATCGACTTCCGGGTGGTTGCTCTCAATGCTTTTCCAAAACTTGGCGTTCGTTGCCGTATATTCATGCGCGCAATATACAATTGTATCATCGGGCAGGTTTCGCAGTGTTTTCAAAGAGTTCCACATATCGTCAGGCGTGCCTTCAAAAAGCCGCCCGCACCCAAGTGAAAACATAGTATCGCCAGAAAACAAAACATTGTCTTTTTCAAAATAAAGGCAGATGTGTCCTCTTGTATGTCCGGGGGTATGGATGACTTTAAAGCTATGGCTTCCTAATGTGTAGTTTTGACCATCTTCTAATAGGACATCCATGTTTGGAATGCGCATAATCTCAAATTCCGGGCCCCATATTTCACAATTATATTTTTCTCTAAGGGCGTCATCGCCATTGATATGGTCCCAATGGTGGTGTGTATGAAGTATAACCTGCAAACTATGGCCGTTGGTCTCCAGATAGTCGATCACGGGTTGACCGTCGCCCGGATCTACGACGACTGACAGACCGTCGTCGGTAATGAAATGAAAAACGTAGTTATCTTCGTAAATAGGGATGAGTGAAATTTTCATAATTGCAATAATGATTTTATAGGAATTTGATTTTTAAAACGTCTTATGTTAAAAGTTTGGTCAATGTAAAAGGCTTATTTTTTATAATTTTTATAAATTATAGGGAGGAAGATTTCTACTGATTAATATTTTGTACTTACAACAATTTAACCATAGGAGTTTACCATGAATCAAAATAATATCACCACATTTCTAAAGGACCATTGGCTGACGGCCTCATGTTTATTCGGCATGGCGGCGTGTGGCACGTATCTTTCAGAGTCGTTTCAATGCGTAGAAGGTGTTCGTGTCGAAGCGCATACCGCGTTTATGAATGGCGATAAATCGGCTATCTCAAAGATAGACCAGTGTTATTCACCCTCAGTATTAAAGAATGTCTTTCAATGATGTTTTTGCGCTTCCTGGGCGCATAGGCTTTTGTTGGCTTTCGTCAGGGGTCCAACCTGCACAGAAGATGACATCAAATGTCGCAATGAACTTATCATTTTCAGAGTGATCATTGTGATAATGCGCTTTTGTGTTTTCAAATAGCGCCTTTGGAGGTGCTTTTTTGGGGCGTGCGCTTAACGCTTGTGTTTCACCCATGGCGCGTAAATCTTTATATAAGGTTTCGAGCTTTTCGTAATCAACGATTATACGCTCTGAATCAATAACAGGAAGGGCAAAGCCTGTGCTTTGCATAAGGGTGCCGGCTTGTTGTTTGGTCATGAGCGGTGTTGTGCGTTGATGGGCGCCACCAGATATGTCTGTTTCGGCCTTTATAAGGGATTGTTTTAGCTCTTGTAGTGTATCGCCTCCAAAAAATAGGCTCAAGAAAAGACCATCTGGTTTTAAGGTGGCAAATGCATCCTTGAGTTGTGCTTGTGGCGTTTCGTGTCTATGCAAATTTAATACGCTTATAACGGCATCATATGGTTGGGTAGATGATGCGCTATTCACATCCACACCGTTTATATTAATAGGGTAGTCACTGATAATTTTTACATTTTTAAAAGAACGCTTTATGTCTTTAAGGCGATCGGCAATGTGTCGTTCTGCCCAGCGATACAAGAAACGGTCTGCGTCACTGAATTGCGTGTGCGCACGATTGATATTCGCGGTCATTTTAAATGGGTCAAAGACGCTCATTTGGGGCGGGTGATCTTTCTTTAAGAAACTTGTAACTTCTTATTTGTAGTGGCTGGTGCAGAATTTACAAGGAAATCTGAATCATGATCTGTTTGAGATGTGTGCTCAAGGTATAAATCACGTGAAAAGCTATGTTCTACGGAAAGCGCTTCGTTCTCGTCAAGAAGCCGTTGATATGCTTTTGCCGTAATCTTGATGAAGCTGTCACAGCAATCAACAAGGGCGCATACATCCCAAATTTTGGCGAGCGGCGCATAGTTGGTCAGTTCAAAATGCTCATAATCCATTTTTCCACTTTCGCTTGTAACTGCGAAAGGAAACATTTTCTTAGGTGTCATGCCGATATGTTGGAAAAAAGGCTCCCCAATTTTGCCGACATATTTAGGGTCAACTTCAAACATTTCGGCGACATAACGGCGTGCCGATTCCATGTCTTCGATATGTGTTGGGATAGGGAATGAGGGGACATTCAAAATAGTGCCTTTGCCGTTAAGGCGCTCGGGCACGGGGGCGTGCTCTTTAATCAGGCCCATCATAACCTCACCATTGAGGTCTTTTACCATAGTGATGACAACGGCGATATTTTGAGAATCATCTTCAGATACAAAGAAGTCTTGATGAATAGATGAAATATCAGTTAAACCGCCTGTTTCATTTTGTCCTTCCTCCATGAAAATAGAGTGAACGACGCGCAACGTTCCCGCATTATTTTTGATAGGAGAGAAGCGTTTACTATCTGCTTCAATATCCGCAAGGGTGTCTTTGATGTTCAGACGATCCTTGACGTCCATTTCGCTTAAGACTAGCGGAGATTCTGAAATGTTTTGTGCCTTTTTCCCAAGCATTTCGTATAGGCGGAGTAGTTGAACCTCAAGACGGGCGCTTGGGATCATGCCAACATTGATGGCATTTAAAATCATCTGTGCGTCAAATTCTTTAAGCTTGCCAATCTCATTAAAGCGGATGCCCTCGGGAGGAATGTAGCCAAGAGTGTCTAGCTTTTTTAACTCTTGCTGCGAGTTAACTTCTACATATTTAGTCTCGACGCGTTCATCGATTGATTTTGGCGCGGGGTACGAACATGGCCCATCGATGAAAATATCATTTTTGTTTATCTCGATGCCGATTTGATCTTTCACAAACTTAGCTGTTGCGCCTGCTTTTTTGCTGGCTTGAACGTCTTTTATTTTTTCTGTATCAAAAGAAAGAGCCTCAATCATATGCCCTGACCATTGCTTGCCGTCTATATTTTTACCTTTACGAGGAACTGTATTGATAATACTTCGCGGCGTGCGTTCTTGGAGGAAGACTTTTATCTGCCCTTTATCATTTATGTAAAAGGGGATAAGCTCTGATATGGCAAGGTTTCTTGAGGCAATATCTACAATATCGCCCGTTTGGTTGTCGCGCATACCTTGTACTGAAATTCTATTTGGGGCAGAGCGTGACGTTCTCCATTCCTGATAGCGAACACTTTCGCTTTGCTTTACTTTTTGAAGTAAAATTGTGTAGCTGGTCTCTGGATACCCTAATGGATCCCCGTTTTCTTTGTACAGTTTAAAATGACCGATCATGTGCTGTTTAACAAAATCGTCATCCCAATCAGATGTGCAATATACAAGGCGCCCGCCTAAAGAGCGGCATTCACGACGAAGGTCACGCTGTGTGGCAAATGTGTATTCCGTGTTCATATCGTTGCTTAACCGTTCACGGTCGTCCTTACGTAGGATAAACTCGTAGGCCCATTTGTGCGGCAAGCGGAAAAGGCGCGTGTTAGGGAAGCGGGCGGGAAGCTCTTCAAGATAAAAGCCTCCTGTTGTTAACAAATCACCGCTTCGGACGTTGTCAGAAAACCATACAAGAAGGTCTGCTTCTGACATTGTCAAAACATCGTCGCCACCAGTACTATCTTGTTTCAGCTCGATCATTACATAGTC
>DDIM01000001.1:26457-95583 GCA_002338525.1 Micavibrio sp. UBA1850 | reverse complement strand
ATGCGGTAATGGGCTTCTAACGTTTCACGAACTATTTTCGTATTGAATTGTGCCTGTGAGTATATCTCGTGTAACACATAAGAGTTGATAATAGCATCAGCTGAGTTGTCTTCTAATTGCGGATTAGAAATATCGTTATTTACAAAAGTTAAGTTATTGTTTTTGAAATTGCGCTTGGCATAAGCGATATTATCTTTGTTAACGTCAATGGCTGTAATTTTCCATTCGGGCTTAAGCAGAGATAGCGCATATACCATCTCCCCAGAACCACAGCCCATATCAACGACATGTGAACCGTCGTCTAAAAGAAGGTGTGCGCTGATGTACCATGCGTCACGTATGGCACGCAGGGGTATGTCTTTAAGGCGCTCGGCGCGTTCGTCGGGGAAGAGTTTGTCGAGGATAGTTCTTTTGGCTTTGATTTTTTCTTTCGAGCCGTAGGACTTCGCTGGCGTTGCATACAATGCGTCGCCACGAACTTTACTGTGTCCTTCTTTTAAGCTCGAAACCTTACGGCTAGCCATATATCATTACCATCTATATTATTTTTATCGTGAGTTACCGCACTCACTTACACGTATATCAATGTGGTGTATAGGTTTAGTTATATGATAAAAAGGTTAAAAAATCAAGGTTATTATGTCTTCTAATGGTGCAAAGCATGTAAATAGCATTACTCGTATAGGGCGCTCTATTGTTGATTTTTTGCTTCCTTCACGCTGCATTATCACAGGAGAAATTGTGCAGGGCGCCGGAATGCTATCTGGTGAGGGGTGGTCACAGCTTAGTTTTATTACAGACCCCATGTGCCAGATTTGCGGGATTCCTTTTGACGTTGTTGAAGACGATGACGATGACGGTGATGGGGCAAATAATGAGGACGGCTTGGGGGGTAAAGGCCACGATAGAGACCACTCTAGAGATCACTGTGCACGCTGTCTTGATCGCACACCAACGTATGAGTTTGCACGCGCAGCACTGCGGTATGATGATGGCGTGCGCGGGCTTATTTTGTCATACAAACATGGCGATAAAACGCATATGGCCGTTCCTTTTTCACAATGGATGACGAGTGTTGCTGATGAGGTGCTGGACGGTGCGGATATATTGGTTCCTGTGCCCTTACATTGGACACGGCTTGTGAAACGACGTTATAACCAAGCAGCCCTGTTAACACACTGCTTATCAAAACTGACAGGCGTGCCCAAGCACCATACCGCCTTGATAAGAACACGGCGCACAAAAGTTCAGGGTTTGATGTCGGGAAGGGAAAGGCATAACAATGTGCGCTCAGCCTTTATAGTGCCTGATAAATATCGCGGTGAAATTGAGGGTAAGGTGGTTGTGTTAGTGGATGATGTTTATACCACAGGGGCAACAGTAGGGGCGTGTTCAAAGGCGTTAATGCACGCCGGCGCCAAATCGGTGCGTGTGCTTTGTCTGGCGCGCGTCATACATGATTAAAGCGCGCAGTTAGAGTGTGTAGACGTCATCATACCGCTACTTAAACCCTTTTTTCATGATTGTTTCACGAAGGGGCTGTATATCACTTAAAACAGAAAACGCGCCGCGTCTCACAGCATGGTGGAAATGACTATCTTGTTTTATAAATTGGTTAAGAATATCTGTGCTTTTGCTACGAAGGGCAATATCATGTTTACGGGCGTTTTCGTAGCGATCGAGCGTTGTTTTTGAGCCTAAATCGCTTCCAAGGTTTTTACCTTCAATTAAGATCTCTTTGAGGGACGTGATGTCGCGAAGGCTTAGGTTTAGGCCTTGTGCCCCTGTAGGGGGGAGTGTATGTGCGGCCTCTGCTATCAGCGCTATTCTGTCCCCTGTTATTTTCTTTGATTTCATAGTGCTTATGGATGTTTGTTGAATCATGTTCTCAAGTTCAATATTGCCTAAATATCCATGTGAGAGGCTTTGAATATTGGCTGTTATTTCGCTTTTAGAAAGATGTGAGATCCGCTGTGCATCAGGTGTGGTTTCAATCCAAACAAGGCTGGATTTATAGTGATTGTTACCTTCAGTTTTGAGGGGGACCATAGTGAAGGGCCCGCCTGGTTTATGGATTTCTGTCGAGATGTTTTCGTGCGGTTTTGAATGCGTCAAAATTGCAGTTATTGCGGTTTGATTAAACTCTGTTTCATTTACTTTTATACCGGCATGTTCGCGGACAAATGAGCGGCGACCGTCAGCCCCCACAAGCAATGCACATTGGTATTTTCCGTTTTTTTCTGTTTCAACGGTTATATGTGCTGGATGATGCGTAAAGCCGATGACTTTATCGCGAGGGATGAGTGTCAAAGTATCAAGCGTGCGCGCTTTTTTCAAAAGTGTGTATAGTAGATAGTTATTGGGTACATTCCAGCTAAAGGCGGCTTCGTTGATTTCACGTGCGTGAAACACGCGTTCAATTGGTTTTTTGAAGTGTTTGGCCGGTGTGTCGACAATGCGTAGGCTTTCTAAAGGCGTGCTATAAGATTTGATATCATCTAAAATATCGATCTGTTCATAAACAGGCAAAATTGAGTTCATGATCGCGGCTGTGCGTGTGCCGTGTTCTGTATTGTCGGGGCATGTGTCAGGTAGGTTTGGGTCGGTAATGGCCACGGACATGCCTGATTGTGCTAACAAACACGCTAGAGAGAGACCTGCAATACCTGCACCTGATATAAATATTTCCATTTTTGTCATTACCTATTATATATAGAAGCGTCACATCAAAAAGAATAGAGGAAATCATGGCAAAAATAGAGATTTATACATGGAGCACTTGTCCATTTTGCGTTCGCGCGAAAAAACTATTAGATCGTAAAGGTGCGCAATACACGGAATACGTTATTACTGGTGATGATGCGGCACGTGCAAAGATGATTGAACGCACTGGAGGCCCTAAATCTGTGCCACAAATCTTTATTGATGATAAACATATTGGCGGATGCGACGATTTGCATGAGCTTGACTATGATGGCAAATTGAAAGACATGATTGCATAGTCTGTGTCCCATGAAAGTTGCATGTGTTCAGCTCAATAGCAGTGAAGTCTTAATCGACAATTTATTAAATGCGCAAAAACTGATTCGCCAAGCGGTGCTTCAGGGGGCGCAGTTTGTCGCCACGCCTGAAGTGACCGATCAAATGCTAGCCGATCGATCAGAGCGTTTGAGTGAGTGCTACACTCTTGAGGGGCATCCGGGCGTGGAGTTTTTTGCAAAACTAGCTGCTGATTTATCCATTTATTTGCTGATAGGCTCAATGATTATCAAAAGCGATGATCATTCTAGGCTTTTTAATAGAAGCTTTTTATTTGCGCCAGATGGCAGGATTCAAGCAACATACGACAAAATACATTTATGCGATACTGAGCTGCCCACCGGTGAGCGGTATCAAGAAAGCGCGTGTTATACGTCGGGACAGCGTGCCGTTGTAACAGATGTGAGCGGATTAAAGCTTGGCATGACAATATGTCGTGATTTGCGTTTTGGTCGTATGTACCGTGCGTTGGCACGTGAAGGTGCGGATATAATAACTGTGCCTTCGGCGTGGCTGGCCTCTGTAGGCCGTCTTCATTGGGAAGTTTTATTAAGAGCGCGAGCCATTGAGACGGGGTGTTATATTATTGCACCCGATCAGGTGGGCGAGCATTCTGGCGGGCGAAAAACCTTTGGTAACTCTATGATTGTTAATCCTTGGGGGGAAGTTGTTCAAAAGTCTACGGGTGAGGGCGAAGATATAATTTTTGAAACGCTTGATGAGGGTCTCATACAACAGTCTCGCCGCGCGATACCCAGCCTTCAAGAAGACCCGGGCTATATTTTTTAAATAATCCCGTGTTTGAAGCTTATTGCATTTACGGCAGGTGCGTCCTTTTGACGAGCGCTTTTTATTTGCTGGCTTTCATAAGCTTCGATATCACTTGAAAACACGTGCGATGCCTTTGCCACCAAGGCTGCAAAACTTTTATGGCCAGTATTTTTTAGCTCGTTATCTGCGTGTGTGCTCGACAGTCGAGAGAGTGCTTTTGCGGGAAGAATTTGTTTTAGCGCTTCTTTTATTTCATCATTTTGCTTTGCTGTAATATTACCAGAAGGCGCGTCTATAGAAACCAAATTTCTTATAATATCTGCATATACGTTAGCCGTGTTGACGCGCGCTTTGTAAAGATCGCTTTGGTCATAGTCACCATATAAATTATTCATGACGACAGGCGTTTCCAAACACCCCAATTGATGTGTATGACGGCGACGCATACAAGTGTTGAACGCTTTGGAAAAAGAGGTTTCTGCGTGACGAAGATCAAAGACAGCTTTAGAAAAGTCAGCGAGTAAATCGTTAACAGGCGTTTTTTCTATGTTTTGATCTTGATCGGACATCGTTACACTGCAATAGGTTTTGATTATGTCTATGGATATCACGCATGCTCTAAAAGTTCAAGGCTTGCGCCCTACCTTTTTGAAAGTATAGAGTTTTTAGTTATTTTGTAATGATGTCGATACTAACGTCTAGGGCATCGGCTATTTGTTTTATCGCCTGAAGCGAGCCATTTTTTTTGCCGGTTTCAATTTCGGTCAAAAAGGGGCGAGAAATTTCGGCCTTGGCGGCTAAATCCTGTTGCGTGAGTTTTTGATATTTGCGGATTACCCTGATGGGGTGTTGGTCACTGCTTTTTAAGGTTTCAATAAGATCAGCAGGCAGGCCGCTCGAATGAGATGATGATTTTTTGTCGGTTGATTTTTGACCATTTTTACTCATCGCATGATACTCGTGAAGCGGTATCATAACATATGGTTTTCCATCTTTGTGGGTGAGGTCGTAATCCATGCTGTTCAATCGAGCTTTTTTTTATTATGGTTCGTCTATTGTCAATTGTGACAGATTTTAAAGAATTGAAAAGGATAAGTTTTATGAGTGACCCTTTGACGCGTCATGTCTATCAGGCACAAGAAAATCAAGATATTAAGCATGTTGTCGTTTTGCTACATGGTTATGGCGCAAATGGAGAGGATCTTTTGGATCTGGGGCGCGCGTGGGCGCCTATGATGCCAAATACCGTTTTTGTGTCTCCTGATGCACCGTTTCCATGCGATTATGGAACACAAGGGTTTCAATGGTTTTCGTTACAAGATTATACGCCAGAGCTCATGGAAAAGGGGGCTGCGGAGGCCTATCCAATTTTGTCTGATTTTATTGATACGTTGCGTGAAGAGTACAAAGTCGAAAAAGTATCCCTTGTTGGTTTCTCTCAAGGGACGATGATGGCGTTATACTATGGGTTGCGCCATGGTGAGTTTGTAAACGGAATATTGGGATATAGTGGTGCGCTTATGGGGGCAACGCTTAAAGTTCTTGATACGCAAAAGAAATTGCCTGTTCAGCTTGTGCATGGAGATGCTGATGAGGTTGTTCCTGTGCAAGCCACAGAGATGGCTTATAACCAGCTCAAACAACTGGGATGTCGCGTTGAAAAGACGATTGTGCCGGATTTAGAGCACGGTATTGACCAAATAGGCCTACAAGTTGGCGGACAGTTTTTAGAGCGGGTTTCAAAATAAATCATAATTTGAGCGATGCTTTTTAACGCTTGAACGTGTTTATGTGTGTCGCTCAATTTACGCATTGTGACTTCATTTTGATGGTGAATTGGTTAATGTGCGTTAACTATATGGAATAAAATTCCTCTATACTTTACGTTTTTATCATTAAATTGTTGCTCTTCGTATGTGATGTCAAATTCTTTTAAGTATTTAGACAAGCTCATCTCATTGTTTGGTATAATAGAGACGTAAGTGCGAGGCTTTAATTTTATAGAGTCTAAAAGCGCAGAAAAACGATAATAAACTTCAATAAAGGGCGTGTAGCGCCCCTGCATGACAAGTCTCCACTGATAACGTGTATTACGTGAAAGGAGACATATTGTGAGCAATTTGGTTGATGGTTTTTCAAATATTCAAAAAATATCGTCTACGCCTCATGTCCCGCTAGAACAATGCAGTGCATTGATTTTGAATGCGGATTATAGGCCGCTGTCTTATTTGCCTTTATCAATTTGGCCTTGGCAGGAGGCTGTAAAGGCGATTTTTCGTGGCACAGTCAGTGTCGTGTATGAACATGATCGTGAAATCAAAAGCCCAAGCCAATGTATGCGGCTACCAAGTGTCTTGGTCATGAACGAATATGTTCCTGAAAAGCGCTCTCCTTCATTTACGAGGTTTAATGTGTTTTTGCGTGACCAGTGGCGCTGCCAGTATTGTGGCGACAAGTTTAAAACACACGCCCTCACATTTGATCATGTTATTCCACGTGCAAAAGGCGGCGGCACATCGTGGGAAAATATCGTTGCAGCCTGTCAAAGCTGTAATACGCGCAAAGGGTGTAAGCTCCCTTCAGAATGTAACATGCATCCGCTTCATACCCCTCGTGAGCCAACTATTCACGAGCTGCAAGCGTATGCACAAAAATTTCCTCCTCATTTCTTACATGAGGGATGGGAGGATTTCTTGTACTGGGATTCCGAATTGGAAGACGGGTACGTTCATTAACCATAACAACAGGGAGGTTGTAATGATTGGTATTATTGAAAAAACAGTAGATGTAAAACACACGCATTCCACAATGGAGGCTGTATGGTTTTATTTAACATCATTGGTGGTTCTTGTTGGGCTTTCCACTGTGATATTCCACATCCTTGGTATGGCAGGCATCGTGACGGGTGTAACAGGATTTTTCGGCGGGCATGAGATGCACACATTATTTGGAACAGGATTTATTCTGGTGCTTTCAAGCCTTGTTTTAACAAGGCGTAAACTAACGGGAGATCTATTCTCTATATTGTTAGTGGTGCTTGGTGTGTATCTAGGGTATGAGACAAGCGTATTACTTGGTCTTGTGCCGGTTGCGATACTCACAACACTTAAGAAATAACTTTAAGATAATACTTAATTTTATAAAGCGAGCCTTATGAGGCTCGTTTTTTATTTTGACATTGCGTATCGAAATGCCGTAGACCTTATGTATTCAATATTTTAAGGGGGTGCGTAATGTTAAAAGAGCCATTTAATTTTAAGAAAAAAAGAACCGTTTTCGATGCCGTGATATTCGGTTTGTTTTATGTTGGGTGCTTTTCGATTTTGGTATCCGTTATTGAGTGGATGTAGCGCTCAATATCCTTTTTATGTCCTGCGGTAAAAATGGATGATTGCGCGCGCCTTACCGGTACGATCTTTCAAAGCTAGGGTCGGGTGTGCCAAATAGACATCTTGGCATTTGCGGAAACTCTCTGGTCAGGACGTATGTATATTGGCCGTGAAGGACAATGCCGTTACACGCATCTAAATCGCCTGATCCTGCAATGTATTCATAGTCTTGTGCAAACGTACCGTCAAAATTGCCCTCTGGCGCGCCTGCTGGTCGGACGCCTTTTTTAAGTTGGTAGCCTGATTTGTAGGGGCTTGTGCGTGCCGCAAGAATAGGAAAGCCATCAGCCGCATAGCCAATGAGTTTTAATTGGTTGTGAACAATGGCCGTTGGAATGCCGTGGTAGTTGTATCGACCTGATGGGTCGACGTAGGCATTGTTTTTATCAAGCTCAAAGTCGATCGTTGGGTTTATCGCCTCATAACGCCAGCCTGAGTTTGCATCATCGTTCCAGAATTTTTCGATCGTTGGTTTAAATGGAATGCCATTAACCGCAATACCAACAATTCCATCTTTTGGCGTTGGGGTATAACCTCTTTCAGGCGTTAATGTCATTCGAAACGCGTAAGAGTGAGCGTCTATCGCATATGGGGTCTTGTTATTAGGGAAGGGGCCGGCGCTGTGATTTGGGATGCCGTTACTTTTGATATATCGGTGACGCCTGTCTTTGCGAATATCGACTTCTGATTCTTCGTTGGTGAGTGTACTGCGGGTAGAGGATAGCCCAAGGTCATTATAGTTAAGGTCGCTAGCATGAGATATGCTTCGTGGCGCAATGAGTGCCGTAATAAGTGTAAGGCAGAAAAATGTAAAAATATTATTTTTCATATCACCGTTTCCTTTTGTACTCTTATCAATATCCGTTACTTCTACGAGATAGTGCTATAAAGCTTGAGAAGCAGATAATACCCATTACAAAACATACAAGAACATTATAATTGGCCATTGATCCGCCTAAAATTGGATCTGCCCAAGGGATTTCGCTACATTTGGCTTGTGGCATGTTTTTAATACGCTCTAGCAATTCAGCGGCTGTCCCGCTCATATCTGGTGTGCCGCATCCTTTCAATCCCTCCCACCAATGACGTTCAACGCCTGAGTGGAAGAAGGCGATCGCAGAATTTGCAAAAAAAGTGAGCGATGAAAGTCCAACGAATAAGGCGGAGGCTTTGACGTTATTTTTGAACATCATGACAAGAATACCGAGTATGATGGCAATAACGTAAGGCCACCTTTGGTAGATGCATAAAACACAAGGGTGAAGGCCAAATACATATTGGCTTATCAACGCCATGCCAAGGGCGAGGGATGAAAACCCCAAAATCAGCCCGCCTATATAAAGCGGTGTTGTCTTAATGGTTTTAATTAACTCAAGCCAAGCCATGCCTTAATTCCTTCTTTAATTAATTCAATACCTTCCATACCAAAGAATAATATGGCGTAGGTCAGTAGTGAAATCCAGAGCACCCCTACAATTATTCCAGCAATGACGGCCAAGCCATCTGCCATAATGATCCCAATGGACGTCAATGCAATGGCTGCGGCTGGAACGGTATTTGTTAAAGGAACAGGTAAGGTAATGGATGCTGCAAATATAGAGCAGAAAAAGCCAATAACCGGCGTCAATTTTGACGAACACATAAAACGCAGGCGGGGCGATATCAGTTTTTCTATTAATCGAATAAGCGGCATGCTTTTGTCGATAAAGGCATGAAGGTGAGATGTTTTAAGTGTGCGCTTTTTAACTTTTTCAGGAAGCCAGATCCGGTGGCGTCCAATCAGCTGTTGCAAGGTTAGAAGAATAATAGGCAGCGCAATAATCATATTGATGCCCAAGGCCGGAATAGGAAGAGCGGCGGGGAGGGCTAAAAAAAATAAAATCACTGCAAATCCACGCTCTTCAAAGGTATTTACAATGGTGCGAAGCTGGGTACGCTTTGCATCAGGGGGCGTGGCGCTTTTTAGATCGGCTAGCAGGCTTGTTAAAGACGAGGTTGGCTGTGTCATGCGTTCTTTATAAAAGGATTGTTTGGTAAAATAAACATAAATTACTTAAATCAATATTTTCTGTACAAGTTTGTCTTGCAATTGGCCGCAGAATTTTCTAAAACGACTTTCGACCACAAAAAACAGTCTACAAACATTATTCTTAAATGTGCGGGTGTGGTGGAATTGGTAGACGCGCTGGATTCAAAATCCAGTTTCCTTTGGAAGTGCGAGTTCGAGTCTCGCCACCCGCACCATTTTTCTCGCAACACTTTTATCATCGTATTTACCTGAATATTTTACAGGTAAGAATATCATACGAAATGTTTGACATTTGTGTCGGAATCCTTATAACTCCTCATACATCCATGAAAGAGAGTACAAATTGTTTGTATTCCGTTGAGATGACTTTGCTCATAAAGCGTCTCAAACCTATTTTGGTCTAGTGGTCAGTAATAAAAAAAAGGAAGTAAATTATGAGTGGAAAGCGTATAAGTGCAAAGCACAAAATCGACCGTCGTTTAGCGGTTAACCTATGGGGCCGTCAAAAGTCACCTTACAATCTTCGTCAAACAGCACCTGGTATGCACGGAGCACGTCGTGCCAAGCCTACTGATTATGGTATTCAGTTGTTTGCGAAACAAAAGCTAAAAGGTTACTACGGTAACATTGGCGAAAAGAAATTCCGCAGATACTACAAAGAAGCTGTTCGTCTTAAAGGTGATACAGGTCAAAACCTTGTTGGTTTGCTTGAGCGTCGTTTGGATGCTGTTGTTTACCGTGCAAAATTCGTTCCTACAGTATTTGCTGCACGTCAGTTCGTAAACCACGGACACGTTCTTGTGAACGGTAAGCGTGTGAACATCCCTTCATACCAAGTTAAAGAAGGTGACGTTATTTCTGTAAAAGAAAGCTCACGTCAAATGCCAATGGTTTTGTTGGCTGTTGAATCACCGGAGCGTGACATCGCTGAGTACCTTGATGTTGATGCGAAAAACTTCAAAGCAACATTCCTAAGAACTCCGGCCTTGGAAGACATTCCATACCCAGTTCAAATGGAACCACAGCTGGTTACAGAATTCTACTCACGTTAATCTTTATTCACGTAGAGTTTTATATAAAAGTTTCAAAAAGCCTCATGATTTCATGGGGCTTTTTTATGCGCTCTATCTGTATAATTGATTAAAGAATGAAAAGGTAAGTTACTGAGATGTATTGCCTTTTTTACCCGTCAGGCATGAGATGATGCCGTGGAATGTCTTTGTTTCCTGCTCTGTCATTTGCATACGAGAAAACATAGAGCGGATATTATTCATCATGGTGGGGCGCATTTCAGGTGTTCTGAAAAACTTATGAGCGGCTAGCTCTGATTCTAGGCGTGAGTAAAGCTCTGCTGTTTTTTCGCCCGAGGCCGGAATGCTATCTTTATAGTTAATATCTTCGTCAGGCGCATCGAATGTATGTTTTGACCATTCGTAAGATACTAAAAGAACCGCTTGCGCGAGATTTAAAGATGAGAACTCTGGGTTTAGCGGGATTGTAATGAGGATGTCGGCAAAGGAGATGTCTTTGTTATCTAATCCTGCACGCTCACCACCAAAGAGGATAGCTGTTTTTTCACCGCTTTGTGCGCGCTTGAACAAATCGTCCATTGCGGAGCTGGCATGCATCACGGGTTTCACCATGTCACGTTTGCGCGCAGTTGTTGCATAAACGGTTGTGATGTCATGGCAGGCGCCTTCAAGGCTGTCAAACACTTCCACGGGCGGCATTTTATCGAAAGCACCAACCGACATAGCGTTGGCACGCTCATGCGGGAACTCTTGTTTGGGAGCAACGAGGCGAAGATCAGCAAGGCCACAATTCAACATTGCACGCGCTGTCGCGCCAATATTTTCTGCAAGTTGCGGTTTTACGAGAATGATAACTGGTTTATTCATAAATAGTTTTTAAATCAAAAGGCTAGTCTTGTCATGTGTATTTTATACATACCAAAGTATGATGTATATACATAATACATTGACAAAATTAATTTTGCCCTATATATTAATCGTCAACGTGATAATACGTATGGAGAAAAAAATGCACCTATTTAGAGAACAAAAGACAGATCATCAATTTCACGACAACAGTTTTGATATTGTAAATGCCTTTCAATCTTTAGATCCAAACCGTCAGATTGTCATCTGCGACCAGCTCTTCCATAATCAAAGATCATCCTTTAAAAACACTTTAAATCTTCTTTTCCCAAAGGCGGATAATCACGACGTTGCACGTTTAGAAAAGTTTCTCCGCACACGTATTTCTCACTAAGCTTATTACTTTCTTATAGGCTTAGCTTCAGACGCTCTACTACGCGCTCTTTACCCATAGTTTGCATCATAGAATAAAGATCTGGCGTTTGCGCCTTTCCCGTTAATGCGACGCGCAGTATTTTGGCTGCATCTGCAATTGTACCATTATAGTTTTCAGGCTCTTTTTTATAGAGCTTACCATTTTTGGCAAATTTATGTGTAATGGCAAGGTCCTTCATAGTGGCAAACCATGTCTCATTGTCAGCTGTGTCATCGTAGCTTTCGATAAAGTCAGAGATAAAGCCTTTTACGACGTCACTGCTTAGTTCTGTTTCTTTTTCAACATACCCATCAATAGGGGGAAAGACGTCATCAAAAAAGTAATCAATCTCACCCCATATTGTTGACCAGTTTACAAAATCCTTGCGGACACGTTCGACGTTTTCACGCTCTATTTTAAAGATATTGATAAAATACTCTTTGTTCGCCTGCATGCGTTCGTATAAATCGCGATCCATCAAAGAGGCCCAATCCGCTAGCTGTGCATAGACTTCCTCAGCACTAAGACGGCCGATGTAGTCGCGGCTCATACTGTCTAGCTTTACGAGGTCGAGGAGGGCGCCGCTACGGCCCATCTTTTGTAAATCGAATGGGAACTCCCATACGCTTTTGTCTGGGTTTTCGACGCGGAAGGCCTCAAACGTAGAGTTTGCCAAGTTCATTAGATATTCGATGACCGCTTCTTTGGCGTAGCCTTTTTCTTCGTAGAATGTGACGCTTGCCTCAGGGTCTTTACGTTTTGAGAGTTTGCGTCTATTGCCATCATCCATGATCTCGATAGGCGAAATATGTGCAAAATGCGGTGGTGTCCATCCTAATGTTTCGAATAATTGAACATGCAGCGGAAGAGATGAAAGCCATTCATCACCACGAATTACGTGGGTCGTGCCCATAAGGTGGTCGTCAACGGCATGTGCAAAGTGATAAGTGGGAAGGCCAGTTGCCTTCATAATGACGACATCGCTGTCATTTTCAGGAAGGTTACGTTTGCCTTTCAATACATCTTCAAACATACGTTTGTTGAAATGCTTGCCGCTTGATTTTAAACGGATCACGAATGGTTTGTCGTTATCGATATTCTCTTGAATGATTTCTTTAGGGGCGTTTCTGTATTTTGCCCAATCACCGTAATAACCAGTGCGCATCCCTTGCTTTGTTTGCTTTTCACGGATGTCGTCTATTTCTTCTGGGGTACAAAAGCATGGGTAAGCATCGCCTTGCTCGATAAGTTTTTTGATATAGGCAATGTAAATGTCTCTACGTTGGCTTTGTGTATACGGCCCGTAATCGCCTGTTTCTTCCGTGCGAGATATTGCGCCTTCGTCAGCCTCTATACCAAAGTTTTTAAGGCCATTAATAATAATGTCTGTTGCGCCCTCTACTTCGCGTTTCGTGTCTGTATCTTCAATACGCAGTATGAAAACCCCGTCTTGCATGTGTGCGACGCGCTCTGAAATCAGTGCCGCGTATACACTACCAATGTGCATCATGCCTGTTGGGCTTGGGGCTATTCGTGTGACAATTTGACCTTCTGGGCGAGGAGGGTATTTGTCTTCGATATCCTCTACAGTGAGGTCAGAGGGAAACTTCTCGTTTATTTTTTCAATAATGTTCATATCGCTATCTTATTATAAATTATGCAGTTTTATTGTCTTTGAGCAGATCGGCAATCATAAATGACAACTCTAATGATTGGTTGGCATTGAGGCGAGGATCACAATGCGTGTGGTAGCGCGCAGACAAGTCTTCATCAGAAATTTTATGGACGCCACCGGTGCATTCTGTCACGTTTTGCCCTGTCATTTCGACATGGACGCCGCCTGCATGAGTACCTTCGGCCTTATGGACTTGGAAAAACTCTGTGACTTCGCCACGGATGTTTTCAAAGCGACGTGTTTTATAACCACTTGAAGATTTTTCAATGTTGCCGTGCATTGGATCACAAACCCAAGCCACTTTGCGACCTTCTTCCTTTACTTTTCGAAGAAGAGGTGTCAGGCCTTTTTCAACATTCCCTGCACCCATTCTGGATATGAGTGTAAGGCGACCGGCTTCATTTTGAGGGTTTAAAATGTCTATCAAGCGAATGAGCTGATCTGGATCCATATCAGGTGAGCATTTCATGCCCAGCGGATTGTTAATTCCGCGAACAAATTCGATTTGCGCATTCTCTTCTTGGTGTGTTCTTGCGCCAATCCATAGGAAATGAGCCGATGTGTCGTAATAGTCGCCTGTAAGGCTGTCAACGCGCGTGAGGGCCTCTTCATAAGGAAGGAGTAGGGCCTCGTGGCATGTATAAAAGTCTGTTTGTGAAATAGACGCAGGTGCGTTTTCACCCGACAATCCTATTGTTTCCATGAAACTGAGCGCATTATCAATATCGTTGGCGAGTGTCTCGTAACGTTTTGTAAGGGGGCTTTCCTCTACAAAATCGAGCGTCCATTTGTGAATCTTGTGAAGGTCGGCAAAACCACCTTGTGCAAACGCTCTTAATAAATTTAGTGTAGATGAGGCCTGATTGTAAGCTTGTACCATACGCTCAGGGTTTGGAATGCGTGCCTCAGACGTGAAGTCTAGATTATTGATGATATCACCACGGTAGCTTGGCAATTCAACGCCATCAATTGTCTCTGTGTCGCTTGAGCGCGGCTTGGCAAACTGCCCTGCCATACGGCCCATCTTAACGACAGGCATCTTTCCGGAAAATGTCATGATTACAGACATTTGAAGAAGGATCTTAAATGTGTTTTTTATCTTAGAGGCCGAAAACTCAGCAAAGCTTTCTGCGCAGTCACCGCCTTGTAGAATAAAGGCTTTACCTTCTGCTACGTCGGCTAGTTGTTGTTTGAGTTGTCGTGCCTCTCCGGCAAATACCAATGGTGGCATTTTTCTGAGTGTTGCTTCTGCGTTTGCAAGGGCATCTTTATCTGGATACTGAGGGAGTTGGAGTGCAGGTTTTTCTCTCCAGCTGTCAGGGGTCCAAATAGGGCTATTTTCTTTTATTTGTGTATTGCTCATGGGGTTCCTTATAGCTGAATTTAATGGATAAAGACAAGAGATTATATTAGACGTTTTTACCCCAACGTCTATGTAACCATAGCCATTGTGAAGGGTTTTTCTCAATTAAAGATTCTAGATGTTTATGCGCTTGTGCAATAACATCTTCGACAGGTCGTTTAGTGCCATTTTGTGTAAATACAGGAATTTCATCATTCACAGTAATCGTGAAATTATTGAGGCCTATTCTTTTTATATCAATGGGAACAAGTGGGCAGTTGAATTTTTGTGCCAATTGAACGAAGGCCGGGCTTGTCATAGCTGGTGTTCCAAAAAAATCTGCGGGAAGACCTTCGTTATATTTCTGATCAATCAAAATTCCAATGTGACGATTGTCTTTCAATGCCTTGACCAGGTTTCGTGTACCGGCTGTTGATTTTGGATATGTTTTAAATCGGCCCTTTATACTGCGCATACGATCAAGCATTTTATCGGCCCATGGGTTATTGGGCGCGCGATAAACCAGATCTACATACAGGTTTTGGGTGTAAAATGCAGGAGAGGCGATTTCCCAGTTGCCTATATGCGAACCAAACATAATGGCGGCTTTTCCATCATCTCTAAGGGCTTTCAGTTTATCCAAGCCGATAATTTCAACGTTATTGCGCCCTATATAGTCGAGGTGAGGGTATTCTGCCATAACCTTACCCAGGTTTTCCCACATGCCAGCAATAATGGCGTCTTGTTGATCCTTGGGCAAGTTGGGGAGAGCATGATTGAGGTGTCTATAGGCTTTTCTAGACGCAGCGAGGCGAGGCCCCAGCGTTTTGCCAATCCAGCCGCCTAATTGTGATGCTTTTCGAGCGCTCAGTGCCGAGAAAATGAAAAGCATAAGGCCAAAAAACAGACCCTCAAAGGCATAGCGAATTTTTTTCATTATGCCCCCTTTAGCAACTTATCGTTGATATTTTTTTGTATGAAAGTACATAATGCTTTTTTCTCTTTAGCTGTAAAATACGCTTCAACCGGAAGCGTCATGACGTTTGATTTAAACGTGCTGTCAGGAAGTCTTACGTAATCTTTTTCTGTTGTGATGAGCTGGGCGTCAAGTTTTTCAGAAATACTGCTCAGCTTTTCCATGTCTGTGTCTGTGAAAACATGATGATCGGGAAAGGAGAGTGACTTTTCAATGTCGAGGCCTCTATCTTTGAGCGAGGCCTCAAACTTTGCAGGGTGGGCGATGCCGCAAAATGACACATATTTTTTCTTTTTGTCGACTTTCCAGCCCGCTTTAACTTTTGTTTTAGCGGAAAATACAGGTTTGTCTTTGGGAATAAGCCCTTTGATACCGTAATTGTCCTCGCCCATAATTATGAAGGCATCTGCTGCGTTTAATCCTTGTTCTAAAGGACGGCGCAGGGGGCCTGCTGGGATTGTTTGCTGGTTTCCAAATCCATATGTCCCGTCAACAACGACAAGAGTAATTGTTTTTTCGAGTGTTTTATTTTGCAGGCCGTCGTCCATTATGACGATATCAGCGCCGGTTTGGCTCGCAAGCTTTGCGCCTTGATATCTGTTTCGTGAGACAACGGTTCTGGCGTGCTTGTTTAGTAATAATGGTTCATCACCCCATATGGCGGCATTGTTTGATGTGTCTACAAATTCTGGCCCTAAAATGTTACCGCCATAGCCTCTTGTTAAGAAGACGGGAGATAAAAACCCTGCATCATCAACGAGTATCTTTGACAGGGTAATACATACGGGCGTTTTTCCTGCGCCCCCTATATTTAAATTTCCAACACATATAACGGGTATATCAACGGCGTTTGTGACGTCGAAGGATTGGTTAATTTTGTCACCCGCACTGTATATCATCGCAAGTGGGCGAAGTATGGCTGTGAGAAAGCGGGATATCCGGCTTTTCGGGGCGTACCAAAACTGGGGTGTGTTAGAAGTCATCTACCCTATATAAGGCATATTGATCTTTAAGAAAAGAGGCTCTAACTCGTCAATGACATGATTAATCACATTTGCTTTGCTTTGAGCAAAATGCTTTGCGTTTTTAACCATCTTATTACGCATTAGCTTGTTACTAATTAGAGCATCGATATTCGTGAGGAGGTCATCTTCATCTTTTGCGATGATGACGGCATCGTCATTTTGCATCATGTCGAACAAATCTTGCTGATATTGGTGATTGGGGCCTGTCAGAACGGCGCAATCGAGAAGGGCTGCTTCGATAGGGTTGTGACCGCCGCCGCCATCATTACTAAATGAGCGCCCGATCACGGCAATATCCGATGCCGCATAAAATAAACCCAGCTCGCCTAATGTATCGGCAAGATAGATGTCTGTATCTTTTGCAATTGAAAGGTTTTGTGTGCGCTGTTGTATTTTAAGTTCATATGGCGCGCAGGAATGTAGTATTTCGTCTCTGCGTTCTGGGTGCCGCGGTACAATAATTGTTAGAAGTTTAGGGTGATGCTGTTTAAGGGTTTTATGTACTTTACATGCAAGGGTCTCTTCGCCTTTATGCGTGCTGGCAAAAACCCAGACCGGTCGCTTTTTTATTTCAGATACTAGTTTTGAATGTTTTTTAGGATCATAGGGAAGCGGGGAGGCGCTATATTTTAAATTATCCGTTACGATTATGTTATGACCGCCAAGGGATCTGAAATACTCTTGATGCTGAGATGTCTGACATAAAATAGTATCAAAAGTCATGAGCATCTTTGACGCTGCTTTTTTGATACGTGACCAATTACGAAATGATGTTTTTGACATGCGGGCGTTAATAAGTGCGCATGGTATATGACGCTTTTTTATCGCGCTTAGCATATTGGGCCATAGCTCTGATTCCATCCAGAAGGCAACGTGGGGCTGCCAATGATCCATAAACGCTTTAACCCACTCTGGGTGATCCCATGGGGCGTACTGATGCAGTGCGTTTTGGGGAAGTCGTTGTGCCATTAATTCAGCAGATGTGCGTGTTCCTGTTGTAATGAGAAATGAGCATTGCTGATTGAAGCGAGAATTAAGCTCGTTGATTAATATCAGTGCGGCTTGAGATTCTCCAACACTGGCCGCATGTATCCAAATAAGGAAACCTTCGGGGCGAGGCGCAGAGGCACGGCCGTAGCGCTCATTAATGCGATCCGCGTCTTCTTTTCCAGCCTTTATACGCTTCTTCAAAGAAAAACGGAGCGCCGGAGCGCTCCACTTTGAGATTTTTTTATAAACTGTCTCAATCATAGTACATCTATAAATGAAATCATGGTCCAGGTACACAGCTCCATGTTGGATATGAGCCTGAAACTTTACAGCCAGGGTTACAAGATATGAACGGTCCAAACATTGGAAGGGCTGTACATGTTCCTGTTGTGCTGTAGGGGCCCCACGCGTTGAGGTTCATGTCTGCGCTGGCAAACGCGCCGTTGCTAATGAGGTCTTGTGCATCAAGATCTGCAACTTCAGCAAATAAAACTGTTGCAAGTGTGTGAGCAAACGGTAGCGGTGTTCCGCCACCTCCTGCTGTTTGACGAGGGTCGTTACTTGAATCTTGAAGCTCACGAATTGTTTTAAACCACTCAGGTCTCGCATTACCAAGGGCCACACCTTCCCATACCTGATTCATAAGGTCGCAAACATCGCCTCCAAAAACAGTATCGATCGCAGCGCCAATTACAGATTCTGCGATTTGCGTGATACAGCTTCCGCCAGGTATCCAACCCGCTACGATAGCAGCAACCTGCCCACCGATTGCGTTAGCGGCGCCTGCAATAAGCATTCTTTGCACTGTGTCGTAGTTAATATTAAGTGTACCCCCTCCAAGTGCGTATCCCGCATCAACCACAAGCAACATAGTGTTTGCAATTGAAGAAAGGGTTTCTTCGGTCATTGAACCACCAGGGCAGCTTCCTGCAAAAGCAGCGTTATCCGAAAATATTTTACCAATTGCACCGGCTGCCGCAATAAATTGCTCACCCAAGCAGACCATGTTGGCCGAGGCATCGGGTTTTGTAATAATTGATTGTGCGATTTGGGTGTTTCTTTGTGTGACAAGCTCGGCACGGGTTTTTTGTCTTTCAAGAATTTGAGGGTCGCATGTACTAGATACGAGAGGTGCCTGAGCGTGTGCTTGTGTCGAATAAATAGATGTAACACTTAACAAAAGTGCAAAAATTAAAACAAACTGTTTTAGATGCTTTCTAATATTCGATGTCATTTTGTTTCCCTTGGTCTTGGTGAGCCCATGTCGGCGCAAAGTTTATCTGTTTATAAAGTTACCCTATATTATAGTAGAAATCTATCAGCACGTGCAAATAAAACAATCTTTCTTGTTATTATTACATGCCTTTACTTTGTTTTTGATTTTCCGTGGCTTAATGAGACTTGGCAAATTTAAATGCCCACGCAGACGTGGGCTCAAAGAACCAAATTATTATGTTTGCATTAAAAAGGTACGGATTTTTTACTTAGCGAACGTATATATGAACTTCGTTTGTGACTGCGTTTTCACTTTGTGCAGTAGATAGATCAAGGCGCTCTTGCTGTAGACCCATTTGAATAAGTGATCTTAGTACATTCTCAGCGTTACGACGGGCGCGTGTGCTTTCAATTGCTTCAAAAGCTGCGTTCGTTGATAGGGGCTGAACAGCAACAAGTTCGAAACGCGCATTTGGGTATTGATTGAGTGTTTCATTAAGTGCTGTGTATACAGGCTGTTGGTAGTCAACGTTGTCTTTATCGAACTTGATCTTTACGAGAGGGCGAGGGTTACTTACCGACGGCGCCTCTGTAGGCGTGCTGTATGATGCTTTATCAAGTGTGGCTGTCTCAGCAATGTTTGAAAAAGGTCTGTTTGAAAGGCTTTTGTTATAAAAATCACCGTTTGTGACAGCAAGAGACAATGTTCTCATGTTGTTTTGTTCAGATGAAAGGTACGCTGTTGTGCGTGTTATGTCGTCGCTCACGTTGTTTTGAAGGCGGTCGATAATAACTATTGTGTTATTTACGCGGTCTTCAAGCTCTGCAAGTTTGATGTGATCTATTTCTAATGACCCGTGCAATTTGTACGCGGCGCGTGTTTCTTTCAAAAGGTATGTCGCAATTGAGGCTTTGTTTGAAACTTCAACGGCTGTACTGTTTAGGTTTGCCAAGTTTTCAGATAAGACATCAAGTGCATTTTGTGCCTCTGATAATTTTTTTACGAGGCGAGGGTTGCCTGGAGTTGAGCCAGATTGCAGCTGCGTGCTAATTGTGCCGACATGCGCGTAGTAGTCAGCGGCAATGCGTTGCCCTGTTGCTTCAAGACCCGTTAAACGGCCTGAGATGTCAGTCAGTTCTACTTGTAGCTGTTCTAAATCGCCTTGAATGTCATTTATTGTTTGGCTGGCAATCGTATTGCCCTGAATAAGTATCTTTTGAGATGAGAGCAAGTCTTGCGCCTGAATATTAGGGGCCGTTGATGGGCTTGAGTAAACTTTATCTTTTAGTTCTGTAGGGATAGGCTTGTTAGTAATGATAAGGCTAGGACGATTATCAGGCGCAGAGTATGCAACGCTACCACTAAAGCCGATTGCTGCAAGTGAAGTTAAGGTCACAAAAAGTTTGTTCGTAAAGCGAGTGCGCATTTTTTTCTCTAACAATATCTAGGTTACTTAATATTAAGACTGGTTTTTTTATCTGACTTTGAAATGTAAATGTCAAATAGAATCAATTTAAATCATGTTAATTCTACATATTTTTTTTTATCGGTCAAAGGCCATATTAATAATGATTTTAAAATTACTAAAAAATGTCTTGCAATCTGTTTTGAGTTTGGCTATCTATGCCTTCGTTCAAACAGTTACGCATCTATCAAACTGTTTTTTATTTAATGATGCGCCCCTAGCTCAGCTGGATAGAGCGCCTGACTACGGATCAGGAGGTCGGGGGTTCGAATCCTCCGGGGCGCGCCATTTACTCAAAGAAAAATCATAACATTGTTGTATAATTTTTTACCGGCGATTAGCCCGCGGCTTTACGTCGTGATTATTTTATATCGGATATAGGGTGTTTATCCTCTCCACACGCAGCGGACTTTGTGGGTGTGGTTTTTCTTTTGGGCGCTGTCAATGGCGCCCGTGTCAAAATTTATTCTAAAGGCTTGCGTCGAGTTGTCGCTTCTTTCGGTTGATGACCAGTATGTGCCTGAAAAGGTGCCTGCCAATGTTCCTGTGTCTTTGTTTGCGTATAGCTCATTAAGCTCCTCCCTTGAGGGTAGGTACCACTCATCGCCAAGGGCGCGGCACTGATTTGTAGCGTAATAGCTGGTGTCAGTTCTTGTGACTAATTCGTTTGTATTAGTTAGCCCGTCAGATGTAGATCCGGAGGTGGTGTTTGTGTATTCCTGAGACCATTTTACTGATGCTGTATCGCCATTGGTTGTGTATAGACGGTTGGATCCGGAGGTTCCTGCATATGTGACATTGTTGCACGAGGCGCCAAGCCCGAGGTTTCCAAGGTCGCATCCTGCGCCAAGCCCTAAATCAAGCCATGCTACCATGCCGCCATCGGGGTGAAACATATGGCATGTTTTGTCTTCGCTGCCCCAGCCAGCAGGTGGCGTATAGTCAATGCTTGTACATTTATTGATTAGCCTTAGTCTCATTTCGCCACCGTTAATGGCTGCGCTATAGCCATCAATTATAGCTTGTTCGATTTTTGCCTCTTCCTCACCGCTTGAATTGCCGCCTTGTGATGATTGTACGACGGCAAAGCTCAGGGCTGCGAACAATGCAACTGCAATAAGTGTCAAAAAAAGAACGTTCCCCTTTTCATGTTTGCCAAGCGTTTTTATGGCCTGCGTATTGAGGTGAATGGGCTCTTTTTGTATGTTGCGTTGCGCTTTATATTTTTCCATAGTTCCTTTAAGTCTGTTTTTGCTCTTTTTTAAAATTAGAGACTTGGGCTTTAGGCTCTTTGGTGATATTCTTAATTAGTGAGTGGTGTTCAACCCTTGCCATGTCAATGTTTCGTAATAGATTCTATTATATAAAAGTTAATAAAAAAGAGGTTTTTAAATCGTGAGTGATTTAGATGACAATAGTAAACCTTCTGATCGGGGTGAAGAGGACAATAAGCCTGGTACGGGGTTTAGTTTTGTTGATATGACATTGGAAGACGATGATGCGGTCATAGAGTCGGCTTCTGAGGTTACGGAGTCGGGCGCGTCAGCGGATGTCGCTGCTGAGTATGATTATGTTGGTGGCGGTGAGAAGCTATCTGATTCTAGAGATATTGCGGTTCAAAAAAACGAGATTCAAAAAAGATCTGGTCCCGGTGCTGACGGCTATACAGGCCGTATTCGTATTGGAGATCGTCTGGTCGAGATGGGGATTATCACTCAAGACCAGTTAAATGTGGCTTTGCAAGAGCAAAAAATATCTGGAAAAATGCTGGGCGAAGCGCTGATTGAGCTTGCGTTCGTTGACGAGGAGACGTTGACGATCGTTTTGGCGCAAACAGCAGGATTTGAGGTTTTTGATCCTAAATCAACTGTGTTTGACGGTGATGCATTAGCGCTACTTTCTAAGGAAGATGCGCTGCGTTTGAAAATGCTGCCCGTTTCATTGACGGGTCAGCAGTTATCGATTGCCTTGGTTGACCCTTATGATGTTATTAATCTCGATTCGCTGAAGCGCCTTATCCCTCGTGGGCTTTCGGTAAAGCCGATGGTGGCTACGTCTACTATCGTTGCGGATGCTATTGATGCGGCGTACGGGTACGCAAGTAACATAGATGATATCTTAAAAGAGCTTGAAGGTGTTGAGGACTCGGACCTTACTAAGCTGCCAGATAATGAGGCGTACACACACCCCATCGTTAGGTTGGTAAATGCGTTGATGTTTGAGGCTGTTAAGCTTGGCGTGTCTGACTTACACTTTGAGCCAGAAGAAAACTTTATTCGATTAAGGTATCGTTTGGATGGTGTTTTGTATACGGCCCAAATTCTACATAAAAAGCACTGGAATGGTATTTCACAGCGTATCAAGATTATGTCGAATATGAATATCGCGGATAAATTATCACCGCAAGATGGGCGTTTTAATCTGAATATTGGGGGGCGTGAGGCCGACTTTCGTGTCTCGTCATTGCCAACCGTACACGGCGAAAACATTGTTTTACGTGTGTTGGATAAGTCGGCAAGTATTATGCCTCTAGAGGGGTTAGGGTTTAGTCCTGATAACCTCAAGCTTATTCAAATGTCGCAAAAAAAGCCTGAGGGGATTATTATTGTCACGGGGCCTACGGGAAGTGGTAAAAGTACGTCTCTTTACTCAATGCTTAACGCCATTAATGATGTGGCGATCAATATTCAAACGCTAGAAGATCCTGTGGAGTACTCACTGCCTATGATTAGGCAAACGCACGTTCGTGAAGGGGTGCTGGATTTTGCAGACGGGATTAAGGCTTTGTTGCGTCAGGATCCTGACATTATCTTTATTGGTGAAATTCGAGACAAGACGACGGCTGAAATGGCGTTGAAAGCGGCGATGACAGGACACCAAGTTTATACAACACTGCACACGAATGACTCGTTTGGAGCGATCCCGCGTATGCTGGATTTGGGTTTGAAGCCGGGTATGATCGCGGGTGCTGTGGTGTCCATTTTTGCGCAGCGTTTGGCGCGTCGTTTGTGCGGAGAGTGTAAAGTAGAGTATGCGCCTGATGCTGAGGAGCGCGAGTTGCTTCAGCTAGAAGAAGGTAGTGACGTTAAGATATTCAAAGCCAGTGACGAAGGCTGCTCGGTTTGCGGGGGGCAGGGCTACAAAGGTCGTGTTGCTGTTGTCGAGATTTTAATGTTTGACGAAGATTTGAACGATGTTGTGTCTAGCGGTGGCTCAAAGGCGGATTTAAAGCGCGTCGCCAGAGAAAACGGATTTAAGGGAATGGCCGATGATGCGCGCCTCAAGGTTATTGAGGGTGTCAGTAGTATAGAGGCTGTTTCCAAAGTTGTGAGTTTAAGGTAGGCTATTTATGGCTATATTTTGTTTTATAAGAGGGCTGTTCAATGAAGCAATTTAGATATAGGGCAATTAATGCCAAAGGGCGTCAAATTAAAGGGGCCGTTACGGCTGTTAATGAGGCTAACCTCCATAAGCAACTACAAACCGTTGGCCTTGAGCTGGTTCAATGTAGTGTTGTTAAGCAAAAAAAGGCATCTGCTTTTGGTACTTCAGGGGTAAAAACACGAGACCTGATACAATTGTTTATGCATTTGGAGCAATTGCAGGGGGCTGGGGTTCCTTTGCTGGATTCATTGGCGGATATACGTGACACGACAGACAATAATAAGTTGCGTGATATTTTGTCAGAGGTCTACCGTGCCGTATCTGAAGGGGGGGCGTTATCAGAAGCGTTGGCGCAGCACCCTAAAACATTTACAAATCTATACATCTCCCTGATTAAAGCGGGTGAGGACACTGGGGATTTGGGTTTTGCGTTTAGACAGTTGATCAAATATCTGAAATGGGTGGATGATCTTCAATCTAAAGTGCGTAAGGCGACGCGCTATCCCATGATACTTTTGGCTGTGGTTGTGCTTGTTGTTGTCGTGATGCTTGGGTTCGTTGTTCCGCAAATTGTTGGGTTTGTTCGGAATCTGGACATGGAAATTCCGTTCTATACCTCTGCTCTTATTGCTGTGTCAGACTTTTTGCAGCAATATTGGTGGGCGGTGTTGTTCTCTCCGATTATGCTTTTCGTGTTGTATAAAATTCTTTCGAATACGTCGGAAGAGTTTAGTTATCGAATGGATGTGTTGTTTTTGAATATGCCGGTTGCAGGGCCTCTCATTCGAAAGATTAGTATTTCTCGTTATTCCCAAACATTCGGGGCGCTGTTTGCCAGTGGGATCGATATTTTAGGGTGTTTGAAATCTGCAAGGCAAACGGTAAGTAACCGCGCTTTACTCGAGGCGCTCAATATCGTTGAGGAGCGCGTTAAAACGGGAAGTCCATTATCTGAGGCGTTTAATGGGTCGGGTGAGTTTCCAAGTATGGTCATTCGTATGATTAAAATTGGTGAAGAGTCTGGTAATCTGTCTCCTGTTCTTGAGCAGGTGTCCGATTTCTACACGAAGGATGTGGATGAGGCTGTCGAGGGGATGGTAACAATGATTGAGCCAGCATTGACAGGGATCATGGGCGGGTTGATTTTGTGGATTGCCGTTGCCGTGTTTGGTCCGATTTACTCAAGTTTTGAAAATATAGATATTTAATGTTGAATTTTAACAACACGCTTTGTTTTATTCGATATTTCTGTATGATCTAGTTTGGTGATTGTGTTTTTGCAAGATTAAGAAAGTCCTATATGTTATCTTTACCATCAAAAAAAGGGGTCGTTTATTTAACCGATGATGCACTGTTTGTGTATACGGCATCTGGTAAGTCTGTAATTTTAAAGGAAATGTATGAGTGGGGTGTTGAGACACTTCAGGGCGACCTTACAAAGCTTTTACAGAAAAACTATTCAAGCGTTGTTGTTTTAAATGATACGGTCGATCAACATTACAGAAAAGAACGCATCCCTAAGGTCGGGGTTTTAGATGCGGCAAATGTTGTGAAGCGTCGTTTATCTATGGCGTTTCCGGAATACCCTATACGTACATATCGAGAAATTCCGCAGCCTAAAAACATCAAGGATCAAGATGCGGCCGCCATGAAGCATTACTTGTTTTGTGCATGCCCAGATAACGGAAATATACGAACTGTTATTAATGCAATACGTGATTCTGGTGTCGGTTTTACAGGGCTTTGTTTGCTCCCTATGGAATCTGAGGGGCTTATCCAAAAGTTATCCGAGGCTATGGAAAAGAAGAAAACGGGCTTTTTAGGCAAGTCCAAGGCAAAAACTAAGGGTAAGAAAGATGATAAGTCTGCCGCAAAAACGGGGTGGACGCTTTTTGTTGGGCAAAACGCTAGCGGTGGTTTGAGACAGGTTGTTATTCGAAATGGCATGCTTGCGCTGACGAGGATATCACCAATTGTGGAGACTGATGCTGATTTGTCTTTGTGGTGCCGTGAGGTCGAGCGTGAGTTAGAATCAACACTTGGGTACTTGTCTCGATTTGGATATAACGAAGGCGACCCTCTCAACATTATTGTTATAGCAAACCCGAATGCGTCACAAATCTTTGAAGAACTTGGCCGCCTAGAAGTTGACGTAGACGTTATCGATAGTAAAGAAGCGATGAAGCTTGTCGGCTTAAAGCCTACAAAAAGCGAGCTTCTTCACGTGTCCAATAGTTTGCATGTCGGTTGGGTTGCCAAAAAGGTGAAGCTTGCAGCCCCCATGACATCTGGAGTAATTGATTCAATTATAAAGCCTCGACTTGCAGCCACAGCGGCGGCAGCGGCGCTAGCGTTGGGCTTGATTGGCTCTATGTATTACTTTTCAACATCTATTATTGCTTATAATTCTAATCTTAGAAACTATGAGGTTGTATCAGCGCAAAAAAACCAGATCGACACTGTATACGATAAGGAAATTGAGCGTAAAGAAGCGCTTGGTATCAATCTAAAGTTGATGCAAAGCAGCTACGACATTAGTGAGGAGCTTGCGCAGTCGCAGATTGATCCGTTATCTGTTTTTCAATCCATTGCCAAATCAATGGAGGGGCAATTGAAGCTTGATAGCGTTACTGTTGAAAAGGGAGAGCCTGCGTTAGATGCGTACGGTTATCCAATGCCTGTTTCAAACGAAGAAGGAAGTGCTGCGCCAAGCCGTACAGTTTTGAAGTTTAGCTTTCCCGGCTCCGTTGATATTGAAAAAGGAAATGCTGCTGTGTTGGATTTTAAATCAAGGCTTGAAGGTGAGTTTCCGCAAGCAGAGGTGAAGGTGGCAAAGATCCTAAAAGATGTTTCATACCGAGGAGAGTTGGAGACGCAAATTGGTATGTCTCGTGCAGAGCTTGCGCCGGACCAGCTTGGTGCTGAGATTATTATTACACAAGGGGGCGCAAAATGATTCAGAACATAGGTTTGTCGCGTATTATTGTTATAACCATTCTTGTCGCTCTTAATTTGGTTTTTGGCGGGTTGGCATATTTTTACATTATGCCTGAAAATGTTGAGCAAGAAAAAGCATTGAGAAATGCGAAATCCACAACGCAAGCTCGATATAATGAGATTGTCGAATTAAGGCAGGATTTTGCAACCCTGAAAGATCGTATAAAAGGATATTCCTTGCTTGAGCTGTCTGGCTTTTTTGACAATCAGAACAAAGTGTTTGCTGAAACCAAGTTGAACGAGCTTGCTGTTGAGGCTGGGTTGCAGGGTAACTTGAATGTTGGGTCTGCAACGCTTATCGAAGATGATAGAGCGGCAAAGGCGGGGCACGTTATTTTGCGTAGCCCCGTTGATTTGAAGCTTACGGCCGCAGACGATACAGATGTTTTTTACTTCTTAAAACTCATGGAAAGTCACTTCCCAGGTATGCTGGAGTATAAAGAGATGTCTTTAAAGCGCACGAAAAATCTAGATTCTGCTGCTCTAAAGCAGATAGGTAATGATATACCCACGGCTTTGGTCGAGGCAAATATCGTATTGGATTGGGTGACGATGCCGGATAAAGGGGAGCTAAACTAATGGTTTCATATTTAAGATCTGTTTTGTTTTTTGCATTCCTTGCATGTTTAACAATGGTTCTATCTGCTTCATATAGCGGAAGTGTTGAGGCGCAAGAGCAAGAGGCGGTTGCCGAGGTGAGCGCTGATGCGCCAGATGGGTTCTTTTCTCGAGAAGAAGAAATACTTATTGCTGCGCGTAAGGAGGTTCTTGCTGATCTAAGAGGGGCTGGTGTCGTAAGGCCAAGTTTGCCTTCACTTTTGTTTTTACCGGGCGAGCATAGCTTGTTGCAGGCTGCAAAACAGAATTTTTTGACGCGCATTCCTTCAGAATCTGAAATGAGAGCAGCAGGGCAAAACGAAGATGCACCTAAGTCTGTGCGTGAAGTTACACTAGGTGGTATAGTTTATTCTGATGATAAGGATTGGGTTATTTGGATCAATAAGCAGAGAGTGACGCCTGACGCGCTGCCGGAAGAGATTATCGATTTGTCAGTGCATAACGACTATATCAACCTGAAGTGGTTCGACGCGCAAACGAATAAAATTTTCCCTGTGCGCCTACGCCCAAATCAACGATTTAACTTTGACGCAAGAATGTTCTTGCCTGCTGGATAAATTGGAGCGTTTGATGAGTTCTGCTATTCCTTTATCTCTAAAAGGTGTCTGTGTTGGATATGGTGACAAGGTTGTTGCCAAAAACCTTAACTTTGATTTATCCGAAGGTGAGGTTTTTGGTTTTATTGGCCTGAACGGTCAGGGTAAAACAACTCTTATTAAGTCCGCGTTAGGGCTGCGTCAGGCGTTGTCTGGGGATATCTCTATTTTTGGAAATCCTGCGGGAAGTGTGGATGCCAAAAAGAATGTTGCGTATCTACCTGAAAAATTTATGCCGTCATGGTTCATGAGTGGTATGGAATTTGTGCGCTTTACGGGTGATTTATACGGCCAAAAGATAAGTGACCAAGATGTTTATGAGCTGGCAGAGGCGTTGTCTTTGGATAAGGCGTATCTGTCAGAACGCGTTCAGAAATATTCAAAAGGTATGGGGCAAAAGCTAGGGTTGATTTCAACAATTTTAACGGGCGGTGCGTTGCTTGTCCTTGACGAGCCAATGAGCGGCCTTGATCCTCTTGCCAGAGCGGGGGTCAAAAACGTATTATCATTGTGCAAATCACGTGGTCAGACTGTTTTTTTAAGTAGCCATATTTTATCAGATTTAGATGAACTTTGTGATAGAATAGCCATACTTGATTCTTGTGAGCTAAAATATATTGGCTCTCCTGAGGATTTAAAGGCTCAGTTTGATCAAAACTCTCTAGAAAAAGCCTTTCTTTGTAATATAGGTCAAATGAAGGCCGCGTTATAAGGATGCCCATTATTGTCATAGCGAATGTAAGGAATAATCATGACGGACGAAAAAGATAACAAGTTAAAGCTTGATGAAAATAATCAGCTTGATGCAAATGATTATGAAACAGTTTCCACGGTGGATGACATGGAAGTTGTTGGCACGGCTGATGATATGGAAGTTGTTAGCAAGGTTGAAGACGCGGGGAGCCTTGATTTCCCTGAAGAAACAATAGAAGACGTTTCTGTAAATGATGGCTTGTCTCAAGATGGTCTTCCTGGTGGAGATGGTATGGAGTTTGATGACGTTGAGGCTGTTGATGTTTCTCCTGTGGCAGATGGCGCAGCAAATGCAGGGGACGTTGATGGGGCGTTATCTGATGAAGAGTTTGATGATTTTGAAGATTTAGAAGATGATACATTGGCGGCTATTGGTGCGACACGCCCCCAAAAATCTAGTGGCAGTAAAATGCCCGTAGTGATTGGCGTTTTGGCGCTATTAGCGGCAGGTGGAGCTGGTTATTATTACTTCACATCTGATGCAAATACGAGCACACCAGTCGCGCCGTATGCTGCAAATACAGCGGCTGCGCCTGTTTCTGAAAATGTAGCCGATGCAGCTACAGGAACAGAGGCTGCCGCCGTACCACAAGATGATCTTTCTACAGCAGCTCAGGGTGCAGCAGGTCAGGCTAGTGATACTGCCGATATTAATGCTATGGACGCTCGGCCACAAGATGTAGAAGAGGTGGACGTTGTCCTTATTGATGGTCAGAATGATAGTCAAGATGATGCCTACGAAGTTGCAAACGACATGCTGGGTGAGCCCGTTGACGTTGATGCTTTAGTGGAAGATCAGGCAATGGCGGATCAGGCAATGGCAGATCAGGTAGGCGATCAAACAGCAGAGCAAATAAGTGAAGATGAGGCTTTTGCAAATGTCGAAGAAGATATCGCAGCTGAGCTTATTGAAGGGGATAGTAATGCCGCTGAAGTGAACGCCGCAAATATTCCTGACGCGCCGTCTAATGCTCCTGAGGAAACTGTTGAGGTTGTTGGGACTGATGATGCGTCAATGCCTAATCCTAATGCAAATGTCGAGGTTTCGACACAAAGCCGTCAAGCAGAGCCTGTTGGTGATGCCTTTAATGTAAGTATGGAGGATGACGTTGCGCAAAATACAGGGAATATTGACACGGCACAGCTTAATCAGGATGTGATTGCGCAAGCGCAACCACAACCACAAAATAATTCACGTGACATCGATATCTATTTTGATTCTATTCAAAAGATAAACCAGCCAAGTGATCCATTGCAGGCATCAGGTCCTACCGCGGTTGATCCTGTTGTTGAGCCAGCATCAAAATATTTGATCGTTTCAAATGTTAAATCGTCTGACTCTATTGAGGCTGAGGTTATGCGTGCAAAAAGAGCTCTTAAGCTTGGTCGTTATGATGCGGCGCTTGATTACTATGAGCGTTTGTACAAGAGAAACCCAAAAGACGAAGCCATTTTGATGGGGCGTGCGGTTGCATTGCAAAAAGTGGGGCGTGAAAATGCTGCAATGACAGCGTATGAAGAGTTGCTTGCGAAATATCCTAAAAACGCGGATGCGCTTGTGAATATGCTGGGGCTTTTGAAATCAGAATACCCTGCTGTAGCTTTGCAAAAGTTGCTCGCCATTCGTCAAGATGCGCCTGAAAATGCAGGTGTGGCTGCGCAAATTGGTTTGACGTACGCGTCTATGAATAATTACGTAGATGCGCAGCGCTACATTAATATTGCGATGGGGTTAGAGCCTGAAAATGCGCTATTGCCCTACAACGCGGCTGTAATATTCGACCGTGAGGGCAATTATAAAAAAGCCGTTGAGTATTACGAAATGGCGCTACGTATTGATGCTGTTCACGGCGGTGGGCGTTCGGTAAATCGTGATGTCATATACGATCGCTTAACAAAAATCCGATAATCTGGTTTAGGCCTGATATATGATTGAATACACCCCGCTTTTTTTAGGATTTGTATCCGGAATAGTTATGGGTAGTTTTACGACGGCGATTGTTCATAGGGTTCCTATGGGGCGCTCATTTGTACATTCTAAAAATGACGGTGTGGAAAGGTCGAGTTGCCCTTCATGCGGACATGTTTTGGCGTGGTACGACCTAATCCCTGTTATATCATGGATATCACTTATGGGGCGATGCCGTTACTGCCGCCGTCCGATAGGGGGGCGCTATGTTGCGATTGAACTGTTTATGGGCATTTTGGGCGCAATTATTATTCATATACTAGGAATTACGGTGTATGGGGGGCTCGCGCTGTTTGCGCTTCCATTTATCGTTAGCATTCTGTTCATTTTTTTTAGATATCGTGAAGTTTATATGCTAAAATCTCTGGGTAAAACATTGTTAGGGATATTAGTTCTTACGGCTCTTTGGTCGGCATATGTCTTGACCGTCTAAATAAAATATATAGGAGATAATTTTGGATATAACCCAGCTTCTTGCTTTTGTGATGCAAAATGATGCATCAGACCTACATCTGAGTGCGAAAAACCCGCCAATCGTGCGTGTAAGCGGTCTTTTGAAACGGGTAAAATCTGATGATTTGTCCTCTGATGATATTCGGACAATGCTTTATTCCATCATGACCGACGATCAGCGAGGTGAATACGAAAAAGATCTTGAAATTGACTTTGCGATCTCATTTGGTGAGAAGGCGCGTTTTCGTGTGAATGCATTTAACACGAGAAATGGTGCGGCGGCTGTGTTTCGTACTATTCCATCTGTTGTTCCGACGATGGAAGAGCTTGATCTGCCGCTTGTTATTCGCCGATTTGCAGACCTTGAAAAAGGGATAGTTTTGGTCACAGGGCCTACCGGATCGGGTAAGTCAACAAGTTTGGCTGCGCTTGTTAATCATATTAATGAAACACAACAGCGCCACATTCTAACCGTTGAGGACCCGGTTGAATTTTTCCATACGTCAAAAAAGAGTTTGGTGAATCACCGCGAGTTAGGCATGGATACACATTCTTTTGCGCGTGCGTTGAAAAGTGCGCTTCGTGAAGACCCTGATGTTATTCTGGTGGGGGAGATGCGTGACCACGAAACAATTTCGCTAGCGCTTACGGCGGCTGAAACAGGTCACTTGGTATTTGGTACTTTGCACTCAAGTTCTGCTGCAAAAACAATCGACAGGATTATTGACGTGTTCCCGGGAAGCGATAAAGATATGATCCGTGCGATGCTTGCCAGTTCTCTTCAAGGTGTTGTTGCGCAAGCCTTGCTTCGCCGTGCTGATGGTAAGGGCCGTGTTGGGGCTTTTGAGGTTCTTGTCGGGACAGGCGCTGTTCGAAACCTTATTCGTGAGAACCAAATTCCACAAATGTATTCAATGATGCAAACGGGGTCGCGCTATGGGATGGTGACGATGGAAGATGCTGTGAGTGATTTGTATGAATCAGGAATTATTGCAGAAGATGAGGCGCGTCGCGTGCTGGTTGAAACATCTGATAAGGATGGTGACGAGGAATCAGATGAAGTCGCGGCTTCACTTGGCGGCGGTAAAATCAGTGATTCTGAAAAGCGCAAATCATCAGATGATGGAGATGATGAGGGGTACTCGTTTTGAGTGCGCCCGTAATCTTAGAATATTTGGAGCAAATGAACGTCACGCAGGCATCTGACCTGTATTTGACAAATGGTTCATATCCTATGCTGCGCGTGGATAATAAGCTTATGCCTATTGATGAGGACGAGCTGACATCAGAGAATTTAAACGAAATTTTAACAAGCTTCTTAACGCAGCGTCAAATGCGAGATTTTGAATCTCACAGAGAGCTGAATACAGCTTTAGATGCGGGGGCACATGGGCGCTTCAGGATTAATGTTTTAAGGCAACGGCAAGCACCGGCTATTGTGATACGTCGCATTGTGTCACGCATTCCGACACTGGATGAGCTGAGCCTGCCGCCTATGTTGCAAAAGCTTGCGATGCTGAAACGCGGCTTGGTTCTTGTAACCGGTATGACAGGGTCAGGTAAGTCAACAAGCTTGGCATCTATGCTCAACTATCGTAATAAAAATGCGCAAGGCCATATTATTACAATTGAAGACCCTATTGAATATTTCCATGATCATCTTTCATCAATCGTGACGCAACGCGAGGTTGGGGTTGATACGGAAAGTTACTCTATTGCGCTTAAAAATGCGTTGCGACAGCGCCCTGACGTCATATTGGTGGGGGAGGTTCGTGATCGGGATGTTATGGAGCAAACTGTGATGGCTGCCGAGACAGGGCATTTGTGCTTGGCGACACTGCATACGAACAATGCTTATCAGGCGATTGAGCGCGTTATTAACTTTTTCCCAGAAGATATGCATGATCAGGTTCGCCTTAATTTATCTATGAATTTGCGAGCTATTATATCGCAAAGGTTGCTGCCTTCGCGGCAAGGGGGAATGGTGCCTGCGCTTGAAATTATGTTGAACCAAGGGCTGATTAAAGATCTCATTCGTGAGGGAGCTATAGTCAAAATTAGAGATGTGATGTCGCAAAATGTTTCAACGGGAATGATGACGTTTGATCAATCTTTGATTGAGCTTTACAAGCAGGGCAAAATCTCAGAAGAAGTTGCGCTTGCAAATTCTGACATTCCGGGAGATATGAAAATCAAGATGCAAAAAGTTAAGCTAGGGGGAGACGGTGGCGCAGGTCTTGAGGCTTTTGATACGTCAAGTTTTTCAATTTCTGAGTAGTCTTTGTGACCCTTGCACTATTGTGAATAAACAGGCATTATAAGTGTGTGATTCGTTTCCGAATTATTGTTATTTTTATACTTTTCTCGCCTGATATGGGCACTAGCTAAGAGGTTTTTTCAGTTATGATTTCCGGTTCATTCATCAATAGATCGTCATTGCGCTCCTGTGTGTCGTTATTTGCACTTGGTGCTGTTTTAATATCTTCGGGGTGTGATCTTACCGCGAACCACACTAAAATTGACCGTGGTTTAGATGCAAATGTTCAAGACTATAGAGACGCTCTATCAGCCAGAGACCTTGAATTTGAATCCTTCTCAGAAGAGGGTGAGGGGGTTCCGCCTCTGGAATCTTATGTCGCTTCTGTTTCAGATAATTTGAGGCCTATGCCATTGGTGTCAATTGCGGTGAACCAAGAGGTTCCTCTTAAGGGTGTTTTATATGATTTGGCGCGTCAGGCTGATTATGATGTCGAGTTAGACCCTCGTATTACGGGCGCGATTATCTTTACAGCGCGTAATCGTCCATTTGATATGGTTATTGAGAGAATTTCACAAATTGCAGGGCTTCGTTACAGCTTTGATGATGATATTTTGCGCGTTGAGCTAGATACGCCATATACTGAAACGTACAAGGTTGATTATCTATCCGTGATCCGTGGCACTAACGGAAGTGTTTCAAACAATATTTCTGTTGTAACAGGTGAGGGCGCGGATACTGGGTCTGAGTTTTCGATCACAAGTAAGTCGAGTGCAGATTTTTGGGGTGAGCTAGACACAAATATTTCACAAATACTTTTGTCTAATTCCGGGCAGAACTATTTGACGACGAATGCTGATCCATCAATTACTGTGGCATCAGCCAACCCTCAGGCACCAGTGGTTGCCGTTGACGCAGTTAACGAGTCTGATATTAGTGGTTCGCCATTGCCATCACCTGGACAAGATCAAACGCAACCTCCCATTGTTCAAGCGCCGAATGTGACACTTTCAGTGGGTGCGCTTCCTTCATCTAATGCGGGGGCGTCAGATGAAAATGAGGTTAACTTTGAACCAGCGTTTTCAATAAACCGTCAAGCCGGTATGGTTTCTGTATATGCCAATGAGCGTATGCATGAAAAGGTAAGTGCTTATTTGGATGATTTGGAAAAGTCTGTCACGTCACAAGTTTTGATTGAAGCAAAGATTTTAGAAGTGACTTTATTGGATGAGTTTTCAACAGGGATCAACTGGGACGCTGATGTGTTTAGTGGTAATTTTGATATTGGATTTAGAGATGCTGCAACATCGGGTGTAGGATTTGCTGCGCCAACGTTATCGGGTGGGGCTGCTGCCAATGAAGCGTTCATCTCTTACACATCAGGTGATATTTCAGCTATCGTTGATGCAATCTCACGTTTTGGAACAGTGAAGGCGCTTGCGAGTCCTCGTGTTACAGTCTTGAACAATCAGCCAGCGGCTCTTAACGTTGCGCAGAACACGGTTTATTTTGAGCTTGACGTTAACGTGACTGACGGAACACAAAATTCTGCGCGTTCTGTTGATGTTGACTCAAAGATTCGAAATGTTCCAGAAGGTGTGTTGGTGAATGTGTTGCCTACAATCAATTTGGACAATAACTCGATTACGATGCAGGTTCGCCCTACAATCACAAGGATTACAGACTTTATTCCTGACCCAGGCGTTGCGCTTGCTGGTGTTACAGGAGTGGTTTCAAACGTTCCTCAAATTAACGTACAAGAAATTGACTCAGTGTTACGTATGAACTCTGGTGAAGTTGCTGTTCTTGGCGGATTGCTTGAAGATCGAAATGACTCTAGTCAAGAAGCCATTCCAGTTCTTGGTGAGCTTCCTGTTTTCGGAAGCCTATTTAGAACACAGGGTGACTCAGTTTCAAAAACAGAACTTGTGATCTTTATTAAGTCTACAATTTTGGAGTCTGGTAAAGATTCTGTTCATCAAACAGATAAAGACCTTTATAAGAGCTTTGCAAGAGACCGTCGCCCATTTAAGATGTAATCTAATTTTAGATTATATCTGATGAGGTTTTAGATGAGTTTAACGATTGTTAAGTATGTGTTGTTGGCGGCAATGCGTGACAAGCTAATATATTCTCTGCTTGCTGCCATGGCTCTTGTCGTTTCTTTGTCTTATTTTTTTGGTGGCTCGGCCGTCGTTGAACAAGATCAATTCGTCCTTGTATATGTCGCAAGCGTTCTACGCCTTCTTTTTGTATTTGGTGTCGTTTTGTTTGTGATTTTCTTTATTCGAAAATCATTTGATAATAAGGATATTGAATATCTTCTATCCCGCCCCGTAGGGCGTAAGAACTTTATCGGCTCTTACCTATTGGCCTTAATAATATTGTGTGCTTTCTTTTCGATTGTAGTGGGGCTTGCTGTATATGCTGTTGGAAAAACATATGTATCGGCGAGTTATCTTTTATGGGCTTATAGTTTCTTTATTGAGCTAAGTATCATGGCAGCCGCGGCGTTATTTTTTGCAATGGCGCTCAATACACCAGTATCGGCGACAATAGTCACATTTGCTTTTTATGTTTTATCCCGTTTAATTGGTCAACTTATAGGCATTGTCACAAACGTTCATCATTTTGGCTCGTATGAGGTTATGTCGAATATTGTAAAAACGGTCTCTTTATTTGTACCTCGTCTTGATTTAATGACGCAATCATCGTGGCTTTTATATGGTTCCCAAGACATAGGTTTTGTTCTTGTGACCGTTCAAGGTATGATTTTTGTCTGCGTGCTAAGCTGTGCATCTATGATTGACTTTGTACGCCGGCAGTTTTAACGCCAAGGGGGCATGTTATGGCAGATGCATTTTATAAAAAAGGAGAGCATGTTCTATACGGCGTATTTTTTGCAGCTGTTATTTTGCAAATTTTTGTATCCTTTAGTATTCGCCCTATTTTATCTTTTCCTGAAACAGTTCCAAATGTGCCAACGCTTAGGGCTTCCCAAGTTCAGTTTCTTGGGGATAAGGCGTTTGCGTATCGTGTGTATGGGGGAATGATACAAAATTTTGGTGAGTATGGCGGTAAAACGACAGCCCTTAAGGATTATAATTTTGAACGTCTTTCTCGTTGGTTTTTTTTGCAAAATGAATTAGATCCCGAATCTAACTATATTCCTTTTATCGCGTCCTATCTGTTTGGCGCGTCCCAAGATCCTAAGAAGTTAGGCCCGATTGTCGATTATTTAGAAATGGTAGGCAATTCATCTAAGGGAGAAAAATGGCGTTGGCTAGCGCATGCTGTTTATATGGCGCGATTTCAGGTGGAGGATTATGACCGAGCGCTTGAGCTTGCCTATAAGCTTTCTGCTTTATATAAAGACGGCATGCCAGCGTGGACGGCGCAAATGCCTGCTTTTGTACAATTGCAAATGGGGGAAAAAGACGCATCCTACTCGTTTATGAGGGGGCTTTTGCAAGGTGGGCACGAGGGTATGCACCCAAACGAGATTAATTTTATGGTTGATTATATATGTAACCGTTTATTGAGCGAAGAGGAGAAGTCATTAGATCCTTTGTGCGAGGGGCAATAATAACGCTTTCTTCAACATAGTTTTTTATCAAGGCTAAAATAATAGTAATGGATCCAATCTTATTCACATCTACGCAACTTGTCTCGCTTTTAGGCGTGGCTCAATCATTATATGCGCTTGTATACATGTGGTTTAGGGCAGGGCGCCTTTCGCGTGCAGGCTTGGCCATTGTTTATTTTATGGTTCTTTTGTTGGGATTTTTTTATGACTTTGCCTTCCCTGTGTTTGAAAAGATTGGCTGGTCTTATGCGACAGGCTTTTCGTGGCTTATATGGTTTTTACTGCCGAGCCTAAGTTACCTTTTGATTTTGCAAATTGCCCATATACAAACGACACCCAAAAAGCAGGCGTATCTCGTTTTATTACTACCCGTAATTGCTTTTACTTTAGGACATTATCTAGATGAAATCGCGTTTATTTTTATCTTGGGCATGCTGTCTGGCGGCCTGTCTTTATTAATGGTGTTTTTATTTGGAAAACGCAAATTGTTGCAAAATGTTCGAAGTGATAGAAAGTCAGGTCAGGCGCGCTATTGGCTCATTATTTGTCTTGTTTTAGTCAATGTCGTTTTTCTGCTTTGTACGCTTCTTCTTGTTACCAATCTCATGTCTGTATCTGATTGGGTTTTATCAAGAAATATCTTAGGTTTGGGGTTTGTCTACCTTGCCTCGACGAGTTTATTTCGTATATATCCGCAAGCTGTGATTATAAAGGAGCGAAGAAGTCGCGATCCGAAAAATATGAAAAACCGTGTTCTTGTCGACGCCTTAATTATATTGCTAGAAGAAGATCGTGTGTATCAAGAGCCACAATATGGGCGTAAAGATCTTGCGCGCGAATTAGATGTCTCGGAGACGGTTGTGTCACAGCTTGTCAATCAGCAGTATCAAGAAACTGTTCCGCAATTACTCAATCGTTATCGCGTAGAAGAGGCGAAGCTTTTATTGAAGCAAACCAATGCTGAGGCACAAGTTATCGCGCAAGAGGTTGGGTTTAATTCATTGACGACATTTAACCGTGTCTTTAAAGAGCTGGTCGGGAAAACGCCATCTGCATATCGCTAGCCACTTTATAATCATGACTGACCATTTTGTGTGTTTGACTAGTTATGTTTATAAAATATTAATAAATTTCATATGATTATGGAGTGTGCCATGTATAGTGGGATTGGATATGCATTTAAAATCATGTATTATCTACGTGTGTTGTGGGTACCGATTCGCAGCGTGTTAAATTTAAATTTTCTTTAGGAGTCTATTACTATGAATACAAAAACATTAAACAGCAAGACAGAAGGCGGTTTTACGCTTGTTGAACTTGCGATCGTTATGATCATCATCGGTCTGTTGATCGGTGGGATTTTGAAAGGGCAAGAGCTTATTGCTAACGCAGAAGTTTCTGCTGGTGTATCTCAACTTAAAGGCGTTGACAGTGCGGTATCTACATTCCGTGATGCATATAATGCTTTTCCAGGTGATATTACAAATGCTGCAAACAGAATTAAAAACTGTAACCAAGCACCATGTAACATTGTGCCTGCTAGCTCAAACGGTCATTTAGAAAGAGCCCCGGGCGTAGCGGTAAACATTGCAGATGATGGTGCGGCATTTTGGGCGCAGCTTTCAGCTTCTGACATTATGGGTGGCGTAACACCTAGCGCTGCAGCCGTTGCTTTGGGCGAGTCACACCCTGAATTCCAAATTGATGGTGGACTTCGTGTAGGTTACACAGCAACAGGTGCTGGTGCTGACATGCCGGCTATCACAGCTGCTGCTGCTCCAACAGCAGGACACTATGTCGCTGTTGGTGATTTAGGCGGAGCCATTGGTGCGACGAACGTTCTAACACCACTTGAAGCATCACGTTTAGATACTAAAATTGATGATGGTGCGCCAAATACAGGATCTGTTCTTGGTGCTGGTGTTGCTAATGGTTGTACGGATGACGGTACTCCGACAGGCATATACTCAACAGCGTCTTCACAGACTGATTGTTCTTTGTACATGCGTATCCAAGGCTAATTGCCTAAGCTGATATGAATTTGAAAAGCCCCTTTTAAGGGGCTTTTTTTTTATGCGCTAATATTGTTGTGATGGGCTTATGGTCTGAATTTGAGGCGAAAGTCCTGATATTGATCAACGAGTTCAGATCTAAAATAGCCATGATATTTGTCATCAGGTGAGGGCGCGCGGAGGCGTTCAAACTCTTCTTCTGCTGTGCGGGACTGTCCACCGCCATGCGTTATCTTTTTATTGTCCATATCGCCGTCATAAGCGTCGACGAGGCAGGCAATTTCCATCATCTCACCCATTAGAGGGTTTTGGCTCAATGGCGTGTGGTGGTCGTTTATATGCGCAGGGATCACGCTTGTGATATGGGGGTGCTCTAACAGCTCTTGTGGCGTATCTTTAAGATAAGACTTTAACATGTCCAAGCCTCTCAACGTATGAAGGCGCTTTTCAATGCGTTGCTCTGGCGTTGGCTTGGACGGTAGTTTCCAAATGTGGACATCAAAATCATCGTGGGTCTTTCCCAAATCGCTTATTTTGATGGCGTCATAGAAATTCGCTGCAACATGCTCGGGGTGCCCTAGGTAAATTAAAAAATCGTGGCTGTCTTGTGCAATGCGCGTGAGATGAGGGGCGAGGGTGTTTGCGCCATAATCATTAACATTTGCGCCGTAATTTTCGATACGATGCCAAATTTTTTGGCGGATCGGGACCCAGTATTTTTGTAGCGTTTCATCGCCTCTAATATCGTATTTTGTGATTATCTCGTCCATGGGGCGTAGTCTAGCAACTCTATAGGTAATAAAAAAGCCTCAACATAATTATGTGAGGCTCTTCGTAATATTATGGTTAAGCAGAAAGTCTTATTTTTTTGCTTTCGGAGCTTTTTTCTCGATGCCGTGACCTGTTGTACGCTCTGAAATACGAGCTGATTTACCTTGACGGTCACGAAGGTAGTAAAGTTTTGCACGACGAACTGAACCACGACGGACAAGTTCGATGCTGTCGATACGAGGAGACAGGAGGGCGAATGTTCTTTCAACACCTTCACCAAAGCTGATTTTACGAACTGTAAAGTTGGCTTGCATGCCTGTTCCTTTACGAGCAATACATACGCCTTCGTATGTTTGAACACGTTCACGTGTTCCTTCACGAATTTTAACGTTTACTTTTACTGTATCACCAGCGTCAAATTCTGGAATATTTGCGTTTTCTAGAAGCGCTTCTTTTTGTTTTGCTTCGAATTTTTCTAATGTATTCATTGTTTTATCTTTCTATCGTCTTTTATCAGAACCCGATTTCAGTTTCACACTTATTTGCGTCGCCGGCGGTTCGTTTATCTTTTTATAAAAACCAAGATTTTTACTTGCGTGCTTTATATATTGAAAACAACAGTCTTTGCAAGGGTTTTTTGCTATTTTTTAAGTAAATCAGGGCGTCGCTTTTGGGTCAGGGCTTCTGATTGTTCTAAACGCCATTGAGCGATGTTTTTGTGATGACCTGATTTTAGTATTTCGGGGACTGAATGGGCTTGCCCTTGCGCGTCAACCCATGGGTCCGGCTTCGTATAGTGAGGGTACTCCAACAGACCGTTTGAAAAGCTTTCCTCGTCTGGCGTATGCGCGTTGCCCATTACGCCATCAAGCAGACGTATACACGCATCCATCATAATAAGGGCCGCAGGTTCGCCGCCTGAGAGCACGTAATCACCAATGCTGACCTCCTCAAAATCATGGGCTTCAAGCAGACGCTGGTCTACGCCCTCATAACGACCACATAATATTGTGAGTGTGTCTTGTTGTGTAAGCTCGATTACTTTTTTTTGTGTAAGTGGCTTGCCGCGGGGGCTCATGTATATCTTTTTGCCTTGTTTTGGAAGCGAAAGCAGTGCTTTTTCAATAATATCTGCGCGCATGACCATGCCTGCGCCGCCGCCAAAAGGGGTGTCGTCAACCGTCTTATGGTTGTCTGTTGCAAAGTCACGAATGTTGAGCGCCTTATAGCTCCACGCGCCTTTTTCTAGGGCTCTGCCGCTCAAAGACTGGCCGAGGGAGCCAGGAAACATCTCAGGAAATAATGTTAATAAGTTTACGTGCCATGTCATAACGAAGGACTCCTTGGCTTAGAAGATATAGTCTTCAATATCAACTGTTTGAATCGTTTTATTGTCTGTATCAATTGTTGGGCAGGTATTTGGGTTGAGCGGAAAAAAGAACGTTTTCCCTGCCTTAGGTTTTATCTCGAGCAAATCGCCGGCCCCAAAATCTTGTACAGAGACCACATATCCAAATTCTTGGTTGTCATTGTCTAGAACCACCATGTTTATAAGCTCGTCATAATAGAATTCATCATCTTCTTTTTCGGGCAGAGACGTGCGGTTAATAAATAACTCGGTATTACGAAGCTCTTCGGCGCGGTTTCGGTCTGTGATGCCGTCAATACTTGCCACCCAGCCACCTTTTATAGCGTTTTTAAGCGTAAGTGTGAGCGTGTCAGACCCCGTATTTGATGTGTATAACGGGTTATAGTTTTCAATATCTTTGGGAATTTCAGTGAAGACTTTTAGTTTTACAAAGCCTTTAATGCCATGTGCGGTTGTAATTTTGGCAACGCATAGGCGGTCGTCTGCGCTATTGAGCGCGGTGATGTCAGCCCCCCCACGTGATGGAGAGGGGCTGTTATCAATTATATGCTTACTCAGCTTTTGTCTCCTCAGAGGCAGCAGCATCTTCTTCAGCTGGTGCGTCTTCTGCAGGCGCTTCGGCAGCTGCTTTTGCGGCTTCTTCTGCTTCTTTTGCAGCTTCAGCAGCAGCGGCTGCTTTTTCTTCTTTTTCTCTTAGGCGCTCTTGAGCTTTGGCTTTAGGCTGTGCTTTTTGAACACTTTTCTTTTGCTCAGGCATTGGCGCAAGACCCGCTTTACCAATAAATGTTGCAACACGGTCAGAGGCTTTTGCGCCTTGTCCCAACCAGTATGTGATGCGCTCGCCATTTAATGTTACGCGACGCTCGTCACCTTTTTCAAGAAGTGGGTTGTAAGTTCCAACTTTTTCGATGAAGCGACCATCACGTGGTTTACGTGAATCTGCAACAACAATTGAGTAATGAGGTCTATTTTTACGTCCCCCGCGAGACAGTCTGATTGCTAGTGCCATAGTTTTTCTCCTTTTAAATTATGTTTATTCAATCAATTCCGTTTAAATTTTATTTGCGCTTACCTTTTTTACGGTTCTTTTTAGTACCGCCGCGTGTTGGTAAACCACCTAGTCCAGGAATGCCGCCCATTCCGGGCATACCTGCACCAAATCCAGTATTTCCGCCCATAGGCAGGCCGCCTGTATTGGCAGACGGTGCGTCAAATGGATTAGGGCCTAAGCCAGTACCACCTGCTTTTTCTTGCTCGATCATTGCCATAGCGTCTTCGTCGCTCATGCCCTCAAGCTGATCCATCATGGCTGCGTCTTTGCCGCCCATCAGACCTTTCATTTGTTTCATCATGCCGCTCATGCCCATTTTCTTCATGCGCTTCATCATTTTTTCCATTTGCGCATGTTGTTTAATGAGCTTGTTGAGGTCTTGAACAGTGCTTCCAGACCCTGCCGCGATACGTTTTTTACGAGAGGCGTTTAGAAGTGAAGGGCGTGCGCGCTCGGCTTTTGTCATCGACAAAATCATAGCTTCTTGTTTCTTAAGGATTGTACCGTCTAAATTAGCGCTTTCGATCTGATCTGCGAATTTACCAAGTCCAGGGAGCATTTTCATGAGAGAGCCTGCGCCTCCCATTTTGCTCATTTGACGGAACTGCGCAAGCATGTCTTCAAAGTCAAATTTTCCTTTTTTGAACTTTTCAGCCATTTTGGCGGCTTGTTCTTGGTCGACAGTCTCAACAGCCTTTTCCACCAATGAAACAACATCACCCATGCCCAAAATACGGCTGGCAATACGGTCAGGGTGGAAGGCTTCAATTTCGTTCCATTTCTCTCCAACACCGATTAGTTTCACAGGCTTACCTGTTATGCCGCGCATCGACATGGCCGCACCACCGCGTGCATCACCATCAACACGTGTAAGCATGATACCTGTGATAGACAGTTTTTCGTCAAAGGCCTTGGCAACGTTGACAGCGTCTTGACCTGTCATTGCGTCGGCAACAAGGAGTGTCTCGGCAGGGTTTGAGGCTGCTTTGATAGCGGCCACTTCCTCCATAAGCTCTTCATCAATAGACAAACGTCCTGCTGTATCAAGCATAACAATGTCATAGCCTTCAAGCTTGGCTGTTTTAAGGGCGCGGTTTGCAATGTCTATAGGAGACTGCCCCTTGATAATTTCAAGTGTGGCAACGCCTGTTTGTTCACCAAGCTGGGCCAATTGTTCTTGGGCGGCGGGACGGTGAACGTCCAACCCTGCCATAAGCACTTTTTTCTTGTGCTTGTCTGTCAAAAATTTGGCAATCTTAGCCGTTGATGTTGTTTTACCAGATCCTTGTAAACCCACCATAAGAATAGCGGCGGGGGCAGGGGCTTTTAATGCGAGAAGCTCTGTTTCATCACTGCCCAGCATTTCGATCATGGCGTCGTTTACGATTTTAACGACTTGTTGAGCTGGGTTGACACCTTTAATGACATCCTGACCAACGGCTTTTTCCTTAACGGAAGTGATAAAGTCCTTTACGACAGGGAGTGCAACATCGGCTTCTAGAAGAGCAATGCGAATCTCGCGCATTGCGTTGTTAACGTCTTCTTCTTTGAGGTTTTTGCCTCGAAGACCGTCAAAAATTCCACCCAATCTATCACTTAAGCTGTTAAACATGCTCTTGCTCGTGTCCGTTCACTTTTTCACTTCGTTAATCAAGGAAATAATTTAGGACAAAACCCAAATAACCCCAGTGAGCGTAACTTCGCCGACTGAGGGGTATCCTTGTTTTTCACAATGGACACGGTGGTTACACCGATGTCATGTAAATTTATTCTGGTGATTTATACTATTTTGTGAGGAAAGGTCAAGCGTTTATTGGCTCGGCCTTTGGATTGATCTTACAGGCAGATTGTATTTTGTCCATTGCTGTAGCAAACACTCATAAGATTAAGAGCGAAATCTGTTGCGTTAGGTGATGCCGTTAATCCAATAACAAGTGACGTTGTGAGAACTGATATAATTGACGCAAGCAGCAGGCCTCCGTAAATCATTTCTTTTTGTCTGTTTCTGCGTTTTGAGTAACGGTAGTTTATGTAGCGCATTAAGCTTTCCTTCTTGTTGTTATACATCCATCATATAAAATGTATGTTTCAAAAATATTTCATGAGCGTTTCTATAAAATTATTTTTATGTCTATATGTTTTAGTGTTACAGCCTGTGACATGTTTGCCAATGTTCTTGACATAAGCATTGTCTTGCTTGTATTCTCTGCGACATGAAATCAAATCAATATAAAACAGGTTTTGACGTAATTGGAGATGTGCATGCTGACGCACTCACGCTTCGTAAACTTTTGACAGAGCTTGGCTATGTAGAAAATGCAGCCAAAGGCTTTTACCACCCCAGCGGTGACAGGCAGGCGTTGTTTGTTGGTGACTATATTAATAAAGGGGCACAAAACCTCGAATCTATATCTATCGTTCACAAGATGATGACTAGTGGTGCTGCGATTGGTTTAATGGGAAATAACGAGTTCAATCATATATATTCTCACCAGATGGGGGATTTAGCGATTGTTGAGGGTAGTAGTTTTTCTGAGGAAGTTGAGGCTGCCAATACTTCTATGGATGTTTTAGTCGATCAGTTTAAACAGCTTAAGCTTTACTACACACCACCAACGAGAGACTTTATTGCGGTTCATGCGCAATACAAACCATCGCAATTCGAATCTATGCGTGGATTTGTAGATAATGAAAACAGGCTAAGACCTAATTGTTACGAAAAATATTCCGATTCTAAGCACCCCCTTCATGAAACGTTTATGAAAAGCGCCGGTATAGCTTTATTTGGCACAGAGGTGGAAGTGCCTAATTCATTGGCTTACAAGTCGCGCAGTGGTGAGTTTAATAACAAGGCTCGTTTGTTGTGGTGGGAGTCTGAGCATGCCACTTTATCGAGTGTATTAAACAAACCTGCAAATGATGTCACAGACGCCCAGCGTGAAGATTACGCGGCAATGAAATCACGTGACAGTCATTGGTCTGAACATTTTGAGAAACCAGATCGTCTTGTCTTTTGTGGCCATATTCCACGTGGTGGAGCGGTAGGCTACACATCAAATGACAAAGTTATATGCCTTGATACAGAAGAGGGCATCGGTGCTTATCGTTATAATATGGACGATCGAGGTGTTGTTAAACCTCACCGTATTACACTGGCGTGTAAATGATATTATTAAATAAATAACAATGCAGGAGCGGTTATGAGTAAAAAAGAAAATAAGCTTTCAAAAATCTTTAAAAATAACCCCCTCATCACAAGAAGTGCGTTGCCATATGAAGCGCCGCCTTTTGATAAAATTCAAGGTAAGCATTTCGCGCCCGCCGTTGATTGGGCCGTAAAAGAGCTGTTTCGTGAAATAGACGCGATAAAAGACAATAGTGACGCCCCAAACTTTGAAAATACTATCGTCGCATATGAGCGCGCAGGTTCTGATTTGGATCGTATTGTACGTATTCTAACTGTTTATAAATGCGCAAACATGACGGACGAGTTTAGGGCTATAAATGAAGCCGTTTCTACAAAAATTTCATCTGCATATTCTCAAGTGACGACGGATGAGGCGCTTTTTGCAAAAATTAAACATGTCTACGATATAAAGGATACGCTGGGGCTTTCTTCTGTGGAGCTGAGATTGTTAGAAGAACAGTATAATGGGCAAGCAAGATCGGGTGCTTTGCTTGAGGGTGAAGACAAGGACCGGTTGAAGGCCATTCAAGAAGAGCTTGAGGTGGCCACTATAAAATATTCGCAGAATTTGAGGGATCATAGCTCGTCTTTTAAGTGGATCGTATCCAAAGACCTTTTGAAAGGCGTACCTGATAGAGCGGTGGCGGGTTTTGAAGCCGCTGCGAAAAAAGAATATGAAAAAGCGCTCAAGTCCGGTGATATGGAGAATGCCTCCGTATTTGACGGGGCGTATATGGTTACGCTTGATGGAGCACCAGATATATTAACTTATTGCGAGGATCGCTCGTTCCGAGAGGCTGTTTTCCAAGCACGGTGCGATCTGTGCGATGGGGGAGATTTCGACAATAAACAGCTGGTTAGTCATATCGTTAGACTAAGGCAGGAGAAGGCCCGCCTATTAGGGTATGATAGCTATGCGGGTTATGTGTTAGAAGATAGAATGGCCGGTAATGTCGAAACGGTTACAAACTTCCTTAGCGTTAATGCGTCAACATATAAACGTGAGGCAGAGGTTTCTTTTTCGCGCCTGAAAGAATATGCGCTTAGCGATGCAAATCTCGATAGTTTTGAACCTTATGATTACTCGTTTTATTATCAAAGATTAATGGAGGAAACGCTTAGTCTCGACGAGGAGGCTCTGCGTCCTTACTTTGAACTTAATAATGTTCTCAAGGGTATGTTTGAACACACAGAAAAGCTATTTGGTTTGAAAACCGTCGAGTACACAGGTAAATACCCAACTTATCGAGATGATGCGCGTGTATTTGAAGTCAGTGATGCAAAAAGCGGAGATTTGAAAGCGTTGCTATATGCTGATTTTTATAAAGATAGCAAAGTTAAGGATGCTGGGGCGCGTGCGTTAGGTATACGCATTTATCAAGAAGATGGACATGGGGACATCAGCATCCCTTTAGTTATGAATAGCTTGAACTTTGAAGCTCCAAATGAGCAGGGCGAAACGCTTCTTTCTGTACGAGAGGTTGAGACGCTGTTCCATGAATTTGGACACGGGCTACACCATATGCTTTCAGAGGGAGGGCCTTACGCCTCGTTAAATGGTACAAATGTTAAAAAAGACTTTGTTGAGTTCCCGTCCCAGATCCAAGAGAATTGGGCCTTAGAGCCTGAAGTTTTAAAGTCATATGCGTATCATCATGAAACAGGTGATTTGATTCCAGATGAGTATATCGACGCATTGCAAGCGAAGAAAAAATACGGCATGGCGGAGTCTGAGTTAAGGCAGGTTCGGTTGGGTCTTTTAGACATGTGTTTTCATGCGCAAACGTCAGATCATTTGATGTCAATTGACGAGGTTGAGGACACAGCCCATAACATGGCAAGTCTATGGGATAATAGAAGCAATCGCCAATCTCTAAGCTTTGGTCATTTATTCGCCTCGCCTGATGGGTATGCCTCTGGGTACTACGTATATAAATGGGCGGATGTGCTTGAGGCTGATGCCTTTGAGACGTTCAAAGAGAAGGGGCTTTATGACGCCACTACGGCGGATAAGTTAAAGACCATATATGCATCGGGAAATACAAAGCCACCTATGGATTTGTTTGTCGAGTTTTTGGGACGCGCGCCTGATCCAAATGCGATGTATCGTCGAGAGGGCGTCAATGTTGCGGATGATGCAGCAAAGGGGCAAAAGAATGCACCCAAGGCTAATCCTTAGCCCTTAACGCCCTTGCTTTTTAGCGTATATGAGTGCTATACCGCTTTGTATGAAAGATAACCCGTCTTCACCAGAGCTTGTTACATTTGGCTGTCGTCTCAATACCTATGAGAGCGAGGTTATGCGCTCGCATGCGCAAAATGCCGGTTTGGACGATGCAATCATTATTAATACTTGTGCGGTTACAAAAGAAGCCGAGCGTCAGGCACGCCAATCCATTCGTAAGCTTCACCGTAAACACCCCAACAAAAAAATCATAGTGACAGGTTGCTCTGCGCAGATTAATCCAGACATGTATGGTGATATGGATGAGGTGGCGCGCGTTATTGGAAACGATAAGAAATTAGATGCATCAACATGGCAAAGCATGGATGGTGCAAAAGTAATTGTTAACGATATCATGAGCGTTAAGGAGACGGCCTCGCATTTGGTAGAGGGGTTTGAGGGAAGAGCGCGCGCCTTTGTACAGGTGCAAAATGGATGCGACCACCGCTGTACGTTTTGTATAATACCATATGGGCGGGGTAACTCACGGTCTGTCCCCATTGGGGAGATTGTTGCGCAGGTACGCTCTTTGGTTGAGCAGGGGTACCAAGAAGTTGTGTTTACTGGCGTTGATGTGACCTCATATGGGCCTGACCTGCCTGGGGCGCCGACATTTGGCCAAATGATACGACGTGTATTGGCGCTGGTGCCAGAGTTAAAACGCTTGAGGCTGTCCTCGCTTGATCCTGTCGAAATAGATGATGACCTTTGGCGTTTGATCGCGGAAGAGCCGCGTTTGATGCCCCATTTGCACATGAGTTTGCAGGCGGGTGATGACATGATTTTAAAACGTATGAAGCGCCGCCATTTACGACAAGACGCCATTGATATGGCGCGTCGTGCGCGTGATTTACGCCCTGATATGGCGTTTGGCGCCGATATTATTGCAGGGTTTCCAACCGAAACAGATGAGATGTTTGAAAACACGCTCAATATTATCGAGGAATGCGACCTGATACACTGTCATATATTTCCTTACTCTGAGCGTGAGGGAACGCCGGCTGCAAAGATGCCTCAAGTTGATCCCGCATTGCGAAAAGAGCGTGCCGCACGGTTGCGCGCCAAAGGCGAACAGCAGCTATCAGATTTCTTAAAAGGTCAGGTTAATAAATCTCATCAAGTTATTGTTGAAAAAAACAATTTTGGGCGCAGTGAGAACTTTTCTCCTGTGCGTGTGGATGGCGAGTACGAGCAAGGAACTCTATTATCTGTTCGTTCGTATGATATTGAGAATAATGTTTTGATAGCAAAACAAAATCTATAAAGGGAGTTCATCATGGTTTTTTGGCGTAAGAAAAAAAATGCAACAGAGCAAGAGGTGCAAGACGCTGAAGACAAGGTTTTGCATCCAGATGGCGAACCTGAAATTGAGCCGCCTGTTGAATATGATGCGGATATTAGTGAAGATTTAAAACATGAGATTGAGCCAACTGAAAACGAGATTATTGACGATCTAGGTGATGGTATCCCCGTTCCTGACAAAAGAACGGCTGATGTCATGTTGTCTGATGCTGAGGTTGAAAAAGATGATGCTGATGAAGGGGGGTGGCTGTCCCGTTTATCTGGAGGTCTATCAAAATCTTCAACCAAGCTTACAAAAGGCTTGGGCGACGTTTTTACAAAGAAAAAGCTGGATGCAGACGCTGTCGAAGCGTTAGAGGATGCGCTTATTGCGGCTGATTTAGGGCCACAGACTGCCACATATTTAGCCCAAGAGATCTCAAAGGATCGCTTTGATAAGGATGTTGACGAACACGAGATTAAAACAGCTTTGGCAGAAAAGATTTCAAATGTATTGGCGCCTGTTGCACAGGAACTGGATGTGTCTCCCGTGGAAAGCGGCGGGCCCCGTGTGATTTTGGTTTGTGGTGTAAACGGCGTTGGTAAAACGACAACAATTGGTAAACTTGCCTACGACATGCACTACAACAAGGGTAAAAAGATTGTTATGGCCGCAGGTGATACGTTTCGTGCAGCAGCATTAGAACAGCTACAAATTTGGGCTGATCGTGTTGGGTGTCCTCTCGTTAAGAAAGATTTGGGGGCTGATGCCGCGGCGCTAGCATACGAGGCATACGCAAAGGCAAAAGAAGAGGGGGCAGACATCCTTCTCATTGACACGGCAGGTCGCCTTCATAATAAAACCAATTTAATGGACGAGCTTGAAAAAATCATACGTGTTTTGAAAAAGCATGACGAGACAATTCCTCATTCTACTCTATTGGTATTGGATTCGACGACGGGACAAAATGCGCACTCTCAGCTTGAAAGCTTTAAAGAGATTGCAAATGTAACAGGTTTAATTGTGACAAAGCTTGACGGGTCTGCCAAAGGCGGGGTTGTCGTATCATTAGCGGATCGTTTTAAACTGCCAATTCATGCCATCGGTGTGGGCGAGGATATAGAAGATTTGCAGCCATTCCACCCTGATGCATTTGCTAAATCTTTAGTGGGGCTAGAGTAACATTGCCTGCTGATTTGTGATTCCTTTCGTGTTATCATACGGTTATGACGAAAAATAAAATGAAAAAATACCATGATCCCGACGCGGCTGTGGCTGCGATTGAAGCCCTTTACAATAAAAGCGTGGAGTATCTTTGCTCGCAATTTGACGCTTTTTCTAAGGGGGCGATTCCCAAAGATAAGGTGCGCGCCTACTATCCATTGGTAAGGTTTGCAACAAATAAGGCGACACGCCAAGATATACGCCGTTCGTATGGTTTCGTCCCTAAGGCAGGCGTATACGAGGTGACGGTCACCAGACCTGACATATTTAAGCATTACTATCACGAGCAGATTCGTCAGCTGATTAAAAATCATGACGAGCCCATCGAAGTGGGCATTAGTGACACGCCGATACCGATTCATTTTGCATTGGGTGAAGATTTTCATTTGGAGCATGATTTGTCTCCAGAACATACTGTGGCGCTTCCCAACTTATTTGATCAACCAGACCTTGCGTTGATGAATGATGAGATTGCAAATGGCACACATATTGTAGAGCCAGGCAAGCCATCGCCATTAGGGCTGTTCAGTGCGCCCCGCGTAGATGTTAGTTTGATGCGCCTGCGTCATTATACGGCCACAAATTCAAAACATTTTCAAAATTTTGTAATTTTTACAAATTACCAATTCTATATTGATGAATTCATTAAGGACGCGGAAGCCTTCATGTCTGCAGACAGTGATGAGCATGGCTACAATGCCTTTGTCGAACCCGGTAACCGTGTGACATATAATAAATCGTTGGATGATGTTCCTGAGGACGAGGAGGGGTACAGCCTTGCGCGGCTTCCACAAATGCCTGCCTATCACCTTAAACGACCAGATGGCAGCGGTATTACAATGGTTAATATTGGTGTGGGACCGTCAAATGCAAAAACAATTACAGACCATATCGCGGTGCTTCGTCCCCATGCATGGTTGATGCTTGGACATTGTGCGGGGCTTCGTAACTCTCAATCATTGGGTGATTATGTACTGGCGCATGGATATATTCGTGAAGACAACGTGTTGTACAAAGATTTGCACCCAAGCATTCCTATTCCACCGCTGGCTGAGATACAGCTTGCTTTGGAACAATCAGTAAGCGAAGTGACAGGCTTTCAAGGTTATGAGCTTAAAAAGATTATGAGAACGGGGACGGTGGCAACTGTTGATGACCGTAACTGGGAATTTCGTCCGCTTATGCGCCAAAATCGCCGTCTAAGTCAAAGCCGTGCGATCGCACTGGACATGGAGTCTGGAACGATTGCGGCCAATGGGTTTAGATTCCGCGTGCCATACGGAACATTACTGTGTGTGTCTGATAAGCCGTTGCATGGGCAATTAAAGTTACCGGGCATGGCAGATAGTTTTTATCGTGAGCGCGTCGCGCAGCATTTAGGCGTTGGTATTCGTACAATGGAGCTATTGCGCGAAATAGGGCCTGAAAAACTGCACAGCCGAAAATTGCGATCATTTAACGAAGTCGCATTTCAATAAGCTTTGATAAAATCTATTAAATGGGACTTAGGCGATCACGTCTAAGAGTGAGCCACGTTGGATATTACCTTGTGATATTAATGCTTTAACATCATCAATCGATGCGCCTTTTAGCTGCTGATCACGAGAGTTGGTCTGTGCGTTTGCATCATTTGTGTTTGCGATAGGTTCGCCCACGTTGCGTGTTTCGTTAAGGCGTTCTGAACGGGCAGGGTTTTGCTTTTGAGCGAGAGAATCTTGGGCGTTGGGCGTTCGTGCTTGCGCATTTTGTACAGTTTGCTGTTGAACTTGGTACGCGTTGATTGGCCCTAACATGTCTTACTCCCCTAACTTTTTATTCTTATCCCAATACATAGCATATCAACATATAGTTAATAAAGCGTTTCTAACATACTGATACTGGATATATGCAATTTTCAACAAGTTTTAATAAAATTTTCTAAAAAGTTAAGATAAATCCAATTTTGTTAACTTTGTAGTAAGACTTGTCCTGTTAAATGTTATCAACGCTGGGGCACACATAATAAAAATAATAGCTTTAGCATCAAAAAAATAAATCGTTGGGTTTTAGGGAAATAAGATCCAGTAAGAATAGAGGAATGTGTATTTAGTAATAAGCATCATGAAGATGCAAAACAAATACTGGTGAAAAAAATGGATATTGGGTTATTAGAAAGATCGGAAACAATGAAGCCACTTCTCGTGAGGCTTTATGACACACACCACATCTACAGCTTAGCGGAAAATCAGTCGCCTGATGCACGCAGTAAGCTGAGTGACATTGTGTCTGAACTTTTAGATGTTTCTGTTGAGGCGCGCGAAAAAGATTTAGTCGCCGACATTCTTTTGGCTTTAATACAACAAGCTGAAATTCAATTGAGACAAGAGCTTTCTGAAAAAATTGCAGCGCTTCCAAATGTGCCTGCACGCCTTATTTTGAATCTGGCATATGATGAGATTTCAGTGGCTGAGAGCGTACTCCGTTATAGCCCTGTACTTGAAACACTTGATTTGATGTATATTCTACAATCAAAACCGCATGATTATGCGCGTGTTATTGCGTCTCGCCCGGATTTGCCATCACAAATTATCGATGAACTTGCCAGTATTGATGATACGCTTGTTCATAGTGTATTGGCTGCCAATGATGAGATTAAGTTAACTGTAGATGCGATGAAGGTATTATATGTTAGCGCGCAAAAGAATGAGAGTGTAGCGCAACCCCTTATCGAGCGCGCTGATGTGCCTAAAACTCTTGTCAAAAAGCTTTATAGTTTTGTCGGTGAACATCTTAAAGTTCTCATTAACGATAAATATGGACTTGTTGGAGACGATATTGATGAAGTCATTGATGCGTCTGTAAAGACATTAAGCGAGCCGAAGCCTGCACCGGCGCCGCAAAACCCGTTCATGCCAACGCGTGCGATGATGGATGCGGAATACGCAAAATCACAATTGCGTTCTGATCGTGATGGTCACATGAGAAACGTCATGCTCAATGAGATGCTGGGTGAATTAAGGCTTAAAAACTACCGTTTGTTTGTTGCGAAGTTTTCAATTTTCATGGGTGTGTCAGCAAAAGACACACTAGAGGTTTTAGGCCAACAATATGGACATGGGCTTGCAATTTTGTGCCGCTCTCATGGTGTTGATCGTAATGATTTTATTAAGTTGTTTTTACTATCAGAACATATTAGGTCTAATGGGCAAGCGATGCAGGGCATAACGCTTAACCGCGCATTGTCGTACTTTGACCGTATGAATGCGGAATTTGCGCGAAATATCTATCAAAGAAATTTTGTAAGAGCGTAAGCTTTCTTATTTACGAACTAAGCGCTGCCACACCAGGCAGCGTTTTTCCTTCTAGCCATTCTAAAAAGGCGCCACCAGCACTTGAAAGATATGATAAATCATCTTTTACGCCGGCATGAGCCATGGCCGACACGGTATCGCCACCACCCGCAACAGAGACGATGTCACCTAAGCGTGTAAAGTTGGCAACATATTCCGCAATTTCAATTGTGGCATTATCAAAAGGGGCAATTTCAAATGCACCCATAGGGCCGTTCCACACAATTGTTTTTGATTTCTGAATGATATCTTCTATGCGCATTATGGTTTTTGGGCCAACATCCAATGCCATGTAGTCTGCTGGAACCTCTTCAATCAATACATTCAGGCTTTGTGCGTGGGCTTTAAATTCTTTTGCGACTATAAAATCTGTCGGCAGCACAATTAAACATCCGTTTTTGTCGGCATTGTCCATAATGTCTCGAGCGGTATCCAGCATGTCATTTTCACATAAAGAGGCGCCAACATCATATCCTTTGGCCGCGACAAATGTGTTTGCCATGCCACCGCCGAGAATAAGATGGTCGACCTTTTTAATCAGATTATTCAAAAGGTCTAATTTTGTTGAAATTTTGGCGCCGCCAACAATGGCTGTTACGGGGCGCTCAGGTGTGGTTAATGCTTTTTCGAGGGCAGTGAGTTCCTGTTCCATCAAAAGACCCGCATAGCTTGGAAGACATTTTGCAATGCTCTCGGTAGAGGCATGTGCGCGGTGAGATACAGAAAAGGCGTCGTTAACGTATATGTCGCCTAAGTCTGCCCAGCGTTTAGCAAGCGCCATGTCATTGGCTTCTTCACCCTCGTGAAATCGAGTGTTTTCAAGCAATATAATTTGCGCGTTTTCATCGTCAAAGGCAACGTCATGATCCCATGCTTTAGATAGGATAGGGGCTAGAAATTCAAGGGAGTAATCAGGGTTAACCTGACCTTTTGGTCGACCAAAATGTGAAAGGATTTTAATTTTTGCGCCTTTTTCAAGCAGGGCATCAATTGTGGGTTTGACACGGTCAATACGTGTCATGTCGGTCACTTCTTTGCCATCGGTTGGAACGTTTAAGTCGGCGCGCAGTATGACGGTTTTACCGTTAATATCAGGAAGGTCTTGAAGTGTTTTATAGGCGGGCATTTTAAAGTCTCTTTCGTTATGCAATAGATCTCATATTATTGGTGGCTTCAATCAAACGGCGGTACATAGCGGGCTCATTGGCCGTGTGCCCGCCATTTTGTACGATGATATAATCAGCTTCTGGCCACGCCTTGTGAAGTTTGTAGGCCGTTTTTGTCGGACAGATGGTGTCATAGCGCCCTTGTATGATTGTTGCAGGAATTTTTCTGAGGCGCTCGATGTTGTTGAGAAGCGAGTGTTGTTTGGCTATGACCTCATATTTGAAAAAGTGGGCTTCGATTTTGGAGATGGCCAGATCATCTTTGTCCAAATCTTCATGTGAGACTTTGGCAGGACGAGGGAGAAGCGAGGCACATCCACTTTCATAAGCGCTCCATGCAACACCTGCCTTAAGGGCTGTTTGATAGTCAGCGTCCGTTAATTTTTCGTAGTATGCATCAAGCAGGTTAGGGGCAAAGTTAACATGTGAGGCAAAGCGCTCCCAATTTTCAGGAAAAATGTTTTTTATGCCATTTAAAAACCAATTGATCTCATCTTGCTCCATGAGGAAAATCCCACGCAGTACCATGCTTAGCACAGCAGATGTGTGTTCTATGGCATAAGAAAGGGCCAAGGTTGATCCCCAAGAACCACCAAATATATGCCATTTTTCGACGTTTAAATGCGAGCGGAGTTTTTCAATGTCTTCAACCAACGCATGGCGCGTGTTGTTTTCTATGCTTGCATGTGGAGACGATCTTCCAGCGCCTCGTTGATCAAATAGAATAATACGATAGTGCTCAGGATCAAAAAAGCGTCTTTGCATTGATCCGCATCCCGCACCAGGCCCGCCATGGAGGAAAAGTACAGGTGTGCCGTGAGGGTTTCCGCATTGCTCCCAATAAAGTGTGTGGGTGTTATCGACTTCTAAAAACCCCGTCGAGTAAGGTTCTATTTCAGGATATAGATTATTTTTTTGTGGGGGTGTCTTGCTCATCGCTATCTATATCTTTTGGTATTGGATCGAATAATTGTATTTGTTGTTCATGTGTTAAATCTATATATGGTCCGTTATAAAGACGTATCCAGCCCCGCATCTGAATATCTTTTCCTGTCCAATTTTGAACCGTAATATTTTTCTTTGCAAGGGCGCGTCGCACCGACGGCTCGATACCAATCGTGAAATCGTTTTTCCAATTGTCACCAAAGTTTAAGTAGATGTTGTTTTTCGTGACAGCCACTTTTTTAATTTTACCCTCGACGATTTGAAAGCTACCAATATGATCTATGGCTGTATCAGGGGTTAGTATATCAAAAGCTTCGTCTTGCCATATACCGCGCTTATTATTTCGTGCGTCTAACTCGTAGCTAAGTAAGTCATGAACATGCTCGTATGTATAGGGCGTCGTACGAACCCGCGCCGCGCCATTGGCCAAAAGTGTTGCTTGCACCCATGTGTAAGTGTCTTTCGTCAAGGCGTGAACAATTGTATGACCCATGTGGTTTTGACGCCCGAATTTAGGGTTTTTTGTCTGAAATAAGATAAGTGTTTTGCCCATAATCAATTCCTCAAGCTGTTCTTTGGCTTGGCGTGCGTATGGGGCGTCATACTGTATATCAAGGCTGGCAAGGGCGTATGTATTGCCGTCTAGATCTGTGAAGGTCTTTCCATCTATGACTGTTTTAACAGTGACTGTGTTGTCAATTTGTTTTAATTCGGCGAGTTTTGCGCCGTCTTTTTTGACGAGAATAGGGGGGCTTTCATCCTCATATTTTTTATCTTGAGCAATTGCCTGCGTGCTACATATAGTTGTATAAAGAATTATTACCGCAGAAAAGATGATTATATATTTAAAAAGGAAAAATCTCATGCATGCACTTTGCCCTAAAGCGCCTCGTTTTGACAAGGTTCAATTCAATGTTGTTCTTACACTGTTATCATTACTTATTATCAGTGCATGTACAACCAACCCTGCCACTGGAGAGCGTCAATTTACGGGGTTGATGAGCGAAGACAAAGAAAATCAGGTTGGAAGCCAGCAGCATCCACAAATCTTGGCGTCTTTTGGTGGTGAATATAATAATGCGAAACTACAAAACTATATGACACAAATCGGCCAGCGTGTGTCTCGTGATACAGAGCGCCCTGACGTGGACTATAAGTTCTTTCTACTTGATACGCCTGTCTTAAACGCCTTTGCCGTGCCTGGAGGCTACATCTACGCAACACGTGGATTAATGGCAGCGGCCAATAGCGAGGCAGAACTTGCCGCAGTCCTTGCCCACGAGGTGGCCCACATTACAGGAAGACATTCGGCAGAGCGTTACTCTCGCGGGGTTTTAACGTCCTTAGGTGCAACAGTTGCAGCGGCTGCGATTGGTAGTCCTGCGGTTTCTCGTGCCATTGGTATAGGCGCGAATTTATACACAAGCTCATACTCACGTGGACAAGAAAGTGAAGCTGATAAGCTTGGCGTTCGCTACCTTCAACAATCTGGCTATGACACGCAGGCGATGGCAGGGTTCTTAGGCCAGTTAGAAGCAGAAAGCAACTTACAAAATCAAATTGAGGGGCGAACAACTTCGACGGCACCAAGCTTCTTTTCAACACACCCCAACACGGCTGGACGTGTTGTCACGGCTGCACAAATTGCGAGTACTTACCCAGAAAATAGTAATGACGTGGGGCGAGATCGTTATTTGAAAATGATCGATGGAATGACATATGGGGATAGTGACAAGCACGGGTTTGTGCGCGGGCAAACGTTTTATCATCCAGAACTGGGCTTTACATTTACTGTGCCAAAACATTACCGTATCACAAATCAGCCGAGTCAGATTTTAGCAACAACAGATACGGGCGCAGCCCTTATTCTAGATATTCGTGAAAACAAATCTCGCTGGACGCCGGCTGAGTACATCATGAATGTCTGGATGAAAGACGGTATTGATATTCCGCCTGCACAAAACATTAAAATCAATGGTATGAATGCCGCCACAACCGCGTTTGATGGGATCGTAAACGGTAAAGATGTGACGCTTCGTTTGATTGCGCTTCAATACGATTCTGGTGCGATGTATCGTTTTCAAGTGGCCATTCCTAAAAACCTGCCACAGGCGATGCAAGAAGATTTGCGCCGAGCAACATATAGTTTCCGTCGCATGACCGCATCAGAGCGCCGTAATATCAAGGCGCAGCGCGTAAAAGTTGTTGTGGCGCGATCAGGGGATACAATTCAAAGCCTGGCCAACCGCATGAATTTTGACACCCTCAAGCTGGAGCGTTTTATGGCTCTTAATGGTCTTAAAAGAAATGATAAGATTGTGTCAGGGCAAAGATATAAGATTGTTGTAAAAGGATAAAAAAATAACCCCGCACTTGGAAATGAGTACGGGGTTAATTTTTTAATGTTTGGGGAAAAATATTTACTGTTTAGTTGAGGCCGTTTGCGCCGGCATCTTTCATAAGTACTTTTTTCAATTTCTTCATCGCGTCACCTTCGATTTGACGAACGCGCTCTTTACTAATACCAAGCTCGTTACCCAATGTTTCAAGCGTTGCGCCATTTTCTGTAAGGTGGCGACGTTGGATAATGTATTGCTCACGCTCTTTCAATGTTGAAAGTGCACCGTTTAACCATGATTTATAAGTCTCTTCGTCTTTTGTTTCTGCTGTCAGATCTTCTGGCGTTGGCGTGTCAGATGGTAGTTGTGACAACCAGTCAGCACCACTGTCTTCTTCAGATGACATGGGCGCGTTTAAAGATTGATCAGATTGGAAGAGGCGGCGTTCCATCTCTTCAACGTCTTTTAGGCGAACGTTTAGATGATCTGCAACATCCTGACGACCTTGTTCTGTTAAACCTTGCTCTGTTGATGCGCCGTCAATTTTTTGGCGCAAATAGCGTAGTTTAAAGAAAAGCGATTTATGAGCAGATGTTGTTCCTGTTCTGACAATTGACCAGTTTCTAAGAACAAAATCCTGAATTGATGCGCGAACCCACCATGTTGCATATGTTGAAAAACGCACATCTTTTGCTGTATCAAATTTCATAGCCGCTTGTAACAAGCCAACATTCCCCTCTTGGATAAGATCACTAACGGGAAGTCCGTAATGTTTGAATTTATGAGCAATGGCTACCACAAGACGCATATATGATTGAGTTAATGTGTGAAGTGCTTTTTCGTCACCGTCATGCGTCCATTTCTCTGCTAAGCCATGCTCTTCCTCACGACTTAACATCGGTGATTTCATTGCCTGTCGAATATACGCAGTGTCTGCAATATTTGTTGATGCATTTGATAGTGCTGTAGCCATAACCGTAACCTCGTTATTTTATTGTTTTCTGTTACCTTATTCGCTAAGGCAATCATAATAGTTACGTCTGAAATCAAAAAACCCTTCGATTTTTTTATAGCGGCTAAAATCTAGGCGAGCCTTGATACGACGTACTCTGGCATAACGCAGAGCATATCGAAAAGTTCCCGATTATTATCATTTTTTTGAATTATTTTATGTATGGATTGTGAGGATTTCTGGGCATATTCACGAGCCAGCTGCTTGGATTGTTCTAGTCCTTTATGTTTTAGGATCAAGTCTTGCGCAGTTTTTAGGTCTTGGTCGTTAATGTTGTGTTCAACGAGTGTGCGTGTCCAAAATGCTTTTTCATCATCTGATGCGTTTTGAAGCGCAAAAAGAATAGGGGCGGTTATTTTCCCTTCGCGAAAATCATCACCCACAGTTTTCCCAAGCTGTTCTTGGTTTGCATCATAATCTAGTGTGTCATCTGCGATTTGAAAAGCCATGCCAAGATTGTAACCGTACTCGCTTAGGCTTTTTTGTATGTCTTTGTCTTTTAAAATGGCGCCGTTGACTTCGCACGAAGCGGCAAAAAGGGAGGCCGTTTTTGCTCCGATGATGGTTTTGTAAACGTTCCAATTAATAGACATGTCACCTTGATATTGAAGTTGTAAAACTTCGCCTTCTGCAATTACAGAAGAGGCGTTCGACAAGATCCTTAAAATCTCTACGGAATTTGTCTTCACCATTAATTGAAAGGCGCGAGAAAACAAAAAATCGCCGACAAGAACAGTCTCTTGATTGCCAAATACGAGGTTGGCGGCTTTTTGCCCGCGGCGCTCTTGGCTTTCATCTACAACATCATCATGAAGAAGTGTTGCCGTATGAATAAATTCGACGGTTGCCGCAAGGAGGGTGGCCTGTTTAATATCGGCGTCCACCAGGCGTGCGGTTGCCAGTGTTAAAAGAGGGCGGATACGCTTGCCTCCCGATGCGATTAAGTAGCTTGCCAGTTGTGGAATGAGAGGCACATCAGAATGCATTTCTGACAAGATCGTGTCATTTACAGCCTGCATATCATCGTGAAGATATGTCATTAGCTGTTCAAGGGGGGAGGAGCTCATATCGGTTGCTTTAGTTTTTGAGGCGTTGCTTTGCTCGTCTAAAGCTTGCGTTTCGTTTCTCTGTGACATAGTTTGTGACATATTTATGATTTAAACCAACGCTATGCAAACAACAAGGGCTTTATGTCGAAATCTCGCGAAATATACTTATTAAATGGTGCGGTAAAGCTTTTGCAACCAGAGGGTGGATTTCGCCCTGGTTTAGACAGTGTCATGGTTGCGGCGGCGTGTCCGGTACAATCTGGACAAAGTGTGCTGGATGCTGGCTGTGGTGTGGGCAGCGCAGGATTATGCGTCCGGCATCGCGTGCCTGAAATTAACTTAACGGGTATAGACGTTGCCTCAGGGTATATTGAGCTTGCCAAACAAAACGAACCTGATGCAAATTTTGAATGCGTCGATTTACAAGATTATATGCCGCATGAGCGTTTTGACCATGTCATATGTAACCCGCCATTTTATGAAGACGGCAAGCATATGAGCTCGCCAGACCCCTTAAAGGCAAAAGCGCATGGTCATGACAGCCCTGACATTACGTTAGATGTATGGATGCGCCATATTCACCGCGTTTTAAAATCAAAGGGGTCTTTAACGATGATCCACCAAGCTTCGCGCCTTGATGACATGATAGTGGGGCTTCACAAACGCTTTGGCGCGCTTGAAATTATCCCGTTGTGGCCTAAATTGGGTGTTCCCGCAAAGCGCGTGATTGTTCGCGCGTTTAAGGATAGGCATACGCCGTTAACGATGACATCGGGTTTGGTGCTGCATCATAGCAACGGCGATTATACGGATGAGGCGAATGCAATATTAAAAGATGGAAAAGGATTGCTGTTATGAATTTTAAGAAACTAAAATCACTGCCTGTGATTAACAAAATATTGAAAGATGTGCCATGCGTATCTGTCATTAGGTTTTCTGGTGTTATTGCCGATGCGTCAAACCGTCGATCAGGGGTAAGCTACACAAAATTTGCCAAGGCAATTGATAAAGCCTTTGATCGTAAGGACATTAAGGCTGTTATATTGCTCGTCAATTCACCCGGTGGATCACCTGCGCAATGTTCGTTAATTAGTGCGCATATGCGCCGGCTAGCAGATAAGAAAAACGTGCCTGTATATGCATTTGTCGAAGATGTGGCGGCAAGTGGTGGATACTGGTTGTCATGTATTGCAGATGAAATTTATGTACAAGAGAGCTCAATTGTTGGGTCAATTGGCGTGGTGAGTGCAAGCTTTGGCTTCCAAGACTTTATTGAAAAGCATGGGGTGGAGCGCCGTGTACATACAGCAGGCAACAGCAAAAGCTTTATGGATCCGTTTTTGCCAGTTGATGAGGCCGATGTAAAACGTTTGAAGAGCCTACAAAAAGACATTCATAAAAGCTTCAAAGAATGGGTAAAATCTCGCCGTGGAGACAAACTAAATGGCACAGATGCGACATTGTTTGAGGGGCAGTTTTGGACAGGGCAGGTTGCGCTAGAAAAGGGACTGGTTGATGGCATTCAAGATGCGCATGGATTTTTGTTTGAAAAATTTGGTGAGGATGTGAAACAGATTGAATGTTCACCAGAAAGCAAAAAATTGTTTGGACTGCTTCCTATAGGAGGAAAGCTCTCATTGGGGCAGGATAAAATTGTCGGGCAAATTTTGGATACTGTCGAAACACGTGGTGAGTGGAGCCGCTACGGATTGTAGTTTTTTCTTCACTTATACATGCAATGCATGGTATATACATAATATGATAAATCCTCTGCACGCCGTACCGTCATTGATAGCGCGCCCTTCAAATGAGTTTAAAGTGAAGGGCGAGCCACTTGTTTCTAAAGTAAAAGACGTAAGTGAGGCTGTTCATTCAACGACCTACCACAAGGCCTAGCCTCAAGACACAGAACAACCTCGACAGGTGATCTATACGCCAAAAGGGCAGATAAAAACGCTTTAAACTAAGCGTTTTTTCACATATTCAGTCACATTATCCAAATGCACGCGCTCTTGCGCCATAGTATTACGCTCGCGCACCGTAACCGTTTGATCTTCTAATGTTTGACCATCGATTGTGATACAAAATGGTGTTCCAATCTCATCTTGGCGGGCGTAACGCTTACCGATATTTTGTTTGATATCTAAGTCAACAACCATGTGTTCGCGCATTTCTAGATATAGTTTTTGCGCAACCTCAGGATGCCCATCTTTTGCTGTCAATGGCAGTATAGCGGCCTTTTTAGGTGCCATGGATGGATGGAAATTCATATACATGCCAGAGGGTCGGTTCTCGTCGACTGTGTATGCTTGGCAAATAAGTGCAAGTACACCACGTGTCAGGCCTGCCGAGGTTTCAATAACATATGGCGTATACCATTCGTTGGTTTCAAGATTTTGATACTGCATTTTTTTACCAGAAAACTTTTCATGTTGTGATAAGTCGAATTGAGATCTGTCATGAATCCCTTCAAGTTCGTCAAAGCCTGGTGCGATAAATGGGAATTGATATTCTATGTCATAGGCGCCAACACCTTCTTTAGCGTAGTGGGCGAGATCATCCTCGGTATGTTCGTGAAAATTTAGGTGATTGTCAGATAGGCCAATTTTTAGCCACCAGTTTTTCCGATAATCTTTCCAAAAATTGAACCACTCTTTTATATTATCTTTAGGGTCACAGAAAAATTGCATTTCCAATTGTTCAAATTCACGGGAACGGAAGATAAAGTTACGTGGTGTGACTTCGTTACGGAACGCTTTACCAATTTGAGCGATTCCAAAAGGGATTTTACCACGTGAGTTGTCTACAATATTTTTGAAGTTAGTAAAAATAGAGCCGCATGTTTCGGGTCTAAGATATGCCTTGTTTTCTTCACCACCAGTGGCACCAAGAAATGTGTGAAGCATTAAGTTAAACTCACGTGGTTCTGTCAATGTGCCTGCAGTTTTTGTGTCAGGACCTATAAGATTTTCGTAATCAGTAGTATCAATATTTTTTAAAGAAGTTTTTTCATAATTATCTACGCTTTGGCCTTTACTAATCTTTTTGATGCGTTTTTCTATTTCGTCGCTTTCTGCGTCCTCATGAAAAACTATAGCATTTCCTTGGCCGTCTTTAGGCTTATAGACAATGAGTTTATCTTCTCTATAACGTTTTTTAGTTTCACGGCAGTCAAGCATTGGGTCTGAGAAACCGTCAATATGTCCAGATGCTTTCCATAGCTTTGGGTTTTGAATTATTGAGGTATCTACACCAAACATTTGAAGTGGTGTTCCGTCAGGGCCGATAGGGGGTGTTAACACCATATCTTTCCACCAGCGGTCACGAAGGTTGTTCTTCAGCTCTGTACCTAGCGGGCCGTAGTCCCAAAAGCCGTTAATTCCACCATAGATGTCTGAGGCGGGGAAAATAAATCCGCGTCTTTTACAAAGAGAAACAATGTCTTTCATATCTACAGTCGTCATAATGGTTTAAGCCTTTTTTGTGTTGTTATATTCGCGTATATTTATAGTCGCGGCGAAAGGTAAAGTAAATGGCGATTTCTATTGAATTTTTAACGGCGGAGAATGCAAATTCACTGCAACGCTTGATTGATGACATGGGGTTGGGAAAGGACTCTGGTTATGTGCAAAGGTGTGTGGATAAGTCTGAGGATAAATCTGAGGGTAAAAATGGAGATTGCGAGCGAATAACTCTGCTCGCGCATTGGGATGGAGAACTTGTCGGGTTTTGCATCTTAAACTTTAGACCTGCATATGCGCCGTTTTATCGTTTTTCTATTCCAGAATTCCAAGATCTAAACACACACCCAGACCATCGTCGTAAGGGGGTTGCCGCGGCGCTGATTGATGAATGTGAGCGTTTGGCGCGAGAGCGCGGTGCAAATGCTTTGGGACTTGGTGTGGGGCTTCATGCCGGCTACGGAAATGCGCAGCGTCTGTACGTCAAAAAGGGATATGTGCCGGATGGGCAGGGGGTTGTGTATGATGCACAGGGCGTAAAGCCTTACGATATTCGCCCTGTTGATGATGAGTTATGCTTGATGATGGTAAAGTCTATTTAGCCTCAAGCTTGTCGATATATTTTGAAAATGTTGCCTTAAAGTCATCTTTATTTGGCAAGGTCGCGTTAATTTCTGACATATCTCTTTTAAGCTCTCTGTAGCTGGGCCCATACCCTGATACGGCCTGCTTCATAAAATTGTGCATAAGCATATGCTTTGCAGCTGGAGTGTCTAAGTTCTTCGCGTTAGGAAGTTTTATTGTCGCACCGACTGCTTTTGAGCAGACATCAATTGAGTTTTTGTACTGCTTCATAAATTTACTCGTAATGTCTAAAGCATCGTTAATCATTTTAACTTTTGCCATTTTAATTGTCCTCCATGGTTTCAATGGCGTCTACCTATACTGTCTTATGCAAAGCTTCAAGTTTTTTCTTATGTCTAAATAACTTTTTTAATTCACATGTATATCTTAGGTATATCTTTGCGATTTAACTTGGTCGTGTTTAGGCGCGTTTGTTATCTTATAAGATAGTTTAATGAGCATTGATTCTATTGATTTTAAGGAAATCTGATATGACACAGACATGGGTTTATAATTTCGGAAATGGCCGCGCAGACGGTGATGCGAGCATGAAGGACTTGTTGGGAGGCAAGGGGGCAAACTTGGCTGAGATGTCATCGCTAGGGCTGCCTGTGCCGGCGGGCTTTACAATTCCTACTGAGGTTTGCACATATTACTATGCCCATGATTGTACATATCCTGAAAGCCTCAAGTCGGACGTTCAAAACGCAATAGCCGAGGTTGAGCGTCAAATGGGTGCCGAATTTGGATCTGTCGACAATCCATTACTTGTGTCAGTGCGTTCGGGCGCGCGTGTATCAATGCCCGGTATGATGGATACTGTTCTGAATTTGGGGCTTAACGATGAGACAGTTGAAGGGCTTGCGAGGCGATCAAATGATGCACGCTTTGCGTGGGATTCGTACCGACGGTTTATTCAAATGTACTCAGATGTTGTGTTGGGTGTATCGCACCATGAGTTTGAAGACATATTAGAAGACACAAAGGAGCGTTTAGGATGTGATGCGGATACTGATCTGAGTGCCGATCACTGGCGCGAAATTGTTGCCGAGTATAAAGAGCTCGTCGAGCGCGAGCTAAGAAGGCCTTTTCCTGAAGATGTTCACGAACAGTTATGGGGGGCAATAGGTGCGGTATTTGGATCGTGGCAAACACCGCGTGCGGTAACATATAGGCGTATACATTCTATTCCTGAAGAATGGGGGACAGCGGTCAATATTCAATCAATGGTATTTGGGAATATGGGGGAAGATTGTGCCACAGGCGTTGCCTTCACACGTGACCCTTCAACTGGGGATAATTATTTTTATGGTGAGTATCTGATTAACGCGCAAGGCGAGGATGTGGTTGCGGGCATACGTACGCCTCAATCATTAACGATTAAGGGACGTGAAATGGAGGGGAGTGATTTGCCGTCTATGGAAGAGACAATGCCCAATGTGTTTAAACAATTAGATGATGTGCGTCAGACATTAGAGGCGCATTACAAAGACATGCAGGATATCGAATTTACCGTCCAGCAAGGTCAGTTGTATATGTTGCAAACGCGCGCTGGAAAGAGAACGGCCGCGGCGGCATTAAAGATTGCGGTTGATATGGTTTCTGAAAATGTTATCACAAAACAAGAGGCGCTTTTACGTTTGGATGCCAATGCCTTAGATCAGTTACTTCATCCAACGCTTGATCCTTATGCTGCGCGTGAAGTGTTGGGCAAAGGCTTGCCAGCATCGCCGGGGGCTGCAAGTGGTAAGCTTGTTTTTACGGCGGATGACGCAGAGGCAGCGGCAAAAAATGAAGAAGATGTCATCTTGGTTCGCACAGAAACTTCGCCTGAAGATATCCACGGTATGCATGCTGCGCGTGGAATTTTGACCAGTCGCGGGGGTATGACATCGCATGCTGCCGTTGTTGCGCGTGGTATGGGGCGTGCGTGTGTCGCGGGGGCGTCATCAATCAATATTGATTTAAAAAACAAAAGATTATCCGTGATGTCTCAAGTATTTTGTGAGGGTGATGTTGTGACAATTGATGGGTCTACGGGTGAGATTATGAAAGGGCATGTCCCTACATTACAACCAAAGTTATCGGGAGATTTCGAAACCATCATGAATTGGGCAGACGATATGCGCCGTATGCATGTACGTACAAATGCCGAGACGCCCGATGATGCAAAGAACGCAATAAGCTTTGGCGCTGAAGGTATTGGGCTTTGTCGTACAGAGCATATGTTTTTTGATCCTGATCGTATTCAAAAAGTGCGAGAAATGATTTTGGCAACGAATAAGGCGGGCCGCGACGAGGCGCTGTCTTACTTACTACCAGAACAACGCAGCGATTTTGTAGCGCTATTTTCAATTATGGATGGATTACCAGTTACGATCCGTTTACTTGACCCTCCTCTACATGAATTTTTACCGCATGAAGACAAAGATGTTGAGCAATTTGCACAAAGCGCCGGCGTAGACGTGAGTGAGGTAAAACGCCGTTTGCAAGAACTTGCAGAAAGCAACCCGATGTTGGGTCATCGTGGGTGTCGTTTAGGCTTAACATATCCTGAAATTTATGCCATGCAGGCGCGCGCCATCATAGAGGCTGCGGTTGAAGTCGGGGCCGTTCCTGAAATTATGATCCCCTTGATTGTCAGTCATAAAGAGCTTGAGTTGTTGAAGTCTGTCATTGACGAGACGGCGCAAGATGTCTTTCGTGAGAAGGGAAAAACGGTCGAATATCTTGTGGGCACGATGATTGAAATCCCACGTGCCGCATTGATGGCTGACGAAATTGCGCAAACGGCTGAATTTTTTAGTTTTGGAACAAACGACCTGACACAAACGGCACTTGGTATGAGCCGGGATGACGCAGGAAGCTTTTTGCCATTTTACGTTGATAGAGGTGTCTTTTCACAAGACCCTTTTGTAAGTCTTGATCAGGAAGGCGTAGGTCAGTTAGTTGATATGGCCTCCCAAAGGGGGCGTAGTGTACGCCCTGATATAAAGCTTGGGATTTGCGGCGAGCATGGAGGGGATCCACGCTCTATAGATTTCTTTGAACGTGTTGGGCTAAGTTATGTGTCCTGTTCACCATTCCGTGTGCCGATTGCGCGCCTAGCGGCAGCACAAGCGGCAATAAGAAAGAGCGGTCTTCGTCATTAACCTTTGATGTGGATCAAGCTTAATTCACGGCTAATGGCTTCAAATACGTTTATAAGCTCGTCTTGACCCAAGGCGTCATAGTATTTTTTTGTCTCTGATGCGCATCGTTCGTAGACACCGCGTGTTTCGTCATCAATATTATACACGGGCTGCCCATTGCTAGTCCCTGTTTGGTAAGAGAACGTGATTGTATAAATTGTTATGCCTTGCTCTTTCATATTCGTACAAGTTTGTTCTAGGCGTTCGTTAAGCTCTTGTACATCTACGTTATGCTCTCTATATCCTCCGTACGCGCTATAGTATGGGTTCATGTAGTTGTCCCCATCGGTCATCATAACGACGGCTTTTTGCCATTCATCGTCGTCATATGATGCGCCTTCATCAAAAGGCTCTGCAGGTGAAACAAGGCGATACCCCCATGCCATACCTAAGTTACCAAGTGTGCTTCCGTTGGCATAAAATGTATCGATATGATCAAGAATGCTTTCCTCATCTGACGTTAAGGGAAGAATATGAGATTTATTACATGAATAGTTTGGCCCGTAATAATTATCGTAAACTCGATACCACCAGTTGTTATAATCATTTGACCAGCTTCGATAGAAATTATCTCGTGCTTGCCTAAACGAGTGGCGGTACATCTCCCATTCAGTCGAACTGTCTGAATCTTGTGTATCTGAGGGGGAATCTAATGCAAGAACACAGCCATGCCATGCCCATTTTTGACTTTGATCGAATGATAGATTATCAGGGTTGTTAACAAAACCGTTGCCATAGACGCTTCCGTCTGGGTTATATCCTAAGCCGTATGGGCCTACATTGACGGCGGTTGAGTAGGGTACAATTCCAACTTTAATCGTATCGTCAAAGATGGCGCGATCAAATAAGATGGTTACAAAATTTTCAGATGCGGTTTTCAAAGCATCAATGTTGGAGACCCCATCTACAACCGTTGCCATCGAGCCTGTAACGTCGAGAACCATAGCCACCTCAAGACCAATGATCTCACGCGCGACAGTACTTTCTGCGTAAATTTCAATTTGTTCGACGCCTAAAAATCGTACGAAAAACGTATCGTAGTCGGCGGTGGCGGATACAATAATATCAGACCCATCTAATTCAACGCTAATCTCTGAGGTCGCGCCAAGCTTTTCAGGGGGGTAGTTTTGCTCAAAAAACTGATCAATACTGGCTTGTACGTTATTGCTTCCACTTGATGAGGCTGCGGCGGCCACGGCTGCGGCGTCAAGGGCATGCGTAAGGCGTTGCTTAATCAAGTATGCAAACGCAACATCTGTTGACATACCGGTGGCGCCAATGACAAGTGGGACGGCAATGGCAAAAACCATGGCTGTTGCTCCGTGAGTTTCACGAATGTAGCGCGTTAATTTCGATTTTAAGTTTTTATATATATTCATGATTTTTATTCCCACTCCACGGTTGGGCTGCGGCGACCTCTGGAAAAAGCAACCTCTTCAAGGTTGAAGCTATCTGTAAATAAGCTAGAGAAATAGGGCTGGTATGTGTATCGGACGGTAACGATGACCATGCCTTCGCCCTCAGCCGCGCCAAGTGTTGCTGTGCTGTTTACGGCATCATCGTTAGGTGTTGTGTCTCTTGTTTCGCGCCACAAAACTTCGGGGTATCCATTTTCGTCAAACTCGATGCTGGCTATATCTATTCCAAATTCGTTCAAATTATAAGGCTCGAAGGTCAGTCTTGAGGCTGTGATAATACTATCGATGTCTGCGGCATTTACGCTTTTGTTTCTTGATACGAGATCTGAGGCAATTTGTGAGGATGTGATTGTCTTTTGATTAAGGGCAATCCCAAAACCAAGATCAAATGTGCCCATAAGAAGGGTCATTAAAATAGGAATGATAAGCACGGCTTCTAATAGAGCCGTTGCATCTTCTTCTTTCATCCATCGTAGACATATATGTTTTATAAAAATATTTATGGCTTATACCTCTTCTTCAAAGTCATAAGGTTCGGTTTGTAATATAATTGTCGTTAAGATACCACGCGACATTGTGCCGCCTTCACCAAGGATAGTGCCAATGAGGGGCGTTGCAAAATTGTAACGCGTCGCAGCCCGCACAAGAAC
>DDIM01000001.1:0-26139 GCA_002338525.1 Micavibrio sp. UBA1850 | reverse complement strand
ATCGAGCTGAACGGCTTCGTATTGAATTTGTGCGCATGAAATAAATATCGCGGCATGATCGCATAAAGCGGATTCAAACATAGTCTGAGGGTCGCCTTGTGCTTGTTGAATTTGGCCCGTGCGGATAAGTCGGGAGGCTGATTCTGCTGCGCCATGTAGAAGAGTTGATGTGGCAAAAAATAAAGACAGCTCAATGATTCCAATAATGAGAAACACAACAGGAACAGATATGAGCGCAAACTCAATGGCTGTTGCGCCATCGTTTTGTGTCGTCCATTTTTTGAATAACTCTGTCATAGTCTATTGAATCCTTGGGTTAGGGGTATGTTTTAGTATCGCAAAGAATGTTAAAGACCTGTTTAATTTTGCCGATGATTTATTTTGTATTTAAATCGCATTTTATTGATATTTGATTAGGGATACAGGCGTGCTAAATTATGATTTATGAATCATAGAACAACAAATAATTTACGCGCCAACTTCGATATATGCATTATTGGCGGCGGCGTGAACGGGGCCGGTATTGCGCGAGATGCTGTGGGCCGAGGCTTATCTACTTTATTGCTGGAAAAGGGGGATTTAGCCAATGCTACATCTTCGATGAGTAGTAAAATGATCCATGGTGGATTACGCTATCTTGAGTACTACGAGTTTGGATTGGTGCGTTCGGCATTGAAGGAACGTAATGTGCTTTTAAATATAGCACCTCACATTGTGTCGCCTATGCGTTTTATTATGCCGCACGAGCCTTATTTACGCCCTGCGTGGCTTATACGCATCGGGCTGCTTATGTATGATTTTCTGGCTATTCGGCATAAACGTCTCAAGCGGTCATTCGGATTTAAATTAAAAGACAGCGTGTATACACAGGCACTGGGCGGTCAATATACAAAAGCCTTTTCATACTCTGATTGCTGGGTGGATGATTCTCGTCTTGTTGTTCTTAATGCCGTCGATGCGGCAAAACGTGGTGCACATATTAGACCGCATCACGAGTGTGTCTCGGCAGTGCGCAAGGGCGGGCGCTGGTTGGTGACTGTGCGTGATAACCTGACAAATACAGAATATTGCGTCACAACAAAAATGGTTGTGAATGCGGCAGGACCTTGGGTTCGCAAAGTCCTTGATCACAATCAATTGGCAGATGAGGAGACTTTAAATGTTCGCCTTGTGAAAGGCAGCCATATCATCGTTGATAAGTTCTATGAAGGCGATCACGGATACTTGTTACAACAACCTGACGGGCGTGTCATATTCTTATGGCCATATGAAGGTCGTTATACATTGATTGGTACAACGGAGGAGGCTCATGAAGGAGATCCTAAAGAGGCTACAATTTCTGGGGCTGAAATAGATTACCTTTGTGCGGCGGTCAATAGAAGTTTTCGACAGTCAGTTGGGCCGGATGACATCAAGTGGAGCTATAGCGGTGTTCGACCGCTTCTTGATGATGGGGCTGATGATGCGAAGGCTGTTACACGAGATTACAAATTAGAATTAGATGACGAGGGGGCGCCGCTACTTTCTATATTTGGTGGTAAATTAACAACCTATAGGGCGTTATCTGAAAAAGCTGTTGCTAAAATATTTGACGCATTAGGCCTAGAGGATGATAAGGGGGCATGGACGCACAAAGCACCTCTTCCGGGCGGGCAAATGCCACAAAGAGATTTTGATCAGTTTATCGCATCTCAATCTAAGAAATTCCCATGGGTACCCGATGATCTACTACTCCGCTATGCAAAGGCGTATGGAACAAACATGGATCAGATCCTGCAACATGGCGATAGTCTCCTTGGCTTGGGTGTGCATTACGGCGAAGGCGTTTATGAAAAAGAGCTTGTTTATATGATCAAGCAAGAAATGGCACGAGGTCTTGAGGATATATTATGGAGGCGTTCAAAGCTTGGTGTACATATAGGGGAAGAAACACAGCAAAATATTGCAAATGATTTACCAAGCCTATTTGCGGAGGTCTTAGGATGAGCGATCAGGGAGTGAGTATCCTTGCTATAGATCAGGGGACGACAAGTTCACGCGCCATTGTCTTTTCGGGTGATGCGACCATAAAAGACGTAAGACAAAAAGAATTATCGCTTACATGTCCTAACAAAGGCTGGGTAGAACAAGACGCCGAAGACATATGGCAGGATACATTATGGGCGTGTGATGAATTGATAGAGCAGCATAGTGATATTAAAGCCATTGGTATTACGAACCAGCGTGAGACGACCATTATATGGAACCGTAAAACAGGAAAGCCTATCTATAACGCTATTGTGTGGCAAGACCGTCGAACAGCCGATGTTTGCAAGGGGCTTAGAGAGGATGGCCACGAAGACGTTATTCGTGAAAAGACCGGACTGCTTTTGGATCCATATTTCTCGGCCACTAAAATTTCTTGGATACTGGATCATGTTAAGGGCGCACGCGACATGGCCGAGGCCGGTGATTTGGCCTTTGGTACGGTGGATAGCTTTCTTATATATCGTTTAACGGGGGGGCATGTTCACGCCACTGACGCCACAAACGCATCGCGCACAATGTTATATGATATTGTTAAAGGGCAATGGGACAAAGATTTGTGCGAGATGTTCAATGTTCCTATGTCGTTATTGCCAGAGGTAAAAAATAACATCTCTGATTTTGGAGATTCTATTGCGCTTAAGAAATGCTTACCTATTTGCGGTGTTGTCGGAGACCAGCAAGCGGCATTGATTGGGCAGGCATGTTTTGAAAAAGGGATGATTAAGTCAACATACGGAACAGGCTGTTTTGCGTTGATGAATATAGGTCAAACTTTTAAGGCATCAGATCACAAGCTATTAACAACTGTGGCCTACAGCATTAATGGGCAGGTGACATATGCGCTGGAAGGATCTATTTTTGTAGCCGGCGCTGTTGTTCAGTGGTTACGCGATAATCTTGGATTGTTTGAAGATACAAAAGAAACTGAAGACATGGCGCGCGCCGTGGATGATTGTAATGGTGTTTATTTTGTACCGGCTTTCACGGGGCTGGGGGCGCCCTATTGGAATCCACAGGCAAGAGCCGCTATATTAGGTCTTACGCGGGAGAGTGACAAAAACCACATCGTTCGTGCGGCGCTAGAGGCGCAAGCCTTCCAAACGCATGATTTAATGGATGCGATGGAGCAAGACTCAGGCAGTGAGTCGAAGATAATTCGTGTTGATGGCGGGTTGGTGAATAATGGATTTGTGTGTCAGCATCTCGCCGACATATTAGATGTACAAATTGACAGACCTGAAATTGTTGAGACAACGGCGCTGGGGGCTGCGTTTCTTGCGGGTATAGGTGTTGGCCTGTATCGAGATCTGGAAGATGTTTCGTCGCGCTGGGCATTGGCGCAATCTTTTACACCTCAAATGAGCGACGATGCGCGTGATGAGGCTTTAGCAGGATGGGCGCATTCTGTTCGGTGCGTTGATTTATAGATTTTTCATAAATTAAGTGTTTTTTTAAGCGAATTGCACTACTATCGTCACATTATGGAAGATCAAGAGCGTGAACAATCATCAAAGACAATAAAAGAACTTTCGAATGTGAAAGTTAAGCGCAGCCGTTTTTCAGGTTTCACAACCGCTAAAGAAAAATGGTCAGATGTGTCCCACACGGCAAAATTTTATATCTATAATACGGCAGGGGCCTTAGCCATGGCACTAGATGGGGCTTTAGCGGGTGATATGTCGACCGTGCAAACAGGCGTTTTAAATGCGGCTAAAAATGCAGCCTTTTTTCCAGTCCGAAAGGGGCTGTCCAAACATTTTAAAGAGCCGGAGGCAACGCTTCGGTCTGATTTTTGGTCGTCGGCGGTAAGCGTTGCGACAAATCTACCGCAATTTATTGGTAACTATAAAACATTTGAAAAGATATTCGAGCCTGACGGTCTCGTTGAGGCTACGTTAAGTGGTGATCTTACGCGTGCCACCGTGGGGTTGCTGGCGGTTAGTGCATATAGTATTCAAACGATATATAATGGAAAAAAGCTGATCGACTACAAGAAAGAGAAGGCGCCTTGGGAGGATTTTTCTGAAGCCACGAAAAGCGAAGCATCTCTTTGGGATAAATTTATTGAAAACGGAAAAGAGATAACGGGTAAGGCAATTGACGGTGCAGGAAAATACATTCCATCGAATGCATTATTGTTACGGTCTATGAATATGATTGTAATGGGGGCGGTGACAGGTAATGCTGCACAAATTGTATCAGGAATAGGGTTTATGAAGGGGGCTAGACATCGAGGGCATGCGAATAAAGCACATGATGTGGTAAATGACCTTGTTGGGAGTGAATTATTGGGAGAAGATCTTGATAGTGTGTATGATCTTCCAGACATTAATGTCATTATCGAAAGAGGCATGCACCATCAAACAGTCAAACCTCCACGACGATTGCCGCCAGGTGGGAATGATTTAAATTAGCGAAGTGAAAATATATGAGTGATGATATAAATATTTTAGATTTGGTCGAGTTTGAAACACAAGACGGCAAGCCTGCGTGGGCGTTACTTTCAATTTCTGTTCAGCGTTATGAGCAGTTCAAGGACGATATTGAACAAGATAATGTCTCTTCGCTTGATGATTATGGAGAGGTTCTTGCGTATGAAGTGGGGAAGACCGCACCATCTAAGGAACGTGAAGCGGAGCTTACGGAAGAGTTTGGGTATCACCCCGATTTAAATGTAGAGAATAAGGTCAGAGATTTACTGGCTATGAAGCCCAAGTAGCCTAAGTAGCTTGAGCATCTCTTATGACGGCTAGGCCAATATCATGACAAGATGAACGCATCTCACCAACTGTTTTATCGCCGTCTTTTATGATTTCGCCAAAGGCAGGCAGGCTCTGCTCATTTTCGTTGGAAAATAATCTCAAGTGCTTTTTGGCAAGCCCTCGGTTTTCAACCCGAGCGGTCAGTTCCTGACCCACATAACATCCCTTTGTAAATGATACGCCATTGTGTCTCGGAATATTCAACTCTTCTAATGTCGAGCGCTCAAGGACAGCATCACGACTACCATCTGCAATCTCAAGATTGATACGTAGGCGATCCCATAGCTCAAAAGGCTCTTGCCGAATTGTGTCTTCAGGTTTTGAAAAGCTACGCCACCCCAAACCCGCATGCCTAGGGTCTTGATATCCCGGCGTAGGGGTAACACCAAAACAAGCATAAACGGGGGTTTGTTCATCAAGAGACAGTGTCACGGCACTGCGTAATTTATATCTGTTTAAACGCTCATACAAATCTGATGCGCGATCTTGTCCCTCGCATTCAATAAAGTATGAATCTGGCCCTTTAGATATAAAAAAATCATGCAGAAATTTGCCCTGAGGGGTCAATAAGCATGAGTAAATCGCGCTTTCCTCTTCTAATAGATTTAAATCATTTGTGACTATGCGTTGGAGAAAATCTTTACGATCATCTCCTTCGACATAGATAACACCTCTTGGGCGGAGTTTTACAAAGAATGTATTTTGGTTTTGGTCCTGAAGACTAGTCATTCAAGTTTTCAAAATCATCTTTAGTCGTGTTTTGCTCTGGAATTCTTGTCGCTTCCTCGTCTGCGGCACCTGATTTTGTGCGACGCTTAGAATCTTCAAGCGCCTTAATGTAGTTCTTCTGAGAGCGGGCTTTTGTCTTATATGGAAGGTATTCTACACGTTCCCAGCCACGGGCTTCCATGCACTCTTCAAAATCATAATATGTGGCAGCTTCATTCAAAAGATAGCCGTCGCGCTCTGGCGTTTCCCATTCGTTCAACTTAATTTGTTCATCGCGAAGATTTGGCTCTGTTTCAGGCGCAGGAAAGGCGTTTTTGATATATCCCAAGCGCTCAAGTTCACGTAACTCGGAGACACATCTTGAAATGTCGCGCTGTACCATCTGTTGTGCTTTAGGACCACGCTGATAAATGGCTTCTGAGGCATTGGCGCGCTGCCAGTATTGTGCCTTTTCGTAATCCACTGTTCCCGCGCATCCTGCAAGAGTTGATGCTGAGAGTGTAATCAATGTGGCGGTAAGTGCGTATTTCATATTATTGGCCTATATATTTTTGCTGAATTGTTCCAGTTGAAAGAATCTATAATGTTTATTTTCGATAAGTGTATCACCTTGCCACTTATTGCTCAATATTCTTATTCGCGGGCATTTTTGTACTCCACCATGTCTCAAGAACGGGGCCGTAAAGAGGCGCTTTACGAGGGAAAGCAATGCTGTCGCTGTAAAAATAGTTGTCTGTAGGTGTGTAAAACAAAGGAATTGTGGTGATATTGTTTAGTAGTTTTTGGTCTAGTGACTGCACAAGGGTGATAATATCGGTACGATTATCAGCGTGCGGGATCGCCTTTACAATTTTATCAATTTCTGGCCCACAAATGCCTGAAAAATTCCATCGCATATTTTGTGTGGCGGCTTCGCAGCTCCAATATTGATATTGCTCTGTCCCTGGAGAGAGGCTAGAAGTCCAGTGATAGGCCACCATATCAAAGTCATAATTGTTGAGGCGGTCTCTGAATGCGGCGCTGTCCATGTTACGAACGCGTGCATCAATCCCGAGGCGTTTCAATTGCGAAATGAAATTCAAAGCAATTTTTTCGTGGTCATTTTTTTGAACAAGAATTTCAAAAGAGAGTGGTTCGCCATTGATTTCATTGATACGTTTGCCACCAACTGTTTCCCAACCAGCTAATGTTAAAAGCTCTGAGGCTTTTCGTAAGTTTTTACGAATGTTTGTGGCTATGGGCGGGGACCATGTTTTAGAGCTTTGAGGGGCTGCTAACTCGGAGTTTTCAAAAAAGCTCTGAATGCGTTTTTTTTGTCCGTAATATAAATTTTTGTTCATCCATATATCATCGAAGGCGAGATTAAGCGCCTTACGCACACGGATATCGTCAAAAGGAGGGCGACGCATATTGAATATAAAAGATTGAATTTGAACCGGGCGTCCATGGTCAAAGGCCGTTTTTTGTATATTGGGATATTGTCCTGATTTGAATGTTGCCCAATTGGCGGTATCTGTTTCGCGACGAACATCAATGTCACCCTTCAAAAACGCTTCCCACGCAATGGTGTCATCTCGGTAGTAATCGTATGTTACCGTTTCAAAGTTATAGAGCCCCTTATTAATCGGCATATCTTCGGCCCAATAGTGAGGGTCTTTTCTATATGTGATACGTTTGCCGACATCTACATATGAAATTTTGTAAGGACCGGATGAGACAGGGGCTTCAAGGGTCGCAGAATCAAAGTCTTTGTCGCTCCAATATGATTTTGAAAGCACGGGCATCATTGCCATGATCATCGCTGTTTCTTGATCATACCCCTCTCCAAACGAAAACTTTATCGTGTGCGTGTCGATGATATTTGCTTGCGTGATAAGCTTGTAAATACGTCGCATATTTGGGCGGCCATGCTCCATCAATGTTTGGTAGGTATATAAAATATCATGACTTGTAATTGATGACCCATTATTAAATTTTGCGTCAGGATTGATATGGATTGTGATGGCGCTTCTGTCTTCGGGGATGTCGACGCGCTGTGCAATTAGCGGATAGAGCGTAAACGGTTCATCCCACACGCGACGCATGAGGCGGTCATGGACAAGGTGAAGCCCTTGTGCTGCTTTACCTCGTAACGCGAAGGGGTTTACGGAGTCAAAACTACCCAATTCGGCATGTTTAATGTCACCGCCTTGTGGTGCATTTGGGTTTACGTAGTCGAGATGTGTGAAATCTGCCTTATATTTAGGCTCTCCATGCATTGCAATGCCATAAGTTTGCGATGAGGCTTGAACTGCGTGTGGCAATAAGGCAATAATAAAGGCAAGAACACATAATTTTATCATACACTATAAATAGCAAAGATATTCGCGACTTCAAGCGGTGAAGCCCTTCAACCCATAAATCTACACATGAAAATCAAATGGAACTTATCGTAAAACAAGGACGGTTTATGCAAGCAACAGACGTTGATGCGTGGGCATGCTTTATTCCCCGTGATTTGTCGTGGGAGGGGGGATTAAATCAGGCGATACTTGCCAGTGCAGGTGAGGCTTTTGATAATTACATCTTAGAAAATGTTCACCAACCTAAAATAAGCCAAGTATTTGTTACGCCGGCTTTTAATGCGCCTGTCAGCCATATCGTTCTTGGTGTTTTGCCAGAGTGGCGCGATGCGTTATTTGATGAAGAACAAATGGTTGTGCGCTGTTACAAAAATATGATGAAATGCGTCCAGGACCATAACATTCCATCTCTGGCTATCCCTTCATTGGGGGGCGGAAAACGAGGGTTTCCTCAAAAGCGCATAGTACGCTTAACATTGAATGTCATAAAATCGAATTACCCCGACTGTTTAAAGCAAGTGCAAATAATTTGTAAAGATGACGCATCCTTTGGCGCGTATAAAGAAAGATTGTCTTGACATAAGTTCTTTGCATATGTTTTTATACGGTCAAAATTATGGAGTGTGTAAAATGTGTAATGATAGTCTAACAAGTCAAAAGCAATTTCAAATTTCAGCATTGGCGGAAACACCGAGTTTTAAAAATGCTGTCGAGATTGGAATAATTGGTGCATTGCATCCGGTTGTTGCCGTTGATGCGTATCGTTCGTTAAGTGGTATGAAGGACGAGATCCCACAATTTATTGAAGATCGTATTGATACTCTTCAGGCGCATTATGAAACTGACCTTGCGCAATTATCTGAAGATATGAAACAAGGAAAAGTTCCCGAAAGTTTTGAAGGACCAGTCAGAAAGTTTTGCTAATTAAAAAAAAGCCCTCGTTGAGAGGGCTTTTTAGTATCTGAATGCGTCTGACTGAATTATTTAGTCCAGATTTGCGAGTTTTCTTAAGCTTTGTGAAGGGCGAGGGCCCATGTGGCTGATCACTTCACTGGCGGCAACTGAGGCAAGGCGGCCGCATTCTTCAAGGTCGAGGCCTTGCGTATAGCCATATAAAAATCCACCTGCATAAGCATCGCCAGCACCCGTGGTGTCTAGGACTTGTTGTGGAATAACCGCATCAATATCGATGACTTGGTTAGGTGTTACAATAAGAGAGCCTCGCTCGCTTTGCGTGATAATGCCTATTTCTGTGTCGATTTGAAATTTTTTGATGGCAATATCAATGTCTAGCGTGTTGTAGAGAGATAAAATTTCGGCTTCGTTAGAAAATACGATGTCCGCATGATTTTTGACCAAGTCTAAAAATTCATCTTTAAAGCGTTCGACACAAAATGAATCTGAGAGGGTAATGGCCATTTTCTTATTGTGCTTTTTTACCAATTCAGATGTTTTGTAAAAGGCTTGCTTTGCACCGTCTCGGTCAAACAAATATCCCTCTAGGTATGAAACTGTTGCGTTTTTAACGAGGTCCTCGTCGATATCATCAGGTGTGATGAAACCCGCTGCTCCAAGGTAGGTGTTCATTGTGCGTTCTGCATCAGGTGTCACAAATATCATGCAACGTGCCGTTGGGGTGTCGTCTTGAATCGATGTGCTTGAGAAATGAATGTTTTCGTCGGCTAGGGCCGCACGAAATTCTTGACCCAAATCGTCATCTGCGACTTTACCGATAAAGGCGCCTTGTCCACCAAAAGACCCAAAACATGCCATAGTGTTAGAGGCTGATCCTCCCGACATTTTGGTCGGGGCGTTCATATCGGCATAAAGGCTTTCGGCTTTATTTTGATCAACAAGTGTCATCGCGCCTTTGTCCATATTGTGCTTTGTCAGAAACTCGTTGTCGACTGATGCGATGAGGTCGACCATAGCGTTGCCTATGCCGAGAAGTCCGTATTGATCTTTCATTTTTAATCCTAATGGTTTATAATTACTATCTAATATTGTTTTATCGAAATGACTGAGGAAAGTCTAAGTATAATGTCTAAAGTATCCACGAAAGACAAAATCATCGACACGGCTTTGTCGGAGGCATCTGAAATGTCTTGGCAATATGTGAGCCTAAAAGATATTGCGCTGAAAGCCGATATGTCTTTATCGGAGGTTCAGGAGTATTTTGATGACAAAAATGACATCCTTTCAGGATATGGTAAGCGCCTGGATCATAAAATGCTCAAAAATGTAGAGGGCAATGTTGATTTAAACGCACCCGTTAAAGAGAGATTGTTTGATGTTTTAATGGAGCGGTTTGATCTGCTCAATGATGATCGTGAGGCTGTGGTCTCCATTCTTTCTTCATTCAAGCTTGACCCTAAAAATGCAGCCATTGCTTTTCCACATTTGTGCAAATCAATGAACTGGGTTTTAGAATCTGTTGGCGAAGACACAAATGGTTTCAAGGGTGGGATAAAAATTCTAGGTCTAACAGGGCTATATTTAAAAGCATTAAAAGACTGGCTAGAAGATGATAGTCAGGATATGGCTAAAACAATGGCGTCTTTAGATAAAGGTCTTACGCATTGTGAGAGGGTTACGGGGTACTTAAGTCTGTAATTACAACTGATAAGGGTTGCTATAAGAATAATTTGCGCGCTAAAAAAGTCTTAAGGGGGACGCGATGGGGAGCAAAGAAAAAAAATTAAAGAATTTGTGGAAGCGCTATGTTTTAGCGTTAAGCCTCATTGCTATTTTTATATCAGTTACTTTCATTATCTCTGAAATTAAAGTCATGCATGGTGTTGAAAACGCGACAACCATAAATATTGCTGGGCGCCAAAGAATGTTGAGCCAACGCATAGCCCTTTATGCGAACTTATATTACTCGCAGGTGTTAATGGGGGACGACACAACGCATGCAGAGAAAATGCTAAATGATGCCGCGTCGTTGTTTATGTCATCTCACAAAGCGTTGACTGTGGGTGATGAAGATATAGGCCTTTACGGGCTTGCCGGTGAAATCGCTCACGAAATTTATTTTACATTACCTGATAATTTAGATGTTAAAGTTGACAAATACGTAGAGCTTGCTGGCATTTTACAGTCTGTAAATGATGTGAACATTAAAAAAGAAACGTTGGATAAGATTAACGAGCTTGCCGAGGAGGCATTGTTAGATCCGCTTGATCGTGTTGTGGGCCTTGTTGAGGATTATGATCAAAGCTCTATCAAGGGGCTAATTGCTTGGGAACGTGCGACGTTCATAATGGCGCTCGTTGTATTGCTGTTAGAGGCACTGCTTATCTTTTTTCCAATACATAAATTTATTTTGCAAGCCATTAAGGATCAGCGAACAATTGTAGATGATAAAATTTTCCGTGATCTGATTTTGCGAAATATTCCTGACTTTGTTTTTGTTAAAAACGCCGATTTTGAAATTATTGATGCAAACCCGGCTTTTTTAAATATTTTTTCAGATAAGGTGCAAAAAACAATATTGGGTAAAACTAGCTATGACCTATATGGTGATGAACTAGGCGATATTCACAAAAAGCAAGACGAGCAGGTATTAAGAAAAGGCTTTTTGCAGACAACAGAAGACATCACGCTTCCTAATGGAGATGTTCGCAAGTTCCATGTGCAAAAAATGCGTTTTGATAACGTTGATAAAGAGTCATTTATCTTATGTGTTGCACGCGATGTAACAGAACTCAAAGAAATAAAAGAAATAAAAGATAAACTAAGCCTCGGCTTGGACCAGCAAGCGAAAAGCCAAGCCAAGCTACAAGAGATCCAATCTAAAAACATCTTGGATACGCATGGAGGTTCGCAAAAAACAGTGAATTTAGGCAATAACTTTGTAGATTATATTAGCCATGGATTAAGAACGCCATTAACAACTATTGTTGGTTTGGCGCAGCAAGACAGAAGCGTTACAGATGATAAAAAACGTAAAAGAAACGTTGAAATTATTCATCAATCTTCACAAGAGCTTCTCCAAAAAATAAATGACTTGTCTGATTTGTCGAGAATTGAGGATGGGTCGTTTTCTATTGATAAGGTTCCCTTTGATCCTAAACATATATTCATCAATATAGACCTTGTCTGTCAGGCGCTTTGCGATGACAAGAATATTAAAGTTGTTCACAATTTTGATGATTTAGAAGATATTTTCTTAATCGGTGATGCGGCGCGTTTAGAGCGTGTTATGCTTAATCTCTGTAGTAATGCGATCCGTTATACGGATAAGGGAACTGTGTCGATTAATGTTTCATATTCTCGTGTATCTAATAATAATCTCCATATGACGTTTACGGTTGAGGATACAGGCAAGGGGATTCCCCAAGAGAAGCTAGATACGGTTTTCGATAAATTTACGCAAATAGATGAAAGTATGCACTCTGAATATTCTGGAGTGGGGCTTGGTTTGTACGTATCAAAATATATCGTGAATTTGATGGGCGGAAGTATAAAAGCAGAAAGTGGTATGGGGCTTGGTTCTACTTTTAAAATGAAAGTGCATCTTGATCGCTATCAAGGAGACATGAATGATGAAGGGCTGTCTATCGATGAGGCGCAAGATGGGTTGAAACACATTCGCGATGCCAAGATTGTTATTGCTGAAGACAATGAGTTTAACAGAGATGTATTAGTTGCACTTGTTGAAAGTTTGGGGTGTAAATCAATTTATCTTGCTGCAAACGGCGAAGAGGCCTTCGTGTATGTGAAAAAGAATAAGGTCGATATTGTTTTAATGGATTGCTACATGCCTGAAGTTGATGGGTTTTACTCGGCAAGTAAAATCAGGCGCGAAGAGGCAAGCGCCGGCCAAAGGCATCGTGTTCCTATTATGGCGACAACCGTTGATGTTTCAGAAGGTATACAGGATAAATGTATTGCCGCTGGCATGGATGACTATATTGCAAAACCTATTGACGTGCAGTCATTCCGTTCAAAGTTATCGCGTTGGTTTATCCTTGATTAGTGTGCTGAATTGGTCTTAATGTGATCGCTATGTACAGGATCGCTATAAACCTTAAAGACGCACGCTATTACCAAATTGCAACCTTGGGCCTTTTATTCGTTTTTCAGCTGATATTTAGTGATTTTGGTAGTGACTTGAAAGTTTTGTCGGTGACCTTGTTCGGCGCCATTTTAGGGCAGTATTGCGCGCAAAAATATTTCTCATTACCTGTTTTAGACCTCAAAAGCCCGCTTATAACTTCGCTTTCTTTAACGTTATTGCTTAAGACAAATTTTATATGGATATATTTTCTTGCGGCATTATTGGCTATGGCCAGTAAATTCCTAATCCGAATTGGAAATAAGCATATTTTTAATCCTGCCAATATTGCAATTGTGGCGTTGTTATTGATTGCACCATATTATGTTTGGATATCACCCGGGCAGTGGGGAAGTGCGGTATGGTTTGGATTTGGGCTTATGTGTTTTGCGGGGCTTGTGCTGGGTCATGCGACGCGTATTGATACGGCGCTTTTCTTTTTGACAAGCTATGTGGGATTGCTTTTGGGGCGTGCATTATGGCTTGGTGATCCGCTTGACATTGCTATGCATCAAATGCAAAGCGGGGCGCTCCTTATCTTTACATTTTTCATGATAACAGACCCTAAAACAACACCAGACCATAGATTTGGACGTTTCTTATTCACATTTGCTGTCGCTTTAATTGGGTTTAGCTTGCAGTTTTCATTTCAAATACGCGAAGGTTTGTTCTATGCTCTGGCAATTGTGTGCATCATACGCCCAATTATTGACTGGTTGTTGGTGCATGAACGGTTTGAATGGGTAACACATAAGCAAAAACCATGAGAGGTATGTATATCATGACACGTCTATTTTTAACTATTTTGACATTCGGGGCTTTAATGTCATCGCAAGCATTTGCCTTTTGTGGGTTTTATGTATCAAAAGCCGACACAAAGTTATTTAACAAAGCCTCAAAAGTTGTGCTTGCACGTGCGGATGATCGCACGGTGATCACGATGGCTAACGATTTTCAGGGTGATGCGAAAGATTTTGCGATTGTGGTTCCTGTTCCATCAGTCATTACAAAATCACAAGTTAATGTGGCAGAAAACCGTATCATTGATCATCTTGATGCATATACGGCCCCACGTTTAGTTGAATATTTTGACAGTAACCCGTGTCAGCAGATGCACATGGAAATGATGATGCGTGCCGCGACCTTGTCTGATGGAGGAGCTAATGAGAGTGTTATGGGGCTTGCAAAGCGTGCAAAATCATTGGGGGTTACGATTGAAGAAGAATACACAGTGGGAGAGTATGATATTGTCGTACTCTCTGCAAAACAAAGTGATGGCCTTTTGACCTTCTTAAATCAAGAAGGGTATAAATTACCTGAAGGTGCGGAGAAGGTTTTAGGCAGCTATATCAAGCAAGATATGAAGTTTTTCCTCGCTAAGGTCAATTTGGATGCGTTTGAAAAATCAGGATTTACTTATTTACGCCCTCTACAAGTGGCGTATGAGCATAAGAAGTTTATGCTTCCAATTCGTTTAGGGACGCTGAACGCAAGTGGCCCGCAAGATATTATCCTGTTTACATTAACGAAAAAGGGACGTGTCGAGCCCTCGAACTACCGCACCGTTAAAATTCCATCAAATGAAAATGTACCGTTGTTTGTTGAAAATGAGTTCGGTGAATTTTACAAATCTATGTTCGACACGGCTGTTGAACAAGAAGATATGAAGGCGATGTTTTTGGAATATGCATGGGATATGGGATGGTGTGACCCATGTGCCGCAGATCCTCTTGCGAATGAAGATTTAAAAACATTGGGTGTATGGTGGTTGAACGCACCAGCAGCAAAACAGCCAGGCCCTGTGCCATTGCCAGGACAGCCACGCATTATGCCTGTACCACAAGGCGGTCAGGATGTGTTTGTAACGCGTCTTCATGCACGCTATACCGCAGAGACATTTCCTGAAGATATTGCCCTTCAAGAGACAAGCGACCGTGAAAACTTTCAGGGGCGTTATGTTATGCAGCATCCATACACAGGTGTGGCAGAATGCAGTGGCGCTGATGATTATTACGCGCAATTGCCTGAGAGATTTGAAAAAGAGGCCAAATATCTTGCAAACATTACGGGATGGGACATCAATGATATCCGTTCTAAAATGCAAAAAAACGGCCAAAGTTTTGACATGAAGGCGAAAAAAGATCCTCGCCCTTGGTGGGAAAGACTCTGGGCGAACGGGGATGATGAGTAATTAATCTCACAAATATTAATAAATAATGGAGGCGTCGCCAGTTAGGCGACGTTTACCTGAAAGCCATGCTTTGACGCGTAAAGGCTTTCCAACGTAGCGCAAAGCTTATCAATATCTTGCTTCGTATGTGTTGCCGTTACGGTTAATCTGAGACGCTCTGTTCCTTTGGGAACAGTTGGGAAGTTTATTGGCTGTACATAGATATCATGCTGGTTAAGCATCAGGTCAGCTATGGCCTTACAACATTTAGGCTCTCCGATGATAAGAGGTACTATATGGCTTGGCCCTTTCATATATGGCAAGCCTGTGACATCCAATCGATCTTTAAAATACTTCACATTCGATTTTAAGGCTTGGCGTTCGATTTCAGAAGACATCAAATGCTCAACCGAGGCGCGCGCAGCGGCCAGAATTGCGGGCGGAAGGCTTGTTGTGAATATGAAATTTGCAGAAAATGATCTAACCGCATCAATGATGGTCTCATGTCCTGCAATATAGCCGCCAATTACGCCATAAGCCTTGCCAAATGTGCCTTCAATGATGTCTATACGATCGGCTATGTTTTCTTGTGCGGCTATGCCTGCGCCTCTGGGGCCATACATACCAACAGCGTGGACTTCGTCTAGATACGTCAATGCGCTATATTCATCGGCCAAATCGCAAAACTGTTCGATAGGGGCGATATCACCATCCATTGAGTAAACGGATTCAAAAGCAATAATTTTAGGGGCATCTTTGGGCGCCGCTTGTAACAGCTGCCTTAGATGTTCGACATCGTTATGACGGAAAACATATTTCATACATTTACTGTCTTTAATGCCGTGGATCATAGAGGCGTGGTTTTTTTCATCCGAAAAAATAATGCTGTTTGGTAAAAGTCGTGCAATCGTACTGAGTGCACCTTGGTTTGCAACATAGCCCGACGTGAAAACAAGCCCTGCCTGTTTGTCATGGAGCTTTGCAACTGTAGATTCTAGATCATTAATATAGCTGGTGTTTCCAGAGATATTACGTGTGCCACCAGCTCCGCAACCGGCCTCGTCAATGCTTTCATGCATAGCGTTCAAGACATGTTTGTTTTGCCCCATGCCTAAATAATCATTGCTGCACCAGATCGTCACATCCTTAGATGTGCCATCGTCCATGAAATACTCAGCCTTCGGAAATGAGCCACATTTACGTTTGATCTTTGTGAATGAGCGATAATTTCCAACCTTCTTGAGGCTTTCTAGATGCTCTTCGAAAATATTTATATAGGATGCTTTATTCATAACTATTGACGAATATAAGCTTAAGAGACATCCTTGAAAAGACTTTTTATGAGAGGATGTTTTGAAATGATTATTGTTTTTGGCTCACTTAATATGGATATGTTGGTTCGTGTTGATGCGTTTCCTGATAGAGGTGAAACCGTTTTGTCATCTGAGGCCAAGTTTCTACCGGGGGGTAAAGGGGGAAATCAGGCATTTGCTGCTGCGCGTCTTGGTGAAAAAGTGGCAATGGTTGGTATGATTGGGAATGATGATTTTGGTCGTATCCTCACTGATACACTACGTCGAAATGGCGCCTCAACATCGGGCGTTGCAAAATCGCAAGATAGCAATACAGGAACAGCTATAGTTACACGTGATAAATCGGGTGAAAACCAGATCATTGTGGCAAGTGGGGCAAACTACGATGCAAAAGAACAGCAAGTTCCTGATGAAATCCTCATTGATGGAAATTATCTGTTGTTGCAAATGGAGCTTCCTTTAGAAGAAACAGTGGCGCTTTTGGCGCGTGCAAGCAAAGCCGGTGTTAAAACGGTTATGAATTTGGCACCTGCCATTATGGTTCCACAAAAAGCCATTGAATGTTTAGACTATCTTGTGGTCAACAGCATAGAAGCAAAGCAAATTGCTGTAACATTGGGTTTAAGTGAAAGCCTACCGCCTGCAAAACTAGCACAAGCCCTTGCTCAAGTTGGTAATTTGACATGTATTGTGACGGGAGGAATAGAAGGCTCGATTGCGGTCAATCAAAATGGCGAGGCGTGGCAGGTTAAAACTGTTCCCGTTTCTGGTGAAGAGTTGGTTGATACGACAGGTGCGGGAGATTGCTACTGCGGGACTTTGACGGCGTGCTTGCATGCTGGGAAATCATTGCCTGAGGCGATGCGCTATGCCAGTGGCGCTGCCGCATGCTCAGTCAAAAAAGAGGGGGCACAGAATTCCTACCCTTACTTAAGTGAGATTGAAGAGATTATCGAAGACATTCCTGAGGCTGAAAAAATTAGTCTTTAATTATAGCCTTCCTCGCGATGTTTTTGTCTTTATGTGTTGATATTTTTTTAGATATGGGTTGTCTGCCTTTCACATAATGGCTATAAAGTAGAAAATATCTAGAGGGAGGGTGTTTTGTCAAACTTAGCTGAAAATATCGGTGAAGATTTCGGGTTAGATCGTGATCTTGTGTTACAAAAACCAATTTACAGTGGCCTTCCCCCCATTACTCTTGGCTCAATTTTTGACAAGCTCTCTAAGGGCTTAACATCTAAGCAAATTCGCTCTTACCGCTATGACATCTTGCCAGAGACAATATCACTGGCGCGGGCTCACATTCGTGCGGTAAACGGGCAGACATTCAAAAAAGTATCAGATGCCGAGACCTTAAAAAATTTCAGCGTTTTAGTTGATGAAAATATTTCACATCATGTAAAGGGAAACCTGACTAAGATATTTGGGTCTGTTACAACAATTCATGATGAGGGGATGGTGTCTTACAAGGATGATGCGGTTTGGGAGTGGTCAGTCAACAACCGCATTGATGTCATTCTTACGCGCGATTGTGCCAATCGAACACCCCAAGACCTTTCATATATAGCAGAAGAAGAAACGCGCCGTGTGATCTATCAAGATTATAAAAAAGGCGGGGTTATATCATGGCCAGATTTGCCAATGTTGCTACAGTTTAGTGGTGATGCAATGCGTCATGAGGAAATTGCCCCTATGATTAAACGCAACAAACGCGATGTGTTTTCTCATATTGATAACCGATCAGCACCACGCGTGTTATTAAATGCGAGCGGTGTTAAACCGTTTTCAACTTTTTTGGAGCTTTTAGCAAAAGAGGTCTATTTACAAAACGGTGGTGACTTAAGCCTAGATCGTGACAAATACCGCGAAGAAATTTTGGGATCGGACTTGTTTCAAGGACGACGAGAGTACAATGCGCGAGTATGGAAAAGTATTTGTGCCCATCATGGTATTGATAAAGTGAATAGCTGGTCAGAAGAGCGTAAAGCAGAGATTGATAAACATATAAAAGCCGCAGCCAGCATGCATGCACCTAAGACGCTTCCATAAGCCGTCACTTATGAGCTTTGGATTTTTTAAGCCTGTGCGTTGATTTTTGAGATGGCTTTGCATTTTAAGTACGAAAAGCGTAGGATTATTTTATTCAAAATGATTCTGTTTAACCTTTGCATATAAGGAGGCTGTTTATGGTGATGTCTGACCGACAAGATATTATTATGAATTTTGGGGCGGCACCGTCTATTGACGATGTGACGACGATTGTTCGTGGTGTGCTCAACTCCCTTCCTGATGAATTGGAAGAGGCGTGCGAAGACCTTGAGATTGATATTCAAGATTTCCCAGATGAAATGACAGAGATTGACCAAAATCTGAACGATCCTTATGAATTATTGTGCCTGTATAAATCTGCAAAGGAAGTATCACCTGGTGTTGAAAAGAAGGCCGCAGACGGAAATGACCTTTTGATTGTCTATCGTCGCCCTGTTCTTGATTATTGGTGTGAAAGCGGTGACGAGTTTGGTCTTGTTGTGCGTCAGGTCGTGATTGAAGAAATTGCAGGCCAGCAAGATTTTTCGGATGACGAGATAGACGAGATGGTTTCACGTCATCATCAAGGTGTGTTGTAAGTCGATATGCCGCGTAGATCTCTTATTTCCTTTTATGTTCAAGCCGCATTATCTCAATGTGCTTCTAACTCCGAGCATGATTACAACATTGTATATGGGGATAGTACGCAAACAATTTTTGATTACGCCGTACTTAAAAACCCTGATGTTATTAGGGATGCTTTCAAAAAAAGCGCCGTCACCCTCGTTTATTCGGATGACAGCGCCGTTATCACTTGTGAGTATTCTTATTAATTTGCGTTTTCGATGAAATAATTTAATCGACGAGCAAACTCTGTCGGATTATCTACAGGTTCACCCAATGCAATCTTAGCTTGATCTAAAAGAAGGTGTGCTGCATCCTTGATATGATCATTGGCTGTGTTTTCGGCAAGCTTTTGTATCAATGAATGATCAGCGTTTATTTCTAAGACACGCTTTCCGTTGGCATCGTATTGCTGTTGATTTTTAAGGATGCGCTCCATTTTTAAATCAACCTCATGTTCGCCTGCAATTAAGCATGATGGGGACGTTGTGAGACGTGTGGAAATTGTGACATCTCCTACCTCATCGGCCAGTGTAGATTTGATTAATGTTATCAGCTCTTCAACTTTTGGGCTGGCTTTTGGTGTTGGCTCGGCATCTGACTTGTCGTCTTCAGTTTTGCCAAAATTGGCAAGATCAATCGAGCCCTTCGTCACTGACATGAACTTATAATCACCGAAGTTTGGTACAGATTGTAACCAGAAATCGTCAATCGTGTCTTTAAACAGAAGGACTTCGATGTCACGGGCTTTGAACCCTTCAAGCTGTGGAGAGTTTTGGAGTGTTTCTACGTTTTCACCACTAATGTAGTAGATCTCTTTTTGGCCGTCTTTCATTCGTGACACGTAATCATCAAGTGAAACGGATTCTGTATCTGATGTGGTGGAGTAGAAGCGGCAGACTTTCAGGATACCGTCTTTGTGCTCGGCTGCGTCATAAAGGCCTTCTTTAAGGACCGCGCCAAACTGCTGCCAAAATGTCAGGAACTTGGCTTCGTTATCTTTAGAAAGTTTATCAAGCTCTTTTAGAACTTTTGTTGCGACGCCATTTTTGATTTTTTCAATCACTGGATTGTTTTGAAGCATTTCGCGGCTGATATTCAGAGGCAAATCTTGGCTGTCGATGACCCCACGTAAAAAACGTAACCACGGATACATCAAGTCTTTGCAATCTTTTGTGATAAATACGCGTTTCACGTACAACTCAACGGCGTGTTTACGGCCCGGATCAAATAGATCCCATGGGCGCATACTTGGCGTGTAGAGAAGGGCTGTGTATTCTATCATTCCCTCTGCTGTCCAATGTGTCGTCATAAGGGCTTCGTCGGCTGTGAAGCCCATTGAGAGATGAAGGAAGAATTTGTTGTAATCTTCATCGGTAATTTCTGATTTTGGGCGTGTCCAGAGTGCGCTTGCGGCATTAACAGGCTGTTCTTCTTCATCAGAGTCTTCGTCAATTTGACCGAGGTAAATAGGCACATCGACATGGTCTGCCCATGTTTCGATAATGTCTTGCAGTTTTGGCGCTACCAAATATTCACATGTCTCATCTTTAATATGAAGAACGATAACTGTTCCACTTTGGTCGATTAAAGCTGCTTGCTCGTCTGTAGCTGGTTCAATTGTAAATCCAGTTTTACCATCTGACGTCCAAACGTTGGTTTCATCTGTACCAATTTTTTTGGAAATAACCTCAACTTTATCGGCTACCATGAAAGAGGCGTAAAACCCAACACCGAATTGGCCGATAAGGTTGAGTGCTTTTTCGCTGTCTTTAGACTTTGCCAGCTCTTCCATAATCGAGCTTGTGCCAGATTTTGCAATGGTTCCCAAATGATCGATTAAGTCCTGGCGATCCATCCCAATACCATTGTCGATCACACTCACAGTTCTTGCTGTGTCTGTGTTGATCAGAATGCGGATATTCGCAGGCTCTCTATTGCCTTTTAGTTTTGTGTTTTTTGCACATTCGTAACGAAGGCGATCGCAGGCGTCTGAGGCGTTTGAAATAAGTTCTCTTAAAAAGACATCCTTGTTTGAGTAAAGGGCGTTTGCCACAATATCAAGTAAGCGTCCTACGTCAGTTCCAAAAGAAAGTGTTTCAGTTGTCATTTTTCCGTCCATTTTTTGTTTTTAGATATTTTTATCGTGATCTTATGTTTTAGGGCGATTTCACTACGGGTAAAGCCTATGCGTTTCCCATTCGCCTTTACTATTTAATGTGTATACAACACGATCATGTCGTCGATAAGGCATTTCCTGCCAAAATTCAAGTCTATCCGCAGTTAATCTGTAGCCAGACCAGTGAGGCGGGCGAGGAACGTGTGTGCCTTGTGGGAATTTAAGCTCGTATTTTTCGATGCGCGCATCAAAGTCTTTACGCGAGGCAAGGGGGGTTGATTGTTTCGATGCCCATGCGGCAATCTGGCTGCCACGTGCGCGTGAGGCGAAATAGTCATCAGCCTCGGTGTCCGAAACCGTTTCAAAGCGCCCTTCGATGCGAACCTGACGGTCAAGGCTTTTCCAATGAAAGCAAAGCGCAGCATAAGGGGTGTGCGCAATGTTTTGCCCTTTGCGGCTTAACTGGTTTGTGTAAAAAACAAATCCTGCTTCATTGTAATCTTTGAGAAGAACCATGCGACTGGTGGGACGATTATCATCGCCAATGGTTGCAACATTCATCGCATTGTAATTGTTGATTTCTGCCTCTTTGGCATCTGAAAACCAATTTTCAAAAAGTTTGTATGGATTTTTAGTGTTTGAAATCATTGTAAATTTTAATTTTGAAATATTATGTTTTGTAAGTTTATTGGAATTCATCGCATTTCAACCTAATGTTATCAAGTGGATTCGGTATTGGTTGCCGACAAAATTTTTAATGAGGTTAAAATTATGAAACAAATGATTACAGCAATCGCCGCTATTTCGGCACTTTTGATTACAGGGTGTGCACAAAATAGCAACGGTGGTTATTTTGGAAATGTTAAAAAACAAGAAGTCGGAGCCGTGAGTGGTGCTGTTCTTGGTGGTGTTTTGGGATCAAACATCGGTGGCGGTAAAGGCCAATTGATTGCCGTTGGTGCAGGAAGCTTACTTGGCGCGTTTATTGGTAGTGAAATTGGAAGCTCTTTAGACCGTGCTGATAAAGTTTTTGCTAGTCAAGCGATGAACAGAGCATACGAAGCGCCTATCGGTGAGACAATTTCTTGGACAAACCCTGAGAGCGGTAATTCAGGAACATACACACCTGTAAACGAAGGCTATGGTCAATCATCTGGTCGCTACTGCCGTGAATACAAGCAAACAATCGTTGTTGATGGACGTAGTGAACAAGCGGTTGGGACAGCTTGTGAAAACGTTGACGGAACATGGGAAATCATGAGCTAAGGCTTTTCATGATTTTTTAATTTTTTGAAAGAGCCGAGGTTTACTCGGCTTTTTTATTGTCTCCATCTTTTTTGTTACCATCCTCTTGTAGAGGTGTTGTCTGTGCGCTTTGTTGCTGAGGCGGTGCGCTTACTGTGCCACCCATCATGCCTCCCATGCCAACTTGTGGGGCTGCGGCTGGGGCAGGGCCAGTTGGCGCCGCGCTTGGGGCTACGGTTGGTGTGTCAGGCTCTAAAAGATAAATATTGTTCATATCCTTAGTAGCGTTAAGGCTTTTTTGATAGTCGGGGTCTTTAATGCTTTGTTTGATAGACGTGCTGATAAAGCTAGAGAACGTTTGTTGCTGTGCCATTTTATCAATGTCTTCTAACGTTATAATCTCGCCCATTTTACGGCGCTCAATGATCTTTTCGCCTACCGCAATAAGGCTTTCATATTTCATCTCTTGTTGTTCGGCTTGATATCCTAATTTAATTAAATTCCGTGCCTCTTCTTGGTTTTCAATATTTGTATTGCTGAATGTTCGTGCCGCACTTTGTAAGGCAGAGGCACACCATCCAAGAACTTTACCCTCAGTAAGACGTTGATTTTGTCTGTTTGCCGCGTCTATAAACGGTTGAGCGCTTTTAGTTTCTAAACCTTGCGTTAAAACAAGTTCAAAGGTCTCTTCGATCGCTTGTTCGTGATAAATCTTATTTTGCGCCTCTGAAATAAAAGGATTGCGAGAGGCCGTTTTTTTACTCTCTAAAACAGGAAGCCCTGTGCATGCTTTGACCAAAGATGCGGTGACCTTGATAATGGGATCTTCACTTGTATTGATGGCATTTGAAAGGATTTCTTCTGGCGAGGCGTCTTGCCATGCCATTGTTTGTGCGGGCTGGCAAAAATTCCACCATTGTTGGATTTTTTCATCTTCAATGGTGTTTGCAATTGTGGCGGCAAATTTAAGCGGCGTTGAAACAACGTGGTACGATTTATCATTAGGGTCAATGAGTGTTTTGTAAGCTTCGGCGGTTGTCTCGTATGCGAGGGGATATGGATAACTCCATGGCTTGCCGTTTGTATTTGCGCTCAGCGCATCAAGGCACCGTTTATATGCGATTTGTTTGATGATCTTCTCATATCCTTGATCGGCCAACATGAGGGAGGCAAAAATGTCAGCTTTCAGCGTGGCTTTCGCCATATTAATGGGGCTTCTTTTAGGGATTAGAGGGCCAGATTTGAGGCTATTTTTATATTTAGGTGTATTGAGAAGACGCGCCGTATCAATGGCCATCCATCCTAAGTGATATGCTTCATGGAGAAGCGCTTCAGTTGTTTGGTAGTTGTCTACATTTAAGGTGATAAGACCTATGGCTGTGCGATTTTCTCTAAGCCCTAAGAGTTTACTTGTTGTGGCAATGGCAAGGCCATGAAATGCAGAGTTTTGCGAGTTTGTTGATTTTCGCAATATTGTGAGTGCTGTTTGACCTGCGGGGTGCGTTTGGAAAAACCGCTTTTCCATTTCAATGGCGTCATTACGCTGGCCTCTACGGTAGAATATATATTTAAGAGTTAAATTGTGAGGAAGTTGCTCGACAAAAGTTGTGAAGCCATTGCACATTTCATGAACGTAATCTTGCTTAATGGGGCTTGGTGATAGCTTGTCTTGTAAAGTCGGCATTTTTGTATTTTTATTTCCTGTAAAATGTTTGATAGATCATGCGTGCAGGCATACACAATAGGTAAAAAGTGTTAAGGAATAATCAACACCATGAGTATTTTCTCACGTTTTTGTATTCTAGAAAAGGCTCTGGATATTTTTATAAAATGGTGTAGGATGCGCCACATAGGATTCAACGCATACTTTAATATTGCAGTATGTATGTCATATTTAAGAATTAAGAAGAAGATAAGAGGCTTTTATGGAACAAGGTATTTTTATGAAGGGGAAACGCGGTTTGATAATGGGGGTCGCAAACGACCGCTCTATCGCGTGGGGAATTGCAAAGATGGCGCATGAGCAAGGCGCGGAACTTGCGTTTACATACCAAGGAGAGGCTCTTGAAAAGCGTGTGCGTCCATTAGCCGAAAGCGTTGGTTCAGATATTATTCTACCATGTGATGTGACTGACGAGGCAAGCATTGATGAAGCGTTCAAGGCGTTAGAAGACAAATGGGGTAAATTTGACTTTGTTGTACACGCCATTGCGTTTTCTGACAAAAGCGAACTGGACGGTATGTATTTAGATACAACACGTGAAAACTTCCTAAAAACAATGGATATTTCAGTGTTCTCATTCACGGCTGTTGCGCAGCGTGCAGTGCCAATGATGAACGAAGGCGGAAGCCTTGTAACTTTAACGTACTATGGTGCAGAGCGTGTTATGCCTCACTATAACGTTATGGGTGTGGCTAAGGCGGCACTTGAGGCGTCTGTGCGTTATTTAGCAACTGATCTTGGTGGTAAAAATATTCGTGTAAACGCAATTTCTGCTGGTCCGATCAAAACATTGGCGGCAAGCGGAATTGGTGATTTCCGTTACATTCTTAAATGGAACGAACTTAACTCTCCTTTGAAGCGTAACGTCACATTAGAAGATGTTGGTCGCTCAGGTCTTTACCTTCTTTCTGATCTTGGAAGTGGTGTAACGGGTGAAGTGCTTCACGTAGATAGTGGTTATCATACTGTGGGTATGGTTTCGATTGATTCTGCAGCAGAGACAGCATCTCTACTTTCAGGCATTTCTCCTAAGAAGGATGAGGGCGCTGCCTAATGTCTGAAAAGACGTCATCTATATGGTTCAAAGACTATACAAAAGACATGCTTGAAAGCATGCGTAATGCCAATATGGGTGAACATATTGGTATTGAGTTTTACGATATTGGTGATGACTATCTAGAGGCAACTATGCCTGTTGATGAACGCACGCGGCAACCGTTTGGTATTTTGCATGGCGGTGCTAACTGTGTTTTATCTGAAAGTTTGGGGAGTGTTGCGGCTTGGATGACGATCGACCCTGAAAAATACCGTGCGGTTGGCCTTGAAATCAATGCCAATCATATCCGTGCGGTGACTGAGGGGCGCGTCATTGGCCGATGCACCCCGTTTCATGTTGGTCGCCGAACACAGGTTTGGCAAACCGAGATTAGGGAAGAGGCAACTGGTAAGCTTGCATGTGTTAGTCGACTTACTGTTGCAATTATTGATCACGGATCACTGTCTACGCAAAAAGACAAAATTGTTGTGAAATAGGGCTCATACGTTTTACTAGGTTCACGCTTATCTAAAATTAAATGTCTGCACAGACAAAAACTATGATAGTTTTGTTGCGCTTAAACGTGCGTTAAACAGGAGACACATTATGCCACACATTGTAATACACTACTCCCATGGCCTAGATGAAACTATTCATAAGGGTGACGTATTAAAAGCACTTCATAATGATTTGGCAACACGCGAGAGTGTGACGCTTAGTGCCATTAAAACATATGCGCTTCCTATGGCGGCATGTGTTGTGGGCGCGCCTGACACATCACAAAATCTGGTGCATATTATTTTAAAGCTGCTTCCGGGGCGTGATGTTGATCTTAAAAATGAGATGATTCAGGGGTTGAGAGCCATTGTGCTAAGTCACGCACCAGAATATGTTGTGACTGCCGAGGTACAAGAGCTTGATGCTCAAACCTATAGCAAGTAAGCTAGGCTTTATGTAA
>DDIM01000009.1 GCA_002338525.1 Micavibrio sp. UBA1850 | reverse complement strand
CGTGTCCTGGGCAGTCAACGTGTGCGTAGTGACGACCTTCTGTCTCGTACTCAACGTGTGCTGTCGCAATTGTAATACCGCGCTCACGCTCTTCAGGTGCACCATCAATCTGGTCGTAGTCTTTAAAGTCACCAAAGTATTTAGTGATCGCCGCTGTTAGCGTCGTTTTACCGTGGTCAACGTGACCAACTGTTCCTATATTCGCATGCGGTTTCGTCCGCTCAAACTTTTCCTTAGACATCTTTTCTATTTCCTTTGTTTAATAGTTTTTCCCGCATGGGAAGTTAAAAGCTTAATAAAAATACTAGATTCATAAAATAAATCTAGCCCTCATTTAAAAAACTATGCGCTGAGAGTCAACACCTATTTATATAGATTATGCTTAGAAATATAAGCGTTAAGACTATTATATTGTTCACCCTCAATGCTATGGCCATGCGTAAGTGCCTTACGAATGGATGTTGATGAAATGTCTACATGCGGATTATCCAAGAAATGCACGCCATTTGGTTCTGTTAAAAGGCGTTGAGGGTTACGTCGCATGAGGTGCCCGTAATCTTCAAATGCCGGACATGTTTTCTCACCATAAGTCGATCGGTTGAATAATATCATTGGGAAATTTTCAATAATGCGCCTGTACCCATCCCAGAAGTGAAAATGTGTCAGATTGTCAGCGCCCATTGCCCAAATAAAATTATAATCAGGATACATTTTAGAAAGCTCTGTCAAAACATCGGCAGTTAAATGAGTGCCTGTTTTATATTCTGCGTCTGACATTACAAACGGATATTTTTTGTATTGTTCGTTTAAAATATCAGCCATCGCAATGCGGTGTTTTAAAGGCGCATAAATGCTAGGGTCTTTATCGACGTTTTCAGAAAACAAAAACCAAATCTCGTCGACGGGTAATGCTTCGACAATATGTTTGGCCATTTCAAAGTGACCTAAATGAGGAGGGTTAAAAGATCCTCCGAAAAGAACAACATGCTTCATGCTCATGAGTCTACGTGAGCTAAATAAAAAAGCCAGCGTAAAAAAGAACAAAAAAAAGACGCTGCTAACGAGAGCAACGCCTTTTGGTTTATGAATTTTGTTTTTTAGCTCGGGCTGTTTATTCAGCGGCCATTGATCCGTCAGTGTCTTCTTTTGTAACACCACCGATTTTCTTACCGTAGTTACCTTTAAAGGCATCTTCGCTAAACGCTTCTTCCCATGAACCTTCAGTTGAAGCACGTGAGTATTCTGTAGCGCGGTTTTCGAAAAAGTTTGTGTGCTCCGCACCGTTAAGCATTTCATCCATCCAAGGCAATGGATTTTTCTCAATGCCGTAAATAGGCTCAAGGTCGAGCTGTTGCAAACGACGGTCACCAATATAGCGGATGTATGATTTGACATCTTCAGGTGTAAGACCTTCGATTTCACCCATTTCAAAACATAGATCGATAAACGCATCTTCATGTTCGATGGTGATTTTGCAGCTTTCTGTGATTTCGGCTTTCAACTCATCATCCCAGATGTCTTTGTTTTCAGAGATGAATGTTTTGAAAAGCTTGATCATTGATAGGCAGTGCAATGTTTCGTCACGAACTGACCATGTAACGATTTGCCCCATACCCTTCATTTTATTGAAGCGTGGGAAGTTCATAAGAATTGCAAATGAAGCAAACAACGCCAAACCTTCTGTGAAGGCCCCAAACATCGCCATTGTTTTGGCAATATCACGGCGTGAGCTCATTGATGCATTTTGCATGTAGTCAAACTTATCTTTCATTTCCTTATAGTCTAGGAACGCAGAATATTCGACTTCAGGCATACCGATTGTATCTAGCAAGTGAGAATAAGCAGCAATGTGAACTGTTTCGATGTTCGAAAATGCAGCCAACATCATTTGCACTTCAACAGGGCCAAATACGCGGCTGTAATGTTTCATGTAACAGTTATTAACTTCAACGTCAGATTGTGTGAAGAAACGGAAAATCTGAGTCATCAAGTTTTTTTCAGATGCAGTCAGTGTTTTTTTCCAATCACGTACATCTTCTGCCAATGGCACTTCTTCAGGCAACCAGTGTAGGCGCTGCTGCGTCAACCATGCTTCATAACACCATGGATATAGGAATGGTTTATAAACGTGACGTTCCTGCAACAATTGTGATTTTGATTGTGTAACATCAGTTGTAAGTTCGTCTGTTGATGACATGGTGCAATCTCCTGCGTCTAATTTTTTAATAAGTGAAATTCATGTTTAACCGATTCTCATAAGAGTCCGAGTCTTTTTAAAAGTTTTTTTGACTCTTTCCACAGCTATACATAAATGGTGAATATGCACGACATGTGGTGCATAAAAAATAATATAACACTATATATAGTTTATTTCTAGGGTACTTTTTTACTTTTTGACGAAAGTTTTGTGGATATGTCGAAGTAAAATAAACAGCAAAATAAGCGCACCTGCTTGATGAAGCGCCGCAAGCGGAATGGCCGCTTGTGAGAGAACCGTCAAAATTCCTAAAGTAATTTGGACAAAAACCATGCCCGCAAGCGCAAATCCTTGTACGCGCATAGCGTATAAAATGATGACAAGTCCGGTCGCAATTGCAATCCAACGATGAAAAAATTGTACGCCCGCAGGGTTGTTGTAAAATGCCCCAGAAATGCCGGCCTCAACGGGTATGAGCTGCCCATCCATTAATGGCCAACTGTTGTAAATCATGCCGCCGTCAAGACCAGCAACAAAGGCGCCCCAAATAATTGTCACGGCCAAAAAGCCCAATGCAATTAATCCATGACGCTTGATACAAAAATTAGAAAAATCGAGCTGCGCGCGCTGGTATTTCAGGTCAAATATCGTCCATGCCAATACACCAAATATTAGCACAGCAAGCGATAGATGCGCGGCCAGCCTGTAATGTGACACGGAGGTTAACTCTGATAAGCCGCTACGCACCATGTACCACCCCATCACACCTTGCATGGCACCAAGGAAAAGCAAGAATAATAAGCGCCCTTTATAGCCCTGCGGAATTGCGCCACGTATCCAAAAATAGATAAGAGGTATCGCAAAAACTAAGCCAATCATTCGCCCCCATAGGCGGTGAAACCATTCCCAAAAGAAAATGCGTTTAAAATCTTCTAACTGCATCCAGCTATTTTGCTGCGTGTATTCAGGGATTTGTTTATAAAGATCAAATACGCGCATCCACTCGGCCTCGCTCATCGGAGGCAAAGCACCAATAAGCGGCCGCCACTCAACCATGGACAGCCCAGACTCAGTCAATCGCGTAATGGCTCCAATAACAGCCATGGCGAAAACCATAAAGGCTGTAAATCCAAGCCAGCCAATAATTGATTTTTTGTGAGAGCTTATCTTATTCATTACGATACTACATATGGATTGATAACAATTTAAGATCAAGATGTTTCGAATGCGCGGCGCATTTTTTTAACTTGATTTTTGAACCTGTTTTGTCTTCTATGGCGCACATGAGTGAAAATTACCATACAACAGATGTTATTATTATTGGCGCAGGGCCTGTGGGACTGTTTGCTGTGTTTGAACTGGGTCTTTTGGATATGAAGGCGCACTTGGTTGATATTCTGGATAAGCCAGGCGGTCAATGTGCCGAGCTGTATCCTGAAAAACCAATATACGATATTCCCGCCTATCCGGTGATTTCAGGTCAGGATTTGACGGATCGCTTGATGGAGCAAATTGAGCCATTTTCACCTGTCTTTCATTTTCAACAAATGGCAGAAAGCCTTACAAAGCTAGATAATGGCAATTGGTTAATGACAACCGATGACAAAATTCAAATCGAAGCCCCCGTCATTGTGATTGCAGCCGGCGGCGGATCATTTATGCCTAAAAAACCTAATATTCCAAATCTACAAGAGTTCGAAGGCACTTCGGTGTTTTACTCTGTAAAACAAATGGAACAATTTCGCGGCAAGAATCTATTGATCGCAGGCGGCGGCGATAGCGCGCTGGATTGGACGGTCAACCTACAGCCTCTTGCAAACAGCCTCTCACTTGTCCATCGTCGCGACGAATTCCGTGCCGCGCCTGATACTGTCAACAAAATGCGAGATCTTGTGGCTGCCAATAAAATGAAAAGCTTTGTCGGTGATATCAAAGAGCTTCACGGCACAAACGGTCAGTTAGAAGCGGTTACCATCCAAAAACGCGGCGAGGAGCCCTATCAGGTTGAATGCGATACATTGCTAGCATTTTATGGCCTGACAATGAAGCTTGGGCCTATTGCAAATTTTGGGCTTAATCTTCACGAAAACCTTATTCCTGTTGATACAGAAAAATTCGAAACATCAGAAAAAGGAATTTTTGCAATTGGGGATATCAATCACTACCCAGGTAAGCTAAAATTGATATTGTCAGGGTTTCATGAAGGGGCCTTAATGGCACAGCAAGCGTTCCGTTATATCTACCCAGACAAAAAGTTGCGGTTCCAATACACGACATCCTCGACAGACCTACAAAACAAACTAGGTGTAAATGAAGAAGACAACAAGGCAGCATAATTTTGATAAAAATTGACGTCGTACAAAGCGCCATGATGGGCTACAAAACCGTTTGGGAAGAGCGTCAATATTTGCTCAAGCTGTTATGGGCCCCACTTTTTATAAAGTTCGTTTCAACAGTTATACTATATGTAAGCATAGATGACGCACTTGAGTTTCGTCATGCATTTATCATGATTCCCTCTTATTTTGTGCAAGGGTGGCTGGTTGCGCAATTTTTGCGCACAATATTAACGGGCGAGCGCTGGCCGATGCGCCTGTCTAATCCGCCTGCGGAAAAAGAGATAAAATTTATGCTATGGCGCGCACGCGGAATATTGGCGTGTATACTCTGCTTTGTGGTTATTTCAATGGCGCAAACGGCTGCGGCAATATTCATGGGCGGTTTTAAAGATATTGTAGAAACACAACCCGAGATTGCGACATCGTCCTCGACAATTCCAATGTTTATGGCGGCAGTGGCCATTATGGTTTTTGCTGTTTGGGGGTTCCGTTTGTTTTGGCTGTACATTCCGCTTGTGATTTTGTCACCATTAAAAGCTTTCATTCATGAAATAAGAGGCTTTAAAACGTCCCTATACATGATCGGCATATGGTTGATGATCGTCATTCCTATCACGTTTGTAATTTCGCTTTTGTCTGGCATTGTAGGCTCTATTGCACAGGGCGCATCCGTAACAGATTTCATTACAATATTTATTTACGTTGTGGGTGAAGTAGCTATACAAATTGTGACGGTAACAGCCTTGGCATATGCGCTTAAAGACGTGCTTATAAAATATGGCGCCAAGCCAATATTTATTGAACCAGAAAGACCACTATGAAAATTCACGTAACAGACCAAGAGGGCACAGAGCATACATTAGAAGCCATTGAAGGCTGGCGCGTGATGGAGATCATAAAAGACTACGGTCTGCCTATTAAGGCCGAGTGCGGCGGGTCATGTTGTTGTGCGACATGCCATGTATACGTAGACGAGGCGTGGGAAAACAAATTGTTTGAACCGCGTGAGGAAGAAATTGATATGCTTGATGAGGCGCCTGATCTTGAAGATAACTCGCGTCTATCATGCCAGCTAATTATGAGTGAAGAGCTTGATGGTCTGAAAGTCACCCTTTCCGACAGCGCTAAACCTGACTAGGCATTTATTTAAATTCAAACTTGTTTTTCTTAGGCGTAGAAATACCCAACAAGGCTTGATCAATTTGCGCACTTGCTGATGACTGTGTACGCTCACCCAAAACATTGAAAACGTCCAGTTGTCGCGTGCTTTTTTCTGCATCATGCGTGCAAGATTTAATTTTTTCTTCTAATTTATCTAAATTCTCAGAAGGGAAATGGTAGAAATACGTGTTTTTCTTCTGTGCCAGAAGCGTCATACCCTTAAGTGACATCTTTTCACCATTGATCGAAAAAGAGATGTTTTGCAGCCTGCCACATTGTTTAATAGATCGACGATCTGGCGTGTTAAGCACGCATCCTTGATTAGAGTTGAGAAGGGTGCTGAGACGTGACATGTTTTCGTTAATTCGGCTATTGATTTGCTCTAGATATTGATCGAGCTTGTGACAATCGTCTCTTTGTCGTTCTTTTAAATCGTTATATTCAACAATTTTTCTCGCTCGTTCAGGAAATGCCTCATCAATAACCTTAAGAATCTCACTGGGCGACACATAAGAGGGATCAAAGCTATCTAGTTGTATAGGCTCCATGTCTGGAAAATAGGGGTGCTTGAGCACAAACGAGCCTTGTTCATTTTGTGAGTGTTCTAAACCATAGGTATCACGCAGAATACGAGGTAGGATTCTGAAATACTTATTGTTAAAATCAAAAAAAGCATTCATTGCCTGCTCGTAAGGGATGAAACCGCTTTTTATCTCAAATGTATATGTGAGTTTTCTGCCATATAAATCAAAATCATAAGAAACTTGGTCTTTAGTGGGGTGTTGACGTTGCTTGCCGTCATGGGCTTCAATCATCTTGTCCAAGAACAGGCTCGTTTTATCGTGCCAAGTGTCAACAAGTTCAAATGTCTGCTCTAGTTCGGAGTGTATAGTAAATTGAGGGTTTTTAGTGCTAAATGCCTTGAGGTGCAAATCAACAGGATAGGCATCATGATCTAAAAAAATCGTACCATTTGCGTAGCGCACCATATTAAAGCCCTTATTCTCCGTGGCTTCACTCAATAGTTTTTCAAGTTTAGTGCGTCGTTTATCAAGATATGTTTCGTAGCTTTCAAACGGGTACGGCTCATTTTCAATGTAGCCTGGCAACTCGGTAACGATTTGAGAAAAAGACATGTGTTGCAGATAATATTTATCATCAACTTTGTCATGGATAATACGATAATCAGGATTTTTACATTGATCGTCTAAGCTTAAATTTTGTCCGCTACTTTTTGAAAATTCTTGAACGGTGCGCGAGTGTTTTTTACTGTCCTTTTGTTCAAGAGCCAGTAAGCAAACCCTTGCAACATCTCTTTGGTAGTCGACTTTTTTAGTTTTTTTAACAATAGTAATTGGATCAATGTCCAAATCCTTGGGAGGTTTCACGGTAATATGTGACGAGCCGCCCGCAGGCTGACGCGTTGTAAAACCCAGCTGATAAAGCCACCCTAAAAGTGTATCAGTAGGAATGATCTGATGCCCGACCTTGGCTTTTTCGATAATTTGGGGTGTTAATCTTGTCATACTCACACTCTATAGCATGCAAGACATTACAAAGAAACAGAGAATATGTCAATATATTGCTTATTGAATCGTGATTTCAAAATCTGTGGCCCGAAACTCGGCGGGGCTGATAATTTTTTTACTCGCAACATAAACAGAGTGTAGCGGTCCGTCTAAATCACGCGTCCAAAAATCTAAAAACTTTTTGAGCTCGGGGAATTTGGGTGAAATATCATATTCCTGCCAAATATAACTTTGAAGCATAGAAGGGTGATCAGGCATATGATAAATAATCTCGGCTGTCGTCAGACGATACTGATCAGAGATTTGCGCTGTTAAGTCGTTATCAACCGTAATCATATTTTTATTTTACGCCCATTTCGTAAAAAAATTATAAACACGTAAAAAACGATAAGACCAAACGCGCAGAATTGTTCACCTTATTGCCAAAAATCCCAAGAATTCCCTTGAATTTTTTCGTCCCAAGTTCTATATCAGAGGAGCTGTTTCCCATGGATATGGGCGCGGCATGGTAGGGGTTTTCATTATCGCTGTGATAAGGATGATGAAAGCCTGCTAAGTTTAACCAAAAAAGAAGAAAGAGGAGATGGAGATTATGAAATTCCGTCCTTTACATGATAGGGTTGTTGTTCGCCGTAAAGAACAAGAAGAAAAAACAGCTGGTGGAATCATCATTCCAGGTACAGCGCAAGACAAACCTCAAGAAGGTGAAATTCTCGCAGTAGGAACAGGTCACGTAAACGACAACGGCGATATTCGTCCGTTAGATGTTAAAGTTGGCGACACAGTTCTATTTACAAAATGGTCAGGAACAGAAGTCACAATCGACGGCGAAGAGCTGATGATTATGAAAGAGACTGACATTATGGGCATTATTGCTGCCTAATTTTTAAAACGCGAGATATAAAAAGGAGAAATATCCATGTCTGCAAAAGAAGTAAAATTTAACACAGATGCCCGTAAACAAATGCTCACAGGTGTGAACGTTTTGGCTGACGCTGTGAAAGTAACATTGGGACCAAAAGGTCGTAACGTTGTTTTGGACAAATCATATGGCGCACCACGCATTACAAAAGACGGTGTGTCTGTAGCCAAAGAAATCGAACTTCCTAACAAGTTCGAAAACATGGGCGCACAAATGGTGAAAGAAGTTGCCTCTAAAGCTAACGAACTAGCTGGAGACGGTACAACAACTGCGACTGTTTTGGCACAAGCAATCATTCGTGAAGGAAACAAATCAGTAGAAGCGGGTATGAATCCAATGGATTTGAAGCGCGGTATTGATATGGCAGCTGCAAAAGTTGTTGAAGATCTTCACGCTCGTGCAAAACAAATCAAAGAAAATTCTGAGATCGCACAAGTAGGAACAATTTCTGCAAACGGCGACACAACTGTTGGTGAAAAACTAGCAGAAGCTATGGACCGCGTTGGAACAGAAAGCCCAATCACTGTTGAAGAAGCACAAGGTCTGGAAACAGAACTTGAAGTTGTTGAAGGTATGCAGTTTGATCGTGGTTACTTGTCACCTTACTTTGTCACAAACTCTGACAAAATGGTGTGCGAACTTGATGATCCATTCATCTTGATGTTCGACAAGAAATTAACAAACCTACAGCCAATGCTGCCAATTCTTGAATCAGTTGTGCAATCAGGTCGTCCACTTATGATCATAGCAGAAGATGTTGAAGGCGAAGCGCTTGCAACACTCGTTGTGAACAAACTGCGTGGTGGTTTGAAAGTTGCTGCTGTAAAAGCACCAGGTTTTGGTGACCGTCGTAAAGCAATGATGGAAGATATGGCTATTTTGACAGGTGCACAGCTTGTGTCTGAAGAAATTGGTATCAAGCTTGAAGATGTAAATATTGATATGCTTGGAACTGCGAAAAAAGTTCGCATCACTAAAGATGATACAACAATCATTGATGGCGTTGGTTCTAAGGAAAACATTGACACGCGTTGTGCTCAAATCCGTCAGCAAATCCAAGACACATCTTCAGACTACGACAAAGAGAAGTTGCAAGAACGCCTTGCAAAACTTTCTGGTGGTGTTGCTGTGATCCGCGTTGGTGGAGCCACAGAAGTTGAAGTGAAAGAAAAGAAAGATCGCGTTGATGATGCTATGCATGCAACACGCGCTGCTGTTGAAGAAGGCATTATTGCCGGCGGTGGAACAGCTCTTCTATACTCAACACGTGCTCTTGAAGGTATGACAGGTGCAAACAGCGATCAAAATGCAGGGATTGAAATCGTACGTCGTGCGCTACAAGCCCCAATTCGTCAGATTGCTGAAAATGCTGGTGTCGAAGGATCTATTGTTGTTGGAAAACTTCTTGACCAAAAAGACAATGACTTTGGTTACGACGCACAAACTGACACATACACGAACCTTGTAAAAGCAGGTATCATCGATCCTGTTAAGGTTGTACGTTCTGCCATCCAAAATGCAGCTTCAGTAGCAGGTCTTTTGATTACGACAGAAGCAATGGTTGCTGACCTTCCAAAGGAAGACAGTGACGCCGGTGCTGGCATGGGCGGCATGGGCGGTATGGGTGGAATGGGCGGCATGGGCGGCATGATGTAATTCATCCCCCCAGCTCTTATTTTATCCATATAAGATAAAGATTTAAAAGAAAGGCTATCCAATATTGTGGGTAGCCTTTTTTAATACGTACAAGCGTATGATAGAATCGATTTTACACCGATTGCTTGCTATCCTTTTGTTTATATTTTCAGATTAAACGGGGGAAGTGACAAACTATGAAGGGGATTGTTTTTAGCGAACTGTGTGAAATGGTCGACCACGTGTTCGGTCCTGACATGATGGACGATGTGATTGATATGTGTGAACTTGAATCAGAAGGCGCATACACCGCGGTAGGGACGTACTGCCATGGCGAAATGATACAATTGGTCACAGCGCTCAGTGAAAAATCAGGCCTACCTGCACAGGATTTAGTTTTTAAATATGGTGAGTATCTGTTCACGAGATTTTACGAGATGAAACCACAATTTTTTAAAGACAAACCGACCAGCTTTGATTTTTTAGAAAGCGTCGATGGTCACATTCATGTAGAAGTAAAAAAACTATATAACGACGCCGAGCTTCCAGAGTTCTCAACCCAGCGTCCCGATGATCGCACAATGATTATGACATACCGATCGAAACGCCCTTTTGCTGATTTGGCTGCAGGATTGATTAGAGGGTGCGTTGATCACTACAAGGAAAACGTCACGATTGATGCCGTTGATAATAATGAGGGGGAATATTTTGGGCGCATTTTTACATTAAAAAAACATGTCTCCTCAGCCTGAAAAACCAACCCTTACCAGCGAACAATTAACACGTCGTCTAGCACGTGAAAAAAAAGCTCGCGCGCAAGCTGAAAAACTTCTCGAAGAAAAAAGCACCGAGCTTTACGCGCTCAATCAAGAATTACATCAAAATGTTAGATTGTTAGAAGCGGGCGTCATCAACGCCTATGATGGCGTTGTCATCACAGAAGCGCATATGAGCTATCATGGTCCAAAAATGATTTACATGAACGATGCCTTTTTGGACATAACCGGATATACGCGCCAAGAGTTGATGGGAAAAGACACAGGGGTCTTGTATGGCGAAAAAACAGATATTCGGCAGCTAAAGACCATGCGCCGACTGCTCAAATCTAGCCAGCCATACGATGGTGAATTAATCTGCTACAAACAGGATGGAACAGAGTTTTGGATGGAGTTAAGTATCGCACCAGTCCCCAACAAGGACGGTGAGATCACTCACTTCACAACAATCGCAAGAGACATAACTGATCGCCGTAATTATGAAGAAGAATTGAAAGCGGCGCGCTTAAAAGCCGAAGCCGCCAATATGGCAAAAAGTGAGTTTCTTGCCACAATGAGCCACGAGCTGAGGACGCCTATGAACGGCATTATCGGGATGACAGAGCTATTATTAGATACGTCTATAACTGACCAACAAAAAACATACGCACAAACTGTGGTAAGTTCGGCTGAATCATTACTCAATATTATCAATGACATTCTGGATTTCTCAAAAATTGAATCCGGTAAATTTGAAATTGAACCTGTCCCTATGGATTTGTTTAAAACGATTGATCATGTTGTGGCGTTATTGTCGCCGCGCGCGCGCGCCAAGGGTCTGAAGTTTGAAAGATCAATACATCCCGATACCCCACAATATATTATTGGGGATTACGTACGTATAGAACAAATCATTCAAAATCTAATCGGGAATGCTATAAAATTTACTGAACGAGGAGGGGTAGCATTAGAAGTCTCGCTTGCAGATGAGCCACGTATGAGTAGTGCGCACATTCAAATATCTGTTACTGATAGCGGTGTGGGTATAGCCAAAGGCGTACAGGACAAAATTTTTGATAAATTCTCACAAGCCGATACCTCAACCACTAGAAAATATGGAGGCACGGGATTGGGACTAACGATTTGCCAACAGCTTGTAGAAATTATGGGCGGTACAATTACTGTCGACAGTACACCCGGCATTGGCTCTACATTTTGTGTAACGCTTCCATTAAAAATTGATGAAAAACAGGGGGAATTGGCCCCCAAACCTCTACCAACAAATGTTGTGCATGCAGCCACGCCCGCTATAGGTCTAGGAGGAGGGCGCAAGTACCACATTTTAGTGGTCGAAGACAATATCACAAATCAGATGGTTGTTGAGGGGATCTTAGAGCGACTAGGATACAAGGTCACTATGGCGAGTGATGGTAAAGAAGCCATTAAATGCGTTGAAAAAGATATTTACGATCTGATTTTAATGGATGTTCAAATGCCTATTATGGACGGATTTGAGGCAACGCGTATCCTCCGCCAGATGGAGTATAATGATATGTATCATATACCACCAATCATCGCGCTTACAGCCAATGCGATGAAGGGCGACAAGGAAAAATGTTTTGATATGGGTATGAGCGATTATATAGGAAAGCCTATCCGCAAAGATGAAATTGAAAAGATTTTATCCCGTTGGACAATTGCCATTCGTGACAATCACAAAGCTTAGGCTTTCTTTCGTTTCGACCAACCATCTTTGATGATAGCCCGAGAGCGTGCCACAGCAAGCGCATCACTTGGGACATCTTTACTTATCGTACTACCCGCCCCGATATAGGCGCCATCTTCCAATGTAATGGGGGCAATCAAGGTTGAGTTTGACCCAACAAACACATTGTCACCAATTGTTGTTTTAAATTTGTTTGTGCCATCATAGTTACATGTGATGGTACCCGCACCTAAATTACTGCCCGTGCCCACTTCTGCATCGCCAACATAGCTAAGGTGATTGGCTTTTGCGCCTTTGCCCATGCGCGCATTTTTGACCTCAACAAAGTTACCAATTTTGACATTATCCTCTAAAACGGCGCCAGGTCTGAGGCGCGCAAAAGGACCAATCACAACACCAGTGTGTAATGTGGCGCCCTCAAGGTGAGAAAACGCTTTAATGTGACACCCATCACCGACAATAACACCAGGGCCGAAAAACACATTCGGTTCAATGATGACGTCACGCCCGATTTGCGTATCCTCACACAAATACACAGTGTCGGGATCAATCAAAGTGGCGCCATTATCCATGGCTTTTTTGCGAAGTTGTTCCTGCATTTTTTTCTCCAATATAGCAATTTGCGCGCGTGTATTTGCGCCGAGTGTTTGTTCAATAGGGCATAAACCGCTTATAGTTGTATAACCACTTTTTTGAGCGATAGGGGGAAGATCAGGCAAATAATATTCGCCCTGCGCATTATCATTATTGATCTGCGACAGCCACCCGTTGAGGTGCTTAGAGTCTGCGCACATGACGCCTGTCCAACATAAATTGATTGCCTTTTCCTCAGCACTGGCGTCCTTTTCCTCAACAATGCTCATCACACAACCATCAGAGTCGGTTTTCATACGGCCATAACCGGTGGGGTCTTCAGGCCTCATGCCTAAAAACGCAAGCCCTGCTTTCTCGTTTTGTTCAAAGCTCTTGATAAAATCAAGCAGCGTGTCTGCTTTAAATAAGGGCCCATCGCCATATAAAATCAACACTGTGCCCTTAGCCTTTTCAATCTGCTCACGAGCCGCCATTACAGCATGCGCAGTCCCCATTGGCTTGTGTTGTATAACAGTTTGGTAAGGGCTCACCTCTTTTTCAAGTGCGTCTTTGTTATCAGGGCTTGCAACGACATATATATCTTGGGCGCCCATATCCTCCGCTGTTTTTAAAACATGACCGATCATACTTTTTCCCGCAACTTTGTGCAAAACTTTGGGAATGTCAGACCGCATGCGGGAGCCTTGGCCCGCGGCAAGAATAATAATTGTAAGAGGGTGAGTGTGTATGCTGATCATGACAATAATTTTACACCCAATTCATTCTGGTGACTACGATAATTTTCACCGCTTTGAATAAGAGGCACTAAGATTGATTACGAATAGATTTTAGGTGCATGAACAACGTCCCATAGTCAGTTTTGACGCGCACTTTTACAGGCACATACACCTCGCTGCCGTTCACTTGCCCAAACCAGACGGTTGGCAAAGACCCCTTTTTACGGCCCTGTTCTTGAATTGATAGCCATCCGCGGGGCTTTTCATGCCATTTACCGGTAATGGGTTCAATTTCAACGATGCAGCGTATGGCATTGCCCGAGTAACTATTGTAGCGATTGGCCGTCAATGTCTCGGTGTCTTTGAATTTGAACATCATCGTAAAACGACGTTTACCATCAAAAACATCTGCTTGGCTGTCACATGTTCCTGTTTCATGTACGCTTTTCATCGCGTTCAAACTGGCCGTGATTAAGTCTGTGGTATTTTTTGTCAGCGCCTCATCAATTTTTTTAGGGCTACGATCTTTTCCATCTTCGGTGATCGTCAGCTTTTGAAAAGCACCTTTCTCATAGCTATAATTCTTAACCTCAACCTCGTCCTTCCAAGAAGATGTCACAATATGTTGGTTGGGTACGTACACGCCCTCTTTATCGGCAATACCTGTACTTTTGAATATGCCCGACCACGGCGCAAGTTTACCTAAAAATCCACGTGTTTTTGCCTCAAAAGATAAATCGTATTTGCTGGGGTTAGCATCAAGATTTATGGAGGCATCAACCGCGTTAATGCCGCCTGCATACACAGTGTAGGTTAGAATTTGCTCTGCTCGTACGCTTTGTGTGAACATCGTAAGAACACAAAAAAACGTAAATAAAGTATGAAAAATATGTTTCATCTATTAACCTGTATAATCTATTTTGACCATTGTTAACCCTTCCGGGGGGGCCGTCGGACCGCTCAATGTACGGTCTTTTTTATCCAATACATCTTTTAACGCATGAGGGGGCCATTTTCCTTCGCCAACCATAATCAAAGAGCCTGATAAATTTCTAACTTGATTATATAAAAATGACTGTCCCCCCGCATGGATCAAAATTTCCACACCCCCAAAAGGGTCGTATTCACGTGCCTCGACATCTAGCCGATCAAGCGTACGTATGGGGGAATTGGCCTGACATCCTGCTGCGCGGTAGCTAGTAAAATCATGTGTGCCCAGCAATGCGGGGCAAGCCTCTTTCATAGCGTCAATATCAATTTTCTTCTTAACGTGCCATGCACGTGTGCGGTCGTATGTGAGCGGCGCAGAACGACAGATAACACGATAGGTATAAAGTTTTTGTTTAGCACCAAAGCGCGCGTGAAAATCGCTAGAGACCTTTTCTGCTTTAATCACAGAGATGGGTTGTGGCCTTAGATGGGCGTTAATTGCCATGAGTAGATCATGGGGGGTTAGATCGCGTGTACCGTAATCTAAATCAAAATGCGCCACCTGTCCTTTTGCATGAACGCCTGCGTCTGTACGCCCTGCGCCTTGTACGCGGATTTTTTGTTGGCAGAATTTGAAAAGTGCTTTTTCTAGGCTGCCCTGAATTGAGGCAATATGGTCTTCTTGGATTTGCCACCCGGAATAATTTGTTCCGTCATACTCAACAGTGATTTTCCAACGCTGTACGCTCATATTATTTGTCTTGCCCTAGCGTGTCACCAACGGTTAAATACTGACCGTTTAAGGCCGAGGCAAAATCCATTGCGGCTTTATTGGGGGGCTGTACGTGTGTGAGTTGTAAAACTGTGCGCTCACCACATAATACATGCCCTTGCTTGCTAAAAATACGCCCAATTGTTTTTACCTCATTGATATTGGCTTGAACATCGCGTGCTACAATGGCTGATTTGATTTTGAAATTTGCCCCGCCAAGCGTAGTGTGTGTGCCAGGCCATGGATTAAGGGCGCGTATTTGTTGGTCTATTTCAGACGCTGTCATAGACCAGTCGATAAGACCATCTGTCTTATCAAGCATACTGGCATACGTGCTGAGGCTATCATCTTGAATCTCGGGATTTAAATCTTGCCCCTCAGACAACGTGCGCAAGATTGGTAATAACATCGCAGCGCCCATATCTGATAACTCGTCATAAAGGCTTTGTGATGTCGTCTGCTCGGTAATTTCACATGTTTGTTTGCTAATCATCGGGCCTGTATCTAACCCTGCTTCCATTTGCATGATGGTCACACCGGTTTGGCTGTCACCCTTCCAAATAGAGTATTGAATAGGCGCGGCGCCCCGCCATTTAGGCAATAATGACCCATGAATGTTTAAACAGCCATGTTTTGGCGCGTCCAATACATTTTGTGGCAAGATTAATCCGTACGCTGCAACAATTGCAATATCGGCGTTATGTGAGTTGAAAGTTTGTACTGCTTCTTTGTCTTTTTTGAACGACACAGGATTATAAACGGGAATATCGTGAATATCTGCAAGGTCGTGGACAGGAGACTTTTGCATTTTATGTCCGCGTCCTTTGGGGCGAGGTGGTTGTGTGTACACAGCCACCACCTCGTGGTGTGAATCAATCAATGCACGAAGTGCAGGCACAGCAAAATCGGGTGTGCCCATATAGATAATACGAAGTTTATTCTCAATCATTTAAGGTTTATAGCAGAAAAAGCGTACCGCTTTAAAGCATTTAAAGGATATCCATGCCTTTTTTAATTTTGGCAACTTTTTTCAAAATAATGTTTCGTTTTAGGCGAGAGAGGTGGTCTGTAAACACAATCCCGTTTAAATGGTCAATTTCGTGCTGAACACAATGAGAGGCAAGCCCCTCAAATTCACCTTCTTGCAAATCATTATTTTCGTCTAAATATTTCACGCGCACAATCGCAGGGCGTTTAACCTCGGCATAATGTTCGGGCAACGATAAACATCCCTCATTCCAACTGCTTAGATTATCGGATTCCCAAATAATTTCAGGGTTTGCCATACAAATCGGAGATTTATCTTCACCTTTTGCCGTATCAGCTAAATCCATAACCAATACACGGTTCAAGACATTAACTTGATTAGCCGCCAATCCAATTCCAGGTGCATCATACATTGTCTCCAACATATCTTGCATTTGTTTACGAACAGCACTGTTAACCTCTCCAACACTTTCAGATTTAGTTTGGAGCGCAGGCTCAGGGTTAATAAGAATAGGTAATTTTGCCATGATATGATTATATATTGTTTATCGTTAAAAGTTCAAGAAAGCGATGCGCATGGTGTCATTCATGGGTATTATTTTAAAAGCCCATACCTTTTTTCACATCCAAAAGCTGGCCTGGTTTGATTTTAGGTTGCTTGCCGCCGCCTTGACCTGTACTTCCGCCTGTACGACGCCCATCTCTGAAAATATCATCAAGCAGTTCGTCAAAATCAGGCATGTCCTCTGCCATCAATTTACGCGTACAAGCGCGAAAAAGCTCGCACGCTTTCCCTGCCCATCCAGAAAAAGCATCAACTTTATTTTCACCTTTGATGCGTAAGATTTTAATCTCCCATTTTCCGTCAGCTTGGCGCTTTGCAACCATATTCATTAGCTGTTGAAGTGGTGGAGTACCTTCTGGTGGGGTGTCATACATCATTTGCAGTTCTATTTCGAGCTCATCTTCATCAGGGCCCATGCGCACTTCTGCACTGCATGTTTGACCTGTCTCATAATTCATATGTGACCATGGGTGCGTTTGATATCCACCAAGGACATACCCGACGCCCAACTGTTCCAAAAGCTCATGTAACGGTAATCTCATAATAAACTTATTATATCATAAAATATTAAAAATAAAGAAAAAAGCTTGCGTTAGAGGTTATCAAAGACCTCACTCAGCACGCGCTTTTACAATCTTGCTGTCTTTATACTCGATATGTAATTCATGCCCTGCGTGAATGAGGTTAGGGTCAGTAATTGGTTTGTTATTTTCATCACGTACAACCGCAAAGCCCCGATCTAATGTCGCCTTGAACGATAGGCTATGGAGCATACGTCCTAAGTAAGCTAGATTTTGCTTAGGCTTGTCACAAATTTTCTGCCCTTGTCCTGCCAATCGCTGCGCGTTTGTCTCGAGGTATCTTTGTTTTTCTGCGACAAGGTCTTTGGGGTGGCGAATATTGGCACTCAGCTCAACCAATCTATTTTGCTTGCGTGAAATAAAGCGTTCGTACACACGCGAGAGTGTTTCGCCCAAATGGTCAAGTTTTTGCGTTTTTGTATCTAATAGCTGCGCAGGATGCCCAAGCTGGGCAACGCGCGTATCAAGTCTTGTTTTGGCCTCAACCAATAAGCGACGCACTGATTTTTTAAGGCGTATTCCATCATCTTCAATTTGTGCCATAAGGCTCATACGCTCTGGAACGGCCATTTCTGCGGCGCCTGTAGGCGTCGGTGCGCGCCTGTCAGAGGCATAATCAATCAAAGTCGTATCAGTTTCGTGACCAACGGCTGAAATAATAGGAATTTGGCTTTCCGCAGTGGCGCGCACAACCACTTCCTCATTAAACGCCATCAAATCCTCAAGCGATCCTCCGCCCCGTGCCACAATCATCACGTCAGGTTTTTCTGCCATCATATTAAATCCGCGAATGGCGTTGGCAATTTGTGTCTCAACGCCCTTTCCTTGCACAGCCACGGGCCATAAAACTACATGGCAGGGGAAACGATCACGGATACGATGCAAGATGTCATGAAAAACGGCGCCCGTCTCAGATGTCACGACCCCAATCTTTTTAGGCATAAAGGGAAGCGCTTTTTTGCGCTCTGGCGCAAAAAGACCCTCGGCAGCCAATTTGCGTTTGCGCTCTTCCAACATTTTCAAAAGCGCGCCTTCGCCTGCCAGTTCCATACTTTCAATCATCAGCTGATAGTTTGAGCGCGCAGGATAGGTTGTAATTTTACCAGTACAGATAACGTCCAATCCCTCTTCGGGGCGAACCGAGAGCTTCGCAACCTGTCCGCGCCAACACACAGCATTAATCACCGCATTTTCATCCTTGATGTCAGAGTACATATGACCGGAGCTATGAATTTTGACGCGTGATAATTCTCCTCGCACGCGAACGCGCCCAAATGAATCTTCAATGGCGCGTTTCAAAGACATCGCAAGATCAGAAACACTCATTTCTGGAGCGTTAGTGCGGTGTTGGGGTTTGGCTTGTTGGGGCGCTTTATCAGCTATTGAAAAAAGGTCGTCTGTCATAGATACTGACTATATAGAAACACCTATGTAATCGCAAAAGCTTTTACTCATATCAAATAAGGACAAAAATTCATGATCAATGAAATCACCCCGCCAGAAGCCTTGGAACGACTAAAAAACAATGAGGCGATTTTAATCGATGTGCGTGAACAAGAAGAATGGGATGACAGCCATATAAAATATGCAACGCATATGCCACTGAGCCGCTTTGAAAATGAGGCGCAAAATTTGGTCAATCCAGACAATAAACCTATTATTTTTCAATGTCTGATGGGGGGGCGAAGTTTAAAGGCGGCAAGTTTTTATCAGGAAACACAAAACCCTGATGTTGAAATTTACAACATGATGGGCGGCATCAAAATTTGGACTGAAATGAACCTAGACGGTTTAGTAAAGAGTTAGACCCCAACATGTCAGATGATCATTATAAAAAATTGGCAGTGCTAGGGCACCCGATCAAACAAAGTAAATCTCCCATTATTCATAAACACTGGATTGAAAAATATGGTGTGAAAGGTGATTACGCAGCCATTGATATACCCCCTGCTGCGTTAGAACACGAATTTGGCGAGCTAATTGCGGCGGGCTATAACGGATTTAACGTCACAGCCCCTCATAAACAAGACATCATGCAATATTGTGATGCGCGCGATCGTGATGCTTATGAAATAGGGGCGGTCAACACGCTTTATTTCAAAGGGGATAAATTATGGGGCAGCAATACAGATTCTTATGGATTTATCGAAAACCTTGAAAACAGCGTCAAAAATTTTGATTGGACAAAAGGCCCCGCTGTTATTTTGGGTGCTGGAGGCGCTGCACGCGCCATTGCCTATGCGTTAAAACAAAAAAGCGTACCTATAGTGCGCATTTGCAATCGAACCATTGCCAATGCCAGCGATATTGTCGCCGATATGGGCGGCTATGTTATGCCGTGGGATCAAAAAGAAGAGGCGCTATTAGATGCCAATCTTTTGATTAACACAACGTCATTGGGGATGACGGGAAAAGCGCCTCTTGAAATAAATCTTGATAACCTCCCCCAAACAGCAACGGTTTATGACATCGTCTATGCGCCCCTAATAACACCGCTGTTGGAGCAAGCCCAAGCACGGGGCAACCAAACCGTCACAGGCATCGGCATGTTGTTATATCAAGCGCAAAAAGCATTCGAGATTTGGTATGGCATCAAGCCAGACGTAGACGATGACCTCATTGAAAAGGTATTAAAATGATTGTCATTGGTATCACAGGCTCAATTGGCATGGGCAAGTCAACGGCCTCCCAAATGTTAATGCGCTTAGGTGTGCCTGTCCATGATTCAGACGAGGCGGCACATGCCGCTTTAAAAAGCGGAAGTACAGTCTTCGATGAAATCGTAAAAACCTTTCCCAAGGCCTACAATAAAAAACAGAATCGTATAGATCGTAAAAAACTTGGCGAAATCGTGTTTGGCAATCCTGATAAAAAAGGCGCGCTGGAATCGATTGTTCATCCCTTTGTGCAAGAATCCCAACGCCAATTTATAAAACAAATGCACGTTAAGGGCATGAAAATTGTCGCGCTTGATATTCCTTTATTGTTTGAAACTGGCGCGCAGGATCGCGTGGATTATACCGTTACAGTCACTGCGCCATTTCATATTCAAACACAGCGCGTGATGGCAAGGCCCAACATGACACTAGATAAGTTCAATGCAATACTGGAATCTCAAGTGCCAGATTTACAAAAACAGAGATTGTCTGACTTTGTTGTGCAAACGGGGCTTGGACGCTCTAGAAGTTTTTCTCAATTGCGTGCTATGTTGCAGGATATCAAAAAATTAAACGCACACGCCGAGTGCGCGCCTGCATAATGGCAGAGTGTAAGGCAGAGTGTAAGTAAGGCAAAAACCATGAGAGAGATTGTACTCGATACTGAAACAACAGGGTTTGATCCCGAGTCTGGAGACCGCATAATTGAGATCGGGTGTGTTGAAGTGTTCAACCATGTGCCAACAGGAAAAACATACTGGCAATACATTAATGGTGAGCGTGATGTTCCTGAAGAGGCTGTTGCTGTTCACGGGATCACTACAGAGTTTTTGAAAGACAAACCCGTATTTTCTGAAATCGTGGGTGATTTTTTAGATTTTTGTGGCGATTCTGCCTTGGTCATTCACAATGCCGAATTTGATATCAAGTTTTTGAATTGGGAGCTAAAACAACTAGGTTTTCCGCAATTCAGATTAAAAGACGCAATTGATACATTAAAAATTGCTCGTAAAAAATTTCCGGGCTCTCCTGCCAACCTAGATGCGCTTTGTCGTCGTTTCGGTATTGATAATACCTCGCGGGAATTTCACGGCGCGCTTTTGGATGCCCAACTACTGGCCGAGGTGTATCTTGAGCTTAACGGCGGTCGTCAACATGGGCTAGGCATAGATGTCAGCGACGAAAGCGCATCTAAGAATGCCAATGATACGGTAAAGGTTGAACGACCATTCCGCGAGCCGCGTAAATATGTCTTAAACCCAGATGAGGCCGCTGCCCATGATCAATTAATTGAAACATTGGGTGATGATGCGATTTGGAATAAAATCGGCTAACGCACGCCCCCTTCTTTTTTAGTGAAAAAACGCTATACTCTCTTCTTGGAAATTGAAGGAGTATTTTAGATATGCAAAAAATTAAAGTCGATAACCCGGTTGTAGAAATTGATGGCGATGAAATGACACGCATTATCTGGGCGTGGATCAAAGATTATTACATTGAGCCATATCTGGATATTGATTTAAAATATTACGATCTTTCCATACAAAATCGTGACGCAACTAACGACCAAGTGACAATTGACGCGGCTAATGCTATCAAAGAACATGGCGTTGGCGTCAAATGTGCAACCATTACACCGGATGAGGCCCGCGTCGAAGAGTTCGGGTTGAAGAAAATGTGGCGCTCGCCAAACGGCACGATCAGAAACATCTTGGGCGGAACAGTCTTCCGCGAGCCAATAATATGCGACAATATCCCGCGTTACGTTCCAGGTTGGGAAAAACCTATTATTGTAGGCCGTCATGCGTTTGGTGATCAATATAAGGCAACAGACCTTAAAATCCCAAAAGCAGGAAAGTTGACCATGACATTTACGCCTGCGGATGGTACGGAAGCCGAAACACATGAAATATTTGACTTCCCTGATGCAGGTGTTGCGATGGGTATGTACAATTTAGATGCCTCAATTGAGGGGTTCGCACGCGCATGCTTTAACTACGGTTTATCGCGAAACGTCCCCGTTTACATGTCGACGAAAAATACAATTCTAAAGGCATATGACGGCAAATTTATGGAGATTTTCTCGGCTGTTTATGAGGCTGAATTCAAAGATACCTTTGAAGAAAAAGGATTGTGGTACGAGCATCGCCTTATTGACGACATGGTGGCCTTTGCGATTAAAACAAAGGGCGGATACGTCTGGGCGTGTAAAAACTATGATGGAGATGTTCAATCTGATATTGTGGCGCAAGGATTTGGCTCATTAGGGCTGATGACATCAGCCTTGCTAACACCCGATGGAAAAACCGTAGAGGCCGAGGCCGCACACGGGACAGTAACAAGGCATTACCGCCAATATCAAGACGGCAAAGAAACATCAACAAACCCCATTGCATCAATTTTTGCTTGGACAACGGGTCTGCGCTATCGTGGGCAGTTTGACGGAAATGACGCGCTGGTCGCCTTTGCAGACAGACTTGAAAAGGCCTGCATCAAAACTGTAGAAAATGGCGATATGACAAAAGACTTGGCTCTTCTTGTCGGTAAAGACCAGTCTTATTTGACGACAAAAGCCTTTATGGATAAGGTTGCAACAACATTACAAGATCTTAGTTAGGTATCAAAACAATATGGCGCTTCAATTTTTTAGCACACTTTTATGTGTGGCAATGCTACTCGCTTCGCACAATGTGCATGCTCAAGACGATGGTAAAATGGCAGCGATGCCAAACAAAAAACCTATCGTTGAAAAAAACAAAACAGCCACTGAAAAAAGTGAAGAGGCCGTCCCTGAAGAGGGGGCAGATGATGTTGTTGTAAAAAAACCAATATCTGCAATTGGCTCTATGAAAAAAGTCACTGCTAAATATGAGGACACACTTGTTCACATGGCGCGCGCACACAACTTAGGGTTCATAGAAATTCGCGCAGCAAACCCGCATCTTGACCCATGGATTCCTGGTGAAGGCGCGGAAGTGATTTTGCCGCAAATGCATATATTACCTGATGCGCAGCGTAAAGGTGTCGTCATTAACCTGCCTGAAATGCGCCTTTACTACTACCAAGATCCTGCACAAGACCCTATCTCTTTGCCTATTGGTGTAGGGCGCGAAGGGCTTGCGACCCCGATGGGGAAAACTACAGTTGTGCGAAAAAAAGCAGCGCCTACGTGGCGACCAACGCAGCGCATGCGCGATGAGGATCCAGAGCTTCCAGCCGTTGTTGAGGCGGGCCCTGAAAATCCCTTAGGTGATTATGCGCTCTACCTTGGATGGCCGACATATTTGATTCATGGCACGAATAAGCCTTATGGAATTGGCCGTCGTGTCAGTTCAGGTTGTATTCGTATGTATCCTGAAGGCATTGAAAAGCTCTTTTCCCGTGTGCCTGTCGGAACACAAGTCAATGTCATTAACCAGCCCATTAAAACTGCATGGGTTGATGATACGCTATATCTTGAGGCGCATGTTGATTTAGAAGATGCGCTAACTATGGAAAAAGACGGCGTTTTGCCAGACTATGATGTTGACGAACAAGACATTGCTGACATCATGGAAGTGGCCGGTGAAGATGCACAAGATATAGATTGGGACATCATAAAAAATACGTTGCGCAAACGTCAAGGCTACCCTGTTGAAATTGCACGCCGCGCACCCGGCCATTCATCAGATGACGAGACAAAACCAGCATCGTCATCAGAAGAGTAAAAGGCAAGTATTTGAATCGCTTAGATCTGACAGCTCAATCATAAGACTGAGCATGGCATAGCGCGCCCTTCGATAAAAAATGTGGCAAAAAGTTGGCATTATTTTTAAAGCTCGTGGTACAATAAAGAGAAATTAAATAAAATTTAATCTATCGTGCTTTATATTGTTGCGATTTATTGAGTATCTTACGAGGGTTTTTATAGGTGCAAAGGGTTGAATTAAAACCAAAAAGCGTGATTGCGTATGCAACACTTCCACAGGTGTTTCCAAGGTTGAAACGCTTGTTTGGTGGATTCAACTATTTGCCATTATTTATGGCCTCTATGTACAAAAACTTGGGCCTTCTTCCACAAACCCATCCATATTTAGACCCTAATAATCAAGGGCGCTTTGGAATTATTTCTCTGATCTCAGCCACCGCAAATGAGCTGAAAGTAAATCGAAAAAATATCGATAAATTAATTGTTTTCGTAACAACATTGATGGCGCTTGTGATTTTTGCGCTGTTTGGTGTTGGATATTTAATGTCATTTTTCGCAAGCAGCGCGCATGCATTGGCATCAATCATTGATACGCCATCACCAACCAATGATATAGCCTTTGAACTGCTAGACCGCGTCTTTGGTGTGCCGGGTATTTATAACTCGGGATACTCCATTAGTGCCGCTACATTTCCAACAGGGTTTCAAGTCGGCCTACATGCGATACTAGAGTTTTACAATTCGGCGCTGTTCGTGCTGGCTGTGTTTGTTTTTCTCTACTACATTGTGTCGATTGTGGCTGAAACGACCATTACAGGTCAGCTATTTGGTGAAAGATTTCACAAAATTTGGGGCCCTCTAAGACTGATTGTCGCGCTTGGGCTTTTGATCCCGATGGGCGCACATGGTCTCAATTCAGCGCAATATACTTTGTTATATGTGGCAAAATGGGGCTCGGGTGTTGCCACAAATGCATGGATTACGTTCAACGGGACGACGGGTGTTTATTCGCCATTTGGGGCAAACGCAAACACTACATATCAAGGCGATGATTACAGCTACTACGATGTGAATGGGAACCTTTACTCCGAAACACCGAGTTATGATGGCTCTCCAACTTATGACACGCCGGGTCTTATCATACACCCTCGTGCACCAGATGTAACAAATTTGGCTGCTTATATCGATCTGATCCATACATGTGTTTATGCCTACAAACAAATGGAAAATATTGATATTCGTCCATATTTTATTAAGACTGATTTAGGCGGAAGTGTTTCTCAGCTGGCGTTTACATCCCCTGGAGTAATCAGTATTACAGATGCGCTGACATTTTATAATAACGGCGACATTCACGTATATTTTGGCCATAAAAGCACTACAGATTACCCCAATATGGCAGGCAACGTACGCCCCTATTGTGGATCAATGGTTTTCCCCTATCGCCAGCTAACGATACCTTATTTGCAAGGTGAGCTGGCATGGGCTTATTTTGCAAATATTATGACGCCTTTGTCTAATGATGATTATCTTGCCGTTTCACCTATACCAGAAATCCAAAGATCACAGGCTTTTGGGCACAAAATGGTGTCTCATTATCTTGAAGGAAAAGGTAAAAATACTATAGGCGCGCCGTGTAGCCTTGGTTACTCCTATGTTGGTGTAGGGGCATGCTCGGACAAAGCCATTCCTCTTGAACATAAGGCCTATTCTGGATCAGAATTACAAAAGACCTTCAATAAAGACATTGATAACACCATGGGCTACCTCTCGACGCTTAGCCCTAATCCATTTGAACTCTCAGCGGCTGATCTTGACCGAGGATGGGCGACTGCAGGTGTCTGGTATAATAAAATAGCTGAGTGGAATGGCGACTTGGTTGTGGCTGTATCTTCTACGCCTCATGCCGTTAAATTTCCCGAGGTTATGGAGAAGGTCAAGAACTACAAAATGAGCTCTAATGCCGATGTCTCTATGATTGATGCATTTGCGCCTATTGCAGATGGAACAGGCAATGTCGACCTGTTGCGAGGCAACGATATTGAGATTCACAGCGTTTTATATAAGGCATTTGAGTATTGGAGTGGTGATTCTGCAACAGACCCAAGGGGTGTAGCAGGAAAAGCCAATCCGTTTGAAGGATCGCTTGCAACAATTTTTGGTCTGACACCGATCATGACCATGCGTGACATGAACCACGTACACCCACTGGCGCAACTGTCGGCGGTAGGAAGAAACTTAATCGAAAATGCGATTACAAATTTAGCCCTTGCAGCTGGCGCTTCATTTGTTGGAGGTGTTATGAATGAAGTGGCTGGTGGATATGGCGGCGCAATGACAGGGCTATCCGGATTTTTCACAGCGCTTGCGTTTATAGGAATTCTTATTGGCTCAGTTTTATATTATATCCTGCCCTTTATGCCGTTTTTATATAGCTTCTTTGCTGTGTCAGGATGGTTAAAATCAATTTTCGAGGCCATGGTCGGTGTACCGTTATGGGCGCTATCGCATCTAAAGTTGAAAGGCGATGGGCTGCTTTCTCAAGAATCTGTATCCGGCTATTATTTGCTACTAGAAATTTTCGTAAGACCCACTTTGATCTTATTTGGTTTGGTTGCCGCCACCACGGTTTTTGCAGCCTCTGTCACAGTCCTTAATAGTATTTGGGATCTCGTAACTGATAACTTGGTGGGCTACACCTTAGAAGCCGCGGTGGTAAATGATCCTCTCACTATGGGATATTACAGAAACGGCGTTGACCAGTTTTTCTTCATGGTGATGTATATCATCGTGGTATATTTGATAGGAACGTCAGTATTTAAATTGATAGACCAAATCCCGCACAGTGTGATCCGTTGGATTAACGCAGGTGTGAAATCGTTTGGAGACATGGCAAAAGACCCTGCAGAAGGGCTGTATCAATACTCTTCAATGGCGACATATCGTTTTGCCCCCGCGCTAAGCGATGGAATTACAAGCGCCTCAGAAGGAGCAGGGTCTATGGCTGGTCGCGCCGGTTTAAGCGAGGCTTTAAGGCCTAAATAAAAATGGTTAGATAAGAAATTATGAGTAACGGAGCAACATTATTAAAGAAATCGGCAAGGTACGCATTGATGCCCGGCATCATTCCGCGCATAAAAGATCTTGGCCTGAATTTCGGATACTTGGCATCTTTGATTGCTTATCTGTTTTCGATTATTAATCTTATCCCTAAGGGTCACCCCTACCTGAGTGAAAACAATACCAACCGCTTTGGTGTCATTAATGTCTTTTTAGAGGCATACAGTAATATGAAATGGTCTATACGCCACGTAGATCAGATTGCTGTATTTGGCTTGGTCGTGCTTGCTTTTGCCTTGCTTTTGGGACAATTATTCACGCTTTTATTATTCCTTGTCTCTTATTCTGGGCCGGCTGTTGCCTCAGGCGTAACAGGGTTTTTCACAACAACACCGCCCACAGACGATATGGCGTTTATGATGCTGGATCGTGTTTTTGGAATACCGGGATTTTTTGGCTCATGTATCAGTCAAAATGTGGCATGTCTTGGGGATGCCTCACCCATGAATCCTCTGCCATGGGCGTTTCATGATGGCCTTCATGCACTATTTAGATTCTACAGCCTTGCGATGCTGTTTGTCGGCATGATCATTGTTTTTTATTATGTGATCGTTCTGGTTTTAGAAACCATGCAAACAGGCACACCATTTGGCCAACGCTTTGCAAGTGTATATGCGCCACTGCGATTGGTGCTTGCTGTTATGCTTCTTCTGCCGTTAGCGCACGGAATAAACACGGGGCAGTATTTTATGCTTCACGTTGCAAAAATAGGCTCTAGCTTGGGTACAAATACATGGAAAATATTTAACTCTAGCCTCTCAAATGCTTTGGGCACTGGCTCTGAAAATATGGTGATTAAAGTCAACGCACCAGACACTGTCGATTTGGTTCGTTTTTATCACACAGTTGTATCGTGCAAAGCGATTTACAAACGCGTTTATGGATATGATATCGCACCATACATGGTAAACGGATCAAGCATTGCGCCTGTTACATCATTTGCTGCCCTTAAATCACATTTTGGCGGCGCAAAAGATATGATTATCCAATATGGCCGCGTAAATGCAGACTACACAAAAGAGGTTGGTAACTTTAAACCTTTCTGCGGGGGGATAAGACTGGCTCAGGATTCTGATGACAACCCCTTTGCAACAGATATATCTAACGTGTATTTTGCATTAATATCTGCCCTATGGGGAAGTGCTGACTTAAATTCTGTGGCGACCAAAACAGCAGACAAGCGTATCACGACCTCAGGGCCAAGTACGGCACCATGCCCAACTGTATGGGGCGGGGGGTGTACTGGTGCACCGCCTATAGATTATCTAAGAACAATAGCCACTCAGGCACAAGCAGATCTTTCTGCCAATTTAGATCTGTTTTTAAGCGATGGAAACTTAGCGGGCTATATCGGGCTAGACTACGACTCAATGCAGCTTGATCTAGGGTGGGGTGGTGCCGGTATATGGTTTAACCAAATTGCACAAGTCAATGGCTCAATTGTAACTGCCGTTTTTGCAATGCCAGAAGTGCAAAGCATGCCAAGCGTGATGGAGTTTGTCGCAAAAGAGCGAGAACAAAAAGTTCCCGGTTCACAGTACGTAAACCCATACGGGCCTCAGCTACCCAATGGTGAGGACTTTAATTGGAAGGCAACGGGAGAAGATCAGGCCGACCGTATTGCCGGATATCTTAACGAGATTTATAAATACGGTCAGAACGATACAATTGACCCTACGCCGCCAATGGAAAATGACTCAAACGTCATAGGGACTGTTCTAAGCGCTATGTTTGGTGCAAATGGATTATTTGACATTCGAGAAAATAACGAGGTTCATCCTTTGGCGCAAATGGCAGGTCTTGGAAAAAGTATCACAGAGGCGGCGATTAGAAACATAGGAATAGGTTTAATTGGTTCGGCAGCCTCTGGTGTAATGGCGACACAGGGCAACCCGTATGTTGCAGCCGTTGACGGTATTTCAGGCACATTTATTACAATTGGAACAATTGCTCTGACAACAGGGTTTTTATTGTACTATATTTTGCCATTCCTACCCTTCATTTACTTTTTCTTTGCTGTAGGAAAATGGGTAAAGGGTATTTTTGAAGCTATGGTTGCCATTCCCCTATGGGCGTTGTCACACCTAAAAATTGATGGCGATGGTATCGCAGGGTCTGCCGCGCGAAATGGATATCTGCTTATTTTTGAAATTATGATCAGACCTGTTGCAACTGTGTTTGGGTTAATTGCAGCTTTGAGCATATTTACGGCAATGGCTGTGATGATGAACGAATTATTTGATCTGGCCGCCGCAAACCTATCTGGTTATGATTCATACACAAGCCCTGGAACATATATGTCGGGCACAGGTACGCCAACATTTTTCGATGCAGAGTATTACAGAAGTGGTGTTGACCAGTTCTTCTTTACATTACTTTATGTTGTATTGATTTATATTCTTGCAACATCATGCTTTAAATTAATTGATATGGTACCAAACAGTATCTTGAGATGGATGGGTGAAAGTGTTGAAACATTTGGTGATCAGGCAGAAGATGCCGCCGACAATCTTATTCGTTATGCCGCAATTGGTGGTGGAATGCTGGGTGGTCAGTTGACGGACGCACTTAAAGATACGGCTAAATCGACTGGTATGCTATTTGGTGGTTTGGCAAGTCCGCCAAAATAATATTTAAAACAACGGTTTATATTGAGTATAATGTGAAACTATAAGATAATATGGTAAAATATGGATGAGTTTACTAAAATTTTATCTATTTCATATAAGATGGTAAAAAATAAGGAAAAAGTTAGGGAAATTTTATGAGTGACAGAACAAAACATGTCGGACCATTCTTAAAATATAGTCTGTTACCGGGCCTGCTGCCGCGCATCTACGAATTATTTGCGTCAGGATTTTCGTATTTTGCCTTCTTCATGGCATCTATATATAACATTTTCCAGCTTATCCCTAACCATCACCCTTATTTATATTCTGCAAATATCGGACGTTTTGGCGTTCGTCACGTCGTCGCAGAAGCCAGCCGAAACCTCGTGTTTAAACGAGAAAATTCAGATAAAATCATACTTTATTTTGTGATGATGGCGGCGCTTGTGATCTTATTTGTGCAGTTTGGTGCCTTACTGCTCGCTATCGTGTCACCAAGCGCCATTGCGGCAGGGCTTGGTACATATTTTGGTGTTAATAACCCGGCTGTGGGGCCTTTAACGGCGGCAACAGCGGAAAGCCAAGACATCGCCTTTATTCTACTTGATCGTGTTTTTGGGGTCCCGGGCATTTTTGATTCTTGTGTGACGACGGCAACACCTTGCTATGGTATGCAGGCAAATTTTGATTTCGACACTACAAATGTTGTCTCAGCGCCACTGGCGCCATGGCCTTTCCATTTGGCATTGCACAGTATGTTCCAATTCTACAGCACAGCTCTGCTGATCATTGGTGTTATTATTATTATTTATCATATTATTTCGATTACGGCTGAAACCGCGCAAACGGGGACACCGTTTGGGAAACGCTTCAACACTGTTTGGGCACCAATTAGACTGGTTGTTGCAATCGGCCTGCTGGTGCCTGTTTCAAGTGGTCTTAACAGCGCACAATACATCGTTTTATACGCTGCAAAAATGGGCTCAAATATGGCCACAAACGGGTGGCTTACGTTTAATGGTGCATTAGGAGCCTCTATTGCCGGAGGAGGCCTTGTTGATGCTGATGAAATGATTGGAACACCCAATGCGCCAACCGTTAGAGATTTGGTGACATTTATGACTTTAGCTAAGGCTTGTGCCATAGTTGAGGATGCGGCAATGCAACAAAAGGGGGGTACGTTTGTCAGTGGAACTGAAACGACACTTGCAGCAGACCAAAGAAATAGTATTACTCCGTTCTTAGTTAGAGCTGTAGGAGCTCCGAAGTACTTAAAATATGCAAATTCCAACGCTTCTGGGACAGCCGGCCTTGTAACAAACTATAGTACAGCCACATCATTTTATCAAAATGGAGATATCTCTATTGTATTTGGAGAGCTAAACCCATCTCGTTATACTCAACACAAAGGAGGGGTAAAACCTTATTGTGGTGAACTTGTGCTTAAAAACACAGCCCTTTACGAGCCGGGTGCACAGACTGTGCAAACTGGATACTATGACATGATAGCCGACATGTGGATGGACAGTGATCTTATAATGATAGCTGGTGGAAATGCGGACTACATATACAATAATATCCCTTATCAAATACCTAGCAGTACGTATACATTGGAAAGTGAATGGCCTGTAGTCTTTGGAGTGAGCCCGACTATGGTTGCTTATGAAAACTTGGTTGAAAAATATACGGTAATCGTAAAGAACATAATTGCACAGGCCGTAATCGATCAGCAAACAACCACAGACATGGATCTTCCAGATCAAATGTTGGCACGTGGCTGGGCTGGCGCAGGGATATGGTATAACCGTATCGCGCAAATGAACGGTGCGGTAACGGGTGCATCCAGAAATCTTCCAAGTAAAAAAGCTTATCCTTTAACGATGGTGCATACAATGCAACAGCACGTGCAGTTGGATGAAAAGACTGTAAGTGTTTTAGATCAATTAGATCCTAAAGTGAAAAACGAAGTGCTAAATTACAAACGCGCAGGCGAAGACAGAGCACAAAAGGTCTATCATCAGACTTATTTAGCGTGGACAAACAGTGAAAGTTCACTCGATGAAAAATCAACAGGAAACCCGATTATAGATGGTATTAATCTATTATTTGGTACTGAGGGTCTATTTAACCTGCGTAGTCCAGAAAACAGAGATATTCACCCACTAGCTCAATTGTCAGGAATTGGAAAGGCTTTGATCGAAAGCGCGATCATGAACCTTGGTATTGGTGCGGCCGCCGGTGGTGCGTGTGCCTTGGGCGGTAGTGATATGGGATGTACCGGCATGGGCGCTGCGTTTGGAATAGCAGGCCTTGGTCTTACAATCGGGTTTATTTTGTTCTACGTCATTCCGTTCTTACCATTTGTATATTTCTTCTTTGCGATCGGAAACTGGATCAAAACAATCTTTGAAGCCATGGTGGGTGCACCTTTATGGGCGCTTGGTCACCTTAGAATTGATGGTGATGGTCTTCCAGGAGACGGCGCGCTTAACGGTTACTACTTGATATTCGAGTTATTCTTGCGCCCTATTCTCATTGTGTTTGGCTTGCTTGCCTCTGTGCTGATCTTCTCAGCGATGGCTGCTGTTTTAAACAACATTTGGGATCTTGTGACCGTAAACGCAGCTGGATTTAACGCCAATGATCCAACAGCCTCAGGGGGGGGAACAATTGCAGAAGCGATTTCATGGTCGCGTGGTAAAGTTGACCAGCTGTTCTTCCTCGTGATTTATGCTGTGATCTTGTACATGATGGCTTTGTCCTCATTCAAGCTGATTGACATGATACCAAACAGTATCTTGAGATGGATGGGCTCATCAGTGACAAGTTTCGGTGACAGCGCACAAGACGCTGCACAAAGCTTGACACAATATGCCGCAATTGGTGGTGGTATGGTCTTCCAACAAGGTCTTGGCGGTGTCCAAGGTGGTATTCAAGGTATGAAGCAATCAGGTGATGCAGCTGCGCAATTGAAAGCCTCAGCAAAAGACGGCTAAATAAGTCTTGAGGTCTTTAAAAATTAATGAACATGTCGACTATCCGCGGGGCTTCCGGCGGGGTCGATATGGATCATAATCTCGGCATTTTTAAATTGCTGTAAAAGAGACAGCTCAACATCACGAGCAATTTCGTGCGCAGACCAAAGGAGAATGTTAGGATCAACATCAATATCAAAATTGATAATCATCTTCATGCCTGAACGTATTGCGCGCAAATCATGCATGCTCATAACCTCGTCATGCTCAAGTACAATTTCTTTGATCAAGTCGCGTATACTATCTTCAACTTCACGGTCTAAAAGCATGTCAACGGCCTTGCGCCCAACATCATAGGAGGTGTGCCAGATGTATAGGGCAATTATAAATGCAAAAATAGCGTCAAGCCACAAAGGCGCTCCATAATATGTGGCGATAAGGACAAGTAAAACCCCTGCATTAATTGCGATGTCTGATTTGTAATGCACATGGTCTGCTTCAATCGCAAGAGATCTTGTTTCACGCAAGGCTCGCTTTTGAATAACAACAAGCAGCAGAGTGAGCGCGATAGAAAATACCATAACGCCCCCTCCTAAAATATGATCCGTTATGGGAACAGGCGAAAGAAGCTGTTTTACGGCCGTATAGGCAACAACTATACCTGCCATGGCGATGACGACACTTTGAATAAGGGCAAACAACCCCTCAATTTTCCCATGACCGTATCTATGTTCGTCATCTGCGGGCTTCAAAGACATCCGAAGAGAGATAAAGGCGGTCATCGACATCATCGCATCAGCAATAGAATCTGTAAGTGTCGAAAGAACACTCGCCGATCCACTGAAAAGATAGGCAATAACTTTTGCAAATATAAGTATAAAAACAATGATGAGAGCCGCGCGCCCTGCATTGAGTGCTTTTTCAGATTGAAAATCGTGCGGGTTTAGGGGCTTGTTATTTATGTCATGATCGTGCATGAATTCATCATACATGAAACTGACAAAAGGTGAATAGAGTGAGTTCGGAAACTAAGAATAGGGCAAAACCTAAAGTTTTACACATGGTTGCTGGCGCAGGTGTCGGGGGCGCAGAGATGTTCTCATTAGACGCCATAAAAGCATTGGCTGATGAGGGTTTAGTAGACCAGCATGTGATTTGTCGCGATTTTGACCACTATATTCAAGCCTTTGAAGAAAGAAACATTTCGTATGACATCGTAAAATACAATCATTGGGAGCGCATCACAGGACACACAAAGCGCGTTGTTCAAAGGGCTGTAGACAATTTTCAACCAGACCTTGTGCATTCGTGGATGGGACGCGCCTCGTCGTTTGTGCCAAAAAACTTAAACATGCCGGTACTCGGCTGGTTTGGCGGCTACTATGATTTAAAACGTTATAAAAACTGCCAATACTTCGCAGGCGTAACCAGAGATATTAAACGCCATCTTGTTGAAAAAAGCGGCGTTCCTGAAAATTGCTATGTATTGCACACATTCGGGACGCTGGAAAAAGACGCACCCATTATGAGAGCTGATTTCGACATACCCTCTGATGCGCCCCTTATCTTGTTGTTATCGCGCATGCATTGGAAGAAGGGGGTCGATACTTTATTAGAAGCACTTACAAAGCCTGACCTAGAGGGCTTTTATGCGCTTCTTGCGGGATCAGGCCCCGATCTAGAAAAATATAGCGCCATGGCCGAAACATTGGGTGTATCTGAGCGCGTAAGGTTTTTAGGGTGGCGTAGCGATCGTGATGCGTTGCTCAATATTGCCGACATATGTGTACTACCATCACGCTATGAACCATTTGGCACAGTAATAGCCGAAAGTTGGCATGCAGGCGTGCCATTAGTGGCCGCAAAGGCCGCAGGTGCAAAACAATATGTAACGCACGACTCTGATGGACTTTTGTGTGAAATTGACGATGTTGATGGGTTGGCAAAACAGCTTGGGCGCGCAGGTAAAGATCAAGAGCTTCGTAACACGCTGATTGAAAATGGCCATAAAACGTATAACGATCTATTTAGCAAAAAAGTTGTGATGAAAACATTCATCGACACATATCAAGAGATCATAAAAAAAGGGCGATAAACGCCCTTTTGATGAAATGTGAATAGTATAATTCGAGTATTATTCTGAAGCGCTCGTTTCAGCCTCAGACTCAGTTTCAGTCTCGTCACCGGCTTTTGTCTCGTCAGTCTCGCCAGTCCCCTCTGTCGCATCTGTCGCATCTGTTTCGACGTCAAGCGCAGGGTTTGCAGCATCAGCCTGTTCCGCAGCCGTATCACTTACAGGCTCTGTACCTTCTTCGTCTTCTGGTGGCGCAAGTTCGGCTTGTTCCGCAGCAATTTCTGCATCAGTTGGAAGCGGTTTAGGAGAGTCTGATAATGTTCTCAACCATGCAACGACGTTTGCACGATCAGCAGGCTTTTTAAGTCCTAAATAATTCATCTTCGTGCCTGGTGCGTATTTTTTTGGCTTGGCAATAAACTTATTAAGAGAGGCGTATGTCCAGTTGTCTTCGCCTTGTACATTTAAAACGCCAGAATAGCTGTAGCCATCTTTTGCCTGCTTGGGGTTGCCAACAACATTCCAAAGGTTAGGGCCAACACCGTTAGCACCCCCTTTTGTGAAAGAGTGACACGCAGCGCACGCTTTTGAAACTTTTTGACCGCGCTCGACATCAGCGGTTGCAATCATGGCAAGTATTGGTTCAGGAAGCGCCTCTTTAGGAGCGCCACCACCTGCAACAATATCAGTTCCTTCAATCGCAATGGCATCCTCTTCCAGTTCGTGAGGGTGTGTTGCGACTTCTGCAATAAACCCTGCAAACATGGCAATGATACCGGCTACCAATATGGCGGCGAAAATCTTATTGGCTTCTAAATCTTTCATAATATGTCCGTAAGCTTACTTTTGACTTTTAATCTCTTTTTGAAGATACTCTATAAAACAACTATTTGTCGATGGTGTTTATACAATCTTTCTGATCTATTTTCAATAGATTAGACATATGAAATAGAAGCGGAAAACAAGATATGTCTTATCAAAATACTATAGCCTTTCAAGGCGCCAAGGGCGCATACTCGGATTTGGCATGTAGAGGAATGTATCCAGACATGGAAACATTATCATGCAAAACGTTTGATCAGGCGTTTCAAGCGGTTATAAACGATCAGGCTATATACGCGATGATCCCAGTCGATAACACATTGGCCGGCCGTGTCGCTGATGTTCATCATCTTATTCCGACAAGTGGATTAAAAATTATTGGTGAATATTTCTTGCCGATTCACCACAATCTTTTAGGCGTTAAAGGCACAACGCTTGATCAAATAAAAACAGTCCATAGCCACATACATGCCATACCCCAATGTAAGAAATTTATAAAAAAATTAGGGGATGTCAAAACGAATGTTCAAGTTGATACGGCGGGCTCAGCGATGAATGTCGCACAGATGAAAGATAAATCACAAGCCGCCATCGCCTCAAAGCTAGCAGCAGATATATACGGACTAGAGGTTTTGGCAGAGCATATCGAAGACGCAGAACATAACAGCACACGATTCTTAGTGTTTTCAAAACAGCCTGTTACGCATTTTGATAAAAACGCCTCCCTTATGACGAGCATTACATTTGAAGTCCGAAATATCCCTGCCGCGCTCTATAAGGCACTTGGTGGATTTGCAACGAACAACGTACAAATGACAAAGTTAGAAAGCTATGTGGGCGCACATTTTAATGTTGCGTTCTTTTATGCTGATGTGGTGGGGCATCCAGATGAAGAAAACCTGAAGCTCGCATTGGAAGAGCTGTCCTTTTTTGCAAAAGACATCAATATATTAGGAACGTATCCAGCAAGCCTATCTAGAAACATATAGACATAATTATTGACTAATTGTTTAATATTTATTATCTTACTGCAAAAATAAGGAATGATTATGAATATTAAATTACGACCGTTTCAAAATGAAGGCGTGCTTGATCTTATTATCAAAGACAATAGGCAATCATTGTCTTTAAAAGAGCGCTTCATGAAAACCTTACTAAGGGAAAATGTTACGAATAATGCACTAGGATTTGAAGGCGCTTTAGGCTTCTTAAAGAACTTAGGATTTTCAGAAGAAGGGGCGCAGGATATATGTGACGATGTTGTGGACCGTAAGTTTTTGTTGTCATCTGTAGAAGATGAAACAGGGCGCCACCCTCACGACTTTTTGCAGGTAGGGTTTTATAAAAATCAAGGTGATAACCAGTTCAGATGCGAGATATTTGCGGGCCAATACGGAGTGTCTTTCGAGCTAAGACGCCCCTCCAAAATTGCACTGGCATCAATTCAAAACCAACAATTTGAGCAAGACATTGTTACTTTGGATAAGATTGCAATTTTTGAAGCTAAAAAAATTTCTTACCTTAATTATAATGTGAGGAACGAAAACGAGCTTAATACTGTTATGCGTGTAATTGAGATGTGCTCTGATCTTTTATGTGAAGATCATGCAGGATGTGGTTCTGAGGCAATTTTTAAATTTAACGACAATATGAAAGAATTTATCGAAGATGTAAGCCAAACGCCCGTTATGAGAACATGTTTCGAGCCCAAAGCCATTGCTCAGTCTCGGGAGTACAAATTCAATGCGTAAAGAGGAGTATGAAGAGCTCGAGCTTAGGCCTTTTAAAAACGAGGCTATATACGGAATGGTGAATAGCTGTGTTTTTAACAATCTTTCTTTATTTGAAAAATTCAAAAGGGCAATTTCAGGCGCTTCTAAAAATCAACAGGGTCAAGAAATCACAACGCAAAGCCCAGTAGCATTTCCAGACACGCAAAGCATCTTAAAAAATTTAGGCTATAACGATAGCACTATAGAGAGCGCAAAATACTTGCCAGAGAAGGAATATATACGCGCTCCTCAATCGGATCCTGGGGGTATGGGACGGTCAGATTTTCTACAAATGGGCATTTATAAATCTAGCGAAGATAGATTGCTAATACATGAAACATTCTCAGGCCCCTACGGTGTGGGATTGTATTTTGTAGAGCCAACAACAGAGCATAAAAAGCAACTAGGCGCAGAAAGCTCAACCGAGTGTCGTGTTTTAGATAAGGTTGTCATCTATGAAAGAGATGTAATTTCGTATCTTGAATACAATAGTGAAGATAGTGCGCAAGAAGAATCCGTTATTCGTTTACTTGAGCATGTAGGGCAAACCCAATTTATGGTAAATTGTGATGAGGTGGCAGAGGCAAAAGCATATTTTGAAAAGGCCATGTCATCTTTTATAAATGAAAATAGCACACCTTCTATTATGAAGACGTGCTATCGAAATGAATATATTTTTCCGGCTTAAAAAAGTTTAGCCAATTTGGCTTTGCGCCCATTCAGTCAACTGAGTTTTGCTCATACCACCGACTTTAGTGTCAGCAACATTGCCGTCTTTAAAAATCATTAACGTTGGAATACCGCGAACACCATATTTAGTTGGCGCTTCTGGGCTTTCATCAATGTTAATCTTTACGACCTTAACTTTGTCACCCATTTCGTTAGAAAGTTCTTCAACAAGTGGCATCAAAGACTGGCATGGCCCACACCACTCCGCCCAAAAGTCTACAAGCACAGGCTTGTCTGATTGAAGTACTTCTTTTTCAAATTCTGCATCTGATACGGGGGTTGCCATGATCTATCCTTTGTTAATCGTTATGTACATCCCATAATATGGATTGATTCTCTTATCTTTCAAATTTCTTTTTATAAACTCATCCACATAAAATATGCATAAAAAAACGAGGCTGTAGGAACCAAAACAAGCCTTAATGAATTAGTAATTCATGTGAGAGTTATGTGAAAAACCAATAAAAATAACGGCTTATGTATAAGAAAGAGAACGAAGGAAAAATATATTTAAAAAATAAAAAAACAAGCATTACAAACTCTTTTGAATAACTTATGTAAACTATTGGTTCATATAAGAAATTTTTTCAAAACAAAGGACGTTTGTTAACGCTTCGGTAAGAACTTAAAGGGATAATGAAAAACATAAGAGCTTTCTGTGGGGGGAGGCTTACGAAACAATCAAAATTAAAATTTAAGGTACACGTTATGAGCGGGCCCACAGAAACACAAGAAGTAGAAATTAACTTAGCACCAATTGCGAACACAAAGGTTGCTTACACGATTAATAATCGTCAGCCTGTTCGTTCAAGCTTTATCGGTGCCGAGCCGCTATTTTTCATGGACACGAACGAGACCTTTGAAGAAGACAGCATATTTGATGACTTCACAATGGATTTTCTAACACAAGAGATGGAAGAACTTTCACAAAAAATCGAAACGTATGATGCGATTTCGAAAGAATTTCACGGTGAAGAGCACTCTATTACTGACATGTTTGATGACAATGCAGAGTTTGTAACTTCACAACTACCAACGGTCAGCTCAACAGCAGCTTTGATAGATGTTTTAAACCAAAGCCGTTTTGCACAAACACTATTAGATTACGCACAAGCCCACGGGGTAGAAATTGCATATTCAACACATGTTGAAGCATCAGAGTATGACAGAAATGCATGTAAAATATTCATCCACCCTTCATTAGATATGGGCTATCAAATTCTTATTGCGTCGTCAGAATTACGCCGCGTATGGCAGCACAAAAACGGAGCCTTGGTCGACCCGATGGCTTTTTACCCGGACCACGGCATATTGCTTAACCGCTTGCAAGAAGCAGATGTTAACGCATTTATGATCCGTATTGCATGGGAGCTTAAGCTTGCAAATGAAACACAAGCGTGGAGTGTTGTAGAACAGTCAGACTTTGCAGATCTAGGTCGCGCCTTTGCACGTGAGGCATGTGTAGATTTTCGCGCCTCTAACAATGGTAAAGCATTACTAAGTATTGTTGAGGCATGGTTCTTATCAGAGCGTTGCCGCAAACATGACCGTACATTAATTCAACGTATGCTAGCTGGAAAGGCTCCAAAAGGATTTGCACATTCTCAGGATTTATCTCGCCAAGCATTGGTAGAGGCAATATATGCACTAGGTAAAAACCCATACGGCAATAATTACCTTTCACCACACATCCAGTTATTGGTTGAGGATCCGATCTTTTCTGAAGTTCGTGACCGTTCAAACACTAATTTCTTATGGTTTGTGAAGTTCGAAAGCTCTTTTGCGCAAGCGGAACAAGAATTGCAAATAGGCAAGTCTCAAGATGAAGCCTCATCTGAAAAACAACAAGGATCTGAGACGCATGCCGCAAAAATCATTGAATTCCCAAGCTTTGACGCAAACCAAAAAAATAAACCGTCAAAACGATATGCTTCTGGAGGCCAATGTGATATTGTGCCCTTCTCTAGGGGAGAGTCTTAAGGTCGATACCGACACATGTTTAACAACACCGTCTGTCAAAGGATGCTCTTCCTATGATATGACTAAACGATTTGGAGATTGTATGGACAACGCCGTTCCGCATCACATATCAAAATTACCCCAAGGTGAAACCTTGGCAATTGACTCAACCCAAACCGCTTATTTTGATGCTTTTTGTATTGAGCCTTTCTGGGCAGACGCAGAAGAAAATTCTGAACAAAAAATAAAAGCACCTTCTCATACATCGTCCAAACAACATACGATGAAATGGTTATGCTCGATCTTAAGCCAAAGTCCCACGCTTTCGACGTTGTTAGATGAGATTGATATTGAAGATTGGCGCTTTGTTATTTCTCAAGATTTGAACGAAACCTATAAGATTGATCTTGATCATGATGCGGTGCTGTTGCCCTCAATCATGAGAAAAAATGATAGTCGTTCAAATTTGGTTTTTAATACAATTCGTGCACTGCGTGACATGTGGTATGAAGACAATCACTTTGATGTATACGACACCCTCAACCCTGAAGAGCTCCTGAAATGGGAACGCTTAAGATCAGCAGACATTGATAGTTTTACAGTTCTTGTCGCTTGGGAACTTCGTATTGCAGGTGAAAAAGAATTGTGGCGTACATTAATGGGTAGCGACATCGGTGACATGGCGATGGTGTTTCAAGCCGTTGACGAAAACCAACATGGCTTAAAGTCGTACGAAAAAACTTTGTTTCATGCTTTCCGCCAATGGTTTATGGCAGAAGAGCGCATTAACAACACAGATTCAATCACACTTGCAGCCATGGATGAGGCGATATTTGATGACAAACTTCAAAGACCGTTTGGCAAATTCCGCCTTGAAGCAAAAGACGTAGAAGAGCGCATCACGCTCCCTAAAGAAATTGGTTATTTGTCAGGCATGGAAAATGTTTTGTTTAACCCTGATTTTTGCGTAATTCCAAACGAAATCAATCAAACTCATTTCTTTCATATTATGAATGACATTCAAACGGTGAGTGTAAAAGGTGTACGTTTCCGCGATAAGGCGCTTGCCGCAAAAATTTTCCCACAAGTAAAATAGTAAAGACATTATAAAATGGATGATGGGATACGTTCAGACACAAGCAATCTGACAGACCTACTTTCTCCACGTGCGCCAACACGCAGCTTTTATATGCATTTGGTGTCGGACGCCACGGGTACAACGTTGCAAAACCTAGCGCGCGGGGCTTTGTCACAATTTGAAGGCATAGATGTTGAAGAACGGTACTGGCCACTTATACGTACAGAACGTCAGCTATTACGCGTCATTGAAGATATAGAAAAAAACCCAGGCCCTGTTCTTTTTACGTTTGTCGACGAGGAAATGCGTAGGTTATTACGTTATCACTGTGAACCTTTGAATGTACCATGTATTGCGGTTATGGACCCACTATTGAAAGCGCTTTCCTCTTACACAGGGCTAAACGTACAGGGTGTACCCGGTCTGCAACACGCGCTGGATGAAGATTATTTTAAACGTGTGGATGCGATAGACTTCGCGCTAGGCTTTGATGATGGACAACATATTGACGGCCTAGAGGCCGCAGATGTTATTTTAGTGGGTGTGTCCAGAACATCAAAGACACCCACATGCATTTTTTTGGCACGCCGTGGCGTGAAGGCGGGGAATATTCCACTTGTGCCACATGTTCCGTTCCCTGAACATATTCTATCACTTGAAAATCCACCGCTTATCGTAGGTCTTACGGAATCACCCGATCGTTTAATACAGCTACGCTCAACCAGAATACGTGTTGATGATCCACAATCGGACATGTATCAAAGCCAATATGTTGATCCGGAGGCGGTTGAAGATGAGGTGAAAAAAGCGCGTAAATTTTTCCGCGAACAAAAATGGCCGATCATTGATGTGACAAAAAGATCTGTAGAGGAAACAGCGGCTGAGATATTGTTTTTATTGCAAAAAAGACGCTCGTCACAGTCGAAAAAACTTTAAATATAATACACAGGTTGTCCTGCCATCACATCAGTTTATATGATAAAATATGAACATGATAAAAGATATAAATACCTACAAGTTTCAAGATGAGGCCGCTGCCATTGAAAACCTGCTTTCAGAGCTGGAATGGAGTGATGCACGCGCATTAAAAATAGAGCAGAAAACAGTCCACTATACTGAATTAGCAAGACAAAAACGTCTGAATTTTGGAGAAATGGAAACGTTTATGCGCGAGTATGGCTTGGAAACTGATGAAGGGCTTGCGCTGATGACGCTAGCAGAAGCGCTGCTCCGGATACCTGATACAAAAACTGCAAGCGCACTGATTAAGGACAAAATATCGCAAGCTGACTGGAACAAAAGCAAAAGCGAAGATTGGTTGCTCAAAGCAACGTCTATGGGTCTAAACATCACAAAAAAGACGCTAAATTCTCTCATTGAAAAACTTGGAGAGCCTGTCATACGCCGTGCTGTCTCACAAGCCATGAAAATGATGGGACGCCAATTTGTTCTGGGGCGTACCATTGAAGAGGCCATGAAAAACGGTCAAGCGTTTGCAAAACATGGCTATGTTATGTCTTACGATATGTTGGGCGAAGCGGCACGTACGATGAAAGATGCCGACGGGTATTTTGCCTCTTATAAATATGCACTTGAAACGCTGGCTCGTGCTCCAAAGGCGAAGGGCACAGGCTTGTCAGTTAAACTGTCTGCTTTGCACCCTCGCTATGAATTTGCAAGAAAAGATGAATGCGTACCGTTTTTGACAAAAAGGCTTCTAGAGCTATGCCATTTCGCAGCTCGAAACGGGCTTCGTATCACTGTTGATGCAGAAGAAGCGGATCGCCTGTTGCTGTCTATGGAAATTATCCAAAATGTCATGAATGATAAGGACGTACAGGCTTGGGCACAAGAAAGCAAAGGCCTTGGCCTTGCTGTTCAGGCCTATCAAAAACGAGCCATTCACTTAATTGATACGCTTATTGAAATGGCGCATGATTTAAATTGCCCGCTACATGTACGTCTCGTTAAAGGCGCGTATTGGGACACAGAAATCAAGCACGCGCAAGTAGAGGGGTTAAGCGGATATCCAGTGTTTACACGTAAGATCAATACAGATTTGGCATATATGACGTGTATGCAAAAGATGCTGAAAAACACAGATGTGCTGTACCCCATGTTTGGTACCCACAATGCGCAAACCATTGCAACGGTCTTAGAGTACGCCGAAAGTCAAGGCGCGAGTGTTTCGCGCCATGATTTTGAGTTTCAAAGATTACATGGAATGGGCGAAAATCTTTACGAACAAATCATAGACAAAGAAAACATAAATATTAGCTTGTACGCCCCTGTTGGGCGCCATGAATACCTATTGGCGTATCTAGTGCGTAGACTGCTTGAAAATGGGGCAAATAGCTCATTTGTAAACAAGCTGTACGATGAAAATATTGCGCCGCAGGATCTGGCAAAAAATATTGTAGATGACGTAAAAAATCACACCACAAAATCACATAAAAACATTCCCCTGCCTCAAGACATTTATGGAACACGTCTTAACTCCACAGGGTATGACCTAAGTGATGAAAAAGACGTACAGTTTTTGACCAATAAGCTTGGCACATACAAAAAATACGACCATGAATATGCAACACAATCATCTATAGATGAGGCGTTTGAGAGTGCACAAAAGGGATATCAGTCATGGTCAAAACAGAGCGCAGACACGCGCGCAGATTGTTTGGAAAGATTGGGTGAGTTATTAGAAGAGCATACTCAAGACCTTGTTGATTTATGTACGTATGAAGGCGGCAAAACGCTGTCTGATACTGTGGCGGAAATACGGGAGGCTGTAGATTTCTGCCGGTATTACGCCATACAAGGACGTAAGGATTTCAGCGAAAAAGGCGTAAAGCTTCCATCTCCGACGGGAGAGAGCAACCATCTTTATATGCTGCCACGGGGGATTTTTGTTTGTATCTCTCCATGGAATTTCCCGCTTGCAATCTTTGTCGGTCAAATTACCGCAGCCCTTATGGCAGGAAATGCCGTTATTGCAAAACCAGCCGAACAAACACCTGATATTGCGCGCTATGCCGTCGATCTTATGCACCGTGCAGGTATACCACAAGACGCCCTTCATCTATTAATTGGTGATGGCGAAGTCGGTTCTCATATTATCAATCATGAAAAAGTGGCGGGCGTGACATTCACAGGCTCTACAGCTGTTGCAAAAAGCATAAACTTGTCTTTGGCTAAAAAAGACGGGCCCATCGTGCCCCTAATTGCCGAAACAGGCGGTCAAAACGCAATGATCGTAGATTCAAGCGCCCTTACAGAGCAGGTCGTAGATGACGTAATCTTAAGCGCGTTTGGATCTGCAGGGCAGCGTTGCTCTGCGCTACGTATATTATGTCTGCAAGACGATATTGCTGACCAGACTATTGAAATGCTTAAAGGCGCGATGGACGCACTTGAGGTCGGAGATCCAGCTGAGATTAAAACAGATGTTGGCCCTGTTATCGATCTGGAGGCTAAAAACCATCTTTATAAACAAATTGATCAAATTGACGGCACATTAATAAAAAAACTGGATGTTCCAAACAGGCACGAAAATTTCGTAGCGCCTGTTTGTTACGAGGTCGATGATATCAGCTCTTTGAAAGATGAGATTTTTGGACCAGTCTTGCGCATTTACCGTTTCAAGGCGTCAGACCGGGCTAATGTAATAGAGACCATTAATAATTTAGGATACGGCCTGACATTTGGTCTACATAGTCGTATCGAACAACGCCTTTACAATGATGCGCGTGCAATAAATGTAGGAAATGTGTATGTAAATCGCTCAACCACAGGGGCCGTTGTAGGTGTGCAGCCCTTCGGCGGGCGCGGTTTGTCTGGTACAGGGCCTAAGGCAGGAGGGCCACATTATCTGCATCGATTTGCCACCGAAAAAACAATCACCATTGATACGACCGCATCAGGCGGGAATGCACATTTGATTTCGCTTGAGGAATAAATGTGAGTGGGATATAAAATGTCTCATGAACATTCTTTTAATTGGCTCAGGCGGCCGAGAACACGCCCTTGCATGGAAACTCTCACAATCGTCACTTTGTGACCAACTATTCGTGTCACCTGGAAGTGACGCGATCGGTCGCGAACCTAAAACAGTTAACACTGCCTTAGACACAAGTGACCCTGTTGCTGTCATCTTGTTTTGCGAGGAGCATGACATTGAATTTGTTGTGATCGGGCCAGAAACGCCGCTTGTTGAGGGATTAGTAGACGCGCTAGAAACTGCCGATATTGCTGTATTTGGCCCTTCAAAAGCGGCCGCGCAGCTAGAGGGCTCAAAAGGCTTCATGAAAGACCTTTGCAAAAAATATAACATTCCCACCGCAGCTTATGAGCGGTTTACAGACGTAAAAAAAGCCCATGATTTTATTGAGGCTCAAGGCGCGCCTATCGTCGTCAAGGCTGATGGCTTGGCTGCAGGAAAAGGTGTGATCGTTGCGCAAACAGTTGAACAGGCAAAAGAGGCGGTCTCTGATATGCTCTCGGGGGATGCATTTGGCGAAGCGGGGTCCTCTGTTGTCATTGAAGAATTCCTTGACGGAGAAGAGGTTAGCTTCTTTGCAATTTCAGATGGTGCAACAGTTCTTCCACTGACATCAGCACAAGACCATAAACGCGCCTTCGACGGAGACAAAGGCCCGAATACGGGCGGAATGGGCGCATATAGCCCCGCACGAGAAGGCGTTTGGAGCCCAGAGTTAGAACGCGAAGTGTTAGAGCGCATCGTTCGACCAACCGCAGATGCCATGAGCGCGGAAGGAACACCTTTTAAAGGAATTTATTATGCGGGTCTGATGATTGTTCATGGCAAGCCATATTTGATTGAATATAACGTCCGATTTGGCGACCCCGAGTGCCAACCACTTATGATGCGGCTAAAATCTGATCTAGGTGAGTTATTATATGACGCCTCAACAAATAATTTATCAAAATGGGACGACAAAATTGTGTGGTCAAAAGAGCACGCCTTATGCGTCATCATGGCCGCAAACGGATATCCTGGCGCCTACGAAAAGGGAACTTCAATCCGTGGGCTTAACCATGTTCCAGAATCAAGAAAAATGAAAGTGTTTCATGCCGGCACTAAATATGAAGACGAACAATGGATCAGTAACGGCGGACGTGTTCTTGCGGTAACGTCTATGGATTCGTCGCTGGATTTGGCACAATCAAAAACCTATGAAATGGTATCTAAGGTAAACTGGGAAGATGGCTTTTATCGCAAAGATATCGGTTGGCGTGCTTTATCTTAAACCTTACTTAATCTTTTAAGGGCAATATCAACTCTTAATGATAATAAATCATGTTGAAATGGTTAATAATCCGTTAAAATGTGACAAATGTTCATTTCCATGAGACAATAATAATATAATGAAAAAAAATAGTGTTGATATGGCATATAGTTTTGAAAAAATTAGATCTTTTAACCGTCTTCCTGGTCGCCCCGGCCGTGGGTATGAGGTTGGCGTATACGCACAGCCGATTGTTGACTTAAAAAATCCAGATAGGAAACAATACGAAATCCTGTCTCGATTTGAGACGAGCTTTGATGACCCGAATGCGACAGAACGTATTTTTAACGAACTAGAAACAACAAACGAGATTATCGATCACGATATTGACATGCTTCGTCGTGCGCATTTGGTTTTGTCGTTTTTAGCTACAAAAATACCAAAAGATAAACTGCCTTATCTTTCCGTTAATTTGTCTCCTAAGACATTAAGTAGCCATACTTTTACATTGGCGCTAAAATCAATACTGCGTGATGAGCCCTTCGTTGGGCCATACTTGATTGCTGAAATCACAGAGCGTTATGATTTTGATGATCCTGCACGCGCAGCCCATAATTTGCAAGATTTGCATGATGCGCATATCGAAATTTCCCAAGATGACGTACCCGAAGGTGAATGTGCCGGTCTTAAGCACTTGACGACGAGGGGATTAATTACATCTGTAAAAATGATTGAAGGCGGCGAGCTACAGCTTACAGCAATTGCTGGCCAAGCATTTAATCCAATGGATTATAAACGCGTCCTCGAAAAGATCGAAACGGTTGAAATGGCTGAAAAAGCAATGGAGCAAGGTTTTGATAAGGGGCAAGGCTGGCACTTTGGTCGCCCTGTTGAAATTGACTCGATTGTAAATCAAATTCTTGAGGAAAATAGCAAAGACAAGCTTTTGTAAAAAAAAGCCTTTTATGATTTTCTACATTGTTTAAAAAAATCTTTTAAAATCTGCCCGCACTCTTGTGCCATCACGCCGCGTGTAACCGTAGGCTTGTGATGTATTTGCTTAAATTCATAAAGGTTTAAGTGATCGTTCAGGCCACCGCTTTTTTCGTCGGTGGCACCAAAGATAACACGGTTGATGCGCGCATATGATATCGCTGCACTGCACATTGGGCAGGGTTCAAGCGTCACATATAAATCGTAGTCAGGAATACGTTGAACACCCAATTGTTTACATAGTTTACGAATACATGTGATTTCTGCGTGAGATGTAGGATCAGCATCCTTTATCGTTAAGTTTCCACTTCTTACAACAATGTCGCCTGTGTCTTTATGAACAAGAATAGCCCCAACAGGCACTTCATTTTGCAAGTAAGCTTGTTTTGCCTCTTCCAATGCAAGGCGCATATAGGTAATGTCGTCTTTAACCATAAAAACAGGTATAGCTATTATGAGCGATAAAGCCAATAAAAATCAAAGTTCGCCCCCTCAAGCAGACGGCAAAGATCGTATTGCCAAGGTCATGGCGCGCGCAGGCGTTTGTTCACGCCGTGACGCAGAAAAGATGATCGCGCAAGGACGTGTCCAGCTTAATGGGCAAACGCTCGACACGCCGGCAGTTAAAGTCGACGAAAACGATGAAATTGTGGTGGATGGAAAACCAATAAACGGCCCTGAAGAAACACGGCTTTTTTTGTATCATAAACCTGTTGGCGTTTTAACGACAAGTCGTGACGACAGAGGGCGCCAAACGGTCTTTGACGATCTTCCAGACGGCTTGCCACGATTGCTAAGCGTTGGACGGCTTGATTTAAACACAGAAGGCCTACTGCTTCTGACAAATGATGGGGCCTTATCCCGATACCTAGAATTACCCGCCACAGGATTGAAGCGCACGTACCGCGTACGCGTATATGGGAATATTGATGAACAAGCCCTCGACGATTTGGCAAACGGCATTACCTATGAAGGCGTCCATTATGGCGCAATCGATGCCTATTTGGAGAAAAGAACGGGTAGAAACGGTTGGGTCGTCATGACACTGACGGAGGGAAAAAATAGAGAAATTCGTAATGTTATGCGCGCCTTGGGGTTACAGGTTAACCGGCTTATTCGTCTTTCATATGGCGCATTTTCACTTGATGATCTAGACAAAAGTGAAGTGCTTGAAGTGCCACCTCCACAAATCAGGAAACTTATACCAGGATTTTATAAGTCATGAGAATTTGCGGCGGACAATATAGGGGGCGCAAATTAAATACGCCGACAAGTGACCATATCCGACCAACCTCTGATAAGGTGCGCCAAGCATTATTTAATATGCTGGAAAGCCGAAATTTAGTGAGAGACAAAATTGTACTTGATGGATTTTGTGGCACAGGCGCATTAGGGTTAGAGTCATTGTCTCGTGGAGCAACATTTTGCACGTTCATTGATAAAGACCGTCGCTCGATCAAAACATGTTCACAAAATGTTGAAATGCTAGGCATAAATGACCAAGCCCATATCATTCAATCAGACACTTCAAAAATTAAAATAAATCCAACGCCAGATAAAAAGGCAGATCTTATATTTCTTGACCCTCCTTATAATATGGGGCTGATTGACCACGCTATCCAAGCCTTAGAAAAGGGCAACTGGATATCGGATGAGGCTATATATGTGGTTGAAAGTGAAAAGAGCTTTACACTAAGTGATGTCAGCGATACATCATGGACAGTGGTTCAGGAAAAAATTTATAAAGATACTAAAATTATGATTTTAGAAAAAAAGGAAACATCATGAGCGTTGCAGAAAATTTAAATGCGATAGACAAAACAATTTCTAAAATTTGTAAGAAACGATCCTATGATAAACACGATGTCGAGCTGGTTGCCGTCAGCAAGCGCCAACCCCTCGATAAGATTAAGGCCTTATTAGACTCTGGACATTTAACATTTGGTGAAAATATAATCCAAGACGCCATACAGACATGGGAAAAGTCAGGGTTTATCGATCAATACCCTGACTTAAAACTTCACTTTATTGGGAGCCTGCAAACGAATAAGGCTGAAGATGCCGTCTTACTGTTCGATGTGATTGAAACGGTTGATCGTCCAAAGCTCGTAGATGCCATAGCCAAAGCGTCTGAGAAACATGAAAAAAGCGTTGAGTGCTACATTCAGGTCAATACAGGCGATGAGCCTCAAAAATCAGGCGTTTTACCAGCCGACCTTGATGATCTTGTTAAATATGCAAAAAACACGAATTTGAACGTCACGGGATTGATGTGCATTCCCCCACAAAACGAGCCGAGCGCGCTTCATTTCGCATTTCTTAAAACGCTTGCCGAGCGCCATGGTTTAAAGAATATAAGCATGGGGATGAGTGATGATTTTGAAAAAGCAATTAATTTGGGGGCCACGCATATCCGCATTGGCACGGCGATTTTCGGTGAAAGATCAAGCGAAGCTTCAAGTGAACGTTGAAACTGTGTTAAGATGGGGTATGTATCTTTATAGAGGTAAAGTAATGCGTTTTTTATTGGCAACATATTTATTATTTATCGTATGCGCCACACCTGTCGATGCGCAACAAGATCAGGTCAACGCAAATGAAGAGGAAACAGTTCGCATTATCATGGAGGCTTTCCAAGACCATGATGACAAAACGTTGGCTCCAATGCTTGAAAGCGAGATCAAAGCCGGTGATTCTCAGGAAGTTATGCGCGAGAAGATGAAAAAAAGTCTTTTTTCTGTGACCATCCGTGAAAAGCAACTCATGTTGCAGGATATACAAAATCAGCTGGACTCAGTCACACCCGAACAAAAGGCCGAGTTATTTGAACGTGAAAGAATACGTCGAGATGCGCGCCTATCCCAAACAGTTCTACCAGAAATAGAAGATCTTGAAAAAAGCGTGAAAGGCGATTTAGAAGCTCAAATTGAGCAAAGATCAAACGAAATTGATCAAATTATCTTTCCTGATATCGGCTCTAATCCCAAATAATTATGCGTTAAACGCATATTAGTTTTGTATAGCTGCGTTCAAGGCGCCTTACCTCTTTATCGTCCAAAAATCTTATGCTAGTTTCTTGATATAGAAATGAAAAGCTAAGATTATGATGCAAAACACACATTTAGACATTCTCGAAAATGAGGCCATACATATTTTCCGTGAAGCCGCAGAGCAGGCCGAAAACCCTGTTATGCTCTATTCAATCGGAAAAGATAGTTCGGTGCTTTTGCATCTAGCACTTAAAGCTTTCTACCCCGCGATCCCTCCATTTCCTATTTTGCACGTTGATACGCTTTGGAAGTTTAAAGAAATGATCGCGTTTCGTGATTCAATACCTGAAAAAACAGGCATGGAGCTAATCGTACATACGAACCCCGAGGGAGTAGAAAAAAATATCGGGCCTGTAACACATGGGTCTGCGATGCACACAGACATCATGAAAACACAAGCCTTAAAACAAGCTTTAGACAAGTACGGATATGACTTGGCCTTTGGAGGCGCGCGTCGTGATGAAGAAAAATCACGTGCTAAAGAGCGTGTATTTTCGTTTCGTAACAAACATCACGGGTGGGATCCTAAAAATCAGCGTCCAGAGCCATGGAACATTTATAACGCACGCAAGAATAAAGGCGAAAGCGTTCGTGTCTTCCCGCTTTCAAACTGGACCGAGCTGGATATTTGGGAATATATTAAACGCGAAGAAATTGATCTTGTCCCACTGTATTTTGCAAAGAAACGTCCCGTAATTGAGCGTGATGGCATGATATTGATGGTTGATGATGACCGTTTAGATGTACAGCCACACGAGACCATAGAAACCAAGATGGTCCGCTTTCGCACTTTGGGCTGCTACCCACTAACTGGTGGTGTTGAGTCGAGTGCACAGAATTTGGACGAGGTGATAGAAGAGACAATGTCTGTGAAAACTTCAGAGCGTTCAGGACGCGCCATCGACCAAGACAGTAACGCCTCGATGGAAGATAAGAAGCGCGAGGGGTATTTCTAATGCAAAATGATGTTTTGAAATTTATAACGTGCGGCTCTGTTGATGATGGAAAATCAACCCTGATTGGGCGTATGCTCCACGACAGCCATATGATTTTCGACGATCAAGTGAATGAGCTTAAATCAAGTAGTAAAAAATATGGAACAACTGGAGAAGACATAGATTTTGCTCTGCTCGTGGATGGGCTTGCTGCTGAACGTGAGCAAGGGATTACTATTGATGTTGCTTATCGCTACTTTAAAACAGAAAAACGCAAATTTATCGTAGCCGATACTCCGGGGCATATTCAATACACGCGTAATATGGCAACGGCGGCATCAAATGCGCAGCTGGCCGTTATTCTGATCGACGCAAGGCAAGGGGTTTTGGCACAAACTAAACGTCATAGTTACGTTGTATCGATGTTAGGGGTAAAAAACGTCATCGTCGCCGTTAACAAAATGGATATTGTCGATTATGACCAAAAGATTTTTAATGACATCTCACAAGACTATCTTGCATTTTCAAAAGACCTTGGCTTTGAAACGGTTGAGATCATTCCTGTATCTGCACTGAAGGGTGACAACATATGTGATGCATCACAAAATATGAGCTGGTATAAGGGGAATAGTCTGTTTTCTTCACTAGAAACTATAAATGTCGCTGAAAGCGATAATCATAAGCAGTCTTTCCGCATGCCTGTTCAAATGGTAACCCGCCCCAATCTTGATTTTAGAGGTTTTGCAGGCACTATAGCGGCAGGAAGCGTATCAGTTGGGGATGAGATTATGTCTCTTCCCTCACAAAAAACCTCAACTGTAAAATCAATCGTCACATTTGAAAAAGAGCATCAAAGTGCGAAAACAGGGCAGGCTGTAACCATTACTTTGGAAGATGAGATTGATATATCGCGGGGCGATATGCTCTCATCAGTAGATGATCAGTGTCGTACGGCAGATCTTTTCAAAAGTAAAATTTTATGGATGGATGATACAGCTATGGTCGCGGGGCGTCAGTACATATTTAAATCAGCTGTTTCTGAACAGGTATGTACAATAGAAAAGCCAAAATACTTGATTAACATAGAAAATTTAGAACATACGCCCTCTGACAAATTGTCTTTAAATGATATTGGCGTGTGCGAGGTATATCTGGCTCAAAAATGTGCCTATGAAAATTATACTGATAACCGAACGCTCGGCTCATTCATTCTTATTGACCGCCACACGAACCAAACTGTAGGCATGGGCATGATTGAACACGCCATGCGTCGCTCTGTGAATGTTTATAAACAAAAAATATCAATTACGCCTGCAGAACGCGCGGCACAAAAAAATCAAAAACCTTGTGCCATATGGATGACGGGCCTATCTGGGTCTGGGAAATCAACGGTTGCTGACGCGCTCGAGCAAAAACTATATGCAAATAATTTCCACACGATCATCTTAGATGGCGATAATGTCCGTCATGGGCTGAATAAAGATTTGGGCTTTACAGAACATGACCGTGCAGAAAATATTCGACGTATCGCAGAAGTAACAAAATTAATGATGAACGCTGGTGTTATGGTGATTGTATCCTTTATTTCGCCATTTCGCTCCGAACGCCAATTGGCAAGGGATATCATTGGTGCGGACAATTTCGTGGAAGTACACATCGATACACCGCTTGAAGTTGCAGAAAAACGCGATGTAAAGGGGCTTTACAAAAAAGCTCGTGATGGAAAAATACCAAACTTCACCGGCATAGGCAGCCCTTACGAGCCACCGGAAACGCCAGAAGTGCGCGTTCCTACCGTAGATGTCTTACCAGATGAATCAGCTGATAAAATTTGGGACTACCTAGAGGAAAACAGCTTTTTAGACAGGTAAGGGAACTGCTGCTGATTTTATGCGTATATGTTTTATACATATTAGACATTTCAGCGAGGTACACCATGTCTTTAAACGGAACCATATCTATGTCTGACTTATACAAAAGTACAGACAGTAACAAGCAAGAAGCAAACGTTTCTGCTCAAATCAACGCACAACAACAAAAAAATTAAATAGGAGATTATTTTGTCAAATATTCATCAAATGAAAAACCAAGCAAACGAAACAGCACCCATAAAGACAATCAATCCGGCGACGGAAGAAATGATTGAAGAATACACTGTGCAGAGCGAAGCAGAGGTAAAACAAATAATTGATGATGCGCATGAAGCGTTTAAAAAGTGGCGTTCAGAGCCACAAGACACAAGATCAGAAATTATCAAAAAACTTGCAACCGCAATTCGAAACCATAAGGATGAGCTTGCAGAGTTGATGACGGTCGAAATGGGGAAACCAATCTCACAAGCCTATAAGGAAGTTGATCGTTGTGCCTCATTGTGCGAATACTCTGCCGAAGAAGCCATTCGAGAGCTTAAAACGGAAGAGCGTCCATTAGAAGGCGGACAAAAAGGTATGATCGTATACCAACCATTGGGCGTGGTACTGAGCATCCAGCCGTGGAACTTTCCTCTTTATCAAGCGGTGCGAAGCACAATTCCAAACATTTTAGTCGGGAACACTGTTCTTCTAAAACATGCTAAAAACGTAAGCGGCATGTCAAAAAAACTTGGCGAGCTTTATGCTGAAGTTGGTCTACCGGACAATGTTTTCACACCACTATTTTTGGAAGATGAAGGCACGGAAGTGATTTTAAAAAGCGACAAAGTCGTGGGTGTTGCCTTAACAGGGAGCTCAAGAGCAGGTAAAGCCGTAGGCGAACTTGCCGGCGCAAATATCAAAAAGACACTTCTTGAGCTTGGCGGAAGCGACCCTTATATAGTTTTAGATGACGCGGACTTAGATAAGGCCGTTGAAACATGTGTCACTGGACGTATTGCAAACTCGGGCCAAACATGCGTAAACGCAAAGCGCTTTATCGTGATGGAAGGTGTGTATGAGGAGTTTAAGAAAAAGTACGTTGAGGCTATGTCTAAAGTTGAATACGGCGACCCTATGAACGAAGATACGCAGATGGGGCCCCTTGCACGTAAAGATTTGCGTGAAACGCTCCACGATCAAGTACAAGCTAGCATCGGCGCTGGGGCTACGTGCCTGTTGGGTGGTGAAATGCCGGAGGGTAAAGGGTATTTCTATCCAGCAACAGTTTTAGAAAATATCAAGCCAGGTATGCCTGCATATGATGATGAATTGTTTGGGCCAGTCGCTAGCTTATTTAAGGTGTCTAGCGAAGATGAAGCTATCGAAATTGCCAATGACCACCGTTATGGTCTAGGAGGCGGTGTATTATCATCAAACACTGAACGCGCCATTGAGGTTGCAAAGCGCATTGAAACAGGAATGGTCAGCGTAAATGGCTTCTTCGGATCTCAAGCAAATATGCCATTTGGAGGCATTAAGCAAAGTGGTCACGGACGCGAACATGGTGGCTTTGGTATTAAAGAATTTGTAAATATCAAATCAATCTATGTCGGAGACAATGACTAAATCTATGTCCTGAACTTAATTGAGCAAAAAAACAAAAGCGCTAAGGCCTTCTCGGCTCTAGCGCTTTTTTTATGTGTACGAATACAACGAATGCATTTATGAGATGATTGATAAGGACGCCTTAGGTCAGCTTATTATCGATCACATCCTTTTCTGCTTCAGTTAGTTCAGCTCTGGGTTTTGTACTGAGTACCAACACGGTCAATCCTACAACCGCAGAAATAAGCGAGGCGGTAAGCACCCCAAGACGCACAGCTGCAATATTGTCGATATTATCAAAGGCAAGCGTTCCAATGAACAAACTCATCGTGAAACCGATCCCTGTTAACAGGGACATACCGTAAAATTGTGGCCACGTAACACCGCGCGGCAGTCTACATACGCGAAGTAAAACACCAAGCGCCGTAAAACCAAACACACCCACTTGTTTACCGACAACCAGACCGAGAATAATACCAAGTGTGACAGGGTGCATAAACGCCTCAAGTGATAGTCCTTTAAGCGAAACACCCGCATTTACAAATGCAAAAATTGGAATAATCGCATATGAAACCCATGGGTGAAGTGCGTGTTCCATGACTTTTAAAGGTGAATCACCATTTTGGTCTTTTGCACGTAGAGGAATAAGAAGGCCGATCGCCACCCCTGCAAGTGTTGCGTGAACACCTGATTTCAAAACACAAGCCCATATAAACAGGCCAATGACGATATACGGCCCCAAACGCGTAACATTTCTAAGGTTTAATACCACAAGCGCAAGTAAACCGACGCCTGCAAGTCCCAAAGAGAAAAGGGACATATCATCTGTGTAAAACACAGCAATAATAATGATAGCAATTAGATCATCAATAATGGCAATCGCAACTAAGCAAACCTTTAGAGCAGGCGGAATACGCGAACCCAACACCATTAAAATACCAAGAGCAAATGCAATGTCAGTGGCAGCCGGTATAGCCCACCCTTGAAGGGTGTCTGCATGATGGAAATTAACGTAAGAGTACAATATCGCAGGCACAACGACCCCACCAAGGGCAGCAATAACAGGGAGGATAAGCTGGCTTCTTTTTGATAAATGGCCATCTAAAACTTCACGTTTAATTTCTAAGCCCACCAATAAAAAGAAGATGGCCATAAGACCATCATTAATCCAAAGAAGAAGTGGCTTATCTATTGAAAAAGCGCCAAAAACGAGGCTAACGGGTGTGTATTTGATTGTTGAGTATATTTCAGTAAGAGACGTATTCTCCATAAAAAGAGCCAGCACAGCGGCCAAAAAAAGTAATATCCCTGAAAGGGCATTGAGGGGGAGAATGTTTTTTAGTTTGTGTGTCAGCATGATGTAGACTTACTCTTTAACTGGAATTAAAACTTCATTACGTTTAAACGGAGGTAATGTGAACGGGGGATTATACCCTGCAACTCTCGCCTCACCAAGAACCTTATACCCTTTTTCAGATATCCATTGGTTCAACTTTTGTTTATGCGTATCAATATTTTTTTGTTTAAGGTTGCCGTTAAAGGTGACTGTGGCAACGGTATAGTCTTTTATGTTTTCAATATTAACGCTTTTGTCGGTGGGGGCAGGTGCTTTGTTTTGAGTAAAGTCTTTAGGCAGAACAAATGACATTGATGTTGTCTCACCCCCTTGCTTGTCCATAAAAACAGGCGCTGTCATTGAAATATCTTGTTCTTTGGCATTATCACCGGAAATGTAGCCAAAAAGTTTTCTAAAAGGCCCTTTTTCATCTTGCGACCCATTTTCCAATGATGTGCTTGCCAGCACAAGGCTTTCATAGTGGCGCAACTCAAACGAGCCTTCTTTGGTGATGAGTGTGTAGGGGGCTTCTTCAACGCCGCTTTTTCCAAATAAAGAGCAGCTGCTTAAAAACAGACTTGCGATAATAGGGAGAAATAAGTGTTTCATTCGGCGTCCTTTTTTGACATTGTTGAAATGCTATAAACTAAATATAATCTATAACTCAAAACTCTCAAGTGATGATAATAAAATAGAACCTAGGTGTGTAACAGATGACATTTGACTACAATAGAGCATTCAGCCGTAATTTAGGCCTAGTTACCGCAGATGAGCAGATCGAAATTTCAAAAAAAACAATCGCTATTGCGGGCATGGGCGGTGTAGGAGGTGTTCATCTTCTAACGCTTGCGCGCATGGGGTTTCAAAAATTTCATATTGCGGATATGGATCGCTTTGAAGTGGAGAACTTTAACCGGCAGGTTGGGGCATCTATGTCCACTGTGGGAAAAGAAAAAGCCGAAGTTATGCGCCAAAAGGTGCTCGATATAAATCCTCAAGCAGAAATCGTAGTCTTTTCTAAAGGCGTAGATGAAGATAATTTAGAGGAATTTTTGGATGGCGTTGATGTTTATTTGGATGGGCTAGACTTTTTCGTATTAGATATAAGAAAAAAATTGTTTCAACGCGCGCATGAAAAAGGGATTTATGCCGTGACCGCAGGCCCCATAGGCGTGAGTACTGCCTTTTTAGTGTTTGACCCTAAAGGCATGTCATTTGAAGAGTATTTTCAGTTTGAAAAAGCAGATACCCAACACGACAAGGCCGTACACTTTTTGTTAGGGATCTCACCTAAAATATCACATAGGAAACACATCGTTGATAACTCAACTGTACGCCTCAATCAGAAAAAAGGCCCCTCTTTATCAGTGTCGTGCCAAGCAGCGTCCGCTGCGGCGGGCGCAGAAATCTTAAAAATTGTGCTGAGACGAGGGAAGGTCAACTATGTGCCGTGGGCACAACAATTAGACCTGTATGAAAATAAATACCATAAAACGTACAATTGGATGGGTAACAAAAGCCCAATAAATAAAATTAAACTTAAGATTGTAAAAAGAATATTGCGTAAAAAATATTCTTAAAGTTTCTTCTCGAGAAACGCCGTAATATCGTTTCCTATTGAGGATTTGTGTTTGAAAACCCATGTGAGGCTTGAAACCATCCCAACATGGTCAAGATCCGGGTATATTTTCTTTGTGTACGTGTTGTTGTGCTTTTCTAGCTGATCGACCAGAGTGTTGAGGTTTCGTATGTGTACGGTCTCGTCTTTTAAGCCATACATCAGTAACATAGGCGGCTCGCTCCCATCTATAAAACTTGTCACTTGCATGTTTGGATAATTTGATGGAGGGCCGAAGATAGCCTTATAATCGGGTTCCTCTGGATCAAAATTATAAGGGCCTGCTAGGCCTATGAACGCTGATATCTCTGTATAGTCTGTTAAATATTTCGGATCGGATACAAGCAACGCCCCAATATGTGCCCCAGCTGAATGTCCCATAAGGGAGATGTTATTCGCATCACCTCGATAAGACGATATATTGGCCTGCGTCCATCTCACAGCATCCGCCGCGTCATGAACAAAGGTGGGGAATTTAACATTTGGATATTTTCTATAATCAGGAATGACAACCACAAACCCTTTTTTAGAAAAGTAATCGCCTATAAATTTATAATCATCTTTACTGCCATCTTTCCAGCCCCCACCGTAAAAGAAAACAAGTACGGGTGCGTTCTCTACATTTTGAGGGGAATAAACATCAAGACCCAATGTCTCGTCAGTAACAGAAAACTGTATGTCTTTTGTAATTTCTACATTTGAAAAAAGAATGGGGAAATTGACCACTGCAAATTTTGCTTGCGAGCAGGCCGTCACAAGAAACATGCACAATACAGAGGCTATTTTAGTAAAAGGTCTCAAGACTATTCGACATCTTTCTTCATGAATATGGTTAGCTCACCAACCTTAATACCAAATTTTTTCATATATGAACGATTGATCAAAACACCGTCATTCATCAAAAACATCCAATCATCAATTTGAAGCGTGTATACACTGTCGCCAACGGGCACGTCTAGCGCGTATGCCCAACGTACGGCATTCCCAGAACTTTCGCCAGTGGCCTTATCCGGAACATCATCGGCAAACCCTTCAAACTTGTTATTTGAAAGCTTGCGAATGCGCCATTCACGTTTTTGCTCTTCTCCATCATAGTAATGAAACTGCTCTTTTAAAACACCTTCATCGCCATCCCATGACCCATGCAAGTCAATATCAAACCTACGGCGAACCTTGCCTGTGCGATCTTGCACAATACCCCATGCTTTAATCGGTCCAGTAAAATATTCCTGTATATCCATTTGCGGTTGTTGATCATTATAATCATCAACAGAAACGCCACATGCGCCTAGTATGGTTGCAAGTCCCATAATTAAAATTCCTTTCATCAAAATTCTCATATTCTATCAACCTCCATAGGCGTCAAAAGTTCCTTTATATTTCCTGACGTTAATCTGCGTGCGACAGCTCGATTTGCATGACATCGGTACGACCTGTTCTAAAGCCTGCGGCGCACCCCGCCAAATAAAATCTCCATATGCGTATAAAGCTGTCATCAAATCCAAGGGCACGGACATCATCTTGGACACTATCAAACTTATCCAGCCACATCTCTAGTGTTTGGCCATAATCTTGACCAAAACAAAAAGGTGTTTCACATTTAAGCCCTGCTGCTTGCGCGTCTTGTTTGAAACGAGAAAGGCTAGGAAGCATACCGCCTGGGAAGATAAAACTTCTAATAAAGTCACCGCCACGGCGATATGAGGGGAAATCCTGCTCGTTCATTGTAATTGTTTGAATGACAGCCTTCCCCTGTTTGCTTAGTAATGACTTTACTTTTTCAAAATATGTTGCCCAATATCGTTCACCCACGGCTTCAAACATTTCAATAGAAATAATGCTATCATATGTACCTGTTTGATGGCGGTAATCTTCAAGCGCGATATTAACGTCCTTGCCCAATCGGTCTTGGGCGTACGCGTGTTGTTCATCCGAAAGGGTAATACCCTTAATGTCAAAGTCACCTTTGCCTAAGGCTCGCTCGGCAAGGCCGCCCCAGCCGCAACCAATCTCCAGCATGCGGCCTGATGTTTGCTGTGTACGCTCAATCATGCGATCATATTTATTATGTTGCGCGCGCATCAAATCGGTCTCACCGTCCTTAAAAAAGGCGGACGAATATGTCATGGATGGATCAAGCCATAATTTATAAAACTCATTTCCTAAATCATAATGAGCATGTATATTTTTTTTGCTGCCTTTAACCGTATTTAGTTTCAAAAGGTAAGTCAGACCCGACAACGCGCTGAAGAATTTATTACCCTGTACGAGGCGCTCCATTGCCGCTTTATTTTCTAACCCCATAGTAATAAGCGTATTTAGATCATCAGTTTCCCACTTGCCGGCGCGATAATCGTCGGCAAATCCAATGTCTCCTTTGCGTACAATATTGGGAAGCACACTCCAATCATAAATATCCAACTTAACGCGTTTATTGTCATTTGACTGCCCGCCAAACGTACGTGTTTTCCCATCTGGTGTCGTTAATTCTAGAACGCCTGATGATATATTATCAAGACGTTTGAAAATTTGATGTGTCGCTGCTTTTTGTAACATGTGTACCTCTTATATATAGTTTAAGCCGTCCGGACTATTTGTCCAAATTTATTCTCGTTATGGTTATTGTCTTTTCATTCTGTTGTGGTTTTGAAATATAAGGAATGCGCTTAGTAATGATTTTTAACGCTTGCCAATGTATAAGAAGGATCGCCTTCATAGGGACGAGGGGGTAGCGCCAAAATACATGTCTTAAATCTTTTTTCATCATGGGACTAAATGTCCCCAGCAAAGACGTGATTAACTGCTTGTTTTCCTCGTTGTTATAATAGTCGATCCATGCGCCAAAAGAACGGTCTGAGACCTTGAAACGAAAACGATAATGGCCAGTACGTTCTAAAAACGGAGACACATGAAAATCTTTGTCAGCAGCCATTATATCAGTGTCAGTTATTGGACGTTGGTCATCATGCGCGCATATATATGTGTGGCGCTCACCAAATGTGTTATGCACTTCGCTTAATATTGCGCGGATATCACCAGACGCATCATAACATAACCAAAAGCTTACGGGATTAAAAACGTAGCCAAAGATGCGAGGCATACAAACAAGTACAATCTCGCCATCGGCTTTATGCAGGTCAAAATCATCAAGAATCTTTTTGGCCCATATTTTTAAATCAGACCCATCGCGCGCGCCGTGATCCTTGTCGTAAAAACTCATCGCGGCAAAGCGATTATAGGCAAGCGGCATATTATTAAGCGCATCAAGATTTAGTGCCAAATAATAAATGCCATATGAAAATGCGTTAACTTTGGGCAACGTCCGCTTATGCATAACCTGCCCCTGTATCAGTCTGTGCGCTATGCCCATGGAATTGTGCCGCCCATGGCTTTGACTATATTAACAGCGCTCATAAGCCCATCTTCGTGAAACCCGTAACGCTGGTATGCACCACAAAACCATAACCTATCCTTACCTTGTATAGTCTCGATCTGAGGTTGTGCGGTAATTGCGCCGTAATCAAATATGGGGTGAGAAAAATGGTGCTCATCCATAATTGTATCCTCATCTGGGCGTCGTCCGGGGTTGAGTGTTACAAAAACTGGGTGATGCGCATCTATACCTTGCAGATTGTTCATCCAATATGTGAGAGACACGCACTCTTTTTCATCTTTTCGCGCCTCGGATAAATAAACCCAGCTTGCCCAGCATTTTTTCGTTTTAGGCATGAAGCTTTTGTCGCTATGAACAACAATATGATTGTCCTGATATTGGAAGTTTCCTAAGACTTGTGTTTCCTGTTGACTGGCATCTGAAATAATAGCCAGAGCCTCATCAGCATGACAGCCAAAAATCACCTCGTCATACTCTGCCGTGGCACCATTATCATCTACAACAATAACTTTTTGTTCATGGCGGTGCACTTTTGAGACGCCGCAATTGAGATTGATATTGTCTTTAAACGGTGCCGTTAGTCTAGAGACATACTCACGGCTCCCCCCTGTAACTGTATACCATTGCGGACGGTTATTAATGCTGAGCAATCCATGATTTTTAAAAAATCTTAAAAACGTTTGAGCCGGAAACTTCATAATAGTATCAATCGGGCAGCTCCAAATGGCTGCCCCCATGGCGAGCAAATAATAGTCGCGAAACCATGCCCCCATATTCAGTTCGTCCAAACATTGCCCCAACGATATTTCTGGGTCTTTTTCAATATAGGCGAGCGCTTGTTTGTTAAATTTCACAATATCGGCAAGCATGCCCCAATATTTGGGACTAAAGATATTTTTCTTTTGAGCAAACATGCCGTCAGACCCATATTCAAGCCAGCCATCTTGAATGCTTACGCCAAATGACATATCGCTTTTTTGATACGGCACATTGAGTGTTTTAAACAACCCCATAAGATTGGGATAGTTCCAATTATTAAACACAATAAAACCTGTATCAACGGGGCTTACTTTGGGGGCTTTACCTGACTTTAGTGGTACGTCAATCGTGCGGCTGTGTCCGCCGACATAATCATTTTTTTCATATACCGTAATGTCGTGGTTTTCATGTAAGAGATACGCCGCGCCTAAGCCAGAGATCCCCGCACCTATTATTGCAATTTTCATACATCGAATATGGTGACTATGTGCAAGAATTTCAATAAGAAAGGCACCGAAATTTAAATTGATCAAGAGTTATGCTGTCGACGAAGGCGCAACGCGTGGTATGCAATAAATATCCCACTTGAGATATTAGCAAACGCAATGGCATAAAAGACATGTTCAACTTCGCTACTGATAACGCTTACAAGCCAGCAGAATGGAACATATAAAACAAAACAGCGTAATGCGTAGTAGCAAACAGCATAAAGCGGCTTTCCAATGGCGTTGTAACAGCCTGCGGCAATAATACAGATGCCATATCCCCAAAATGTAAGAGAGACGATGAGTAAATACTGCTTAATGTAATTTGCCACCATTTCATCACTGGTAAATTGTTGTGCAATCCAAGGGGCAATAATAAGGAAAAGTGCAAATATTACACTCGACCAAATAACACATGCAATGTAGCTTTTCATCTGTGCTTCATTGACGCGCGCACTTTTCCCTGCACCCCAATTTTGCCCACATATCGGTCCAATCGCAGCCGACATAGCAAACATTGGAATGCACGCAAAAGCCTCAATGCGAGTGGCCGCTCCGTATGCAGCAACCGCTTCATCACCATATTTTGCGAGAATAGCGGTCACAATCCCTGTTGTAACAGGGTATAGCGCATTTCCAAATGCCGCGGGGATTGCGATTTTTGAAATTTCTAACCAAGAGTGTTTAATTTGTTGAAGGCTTCTTTTTTGAAAAGTGAGCATCTTTTCACGGAAAATAATCAAAGCCCCTGCAAAGATAAAAACAAGACATCGAGCAATCAAAGTGGCAATGGCCGCACCCTCGATATCCATAGCCGGTAATATACTCCACCCCTGAATAAAGGCAGGCGTCAAGATAACATTTAAAACAGCTGAGGCGATCATGATAACGCTAGGCCAAAACGCATCTCCCGCCGCACGAATAAGCGCATTGACCACCATAGGAATGACCAAAAACGGCATAGAAAAAAACCATATGCGCATATATCTGACAATCATGTCCAAGACTTCACCTTCTGCTCCCATCAAAGAAAACAAGGGTTTGATAACCATGTAGCCTGAAACAGACAAGACAAGCACAATTAAAAATGACAGGGCAAGACCATCAGTAGAAAGTTGCTTAGTTTTTTTCTCATCCTTCGATCCGATTGCGCGCGCAACAACGGATGCGGTTCCCGCGCTCAACCCGATCGCAAGACTTGAGATTGTGAATGTGACAGGAAACGTAAAAGATAATGCGGCAAGTGGTTTTGTGCCCAGTTGTCCTACAAAATACGTGTCAACGAGTGTAATAGACATCACGGCTAAAATACCAAAAATCATAGGCCAGCTAAGATCAAAGATCTTACGCACTATTGGGCCTTGTGTCATGTCTCGTGAGCGCTTGTTTTGCATGAGAGCAATAGATAGCGCATTAACAAGCAATTAAAAGTTGTTTTTTAAACAGATGCTTTAAATATAAATATATTAGACGTATAATTTAATAAAATTAGAAAACAAACCAAAGAGTGTTAAGAGAATAATGAGTAAGCAAGAACAAAAAGGACGAGTAATTGTCACATATGGACGAAGTCTAGTTGCACTCATGATTGCACAATCTTTGGGAAGTAAAGGTATTGAGGTCATTGGCTGTGATGATGTGAACATGACCGTTTTATCGTTTTCAAAATTTGTCAAAAAAAATGTCTTATATACATCACCAAGTATTAGTGAAGATGCATTTATTGATGATCTTGTAAAAATTGCAAAAAACAATAAACCTGAAGATGACCAACCCTATTTGCTCATCCCCGCATTTCGCGATGCCGAAATCATTGCCCGTCATAAAGAAAAATTCGAGGGTATTATCACCGTTGCATGCCCTGATAGCGAGGCGATTGATCGCGTAAATCACAAAGATACGTTTGCAAAAACAACACAAGATCTTGGCGTTGAAAGTCTTAAGACATGGCTGCCTAAGACGAAACAAGACCTTGAAGACCAGACCTCGGAAATGGAGTTTCCTGTTTTTATCAAGCCTGCAATTGGCGCAGGTGGCAGAGGCATATCTAAAGAACATAATGCACAAACTTTGATCACCAGATTTGAATCTTTGCAAAAAAAATATCCAAACCAGCAAATTTTGGTGCAGGAGATGGCGCAAGGTGTTGATTACTGTTTTTGTGGTTTATTTGAACACGGAACGTTGGTTGCCAGCATGGTCTATCACAATATTCGTAAATATCCGATGGAAGCCGGCCAAGGTGTTGTACGTGAAACAGTTGAAAGTAAAAAATTTGATAAGCTTGCCCAAGATTTGATGGGGCCCCTTAACTGGAACGGTGTTGCAGGCATTGATTTTATATGGGATGAAAAAGAAGACTCAGCGCCTATGATGATTGAGGTAAATCCTCGTTTTTGGGCGGGGCTTGATCATTCAATAAAATCAAATGTCGATTTCCCCTACCTTTTGTACAAAATGTTTACGCAAGGTGACTTAGATATTGAGGACAATGCGTATATAGGCTTAAAGACAAGCCTCCCTGGCCTTTCTACAATTGCACGTATTAAGGAAATGATGTCTCAAGAGATATTCCGTTTCGACAAACTACAAGAAAAATGGCCTGATATTAAATCCCGTATCGCAGATAACGACTTAAAAAATGCATACAGGCTGTTTTCAGACGCGGTACAGGATACCGTTTCATTTTCTGAAGCCATTGACGCGTTAAAAGCCATTCGTCGCGAGTCAAAAGAAGCAGAAGATATGACATACGCAGATGATGATCCGTTCGTAGGGCTTGGGGCGTTATTTATACTAGGGTCGTTGATCCAACATGGCGAATTGCCGCCAGAAATTAAGCGATAAGGGTGTAGTATGAAAAAATCAAAAAAGCCGCTGATCGGCTATACCTGTCGTGATGAGATGATAGATGTGCTGCAATGGCTAATTGCGCTTTCAATACGATTGGCTGGGGGTACGCCCGTACGCCTCCACCCTAAAAGCCCGAAATATAATACACAGATAGATGGATTGGTAATCGGGGGAGGCACAGATTTGTATCCTCCTTTATACAAGCTCGATCCTAAGCCTGATTATGAATACGACTTAGAACGTGACGCGCTCGAGATAGAGTGGTTGCAACGCGCAGAACGCAAAAACCTACCTGTTTTAGGTATATGCCGTGGCGCGCAGCTCATAAACGTACGTCGTGGCGGTAGTTTGCATATGGATGTTGCAAAGGCGTACGAAAATGCAGAGTATCCAAGTAATTTATTTGCACGTATTTTCTTTCGTAAAAGCATGAATGTTATGGACTCAAGCACGCTTAGTAAAATATTCAAATCAAAACGCGTGTCTGTTAACTCTATGCACAAACAAGCAATCGACAAAGTGGGCAAAGGGCTTGTGACATGTGCCAAAGAAGATAATGGCGTTGTCCAGGCCATTGAAGATCCTGACAAGGAATTTTTTATAGGCGTACAGTTTCACCCCGAGGCCATGACATACAAAAAGAGATTCAGAAACTTATTTGAAAATTTAGTCCGCTCTGCCAAGTCATAGCTTATAGATAAGATTTTAACAGATCATAATACTTTTTGGTGTATTTCTTTTTATATTGAGGTGCTACATGATCTATAGAATCTCCAAGTTCTTCTGGAGGAATGCACAAAGGAGTCGAGGCCTCTAAAGGAATATGAGTTTCTGCTATGTTTTTAGCGGCTTGTTCAAAATATAAGGGGCTACCATTACAAATCTTTGCTGCAACAGGGCCGTGTACATAGACGCATTGCAGATTATTTTCAAAGCAGTATTGTGCAATATCTTTGAGATAATGTGTCTTATCTTTTACAATTTTCTCTGGGCGCAAGACATCATAATTATCTAAATTTTCAAGACGGGCTCCTTGCTTGATGTAATCATTTTCAATGCTTATACGATAAATAGGTTTACCATGAAAAAGAGCGTCTATTTGCTGCATAAATAAATCGAAAGTCGAGATATTGAAAATAGAAAGATTTATGCCTGAAAAATTAGACGATTTAAAAAGCCTTATTGTGTTGTAATCTAAAGCGATATCTCTAGTCATCATATCGGTTGTTTGGAAAACAAAAACGGTTTTAAGGTTCTTGCTATCAATACTTTTGATCATTTTTAGGGAACCAAGATATCCAAATTTACCTGTGAGAGCAAAGTTGCCTGTATCATAACCACTTAGTTGAGAGAAATAGTCCGCATCAATCGCATTACCCAACGAACTATCTCCTACAAATACCACGGATGCATCAGATAATCTTGCTTTTTTATTCTGATACTCATAGAGCATTTGAAATGGTTTCTGTAGAGTATTTAGACCTATATAGTCAAAGTAAGAATAAATAGCCATATATGAGCTAGCCAATGCAGCTATAGCAACAAATGTAGTAAAAATATATTTTTTAAAAACACTATGCATCTAAAATTGAAAGTATAAGAAATCAGAGGGGTTGTTTAGCTTCAAAATAGAAATAGTAAACATGAAGACAATAAGCATGCTCCACAAAAAAGTCGGTCTCCAATTTATATATTTTGATTTATCCATTGTATGACTGTAGCCCTTCGTACTGAGCGTAACATTATGCTTTCTAAATATCTCTGAAGTATTAGGTAAAAAATAGCATATCAATAAAAGAACAGCGATCGTTAGGCCCATATCTGTGTTGACTGAGGGCAATAATGTGCCTTTGGATAGGTTTAAAATACTCATGCTTTCTGGCAAAGTAACGCCATTCATGAATATCATTCCCTTCCATATGCCCAAAAAGCCCTCGATATTTGTCGCTCTGAACGGAACCCAAGCAAACACGACAAGTAAAAACGTTAAGCTCCACCCTACGATCTTTGGAGATTTAACCTTAAAAGTATCGTTACTCCATTGGTTTATAAATAGAAATACGCCATGTAGTCCCCCCCACAGCACAAAGTTCCAGCTTGCCCCATGCCAAAACCCTCCAATTAACATTGTGATGATAACGTTGATGTATTTGCGAATATGCCCCTTCCTGTTACCACCAAGCGGAATATATAAATAGTCTTTCAAAAAGCGAGAAAGAGTAATATGCCAACGACGCCAGAAATCGACAATAGATGTAGCTTTGTAAGGAGATGAAAAGTTTTGAGGAAGTCGCAATCCAAACATGTACGCCAACCCAATTGCCATGTCTGAATATGCTGAAAAATCAAAGTATATTTGCAATGTGTATGCAAGTGCCCCGTACCATGCCTCAAGAAATGTTGGTGCGCCGCCAGCCTCTGCATATCCAAAAACCTCATTAGCCGTCAGTGCAACATGATCGGCAATAACAACCTTTTTAAAAAGCCCAATGCAAAAGAAAGAGAAGCCAATAGCAAGTCCTTTCAAAAAGTGCCGACGTTTTTTTAGCTGCTTGAATATCTCTTCGTGGTGTACAATTGGCCCCGCAATTAACTGTGGGAAAAAACTTATGAAGAAAAGATAACGATTATAGGATGCTGTCTCTGCTTTTCTTTTATAAAGGTCAGCCAAGTATGCGATTTGTTGAAACGTGAAAAAGGAAATACCTATCGGTAAAACGATTTTGATTAGGTCTAAATTGGTGCCAAACCCAAAGTTGATTTGTTCAATAAGAAAATTACTGTACTTAAAGTAGCCTAGTAAGGAGAGGTTAAAGATGATCCCCATAGCCAACGCCAGCTTACCAAATCGTCTCATTGAGCGCGCTAAGAAATAATTTAACGTTACACTCAATATCAATATAGAAAGATGTGTAAGACTCCAGTATCCATAAAAGACAATCGAGCACAAATTAAGCCATAAAACCCAGGTTTTGTTTGTTTGTTTTTTGAAGAAGTAAAATCCTGTTAAACAAACGGGCAAAAAAACAAAAATAAAAAGCGAACTATTAAAAAGCATCAATACTAGATAGAAAAATAAAATTATACCAACCATACTTTAGTTGGTTTTCACGCATTTGATATGGAGTTTTTACACAAATCACTAAACATTCACAACTCTGTTACCGCTTAGGGCGAGCCACTGTGCTTATTTAGGCTGACTTATAAAAAAAGCTTTACTCAAAATTTAAGCTGCCTAATATCTCTATTTGATTTAATGATACATGTAATTCAAAAAGTGTTTGCTTATACCTACAAAAGGTGCGGAGAAAAAATATAAAATGTTCAAAATATTGAAAAAAATTGTACCTGAACAGGTTAGAAGAAAAATAGACCCGCGCCCTCGCTATAGAATGGCTCTGCTTGCTTATTGGAAAAAGAAAGATCCCATGAAAGCACCAGAGCGCCTACGTCGTTTCGACGGCTATGATCTCAAAATGGCGCAAGACGTTGCGCATGCCTGCGAAGATATAAAAAAAATAATGAATAAAAAAAACATACCTCTGAAGGATGGTCATTACGTTGACTGCGGGGCTAACGAGGGTATAGTTTTAAATGAGATCAATAAAAACCTTTTAGAATTTTCGTTAGAGGCCTTTGAAATCCAAAAAGAGCTTATACCTTTGATTAAAAATAAGGTTCCGCGCGCAGAGGTTAAAAATATAGCCGTGTCAGATCAAGCTGGTGAGTTAGAGATATATCTTCCTAGTTTTTATGGGACTAATTTCCGAGGTGGCAGTACGATCGTGCGCGAAAAGTTCTCTGAAGAGGAATTACATGAAAAGCGTACTATAGAGTCGATCGATTTTGTACAACACCTAATAAACTTAAAGTCAGAACACGGCTTCGTTGCTATAAAAATGGATATAGAGGGGGCTGAATATGCAATTCTTGATAGTTTGCTAGAGCGCTGTCGTATTGCTGAAGAGTTTCCTATTGATTTCCTTATTATTGAGTTTCACGACAAATTAAATGTCGGGAAAAATAAAAGTGACTATTATGTAGACGCACTAAAGGCGTTGAGTGTTCCCGTCATACTATGGCACTAAAAATAAGATTATATTAAGCTAGAACATATAGCGCTTCGTCTTATCTTCTGGATCATCAAGCCCATGCCAATGTAAAACTCTTGGTCTTAAGGGGTGTAGGCCTCCCTCTTGCTTAGGAAGTCCGTCGGTTTTCTTGCGAACATTCTCCGATCGCACATTATATTCCGTAGGAAGGGCATATGTTTGACAAGACGAATGCCATAATGCAATTCTGAGGCTTGCTTGATCCCATCCATTTGTTTTTTTAAAATTTTTATAGAAATAAGTTTTCCATTTATTGGTAAAATCTACCGCACGCGTTTTATGATACAAGATAACACCTCCAGCATATTCAGAAAAACCTTCAGGTATCGCCGCATATTCGGGAATAATTTCTGACCATCTATGTCTTTTTCTTGCAAAATCATGTGTGAGGGCAACATCGTATTTATCGAGAATATCGAAAAGGTGTGAGATATCTTCTTCAACTTGCGTGTCACTATCCAAGTAAAGCGTTCGTATGTAAGGGGTGTTTTCCAAGTAGTCAACTTTGGCTCTTATATGCTCAGGTTTAATAATTTGTACTTTATCAAATAAGCTTTTAGCATCATCAGGCAATGTGTCACAACATATTGACATTGGAGTGTTAGAAACTTTACGTACAGACTTAGCGCTATGTATAGCTTCAGATACGTATTTATCACCAAAGGCAATATAAAAAATCCCTTGAGAATCTTCAGTCGCGTCCCTATTTGTGCTTGGTATTGCGGACCCCACATTTTTCTCACGAATAAGATGTGTATATGTAAAAGTCCGTATGCGCGTACGAAGATAACCAGTTATACCAGAGGGGCCTAGAATATCGCTTAAACGTCGTTTCACTTTAGAAATAAAAACTTTATATGTCATGGTATCCATCCTACATTATGTCGCAGTATTTTTTAAATATATCATTCGCTTGGTAACGATCAATATAATGTCGGGCTATACTCCGTTGGTTTTCAGAAAATGGGGCTGTCACTTTGTTACTACTGTTTACTGAGGTTAAGACTGATTTCATCCAATACTCATCGGTAAAAAGCTTTAAAAACGCCATAATCCCATTCAAAACATTTTCAGTGTCATTTATAAGGTCCTCGTAATAGACAAAGTGACTATGAATTTGAAACTCTTGCATAAGTCGATAGGCTTCTGTTGTACGCATTATTTGATCTTTAATCGCATCTTCATACTCCAGATCAAACGCCTTACAAGCTGAAAGCGCTGCATTTATGGGGTGTCGTATAATTTGCAGCATATATGGTTCGTGATTAGCTAAGAAGCGCTTTGTTTTTGTAGGTTGCTCAATATATATGAGCGTATTCCCTCCGGCCTTTTTATCTCCAACAATCTTTATATCTTGTTTTTCTAGGAGGCTATTATCGAATTCAATCCATTGAGATTGAAACTTGGAAAGCTTATTTGAAAAGTAACTATCTTTTTTTAACCCTGTTTTAAACTGTTTAAGAGCTGTTTTGCGTAGTTTATAGAATTGTTGCTCTACGCAAGCCTGATTCCGAACAACTTTTTGTAAAAAACGATATTCATTAGCAACAAGCATATTGGGGTGATTGTTCAATATTTGTCCAAGCAAAGTAGATCCCGTACGTGGACTCCCGAAAAACAATAATAGCTTTTCAGAGGGGGGGTATTTTGTTGTTTTGACGGGAAATAGGCCCAAAGACATGCAATTATTTTTCCTTAATGATTTCATTATTTTTAATTTTGTATATTCTATCCGCAAACTTGAAAGCGGTTGCGCTATGAGAGCTCATAATGATAATACGGTCTTGAGCGAGCTGCTTAAAAGTGGTGAGCAGACTCTCTTCTGTCTGCGTATCCAAAGCGCTTGTGACCTCATCAAGAATAAGAATATCGGGGTTGTCAACAATAGCACTAGCAATTGCAAGACGTTGCTTTTGTCCTCCAGAGATTAATCGGCCAGACTCCCCAACGGGTGCATGTATTCCAAGTTCTAGCTTTTCTATAAATGATAAAGCGTTTGCATTTTCTAAGGCTTTCCAGACATCGTTTTCGCTAAGGTGATCACGTCCTAATACAATATTGTTAAAAATAGTATCATTAAATAATGTTACATCTTGGGGAACGAATCCAATCTTTTGCCTCCACGTCGAGAGTTGTATATCTCTGAGATCTATATTTCCATTAATAAAAATGCGTCCTTGAGCAGGATTATGAAGGCGGCTTAGAAGATCCAATATAGTACTTTTACCAGTGCCCGACTCACCGGAAATAATTGTAAACGTCCCTGCTTCTAACAGTATATGAGCATCATGAAAAACTTGTTTAGTTTTATATTGCGCTTTGACGTGATCAAATGTGACTGACTTAATCTTGGTAGGAAGCGATAGTGTGCCTTGATCCTCCTCAGTGTTTTTTGTAACAGTATCAATCAAATTGATATGAGACCAAAATGCGCTTTCATCTCTGACGAGCTTTTGAAATTCGCTTTGCATGTTGTTTAAGGCGGTCATAATTCTAATGAAAAAAACCATAATTAATAATATTTCAGAACCTTGTAGATCGCTATATTGTAGCGATAGATAAATTCCAGAAATGGCGGCGATAACCATGAGTGGTTCTTGCAGAACGGGGAGTGCCTGAGTTGCAATGAGCTGCCACTTATGTGCATTTTTTAAGTCATCAGAGTTTTCAAACAAAGATGTCAAAAACTTCTTTTTAATGCCCATAACTCTCAGAGGCTTTATACCTTGAATAATATCGGCCATGGCTCCCATCATGCCTTTAAAGGTCTCAGTTTGATGAGTCCCCGCAACTCGTGCTACTTTAATCAGAATTTTTAAAATGATGGCTGTTATGAGCCCTGCTCCCAAAATTAACAGACAGGTTGTCGATGAGAGAATAAAGGCACTAGTAATGTACACAGATGCCTGAACACTTTTGGCAATCAAACGAGAAATGGATACAAAAGTTTGAGATGATCGAATATTCTCAGTAGAAATCGAATTCATACTCTCGCCCATGGAATGCTTAGTCAAAAAATCCCATTCCACACTTAAAAGTGACGAGAAGTAACTTTTTCGAAAGTCGTCTCCAATTCTTGCGACGATATCACTGACTTTATAGATGGCGAGCATTAAAATGAAGGCCTTTGCCGTCATAGTAGCGATTATGAAACTGGCTGTCAGTTTGAAAGTAACAGCTATATTGTATTGTTTGAGAAGCCCATCAATGAAGGGGACAGGAAAGTTATCAATTGTGTCTTTTCCATCAAGGAATATTTGTAAAAATGGAAAAAACACCATAATACCTAAAGCTTCAAAAACACCAGACATTACAAGGAGCGCAATGACTAAAAGTGTTTCTCGAGGATATTTTTTAAAGAAGAAACCGAAGGTTTTTATAAAGTTTTTCATACGTGCGCTACAAAATCCGAATTACTTCAAAAAGAGGCTTAGGGTTGGTTGAAGATATAAAGCACCATCCACGGATAAATGTCCAGCGTTATAGTACAACACGTTTCCGTTATGCATGACCTTACATGTATTGGTCTGAGAATCGCAAAGCGAACGGCTCGGCGTGATGATCTTGATGTTTTTTCGAGGTGTGATGCTCTTCACATTATTTAATAATTCTGAGGCGACTTCTTGTTGTGGCCTTCGTGCAGGTAACATTGAATAATCTTGTAATGCTTTGCTTTGAGAGATCATATTTCGTGCAATATACCTATGAGGGTCTTTCGAGTATGTTGGTACTGAGTCGACCAATAAAACAGAAGCAGAGCTTATGTTTTGAATGGTGCTTTTTAAATTTTCTAGCAACTGAGGGGGAGAATTTAAAGCACTTTTATCTAATTTAGAAAAAAGGTTGAACCACGCCGAAGCGATAAAAACGCCGTCTATGTTGTGTTCATTGATGAAGTTGATTATTTCTTCATTGAATGTATTGCAGTAATCATTTTCTTTTGTGGGGCGTTTGATATTTAAGATTGGTGTACATCCGTGATATGTTGCAATATACACATTCACATTTTTACTTTTTGATAAGGCATAGAACGCGGGGGCTATCGCGTCTGCATGGGAATCTCCCCATAAAAGATAGTTAGTCTCCCCCTTCGGATTTGTACGACATAAGTCCCCATGGCGTATTCTCTCGATACTAGGCTGGTTGCATTCTGCTCTATGAGGGTTAGAGTTTGATTCTGCCTTAAGAGCGTCTAGTACAGATGAATGAAAACGATAAGAAAATCCATCTTTTTTGTCTATATAGATTCCAGCGAGTGAAAAACATAAAACGTAGAGAACAAAAATTATGAATAAGATTTTGTAATTTCTGATTTTTCTAAAAGGGGTCTCAACAAATCGCCATGAAATCACGGCTACAAAAAAGCTAAGAGTAATGCAGGTTGCCATGATTAATATGTACACGCCTTCATAGAATACATACTCAGTAAATACAATAAATGGCCAATGCCATAGATACCAAGAGTAAGAAATAAGACCTATAAAAACGAAGGTTTTAGAAGACAAAAGGGAAGAAACAAAAGTTTGATTCTGTCCATGCAGCCATATAAGTAGCGCTGTACCTAAACAAGGCCATACGGCATATATGCCAGGAAAAGGGGTTGATTTATCATATATATAAACTGGAATAATGATGAGCGCTAATGCAACAAGCGCAAATATGTTGGCAAAAACCGTTTTTTTAATTTTGACATGAGGTACATAGATGATGAGCGCACCGGCTAAAAACTCCCAAACTCTTGAGGGGAGCAAGAAGAAATTAAAAACGGGATAACGCGTAGAAAAATAAACACTAAGTGCAAAAGACATGACCATGACGAATGCGAAACAGTAAGGTATAAGTTTTTCCGATTTAATAATTAGAAAATACAAAGCCAAAATTAATGCGAAAAAGAAATAGAACTGCGCTTCTAAAGCCAAAGTCCATGTGTGCAATAGGGGTTTTATCTCACTTGTAGATTCAAAGTATCCAGATTGATCAAAAAACAGTAAATTTGATATAAAAAATGTACTGGAGAAAACTTGCTGACCAAGATTGTCGAAGTCTTGAGGCAAATAAAATATGTAACCTATTAAAATACAAAATAATGTAACGGGGATCAGTGCAGGGACGATACGACGTAGGCGCCGCATATAGAAATCCAGTATATTAAGAGAGTTTTTACTCTGGGCGCTTATCAATATAGAGGCTATTAAAAAGCCTGAAATAACAAAAAAAACATCAACACCAATAAATCCTCCCGAAAAAATAGAGATTTTTGCGTGAAAAAGAACAACGCTTAAGACTGCAATAGCGCGTATGCCATCTATATCTGGTCTGTAAGAAACTGAGGGGGAGGCGCTACCCATTATTTTTAGTGCTCATTGTTAAATTATTTTTAGCTCTAAACTATAGGCAAACTCCTGAATAAATAAAACAAAAGAGTTTTATATAGAGTGGCGATCATAAAACTAATGGGAACATTTCTTAATCAAAAGTTGATTTAAATCTTTCACGAGTGTCTCAGCCCAGATCTTAGTGTCGTATAATTCGTCAAATCGAGCTGTGGCGTTTTGTGCAATTAGGTTACGTATATGTGCGCTGTCACTAAGCTCCTTAAGGGCATTATACCAGCCCTCTTTTGAGTGAGCTAAATATCCGCACCGCCCATCCGCAAGCATGTTAAAATGTGCAGGGGTCATATCTGCAACGACAGGGATCCCAAGTTGATGAAATACAAATGCCCGTCCTGCATTTGCGGTATTTTTATATCTAAGTACGTAATCACTTATATGTCCTGTGCTTGTTGGAAAATATCTATACAAAAACTTTAACCATCTAGGTACGCTAGTAAGGCCTGGCGAGATGCCTATATCGAATTTTAAGATTTCTTTTGCGAAATGGTCGAGACGCCATTGTATATGTTTTATCTCTACGTTTTTTATACTTAGCTTAGCGCGCCCAAGCGTTTGCACATCGTAGAGAAGAGACAAAGTAACTTTTCTTTCAGAGCCCAGCACTTCTAATGATTCAATCAGATTGCGCGATAAGCCTTGTATGTGACGTTTATTACCATGGTAACCAATGTTAATTGCTTCATTTGTTTGTTTGTCTATATGATGTTTTGGAGATACGCCTTTAAAATCTTCTATCTGAGGAAACATGACAATCGGTTTTTTGTAATCAAGGTAAAAGTCTTTTTCTTCTATGCTACCCGTTATTAAAAAGTCGGCAAACTTAGATTTTTTAATTTTTTCTTTTGAATTCGATGGGTTTGTATCCCCAATAAGTAGAGTAGGATGAATCCGGCGGGCGTGGCTTAATTGTGAAAAGGATGTGTTTTTTCCAAAAATAGCAACATCGTATTTTGAGTAGTTATCCCAATCATTCAATGCGGCGTTCACGCCATCAATCTCATTTAAGTACTGCACGAGGTTGTGCGCATGTACGCGTGACGAGCCTACGGAGATGTCTTCATCATTATTGATTACTATGTTCATGGGATAGTTATTTTAAATTCTCTGCGTTAATTAAAGTGAAGACCTATCATAGCCTAACAAATAGGCTCAAGATCTACGCTGAAGTTTTTTTAAAAAGTGAATATATTTTATAGGTAAAAGGCTAATTAACAAACTCCTAAAACTAAAAAATGTAATAAAAATCTTGCGTGGATTGTGAGCCCAGCGCGCTCTATATGCATCAAAAAATTGTCTTAACCGTCTTTTTTTACTGATAGATTCAGATAAAACGTACCTTTCAAGTATTGGTTTCTTAATCATAGATATGCATCCGACTTTAGCCATCCTCATCCAAAGCTCCATGTCTTGTGATGTTTTAAATGTTTCGTCATATCCGCCAAGCTCATTCGCGACATGCTTTATAAAAAAAGCTGTACTGTGTGGAAATGGTGCCTTGATAAAAACGGAACGATTGAGCTGATCATCCTCTTCATAACCCCACTCATCACGTTCGAAGGTTTCATATATATTAAAACAATTGCCACCACATAAAATAATTTTTGTATCACGTTCCATCAAATTGAGTTGTATTTTTAGCCGGTCTGGAAGGGATACATCATCGGCATCCTGGCGCGCTATATAGTATCCTTTTGCGCTTGAAATCCCTTTATTTAAAGACACTGTCAATCCAATATTATCTTGATTAATAATTTGAATGCGAGGGTCTTTGTTAGAATAGTCATGAAGAACGGCGAGGGTATTATCAGTCGAGCCATCATTTATAATGATAAACTCAAAATCTTCATAGCTTTGCCCCAGAATGCTCTCTATCGCCCTGCCGACGAATGTTTCGGCATTGTAGGCGGACATTATAACGGAAATAGTGGTGCAGTGGCCCATGTTTTAAGAGTCCTTCATTTTTTAGAGTTTAGCTTTCGAGGTGATCATGCCGTTCAAGCCCAAACTTGTCATAATCTTCGATTTCTTTTTCTAGAATATGATATAGGGACTGTGTCTTAACAATTTCATTGCGTGCATTTGTACCAATTTCAGTTCTCAAAGAAGGGTCGCCTAAAAGCCTTTTTATATGAGCGAGAAGACTATCTTTATCGCATTCACTAAGCAGCCCTGTTTTTTCATGGTCTATAACATTTTTAATTCCATCTACATCTGTGCCTATTACGGCCCGTCCACAAGACATGGCCTCTAACAAAGTTTTGGGATTTCCCTCATAATAAGATGGTAAAACAAAAACAGCATACCGACATAAGAGTGCCGGGAGCTGGTCATTAGGTACGGCGCCCAAAAATATGACATTGACGTTATATTCTTTAGCTAAGCTAACAATCTCTTTTTTCGTTTCGCCAATACCCACAATGGTTAAATCTATTTTTGTCTGACTAAGTGCTTCAATGAGAAGGGGAATGTTTTTTTGTTGGCTAAGGCGACCAACGTATAATACGGAATTTTCTTCGTGCTCCATCTCGATAGGTTTAAATCTCTTTATATCGATCCAGTTTGGACGCACTGAAACTTTTTCAGGATTTATGGAAAAGTGATTTTTTATAAAATCTTTGTCAGTCTTGGATGAAACATAAATTAAGTCAGCGAAGCTATATGAAAGTTTGCTGAGGTGAAAAATGAAATTTCTTCTTAAGGCACAAGCACCTTGGTCTCTAGTAAATTTATAAAGCTCAAAGCCTGTTCTCAAAAGAAGCTTTTTTCTAAAAAAATATTTAGCCAGCACGGCACACCAGCTGCCCCACATTTGGTTGGTTTTAACAAGATCGGCACTTGATATCTGTCGTCTCGCATACCATAAAACCAAAGGTGATAAAAGGGCACGCAAAGCCTTGTTATGAGGATTAGGGATATATTTATATGCTGGTATCACTTCAATCATACCGTGGCTCCCAAGATTTATTTCTAGGTCACGGTGATCGCCCCACGTCAAAAATGTAATTTTGACGCCGCGCTCAGCGAGGGCTTTATAATAGGCTGTTTCCCTTTCGAAAAGCCCTTTATCTTTCCATAGGCGAAGAGACACATCCCACGTGAAAAATAAGAAGAGATGAAAAAGAGGATATTCGGAGGTGTGACTTTGTCCCATGTGAGCTAGAACCAGTCTGTAAAGAACTTTTGTTTCGAGCCAGAGTCTTGTATTTTCTCCTGCAGCTCGTGCTCCTTTTGTTCAAAGGCTTTATGTTTATGAGCATGTGTTTCCAAAAGAACAAAATCTATCTTGGCTATATTCTTTATAATTTCATCGATAATATCGTACTCACCGCCCTCAATATCAACCTTTAATAATCGGATATGTTTGTGTTGAGCTAATACATCAGCAATATCGATAACGTCTACCTGAACGGCATCTTTCGAGACGTTGCTTTTCTCTGCTTGTAGAGAAGAGGCTTGTGAAAATTCAACTTCTGATTTTGAGTGATCAACATGTAACCATAGATTTGAATGTCCAGTATAGTTAGATACCGCTGAATTATATAATTTAACGTGGGGGCTTGCTCCCCAGTTTTTCAGAAGAACTTTGAAAGCATAAGGGTTCGGTTCATAGGCATATACGGTTGCTTTTCTTCGTGCAAAATATTCGGTAACTTCTCCGATATTGGCTCCTAAATCAATAACAGTATTGCCAGAGCGTATAGAAAACTTTTCTAAATACGTATATTTAGGAGAGAGTTTTCTTTTAAGGTGGTATTTGATTAATTTTAACAAGCGATCTCCATATCTTTTAAAATTGTACGTAGATTATCGTTTAAAGAGCCCGTTGCGGGCTCGGAAATAAGAGCGCTAATCTTATGAATGTTGGCCAAGGAAAACTTTATGTCCCCCTGCCGCTGAGGTAAGATTTTTGGCGATTTTTCGTAATTGGTTAAGTCTGCCAATATAGAGAATAACTGCATCATTGTAGTCGATTGGCTAGAGGCAACATTGTACGCGTCGCTTCCTTTTACATGTTCCTGTAAAGCAAAACATATGTTGATTCTCACAACATCCTTTACAAAACAAAAATCTCGAACGGCTGTGCCATCGCCATATATTTCGACTTTATCATTTTTAATCATGGAGTCTATCCATTTCGGAATAACGGCAGCATATGCGCCATTTGGATCTTGGCGTGGGCCGTATACATTAAAGTAACGCAGCCCAACAAACCCCATATCTGTTTGTGTGCTTAAGGTTTGGGCGTATAGCTCGTTTGTATATTTACTTACTGCGTATGGGGACAAAGGCTTGACGGGCTGGTCTTCTTTATTTGGCTGCTCTGTATAGTCACCGTATACGGCGCTAGAGCTAGCATAAATGAATTTTTTTACATTATTGTCCATTCCTGCCTTAACAACATTTAAAAACCCTCCTACATTGACACCATCGGTGAGGTTAGGGTCTTCAAAAGATTTAGGTACTGATCCAATCGCCGCGTGATGCAATATAAAGTCAACATCAATACAGGCTTTTTGACAGATATCAAGATCTCGAATATCACCCTCTTTAAACACGAAATTAGCCCATGTCTGCGTAGGAACGTCTCTATATAGGATATCTAGGTTTTTTGTTCCGCAAGCAGACAAATTATCGAGCCCAACAACCTTTTGGTTTTGTTTCAAAAGCTCTTCGACGATATGAGAGCCTATAAAACCAGCCGCTCCTGTTACGAGCCAAGTATATTGTTTATCGATTTCAAACATATTCATCTTAAGGTTTGTAAATTGCTGATTTTATGCGATCGTGCTATAGCACAAAAGTAATATAAAACAAAATAATTACAAAGACCAACCTATCTTATATATTTGAACGGTTTTCATGAGCACAGTTGTATTTGGGCGGCGCCCAAAAGTTTATTTACCAGAGATAACGGCATATATTGATTATATTAATAATCATGTTGATGGCTGGACAGGTTATGACTCCCATGACATCAAAGATTATTCGTCGAATGATTTCGACGTAGTATGGCGTTTTATGGGAATGGATCGCTCAGGCCAAGGGCGTAAAATTATTCACGAATATAATTCTTTATCGACGGGAAGCTTTGCCTCTTTCAAAAATAAGATGAAAAAAGCGTGTAATAAAAGACCAGATGGGCGCGTTTTTTTAAACAGAGCCATTAAATCTCATTTTTCTTTCAATGATGGTGTTCCAGAACGCATGAGAGACATGGGTATCGACAAGCATTTTTTTGACTTGAGCGATGTCAAAAAAGAATATGACTTTGTATACTCAGGAAGCCTTACTGATCGGGGGCGCGTTGTGACCGACGGCCTACATTTTTTTAAAGATCAGCTTAAAGAGTACAGCTTGTTAGTCATTGGTGATGTACCCGATGCCATTTACGACTACTTTAAAAATACTAAAAATATTACCTTTACTGGGCGTGTCCCGTATCGCGATGTTCCTAATGTGGCAAAAAAAGCAATCTACGGATTAAACCTAATGCCGGATATTTATCCGCTTAATGCGCAAACAGCTACAAAAGTAATAGAGTACTGCGCGTTAGGTTTGAAAGTAGTGACGAGCGACTATAAATGGTCTAGAAAGTTCTGTAGAACAAGACAGGCAAATTTCTTTTTTCTAGAGAATGACTTTAAAAATTTAACGTCCAAAAATTTAGAGAATTTTGAATTTAAAACCCCATCAGTTGATGATTTAGAATGGAGTTCGCTCATAAAATCATCAAAAATATTTGATCTTCTAGATTAAAATCCCTGTGCATGCACATGATACAAAAAACCCTGATACGGCAGATGTACCAGGGTTTTCGTAGATACTATGATCTTGAATTGATTTTAGGCCGGATTTTAGCCTAAAAAAGCTTTAGACTAAGCCGCTACTCCCATTAAATGGGAGGACCAAATGCCGATCGCTCCAGTGTTGGGGGTAAATGTAGCCGCGTCTCCGGCCTTAAAATTCTGTTCTTGATCATTCATTTGACCACCTCCTTTCATCATGTCGTACATACGCATAATCAACCTCACTATGATGCTGTGTGCGCTATTGACGTGTGTCAATAACACGACGTTTCCACTACTATATAATATGGTTTTTTTAAGCGGATCGTCAAATATTTCCGCTTGAGTGATGCTTTGAGGCGTGTTTTTTAAGAAGCGCAACATTTTTGTTATTCGCCTTCCAACCAACATCAAAAATATCACCAAAGAACGGAATGATCCCAATCAGCCAATCGAGAAATGCGTTATAAAGCATTCTCAGTTGAACGTGCCATGGCATATCATGGGCGCGCGCAACGCCAACTAAATACATTGTAGAGGCCAGCGTGACTGTATCCCCAACGCCAGGAATAAGACCTAATATTGAATCGAAGCCAAATCGAATGGACGTGCCAGGAATTGTAAAACGACTATCCATCCATGATGCTAGATTTTCAAGTTTTTCAATATTCATAGGCTGTTTGGTGGGCTGTTTAGTGTTAGATGATTTTGTCATAAATGAATCCTGATAAGTTTTGTTATAAACCAATTATAATGGTAAAAGTTCCCCTGTAAAAAGCACGTCTTATAAAAAGTACGTTTTGTTTGAACCTTTTACACTTTGGAGTGTTTAGTAAATATGATTTTAGAATTTTTAAGCATTATTATTGCTTTTGCTACGTTTTTTGGTTTTTCCCGATCTGTTTGGTGGTTTACGATACTTGACTTTTTCAGGTTGCAATATGCGTGTCTAGCATTCTTACTACTTTGTGCGGCGCTTTACGAAGTAAATATATCGCTAAGCCTTCTCAACACCGTCATAATTATTGTAAATTTATACCGTATACGTGGCTTTTTTCCACGTTTTTCGCCCGGCGGGATTTATCAAAATAAGCAGGTTTTTTCAGTAAATGCCTATAAGGAAAATTCCTCGCCCGAGCGATTGAAAAAAATTATTAAAGGCGCCGACCCTGAAATCCTTTTGATCATGGAGATGACAGATGATATGGAATCTGAATTATCCTCTGTATTAAAAAATTACCAAAATGTTCTAAGCACCTCCGTACGAGACGGATTTAGAATATGTTTGTATAGTAAATCGAAATTCCACACACAAAATATCACGTTACACGGGCCTGGCGATACGCCCCTGTTGCATGTGCACATTCAACTAGACGGGGTCGGCTATGATGTTTTTGCCGCGCACCCAAAGCCTGCCTTAAACAAAGATTGGTATGACGAGCGTCATGCCTACTTCAAAGAGGTTGAGTTAATCATCAAGAAAATATCAGGGCCTGTCATCGTCCTTGGAGACTTCAATTCTGTGCCTTGGGAAGAACATTTTGTTAAATTTCTTCACAACACAAACTTAAAAAGTACGGTTGAAGGGTATGGGTACAATATGACTTGGCCTGTGTTTTTCCCATTGCTTGGCATTCCTATGGATCATATTTTGATCACCAGAGATGAAAAATATACAGGTCTTTCTGTGGGCCCTTATATCGGGTCTGATCACTTTCCCGTTGGTCTTCGGTTAAAGCATGACGACAATGAATAAGACCGAGAGCAAATCTAATAATAATGCAGAAATACCTCCAGAAATGCACACGCTGGGGGCCACTAAAATTCATCCAGATCAGCTGAGCGGATATAACCTTACATATGTTTATGAAACCGACTCTGGTATTCGTCGTATGAAAAGGGGGCGTGGCTTTTCTTTTATTTTACCAAGTGGGGCGACGATTAAAGATAAAAAGGAGCGCGCGCGGCTCTTAGGTATCGCAGTGCCGCCGACGTATGAAAATGTCTGGTACTGTCCCATAAATAACGGTCATTTACAGGCAACGGGTTATGACTCTACGTCAAAAAAACAGTATTTCTATCATTCCGAGTGGGAAAAGCTAAGAGAGCTTTCAAAGTTTGCCTCGTTGAAAGATTTTGGAGACGCGCTTCCATCTTTCCGAAGTAAAATCGCACGAAATATTAAGGTTGAAAGCCTAGATAAAACCAATGTCTTGATGGCTATGGCGCGCATTCTTGACCGAACTGGCATGCGCGTGGGCAGCCAAACGGCCACTACGCTAAACGAGACATACGGATTGACCACCTTAGAAAAAGATCATGTTGATCTAGACGAGTCCCACGTGGCAATTCATTATAAAGGCAAGGGCGGCGTTGATTTGAACAAGGAAATGTGTGATGCGAAGGTGGCAAACATCATCGATAATTGTGTAGAAATTTCTGGTCAGCGTTTGTTTGAATATATTGATGATGACGACAATCATCACCCTATAGATTCTGGTGATTTAAACGCATTTTTAAAGGACAATTTAGGACAGCAATTCTCAGCCAAAGATTTTAGAACGTGGCGATTTAGTTGCCTTTTCCTTAAGGAGGCCTTGAGGTTAAAAAACAAACAAGATTTGGACAAGGTGACCCTAAAGGCTGTGCTTGAAAATGTTGCAGAGATAAGCGGCAACACAATCTCTATCCTTAAATCAAGCTATATACATCCTGATTTATTGGACATTGTCAGAAATGATGATTGGGGATTAATTGATACCAATTGCGAGACCATAAGAGGGCTTCGCAAAAGCGAAACACAATTTTTAAATTACTTACGCACCGCTCAATCTTAAAAAATATATGGAAAGATTAGCTAGGACTATTGTTTTCTTGCCGCTTTAAAAATCTATCCCAAAATGTAGGATGATCAAGGCGCATAAGTATAGAAGGCTTATGAATAGCGTCATTTGGCGTTCGGTGTAGAAGACCTTTAGGCCCACCTCTAAAAACCGCAACATCCCACGCTTTCATAAAACGTATTGCGCTTGGATCTTTAACAATCTCATCGTTAGACGCCCCTTTTGCATAGGCATCTAAATTTGCGGCTTCATCGGGCAAATATTCTGTCCCTGTTCCCGCGTAAGTTACCAAGGCGCGTAGTGGGACATTATCAATATGGTAACGACGACAGCCTCTCTCGGACCCTAGCCAAAATCCTACGGCGTCACTGTCTTGTGTGCAGCAAAAGCTAACACAAACCCTCGCCATATCGTGAATCCATAATCCATAAAAATGATCATTTCTAAGAGTTTTAGGTATTTCATCTTTCAGTATATTTTTAATATCACTGACAGCATTGTCCTTACGAACTTGTCCTGCGATAGCGAAATTATACTGCAACAGTTTTTGAAAGAAGCGATCAGCACCATCAATAGATGCACGCTCAACGATGGCGAGTTGATCGGTTCGCTTTGTAAAATAAGGTAATATATCTAAATTTTGCGTTTTAAAAATACTCATAAAATTGTCCGCTATTAGGGGTTTTCATTTCAACTTGCAATTTCAGAATTACCAGTTATATAAGTGTTATATTATAACAAAAACAAAATCAAGAAAGCTTAATTTGTTATGCGACAAACGACACACAGAAAATTACCCGTCACAGTTTTATCTGGTTTCCTAGGTGCTGGGAAAACAACACTTCTTAATCATATTCTCAACAATCGCGAAGGGAAAAAAGTAGCCGTGATTGTCAATGATATGAGCGAAGTAAACATAGATGCTGCGCTGGTTGAAAGGGGAGGGGCCGACCTTTCACGTACACAAGAAAAACTTGTTGAGATGAGTAATGGCTGCATATGCTGTACTTTACGTGAGGATTTGTTGGATCAGGTAAATGAGCTTGCGGCAGAGGGAAAATTTGATTACTTGCTTATTGAAAGCACAGGCATCTCCGAGCCATTACCTGTGGCCACAACGTTTGATTTTCGCGATGAAGATGGCAATAGTCTCTCTGATGTGGCGCGACTGGATACTTTGGTTACAGTGGTAGATGCTGCCAATTTGATAAAAAACTACAGCTCGACGGATTTTCTAAAAGACCAAGGCGAAAGCTTAGGCGAAGATGACGAAAGAACACTTGTAGATTTATTAGTAGAGCAGATCGAATTTGCAAATGTCATCATCCTCAACAAAATTGACCTAATTTCTGAAAAACAGCTGGAAACAGTAAAGTCAATTATAAGAGGCTTGAATGCACGCGCTGACATCATTGAAACGACACTTGGCCAAGTACGATTGGATCAGGTTATGGATACTGGTTTATTTCATCTAGAAGAAGCACAAGAACACCCTTTATGGGCACAAGAGTTATATAATTTTAAAGACCATGTTCCAGAAACTGAAGAGTACGGAATAACAACCTTTGTGTACCGTACGTGTCAACCATTCGATCCTGCTAAAATTCACGCTTTTTTTAATGAGGAGTGGCAAGGCGTTGTACGTGCCAAGGGCTTTTTCTGGCTATCAACGCGCCCAGACTATGTTGGTGAAGTTTCACAAGCCGGAGCATTTGTACGTCATCAAGGTATAGGGCGGTGGTGGGCCGCTATACCCAAAAATAGCTGGCCAGACGGTGCAGAGTTCGAAGACGTAATTAGACAACATTGGACACAAGAGTACGGGGACAGACGCCAAGAAATCGTGTTTATTGGATTAAAAGGTGAGATGGACGAGCACGCATTACGAGAAAAGCTTGATGCATGTCTCATTAAAAACTACCTCGATAAACCTGAATTTTATGAAAAGATAAATGACCCTTTTCCACAATGGTTTAGACAAGCGGCATAAAACAAGCGGATCATAGTTGTAATGATGTTGGCAAGTACTTAAACCGCATTATATCAATAATCAAGATTTCTCGAAGAAGGAGAGCTGCTCGCTTGTTTGAAATTTGCGTATTTACATGTTTCCAGTAATTCGTTCAAAACGCTGCTTGCCCCAATTCTGAAGGTTTCTGGCCTAATTGTAGACTGTCCCTTCAACATGGTGGCTAAACTGATATAACGCGCGCAATCATCAACCGTTTTAACACCCCCAGAAATCTTCACGCCAATTTCCCGATTGGCATGCCTTGCTTCATCTAGCAAAAGCGCGGCACTTTCCAATGTCGCGCCCCCTTTTTCATGCATACCTGTTGAAGTTTTTAAACAATCTGTCCCACATTCAATAGCCAACTGGCAGGCATGTCTTAAGGCTTTCGCGTCTTCAAAGCTGGCAGTTTCTAATATGACTTTCATGGTGACGCCCTTGTCACAGCCCTGCCTACAAGTCTCTAAAAGATCGGCACAATATTGTGTATTTCCTTTCTGAAACTCTGCATATGGTAAAACAATATCAATTTGTGTTGCGCCTGCTGCAATCGCACATGCAACATCATGAGCGGTTGTTTCAACCGTCGCATCATCATTGCTTTGTGTTCTTTTTGACCCTGTTGGAAAGTTTATGACGGTTGCAATATTGACGTTGGATTCTTTTATAGCCGCCTTTGCAAAAAGCACACCTGAGGGATAAATACAAACAGATGCAACATGGTTTGCTTTCGCGATCGTACATAAGCTTTGTATGTCGTCTTTTGTTTCATCACCTTTGAGGGTTGTCAAATCCAAGCAATTCAAAGCTTGCCGCGCAATTTGAGGGTCGCCCTTGGCATGCATTGCCATTTTCACTCTTTTTTTTAAATAATCATCTAAAGCTAACATTGTTATCTCCTGTATTAAGAGGTTATTTCTAATCTTTGTGCCAAATCTTCGTAATCGATATAGCGGCCGGAATTTTTTTGTACCTGCGGGTTAAAGTATTTCACGCCTAAGCGCGGATCCGTGGCATCAAATCCACCAAAATCAACGACCAATACTGTGTTTGAAGGGGCGTTTGGGTCCAATTGTTTGTCCGTAAACAGCGTGATAATTTCGCCAAGCATGTGGTCTGTCGTTGCATAGCCATATCGGGCTGCGTCTTCGTTATTCATCTGTCTAATTTGTGAAATAGTAAGTCTTTGTACCTTTTCTATTTTTGTTGCCACTTCCCAGCCCGTTGGGGTTAAGTCGTTCTCGCTACCTTCCAAAAGCCTGATCGCGCCTTCTTTAAGGTCAAGCCCGTCGTCTCTCACCATAATCCCACAGAGAGGGGCCTGATACCCAGCAAACTTATGGTCTAAAAGCCCTTCGAAGTGAGATTTTGAGACTTTTAAGCTTTGTTCATTTAAATTAGCCGTTACCATTTCATGAATAGGATAGGGGCCTTCTCCAGTTAACGTGACCAACCGTCTATTAGAAGGAAAATTAAGCCCTGATTCAACGTAGCGGGCATTTGCCAATTCGTAAAATTCTTTCCAAACGCTCCCTTTGGGAGGAGACGTAATCATTTTTGCTTTAGCCAAATGGAATAATTTTCCAGTCGCAGCCCCCTGCAAGATAATGTCACGACCTTGATGAATTTCTTCCGCCAGCGAGGTTTTATTAAATTCTTTTTTTATTCCTACCAACCAAACAGGTTTTTTGTCGACAGGCTCTATAGGAGGGTTTTCTAAATACCGCTCAGGGACGATAAGGGTCACCGCCTTATCTACATCCACTTCATAATCCAGCTTTTCTAGCGGCGTTCCACTTATCGGGTGAATTCCCACACGTGCCAATCGAACTGGTGTGATGTCAGGTGCTGTTTCCTTCAAAGATTTAAAGTAAGACATGTAACTGCCAAGGCTACTTTGTGCGTCGTGCTGCTTTGTCACAAATGCCTCCCAAGCGCCAGGAAGACGAGATTCTATGGCCTTCACATCGGCTTCCATAATTTCATTGTTTAGAATTTTTTGGACATACTTTTCTGCGTTCGAGATCGTAAGCCAACGATCCTGACCGTTAAGCGATGGTATACCATGCAGGCGAACACTACGCACAGCCTCCATTTGTTTAACAATTTTGTCGCCTAAAATATTTTCGCATCCTAGAGATTGTAAGATACGATCAATGATGGGGGCGGTCGTATTTAATGTCTCATAACGAACATTTAAATTGCCTTTCTGCCCTTCCCAATGCAAGCGCCTGCTATCCCACGAGCGCAATTCTTTTTCGTCGATTTTTTGGCCATCAGCATTTTCAAACCAAAAATGGTGCCCGATATCTTGTAATTGTCCTGTTGCAAACAAATTCCGTGCAGTGAATAACAACTTCGCCTTATATATAAACGCTGTTGTTTTATCGACGATTTTTTCATCGGGAGGGGGCAATTGAGGACCATTGTTTTCTTTTAGCTTTTTATTCAGGTTTTCAATCTTTTCCATCCATTTTTTGGCGGCCTCAAATTCATCCGATGAGGCTTCATCAAAGTCATTCAAAAGAATATCTTCGTCAGGCTCTATCGCCTTCAGCCAAAATTTCTTGATTTGCATGGCGTGCTTTCGCGCATCATCTGCCAATCTTTCAATTTTATTTTTGATGAGATGAACCTGAACATCTTCACCCGCTTCCGGATCATAAAGTTCAAGCGTTGAAAATGTGAAAAGCTCTTCTTCAGGTTGGGGGAGCATCAATCGGTCAGGGCCTTCAAGGCGCGGTTGCGCAATTCTCAGGCCTTTCATGATTTTATCTATCAGCGTTTGGTCTCTTAAAAACTTTGCTCTACGATGCAGCTCCGGTAGGCTTAAGTCATTGTTAAATCCAGCTGAAAATCCGGTCTCTTTGTCAAATAGGCGTGGAGATTGGTGAGTACGAACAATTTTAAAAAGTCCGTTTTGATTTCCAATACCCTTTTTGATCAAGTGAGCAAACTCATCAGGCTCTAATTCAAATAGAGACTTACCGTTAAAACGAAATTCTTCGGGGTTAATGCCCAAATTATAAACGAGAGCAACTTTAGGATTGTGGCGGTACTGATCGGTTCCAACTAATGTGACCATCATACCCGTCACATAAGGATAAGATTTATCGATATAGGTACGAATGGGGTGGTCCCCAAACCCCCCTTTCTTCTCAGTTAAACTCTCAATCACATCCTTCGAGATGCTGTTTTTCTCCATTTGGGTAACAATATTGGGGACTTGACGCCTTAAAAAACGCATAATTCCAGCCAACGCAAACGAGTCCTTATATGCACCATGCAACTGATCAAGGTCAGCTTGTGACCCGTCTGGCATAACGATGCCTTCCATCAGGTTGCGAAGCTCGTTACCTATATGCGTGTTTTTTTCTAAAATCGCGCCTTGAGAAAAGCTAGGAATCTTGGAGCCGCCGGCCTTCACGCCATTTTCTCCTTGTGGCCCAGCTGCAACGGCCGCTTCAACCATTCGCAAAACGTCGGCTCTATATTTCCCTGATTGAACAAGATGCGTGATAAATATGTTTTCAGCCCCGGCCATATGTAGCATCGTCCACAGCCATTGGTCATCGGCATTCACATTATTATATCCATATGTCATAGAGGCAATATTTCGTTTATGCCACTCGCCAGTTTCTTTGTCATGAAAGTAGAGTTTTTTCAGGTTTTCGTGAATACGTACACTTTCCCAATCCTCTTCGCCGTTTTCATCTAACAGGGGATATGCGTAATATTTTGCACTGGATCCATCCGAAAATTTAAATTTTCCTGGCTTGCACGATTTTAAAAATTCGTGCCTGTGGTGCGCCTCATGAAGTTGGGTAGCATGTCTAAAAAACTGCATAACTTTGCCGGCAAAAATATACTGAGGGTCCCCTTGTGACAAACGCTCTTCGTTAAGCCTTTGCACGACCCAAGCAAGAGGCGAAATAACGCTATATGGGGACGGTTTTGCACGGAAGTCGGCCGTAGATAATATGTTGCCGGCCAGATCAGTAACAAGGCCCCCAAACTGCAAGATTTCTGCAAATCTTTTATCTAAATCCGTTGTTTCAGTATCATAATAGACATCAAATAAAATGCCTTTTTCGATTTTGTGCATGACATCAGACTTTTTGGCAATAAGCGTTTTTTGATGTCTTAGATCTAGTGAGGTGTAATGTGTCATATTGCTAGTTCCATGCCGCTAATTTTAATTTTGCGGGATCCCATTTTTCTTCTGTCGTGAGTGCCGCTAGTCCGCGATAGGGTCTTCTCGGTTTTGTATGTGCTTTTTCGGAACGGTTTGTGGCACTCTTATAGTCATCTTTTAGAGTGTCTCGTCGTGCAATGTCTTCGGCGTCTTCAGTACCAAAATGCACTTCAAATGCGCCCCCCGAGCTTCCCCTCAAACCAAGATCATGGTGGGGTGAACGGTCGTCCATATTGATAATTCTCGTTGCCTCTAGCCCTTTATTATATTCTTTGCCAGGCTCTTTAACTTCTCTTGAAAGTATGATCGAAGATGTCTGTCTTCCTATAGGCGTTATGCTATCAAGTGTGATTTCATTTTGAACGCCGTTCTCAACTATATCGCCGTTATGCTGGCGTCCTTCTTCATCAATAAGGTCATAGCCAGCAAGCACGGCCTCTCTATCATCCGTATGGTGCAGGCCGATGATCTTTGCATTGAGTTTTTCTCTTAGCCACAAACGGCTATCTTCACGGCGTCCATGACCAGACCCGTGGATTGACATGCCTTCTACTATTATCGCGCCGTCTGCTTCGATTAGTTTTTTTTCTTCGCCAGCCTGTACTTTTCCTGATTTGACTAAATCCTCCAAAATTCGAGCCTTAAGTTTTCCAGGATTGTGAATTCTAAGGCTGTCATCAAAGGCTTCAAGAACGGTTGCCCCTCGATTAGCGAGGCGTTGTATCAGGTTTTTTTGGTAATATGAGTTCCCAGGTATGGCGCTTTGCGAAAATATAACGACCCATTTTTTTAAATCTGTAGGCCTTGCTGTTTTTATATCGCTTGAGCGCGCATCCCACAAAGATCTGCCATCGGCCAATTTATATGTCATAGATTCAAACTCGATGGGGTTCCCTTGCGATCCGGAGAGAACAGCCAGAAGCGATCCCCCTTTGCCACTTTCAAACCAATCACGTACTTTTTTTGATGTTCTGTTTCTAAATTCTACAGGCTTGATACCAAGACTATCGGCATGCCATTGCAAATATTCGGGGATGCCTTTGTAGTAAGATGAGGGCGGGTTATTAACTTGATGAATATCTATATCATTTTCATCCATGGTTTCCAGAAAATGAGACGCTGCTTTGGGTCTTCCGACAAGATATGGGTTTACGCCCCATTTATTTGCGATTTGAAATAAGGTTTGAGGGGCAGCCCCAAAGACCGTACCGCGTCTTTGTGTTCTGTTCGCGGTTCTCAATAGGGTCTCGCGCCGACCGTCATTGGTACCGATGATTGCGACCCCTACATTTTTATCTGGAAACCATTTATTCAAAATATGAACTAGATTGTCCTCAACATCTTGTTCACTCGCGCCGCGCCCCTCACGCTTCATGGATGTTGCGTCTAACTCCGCAAAAGTTGGAATGAAATGCCAACTATCTATTGTTTGGCGAATATCCTTTTTGGTTATCTTTTTATGACCGGATTTGTGAGCATAAAGACCTTCTAAATAAGCTTTGGCTTTATCTTCAAGCGTCTCATCCGATCTGTTCTTTTTCACCATGAAGGCATGAACGTCAGGACATTTTTCTTTCATAAGTTTAACAGGGTCCCAAAAGGCACTATCGTGGATGGAAAACCAATTTTCATCATAGCGCATGTCTCCAAGATATTGGTAAGACCCTAAAACTTCATCGCCATTTCTAGCATAAGCAATAAAAGGTGTATCCTTGGCTGAGTGTGGAACGGCATCTACACCATATAAAACAGATATCCTTATCTTTCCCTTGCTGTCTGGAATATCCACGACACCTGTATCTCTTAGAAGTTTAAATTGCGGACGTCGTTTGTCGTCCTTTTTAATACCCATTTTTGTCAATTTGTCATTTGCCATGTCATAAACTTCGGGCGTGACATAAATTGTATGATCTTTGGTAAGAAGACCTCTTTTTATATAGGGGACAAGTGCATCTAAATGATCTAAATGATGGTGTGTGATAAATAAGTGATGGCAGTATTTAAGTTTCTCAACCACGTCTGGATGGCCGGCTGTCCACTCCGAACTCTTTTTGATAAGGTAGCTACCAAAGTCGAGTATGACACCGACTTTTTTCACCTCTCCGCTACGCGAATCTTGCCAATGATTTTCAACAGTTTTACAGTTCCCACCGATATCCTCACCTATGCCAGGATAAATTTCTCTAAGGTTGTTTCCCCCCTCGGAAGTCATAACGAGCCTTCCATATTTAGAAGGAGGTGTTGCAGATGAGCTTGCGACATCTAATAGTCCATAAGTGGCCAAATGATCTTGCATACGCGGATAGTCCCGAATAATCATGTCGGCATGAAGCTTGTTTAAAACACCCAATCCGCCCATCGCCTCATGATGACCGCGCGCGATCAAATCATATCCTAAAATATCGACCTTAGATAAAGACACCATCGTATGGGGGCGATCTCTATCGGGGGCGGCTTTCCTCATTTTCCATTTGGCGGCAATGATCAAGCGGTCTGTGTCCTGAGAGCTGAGAGCCTCAGCGGCTTTTTTAGTCACTTGCAGGCGTCGCCCTTTGTTCTTTTTGCCCACAGGTTTGGTTGTCGAGTGCATGATATGTTTTTTGCCAGTTTGTGGTATTGTTCCATGAACTTTCAAAAAACCACGTCTCATAAAATCATGATCATCATCAAGAGTATTAATCGTAAGTCCTGCTAATGGCAGGAATGCATCTTCTGGCAATTCGATGGTTGGTTTTTTTCTGCCTTGTGCCTCAATGTTGAAATTGGGGCTGGCAGAAAATTTAATACGGTTTTCCAAATCAAATCCAGGAAGCGGCAAGGTTTCGCCGATAATGTCTTCAATGTGACAATCCTTAAAAATCTTTGCAATATTAGGAACTTCAGATTTTTTTTCTCGCAAATGGACATGTATTCTACGAAGCGCTTCCAAAACAATCGCTAGATTTTCTTCTTTGTGTAAAGACACTTCTCGTCCTAAAATCCAAATAGATTTGACGGATACATCCTTGCCAAATTTTTCTGTCTCCAATTGAATAAGATGCTGTATCTCGTAATTTCCATTAGGCTGTACAACCCAATAGCTCAAGTCGAGCTCTTCAAGGCATCCTTGTTCATCGAAAATTGATTGCGAATTTACGGCGATGCCCCCAAGCGTACGGGGGTCAATCTCGCCCTTGTTAATACGCATCTTTCTTTTAAGATAAGGCTTATGATTTTGGCGTGCCAAACCAATATCTTCTAAAAAATCTTGAAAGTTACTCATTTACCGTATTCCCTGCTGTTACATTTTTTACGGTGCAAATTCACGTTTGATGGCTTTGTCATCGGTCTGTGACGGGCCTTCCCACTGTGCCGTCGATCCATGCGCCTCTTCCCATGCATCACGATAATCACGCCTTAGACCTTCAAACTGCTTGTCATTCCATAGCCAAACCCAGTTTTTAAGCAGATTATCGATTGTTTCCTGCTTTGTTTCTTGGATTTTATCGATATCTTTTGTGAATTCATCCTGATGAAGGACTTGCTGCATCTCAAATCGACCATCATTGAATTGCGGGTCTTTAAGACAATCATAAGCCTCTATGATCTTAGCCAAGCCATTTGTAATGTGTCTAACTCCTAGCTCGCCCAAGGCCTCAACATTACGAAGCTCTATATGCTTTCTAATTTCTAAATCAGAAGAAAGGCGCGTTAAATATCCTCGTATACTTTCATATCGCTCGTACAAAGAAATGCCTTGCCCATTTTCGTCCGAGACCTTGATTTCTCTATTGTTACCAGCAGGACGATCGACCTTGCCAAATTCGATCTTCATCGCAAGAATCATCTTTCTAACCTGATCTTCAGATGTTTCCCAATGATCTTGAAAGTATATTTGTGTGGCGGAACGCCTGATCACTTCCATCTCCATTGCTAATCTAAAATTGGAAGAGGGGGTCTTTGGTCCCGGTCCGACTAGATCTGGTCTAACAGCACAAAAGGTTTGATGGCTTGATTTGACGATGGGCGTACCAAATACAGCTTGAGGAATCTGCCCTCCTTGACCGTTTGGAACGTGCCTAAGATTATCCATCAACTTTTCAGCGGTGCGCAAATTAGGCTCTGATACCTTTTTTGAAAACTCTTTGTTTAAACTTCCAGGCAGAAGGGATAGGTCGACGACCTGTTTCTTTTTTGCCTGTTCCAGTGCGGGAGCGCCTCGCTTCATATCAAAGGCGACAGCCGGATACTCAGGGGAGTCGAGGGGGAGAATTCCTGTCTCTAGAATTGCCACATTCATACGAACCATGTCTTGCAACATTTCATCTAACTCATGGAACGGCTCGTCAGTCCAAATTTCATTTTCCTGAGCTCTGGAAAAAGGTGCATGTCGCTCGTCAGAGCTATGGAGACGTCGTTGTGGACGATATTTACCGTTAATAGGATCTCTCTTAGGGCAGGCGTCCTCAGCTTTAAAGTCTTTGGGTTTAGTTAGATCCCATAAATCTAAAACGGCATTTAACGGAATATTTTTTCGCTGCCATTTCACAACTTCATCGCCATTTGTAATGTCGTTACCTATGTGCACAAGCTTGAGCGCAGAGCTCTTTTTTGCATCACGATAAGATTGATCTAGCCCGTCAGTACGAATAAGGTGCGGGGTATAACGCAATAAAAAAGGCTCGAATCTTTCGATGAGCCTATTGAATTCATGAATCTCGGATTGAGAAGGGTTACGGAGAATAGGCTCAAGCCTTTCTGTTACAATTGGCAGAGGCTGCTGTGCGTTATAACTAGGGTTTGTACGCATTTTGTGTAGATTGAACAGACGTGCTGCTGTTCTACATGCTTCTTCGGTTGCAATGCCTTGTGGCGCCCAGCGTAAAATATTTTGAAGAACGGGTTTTGTGCAATCCAATAAAGTCGCCTTATGCAGGCTATGGCTTTGTTCATCATATATGCGCATATCCATTTGCATATCTGGCCTTAGTGGATGAAGTCCAAAGCGTATATAAACACCGCGCGCCATTTCTAAAATTGAATTTCTGGAATTAACCCAATCAGATGTGATAATCGGCACTCGTTTTCTTGTCTCCATAGAATAGCTTTGCGCTAATTCTATTTCCCGACCAATTTGCTCTAAAGAGGGTCTATCTATCGCCACATCATCTAAAACGAACCCGCGACACATATCAATGGCCATGTTCCAAAATGACATATAATCTGCACCGTCAAATTGCAATCCGCCTGTCAGTTTCCGCCCAGAGGTGCTTAACACTCTTGTGCTGCCTTCAAAGGCGGTAGGCGTAACCACATACAGCTCAGGGAAAAGCGGATGTATTTTATGGGCTCTTGCCAAAGAACGCGCACTGTTATCTTTGATGTTCTGCCAAATGTGTTTTTCTGATCCGATAACACGCGCCAGCTTGTCTGATGTGTGGTGACCATGTGTCACAGCATCTAGATGAGGGTTTGTTCCGCTTGAGATCGCACAATTTTTGTAACCAAGAAACATATGTTCATGCGCATTTCTAAATAGCGAATGGGCATTTGTCACCAAGGCCTTAAGAGGTGCCACACGCGCCCCATAATGGGAATAGTGCGGATGATACCAATCGTCATAATTGGTGCGAAAGCTCGTGTTAATTGTATCAAAGTTCCCCTGATCCAGAGCAAGCATTTCACGCGCCCCTTCAAAGTCTCCCCCATAATAGCAATCTACCAATTTTAGATGTTTATTTTCCATCGTTGGAATTCCTATCTAATTTGCTACGTCTTATTAACGTGTATGGGGTTTATGAAAATCATGCAAGCGCAATTTTATATCAATTTGTAACGCAAATATTTGCAAAGATTAAATTGTAAATATTGAAAGACTCGTCAAAAAACACCCCTAAAAATTAAAATATTGATACAAAACAACAATAAATTTGATTCGAAATATGCGCCAAATTTAGAGTATTTATTTTCTCGGAAAATTATTTTCTTAAGTCGGCTCTTACAATTTTGTCGAATGAGAAATTGCTCTTGAAACTGTAATAATATAACATTAAATATGTTGTGCCAATAAAGCAAAGCGTCTGAACAACTCAGGCTTGCGATGACAAAGCAATAATGACGAAGCAATAGAGGGAAACGGCAATGAAAGACTTAACATTTAAAACACCTGGTAAAATCTTAGGCCTGTTTATGACAGTTTTTACGGTATTGGGGCTGAGTGGTGCCGATAATGCATATTCTGCAACAACGCCTGAGATGGATACGCAAACAAAAACACCCCTCGATAGTAATGTACATGGCTGTGGGTGCGGATGCAGCTCTTGCATGCAATCCTCAGAAATATCAAAATTTAATAAGTCATAGAGCATTATTTTGCATTGCCTAAATTTTATCGCAGCTTATATCACCTTTGCCTATTTTCTTTTACTTTCAGTAACGCGGGGCGGAAATATACATGATCAGTTTTTAGGCGGTGGCAGGATTCGAACCTGCGCAT
>DDIM01000020.1:99133-99909 GCA_002338525.1 Micavibrio sp. UBA1850 | reverse complement strand
CAAGAGCTGTTTCAAGAGCTGTCGCTTTAAAACTAGAAATCAATAGTTTGTCATGGTCATCCCATATCTGTGACATGACATCAAGCGCAACTTTTGCAGTCTCAATTTCTCGGCCTGCACAGGGCTTAATTTCTAAGTTAACGCCCAAATTGTGCTCTAATAATACATCAACGGCTTCTTCAAGCGTTGGGATGGTCACGCCAAAAAAACTATCACCAAAATGATAACCGGCATCAAGTTCTTTGATCTCTTTTAAAGTCTTGTCCTTTACAAGTCCTGAGCCATTTGTCACGCGCTCTAGTTCATCATCATGAAACAGAATAGGGACGTCATCTTTTGTTAACTTCACATCAAACTCTACCCATTCAGCGCCAAGATCAGCTGCTGCACGAATACTTTCTAATGTGTTTTCAGGCGCATACCCACATGCCCCGCGATGTCCAATAATTTGTGGTAATTTTAAACTCATAACGTATCTCCTAAAAAGAAAAGAGCCTCCCAGTTAAACGCGGGAAGCTCTTGTTAAAATATTTAGTAAACGAAAAGCTTAGCTTGCTTCCGCTTGATCTTCTTTAACGATCTCTTCACCAGTTTCTTGGTTTACACGCTTCATAGAAAGCTTGATCTTGCCACGGTCATCAAATCCAATAACCATAACTTTAACCTGATCGCCTTCGTTTACAACGTCAGTTGTTTTCGCTGTACGTGCGTCTTGAAGTTCTGAAATGTGAACCAAGCCGTCTTTTGCACCCATAAAGTTAACAAAAGCACCAAAA
>DDIM01000020.1:72131-98931 GCA_002338525.1 Micavibrio sp. UBA1850 | reverse complement strand
TAAAGTTAACAAAAGCACCAAAATCAACAGTCTTTACAACTTTACCATCATAAATCACGCCTTTTTCTGGCTCGTCAGTCAAGTCCTTGATCCATTTCACACAGGCATCAATCGCTGATTGCTCAGTGGCTGAAACACGGATTGTACCGTCATCCTCAACATCCATCTTGGCACCAGTTGTCTCGGTAATTTCACGGATGACTTTACCACCTGTACCGATAACATCACGGATCTTGTCAACAGGAATGCTGATTTGAACCATTTGTGGCGCGCCTTCACGAACGCCAGAGCGTGCAGATGTAAGGGCTTTGTCCATTTCACCAAGAATGTGAACACGACCGTCTTTGGCTTGATCAAGCGCAATTGTCATGATTTCCTTAGTGATAGATGTGATTTTGATATCCATTTGAAGTGATGTAATACCGTCTTTCGTACCCGCAACTTTAAAGTCCATGTCGCCAAGGTGATCTTCATCACCTAAGATATCTGAAAGAACTGCGAAATCATCGCCTTCTTTAATCAAGCCCATCGCAATACCTGCAACAGGTTTTTTCAAAGGAACACCAGCATCCATCAACGCAAGTGATGTACCACAAACTGTCGCCATTGATGAAGACCCGTTTGATTCTGTGATTTCAGATACAACACGCATTGTGTAAGGGAAGTCCTCAGCATCTGGAAGCATTGGGTGAATAGCACGCCATGCCAATTTACCATGACCAATCTCACGACGCCCAGGCGCACCCAAACGACCACATTCACCAACTGAATAAGGAGGGAAGTTGTAGTGAAGCAAGAAGTTTTGTTTGTATTCACCTTCAAGCGCATCAATAATTTGCTCATCTTGACCTGTACCCAAAGTTGTCACAACGAGGGCTTGTGTTTCACCACGTGTGAAAAGAGCAGATCCGTGAACGCGAGGCAGGACACCTGCTTCTGAAACAATTGCGCGCACAGTTTTTGTGTCACGACCGTCAATTCGGCTACCAGTTTTAAGAATGTCTCCACGAACAACGTTGGCTTCAAGCTTTTTAAACTTAGACATGACTGTTGCAGCATCAAATTCACTGTCTTCTCCAGCAAACTGTTCAACGGCTTTATCCTTAACGTCAGCAATGGCTGCTTGACGCTCTGCCTTTTCCTGAATTGAGTAGGCTTTTGCAATCTCTTTCGAAAATGCTTTGTCCATATCTTTACCAAGCTTCGTAATCGCTTTGTCTTCTTCTGGAACGTCCCATGGCTCTTTTGCGGCCATTTCAGCTAATTCAATAATGCCGTCGATAACTTTCTTGAACTCGTTTTGACCAGCTTCAACCGCGCCAAGCATTGTCTCTTCTGAGAGCTCTTGTGCTTCTGATTCAACCATCAAAACACCTTCATGCGTACCGGCTACAACCAAATCAAGTTCTTTGTTTTCTGACATTTGCTCCAATGTTGGTTGTACAACATATTCACCGTTAATGTATGCAACGCGTGCCGCACCAATTGGGCCCATGAAAGGAACACCAGAAAGTGTCAGCGCAGCAGATGCACCAATCATAGCAATGATATCAGGATCATTTTCCATGTCGTGTGCAACAACAGTTGTAATAACCTGAACTTCGTTCAAAAACCCATCCGGGAATAGGGGACGAATAGGGCGGTCAATGAGGCGAGATGTAAGAGTTTCTTTCTCACTTGGGCGTGTTTCACGCTTGAAAAAACCACCTGGTATTTTACCAGCAGCGTAAGTTTTTTCTTGGTAGTGAACAGTGAGCGGGAAGAAATCTTGACCCGCAGCAACAGATTTTTTTGCTGTAACAGCACAAAGTACTGATGTTTCGCCATATGTGGCAATCACACATGCGTCAGCTTGGCGGGCAACTTTACCCGTTTCTAAAACGAGCGTACGGCCCGCAAATTCAATTTCCTTACGGAACATATTAAACATGACATTTTTCCTTTCATTGTCATACAACAACTGTTTCTTAACAATAAAAAACAGCCTTACTTTCTTGTACAATGCAAAGGAGAGTAATCAGCCTTCCTAAGGCGGACAGCAAACAACAGAATATAAATATTTGTGTTTTGAACTCTGTGGTTTGCAGTCAACCTAGGATACTATGATTAGCCCCTTGCAATGCTCGCTATTCATGCCATTATAATATCTCAATGTCAATGAATTTCAATCATTTGAAGCGTTCAGAAAAAGAGGATAAACGATGACAAATTACTTAATTTTGTTGCGCCACGGGCAAAGTCAATGGAACTTGGAAAACCGTTTTACAGGGTTTAAAGATGTTAAGTTGACGGAAAAAGGGATCGATGAAGCGATCAAGGCTGGTCGTCTTATTCAAAGCTCTGGCATTGATCTTGACTATGTATTCACAAGCACGCAAAAGCGCGCCTTGCACACTGCTCGCCTTGCTCTTGAAAACGCAGGAAACAAAGCGTCTAAAATTCGTATGGCAGATGGTGACTGGGCCCTAACATCGCACGATGATTTGCGCGAGCGTGACTATGGTGACTTAACGGGCCTAAACAAAGACGAAACACGCGAAAAATTTGGCGACGAACAAGTTCATATCTGGCGCCGGTCTTATGATACACCACCTCCAGGCGGAGAGTGTCTGAAAGACGTTGTTGAAAATCGTGTTCGTCCTTACTACAACAAAGAAATAAAGCCTTTGTTGGAAGATGGTAAAAACGTACTTATTGCAGCACACGGTAATTCATTGCGTGCAATGCTCATTGTACTGGGTGTTGAGACGCCCGACACAATTAATGATGCAGAGATGCCTACGGGTGTGCCTTTACTGTTTACACTCGATGACATGAAAGTTACTGATCGTAATTTCTTGGAAGGCTAGTTTCTTTCCTATAGTGGGACACCTTCCAATTTTTAATGATCGAGGCGGGTGTCTTGGCTATGATTGATAGATCATATTGCAGTCTTTCAACTTGATTCATTGGCGTTATGGTTTGTATATATTGCATATCAATTTTTGATCTATCTTCTACAGATATCTCATTTGTATTTTGAATTTGATACTGGCCTGTCATTCCAGGTGTAACACTTAATACACCAGATCCTGCAATATGTTCATTACGGGGTAGGGGGCGAGGCCCAACGATGCTCATCTCACCTTTTAAGACATTTATTAACTGCGGTAATTCATCTAATTTAGTTTTTCGAATAAACACTCCTGCTTTTGAAACGCGTTCATCTACATTCGAGAATTCATTGAATGTATCAGTCATACTTTTAATTTTAATGATTTTAAAGGGTTTACCGTCTTTTCCCATGCGTTCTTGCATAAAAAATGGTGATTGCCCTCTATGAACTGCAAGCATAGCAAGAGATGTCACGGCGATTAATAGGAGAAGTTATTATCAATCCCAAGCCAGAGGCGGCAATATCAAAAGTGCGTTTTAAATTCATTTGCAATATGTGAATATAATTTATCAAAAGGTCAACAAAAAAGCGATCAAGTGACCGCTTTTTTTAACTTTATGTCTGTGTTAAGTTAAGCAACTTTTTTCAGCGTGTTAACACGGCCCATATTTTCTAATGTTTTCACACATGCCACAACAGCTTCTTCACCTTTAACCTTGAAGTGGTTAAAGAAAAACTCTTGATGCTCCTTAGAATCGTGGAAGTTTTGAGGTGTCAATACAACAGAAAGCACTGGTACACCTGTATCAAGTTGCACGCGCATCATGCCATCTATCACGGCAGTATTCACGAACTCGTGACGATATATACCGCCATTCACAATCATCCCGCATGCGACAATCACTGCATATTCGCCAGTATTAGCAAGTTTTTGTGCCATAAGTGGAATTTCAAGTGAGCCGGGAACATCAAAGACTTCAATCTTATTGTCAGCAACACCTTCTTTTTCCATCCCGGAAACAAAAGCATCACGCGCTTGTCCAACAATGTCGGCATGCCAATTGGCCTGAATAAACGCAATTTTTTGGTGAGTTGGTAAAATCTGATTCATGTTTATCTCCTTTTAAAAGATCAGGTTTACAAGAATCAGGGCATATAACGATGTCTCCTCTGCACATACAGAAGAGGGGGACCGTTGCTCTCTTTCATCCGGACTATGACCGTCGGCTCTGGAATTACACCAGATCTGCTGGACCCTTTTAATAGTAGAACATAAAAGGCGCTCGCGGGCTTACATAACAAAAGAAATGCTTACCGCCGGTAGGGACTTTCACCCTGCCCTGAGAACTAAGATAAATATAGAAAATAAAAGAAGTCGGAGCAAGCAAATTAAAAATTTCTTCGAATAGCTCTAAGTTGGTTTTGCCAAGATTCATTTGCATTGTCTGAAAGCTTTAGCTCATGCTGCATGAATTTACTTTCAATGCTTTTAAGTATGTGACTTTTGATAATTCCAGATGGCGTATCTGGGCAGCGCTTTTTTTTGTCGTTAATGATTTGGTATAGGGAATCAAAACCTTTGGCGCGTGCAAACATTTTAAATAAGCCAGCAGACTGACCGCGCACTCCAAATAGATAATCTTTTATCTCATTTTTGAGTTGAGGGCTTTGTAGATCAACTTCATTTAGAGCATTAAATTTTTCTTTAAGCGTTGCTTGTGTTCCAGAATTGGTAAATATGTCCTCAAGGAGTAATGATGTGTAATCGACACAATCTTGAATAATGTTATGTTTTTGTTCTGAAAAAGAATGAGTATTGTTCATATTAACCCCTGAAAATTTGATAGAAAATAATTTGCATAATCAGGGCGACGAAGTCAATAAAAAAAGCCCTCGAAAAGAGGGCTTCTTAAGAATGTGAATAAGGCGCAATGCTTATTTACGAATTCCGTGTTTTGTCAGAATTGTTTGGTAACGCTCTTCGCTTTTCCCGCGAACGTAGTCCAAAAGCTTACGACGGCGTGCAACCATAGCCAATAGGCCACGACGTGTGCTCAAATCTTTTTTGTGTGTTTGCATGTGCTCAGAAAGATTAGAAATGCGCTCTGAAAGAATCGCGATCTGTACTTCTGGTGAACCTGTATCTTCTTTTTTTACTGCGTTATCTTTGATAACTTCTTGCTTTTTTTCAGCTGTAATCGACATCGTCGTCTCCTTTTTTAGTAGTTTTACAAATTAAATAGACGGCTCGGTTTTATTGTCACACCTTTCACCATAACAATGCCAAGGGGCACGTCATCATGTAGTGCAAGAGCAGGGCGCTCATCTTCAACAGCTAGATTGATTCCAACAGACGTTAATCGTTCGGCATCAGGTCTAGATACGAAGGTAAGCGTTTGCCCGTTCTTCAATCGAGATGCTTCTTGTTGGTTTAATGACAGGGCCGGGATGTCGTCTAGCGCTGTCTCAACAGGAAGCAATAACCCATCAATGGCTGTGTTATCGTCCATTTCGTTTAAAATATCAAGTGAAATCGTGTCTTCAATTGAAAAACAGCCGACTTTTGTGCGTGTTAAAACAATAACGTGCCCATAACACGATAAATCAAGTCCCAAATCTCGCGCAATGGATCGTACATAAGTTCCTTTACCACATTCCATGCGAAACTGACTTTGACGAAGGTCGTGGTCATGCTTGATAAGCTCTAAGTTATCAATTTCAACCTGTCTGGATGGCATATCTACTGTTTCACCATCACGGGCAATATCATAGGCACGTTCACCATTGATACGTATGGCAGAAAATTGTGGCGGCGTTTGTGTTATAACGCCAATATATTTACTTAGATGCGCAACGATATCTTGTTCACTAGGGGCAATATCGCTTTGCGCAATCACATCACCTTCCAAATCATCTGTATTTGTTTGTGCGCCCCACTGAACCGTAAATTCGTACGTTTTATGAGAGTCTTGTATATAGGGGATGGTTTTTGTTCCTTCGCCAAGTGCAATGGGGAGTACGCCTGTGGCTAAGGGATCAAGTGTTCCCGCATGACCTGCTTTTTGCGCATTAAACGAGCGACGGACAATGTTAACCGCAGACGTTGAGCCCATTTCAAGGGGCTTGCACAGATTGATCCAGCCATCAATCTTAAGGCCTTTTTTACGACGTCCCATAACTACTCGTCTTCAGATGACTTTGATTGCTGAGACTGCTTAATTTCATATAGCAGGCTTTCGATATGGTGGGCGTTATCAAAACTTGTATCTTCTTTAAAACGAATTTTAGGCGTGTTTTTCAAATTCAAGTTTTGAGCGACGTATTTTTGGAAAATACGAGCCTCATCATTCATGCTTTTTAAAATAGGCTCAAAATCTTTTCCACCAAGTGTGTAAATATAACCTGTGGCATTTTTGAGGTCCGGACTAATCCGCACCTCAGAAATCATGATATTTTGCGTATAGTTATACAAAAATGAATCCGTAAAGCTACCATGACGGAGGCATTCCGCAATCATGTGACGAATTTGTTCGCCAACACGAAGCTGTCTTTGTGATCGTGTCTTATCGCTCATGGTTTATGCCAATTCACGTTGCTCTTCAATCACTTCGAAACACTCAATAATGTCACCAGTTTTGATGTCATCGTAGTTTTCGAACGCCATACCGCACTCCATGCCTTCTTTCACTTCTTTCACTTCGTCTTTAAAGCGTTTCAGCGTTTTCAACATGCCTTCATGAATAACAACATCATCGCGTAATAGTCGTACTTTCGCACCACGTTTCACCATACCTGTTGTCATCATACAACCCGCAATCTTACCAACTTTAGTGATATTGAAGACTTCACGGATTTCAGCCTGACCAAGATACTCTTCACGCTCTACAGGAGAAAGCATTCCAGATAAGATCGCCTTAATGTCATCAATTACGTTATAGATGATGTTATAATAGCGAATATCGACGCCATCACGTTTGGCAAGATCACGCGCCTGTGCATTTGCACGCACGTTAAAGCCGATGATGACCGCATTCGATGCGTTTGCAAGTGTGACATCAGACTCGGTAATACCACCAACGCCTGTATGAAGGGCTTGAACGGCAAGTTCGTCATTATCCTCAGTCAGTTTCTCAAGAGAACCAAGCAGGGCCTCAACAGAACCATGTACGTCCCCTTTGATAAGAACAGGTAATGTTTTCTTCTCACCAGCTTTAACAGATGCCATCATGCTCTCAAGAGATGAGGCGCTGTTGTTAAGAGCTGATTTCTGATCGAGGTTTTTACGCACACGATATTCAACAATTTCACGCGCACGCGCTTCATTTTGAACAACGGCAAATGCATCACCAGCATTCGGTGTTCCGTTCAATCCAAGCACCTCAACAGGTAAACCAGGTATAGCTTGTTCAATTTGAACGCCTTTATCGTTAATAAGCGCTCTTACACGACCCCATTCGGCACCCACAACAAAGATATCACCAATTTTAAGTGTACCATTTTGCATGAGAACAGTCGCAACTGATCCGCGTCCTTGCTCAAGCTTGGACTCAACCACTGTACCATGTGCTTCACGGTTTGGATTTGCCTTAAGATCAAGAATCTCAGATTGCAAGAAGATCGCTTCTTCAAGTTTGTCCAAGTTCATCTTTTTCTTGGCAGACACTTCAACACAAAGCACATCACCACCCATGTCCTCAATAACAACGTCATGCTGAAGCAAGTCTTGTTTGGCTTTGTTGACGTTTGCATCGGGAAGATCAATTTTGTTGATCGCAATAATCATAGGAACGTCAGCGGCTTTTGCGTGATTTATCGCTTCAATTGTTTGGGGCATGATCGAGTCATTGGCCGCAATAACAATAACAACAATATCCGTTACATTCGCACCACGAGAGCGCATCTCGGTAAATGCCGCGTGACCTGGTGTGTCAAGGAATGTAATTTTGTTGCCTGAGGCTGATTGGATTTGGTACGCACCAATATGCTGCGTAATACCACCAGCCTCGCCAGCCACAACATCCGTTTGACGCATCGCATCAAGAAGAGATGTTTTACCGTGGTCGACGTGTCCCATAATTGTAACAACAGGGGGACGTGACACAAGGTCTGCTTCGTCATCTTGCATGTCGTTAGGGTTAATACCAACCTCAACGTCAGCTTCCGTTACACGGCGCAATGTGTGGCCAAACTCTTCAATGACAAGCTCAGCTGTATCAGCATCAATGGTTTGGTTGATGGTTGCCATCACACCCAGTTCCATCATTTTCTTGATCACATCGCCGCCTTTTTCCGTCATACGGTTAGCAAGCTCTTGAACTGTAATATGTTCTGGCAAAATCACTTCACGTTTTACTTTTTGTGCTGGTTCTTGTGGACCAAGGGCTGCTTTTGCGCGGGCTCTGGCACGTTTCAACGCAGCCATAGACTGTCCACGTTCTCCGCGTGTGTAATCCTCGTTCAACACTTGTGTTACGGTCATCTTACCGCCACGACGCTGAGAGCCAGTATTACGGCGCTGTGATGGTGCACGCTTAATGCGGTCACGGTAACTTGTTGCGTCATCGCTAGGTGCAGGTCGGTGACCGGCACTACCTGGCGCAGGGCCTGATGGAGCCGATGTTGGACCACCACGATGATTATTTGTCGGCAAGACAGGCGCATTTTTAAACTTATCGATTTGAGCAGAGCGACGCTTAGCTTCTTCTTCAGCTTTTTCGCGCTCTTCTTCTTCGATACGTTTTAATTCTTCAAGTTCAATTTCACGTGCAGACTTCTTAGGCGCTTCTTCTACCTTAGCTTCATCTTCTTTTGCTGCTTTTGCTTTTTCAGCATCTTCTTTTTGACGGCGCTGCTCTTCTTCAATCGCAAGTTGCAATTCTTTAATACGCTCGTCATGGCCTTCTATGGCACCAGCTTCGCTTGTACTTACGTTAGGAGCAGGGGTGTCAACTTTTGGTGTTGCTGCTGCCGCTTTACGGCTTCTGCGGATCTCAACAGATACGCCGCCACTACCGCCTAAACGTTGGCTTGCTTTTGCTGCACCAGCACTTCCGAGGCTTAAAGTTCCGCCACCAAGACTTAACGTCTTTTTAGGAGCGTCTTCTTTTTGCTCTTTGGTCTCTTCATTCGTTTCTTTTTTCTTATCAGTCATAATTTTCTTTCTGTCAGAGATGCCGATTGCATGGTTAAACAAGCACTTAGAGAAACTCTAAGCGGGGTAAAATTCAAATTGAATGTCGTTGGAATTAGGGAATAGGAAAGGGACGGCGTAAAGAGGTGATCTTTACACTTTAAAAATGATAGACGTTGCTGTTTTTTGCTATGCGCAAACAAGTCCATGTATGTCCCTTTTCCTTTCTCACTGTTTTAGGCTGCGTCAGATGATTCTTTGCCTGATTTGGCGTCTGAATCGTCTTCTGCTGTTTCTGTTGTTGCGGCGTCGTCTTCTGTGAACCAGTGCTCACGCGCCTGCATAATGATGTCATTAGCATCTTTTTCGTTCATCTTGTCTGCACCAAGAGCTTCTACAAGCTCATCAGCAGCAAGATCAGCTAAATCATCACGTGTTTTGATGCCGTTTTCGCCAAGTTTAATTGCAAGACTAGATGATACAAGCTCAAGCCCAATCAAATCATCTGCAATACCAAGCTCTTTTTGCTTTTCTTTCAACTCGTTGGCTTTTGCTTCCAAGAAGGCAACAGCGCGATTTTGTAGTTCTGTTGCGATTTCTTCAGAGAATCCTTCAATTTGAGCAAGCTCAGAAATATCAGTTTCGACAATCTCTTCAATAGATGAGAAGCCTTCAGCAACAAGCAAGTGCGCAATAACGTCATCAACATCAAGGCCTTCCATGAAGATAGATGTACGTGACTTAAACACTTCTGCACGGCGCTCAGATTCTTGAGCTTCTGTCATGATGTCGATGTCCCATCCAAGAAGGATAGAGGCCAAACGAACATTTTGACCACGACGACCAATCGCAAGGCTAAGCTGATCTTCAGGAACAGCAACATCAATGCGTTTTTCATCTTCATCAACAACAACACGAGCAACTGACGCAGGTGCCAACGCATTGATTACAAGTGATGGGAAATCTTCAGTCCAGTTGATAATATCAATCTTTTCGCCCTGCAGTTCATTTACAACGGCTTGAACACGTGATCCACGCATACCAACACACGCACCAACAGGGTCGATACCGTTATCACGAGAGTAAACAGTGATTTTTGCACGGCTACCAGGGTCACGAGCAACGTTACGGATTTCGATCACGCCTTCATATATCTCAGGAACTTCTTGCTTGAATAGTTCAGCCATAAATTGTGGGTGTGAACGAGAAAGGAAGATCTGCGGCCCACGAGTTTCACGGCGGACATCATAGATATAAGCACGAACACGGTCACCATTTTTAAGGTTTTCACGAGGAATACACTCGTCACGACGGATAATAGCCTCAGCTTTACCAAGGTCAACTGTCACGTTACCAAATTCAACACGCTTAACGATACCAGAAATCATTTCACCCGTGCGGTCTTTGTATTCGTCAAACTGCTTTTCACGCTCTGCTTCACGCACTTTCTGCATGATAACCTGACGAGCTGTTTGCGCAGCAATACGGCCATAATCTAGAGGAGGGAGGTCGTCAATAATCTCGTCACCCATCTCAGCATCTGGCTTGATACGTTTTGCAAAAGACAAAGGAATTTGAGCTGACTCATTTTCAATTTCGTCTTCTTCGGTCACTGTTCTGTAACGCTTAAGGTCAAGTTCTCCTGACTTGCGGTCGATATTGGCACGAATATCATGGTCGTGGCCATATTTTGAGCGTCCAGCCTTCTGAATCGCTTCTTCAAGAGCTTCGATCACGATCTCTTTATCAATATTCTTTTCTCTGGCTACGGCGTCTGCGACTTGTAAAAGTTCCATGTTTTCCTCTTCGTTTTACAATATGTTTTTGTTTTTACTCTGTTTGGTTTGAAACTTCAAATGATTTTGCGGTTTCTTTTATAAGGCGATCTGTAAGGACAAGCTTTGCTTTGCCAATCCTGTCAAAATCAATCTCGAATTCTTGTCCATCAACGATTACAGTAATCACATCTCCATCAACGCGGTCGATAACACCGCGCATTTTCTTTTGACCTGTTGCCATGGGCATGGAGAGAACAATTTTAGCTTCATGGCTTATATAGTTTGCAAAATCCTCTGCCGTTGTCAGGGGGCGGTCAATACCAGGAGAGCTCACTTCTAAACGGTATTGGTATGTTATGAAGTCTTCAACATCTAAAATCATAGATACTTCGCGGCTGATTTCAGCACATTTATCAATACCAATATTGTTTGTCTTTGGATCATCGCACATCACGCGAAGGACAGGCATGCCACCATCTTGGCCCATTTCGACACAAACAAGGCGGTGTCCTGTTTCTTCAATAACGGGTTTAATAGCCTCTGCAATATTTTGTTCTAGTTGTGTTGTCATTTAATATTAAAAATTCCTGTTACACCCTTGAAAAAATTAACAAAAAAGGCGGGTCTCTTTCGAGCCCACCCTATAAAAGAGCAATAATTTAATAGATATATAGGCAAAACGAGCCAATTTTGCAAGTTTTATTTTCTTTTGAAATGTAGATAACTCTGCTTACGGCCTGCTTTTATACCTTTTAGCTCGTAACGTGTTTGATACCAATCATCAGGCATTACACGCCAATCATCTGCACAGGTGGCCGTCCACTCAAAATCAGGATGGTTTGTCGCCTCAGTGCACATCCACTCAGCTAAAGAATCAACGTCTGTCGTCATAGTAAGAATCGCACCAGATTTTAGTATTCGTGAGAAAACGTCCAAATTGTTCTGAGTAATCATTCGCCGTTTATGATGGCGTGATTTATGCCATGGGTCGGGATTGAGAACATACATGCCATCTAATGTGTCGTCTGCAAGGCTTTGAGCAATAAGTAGCGCATCATCCATAAATACACGCACATTATCATGGGGGTCATCTTTTATACTTTTTAGAAATGCTGACACACCGTTTACAAAAGGTTCCGCGCCGATAAATCCAGTATTTGGGTTTTTAAGCATGTTATTGCGCAAAAATTCGCCATTACCAAAGCCAATTTCAAATTTGATTGTTTCAACATCATCAAACCAGTCGCGCGGGTCGATGTTTGCTTCTTTTGTGAGAATAGACTTATCAACACATAGCTTTGGGTACAGCACATCAAGCGCCTCTTGACGGTCGCCGCGAAGAGGGCGCCCTTGTCGGCGTCCATATACTTTTCTAAATCTTTCTTTTGTCATAGCGAAGGCTGTATAAACGAATTCAGTCTATTAGCCAACTTCTTTTTGAAGCACGTCAACCAGATCAAGGCTCTCCCAAGAAAACCCACCGTCAGTCTCAGGCATACGACCAAAGTGTCCATACGCAGACGTTCTGGCATATATCGCACGATTTAAACTCAAATGTTTACGAATACCACTTGGGCTTAGATCAATTGAGTTGTTAATGGCTTTGGCAATTTTGCCTTCAGGAACAGTGTTCGTGCCGTGAGTATCAACATAGAGTGATATAGGTTTTGAGATACCAATGGCATAAGAAAGCTGTATTGTGCAACGCTCGGCCAGTCCCGCTGCGACTACGTTTTTTGCGACATATCGAGCTGCATATGCAGCAGAACGATCGACCTTTGTCGGATCTTTTCCTGAAAATGCACCTCCACCATGTGGCGCAGCACCGCCATAAGTATCAACTATAATCTTACGACCGGTCAAGCCGGCATCTCCAACAGGCCCACCAATAACAAAGCGGCCAGTCGGATTCACATAAAATTCATCTTCTTCACACATCCAGCCCTCAGGTAAAACCTTGTGAACGTGCGTGCGGACAAGCTCTCTAATGTAGTCTTGAGAGGCGTCTTCTGCATGCTGCGTTGAAACAACAACAGATTGCGCGCCAACAGGTTTGCCTTCATAGTACTTTAGTGTGACTTGTGATTTCGCATCAGGTTCTAAAGCAGGCACAGCGCCTGATCGTCTTGCGTCTGACAAGGATTTCAATATGGCATGCGAATAATAGATTGGCGCAGGCATCAAAGTAGGGGTTTCTTTACATGCATACCCAAACATAATGCCTTGGTCGCCAGCACCTTCCAAAATATCCGTACCAGAACCAGAATCAACGCCCTGTGCAATATCTACGGATTGGTCGTGAAGTCGGACATCAATTTTAACATCTTTCCAGCTAAAGCCTTGTTGGTCATAACCGATGTCCTTTATGCATTGACGGGCAATATCTTGAATATCTTTGTTAGATATCTTTTCTTTGCAGCGTATCTCACCAAGCAAGCAAACAAAATCAGTGGTTACAGCTGTTTCACAGGCAACGCGTGCCTCAGGGTCCTTTGTAAGGAAATGATCAAGTACGGCATCTGAAATGCGGTCACAAACCTTGTCTGGGTGACCCTCTGAAACTGATTCACTGGTAAAGAGATATTCTTTCATGCTTCTAATCCTGTTGTAAAATTTTGTACGATGCTACGCTCTGCAAAGTGCTATTTCAAGCCATAAAGTGAAGAGTTATGAGTGGTAAATGGTGAAGATTTTTAGTCTATTTTAGAATCTTGCCGTATATGTTCAAGATACCAACGGCGTTTAACCGGATCTTTTATGCTAAAATAAGCCTTTAGAAGTTGATCTCGCTCTTCCAACAATTCAGGAGACTGAGAAATTTCAATTTCCAAATCGCCACTATCAACGAGACCTACTTCGAAGTTATCTTGGATATTATCAGACAGACCCAGATTTACATCATTACGAGACACGAAACTGTCAAAAAAGTGATTTGGAGATGTTCTTAGTGTTCTTGCAAACCAATATAGTCGGCTCGCGCTTACGCGATTGGTGGCGTTTTCGTATTTTTGAATTTGCGCCATAGACACACCCGTCCCTTGACTTAATGCGCTTTGTGTAATTCCTGAAGAAAGGCGAAGTCTTTTAATAAGCGCTCCAATATGACGATCAAGTTGTTTTGTTAGCTCATCATTATATTCTGCAACACTATGTATCTGTGGTGTGTTTTTATTCTGTTTATTCATATCGTCCCTAATGTTTAAAAAAGACGATACACCCGTAAAAAGAGAATTACTAGGCTTTTTTTAAGAAAATATAATAAATCCTTTATATAACATTGGGTTAGGGTAATATAAGTATTTGCTATTTTATGTTTCTTAAGTATAGGATCAGGTTGAGGACTAGTGTAAAATGTCGATTATACCCCGTTCGTTTAAATCTAAATATTTCATAATGCGTCCTTTTTCATCAAACACCCCGGAGATACCCGTGTTCGCCACTCTGACTACAGGAGTATTCTCTTCAATGGCACGGTAACGCGCCATCATGAAATGCTGATAGGGACCCGGTGTGTCCCCGTACCATGCATCATTTGTTATTGTAACCGCAATATCTGGACGATCATGCTTATCAATGAATTTAGAGGGGAATATAATCTCGTAGCAGATAGCAATTCCTATTGAGGGCAGGTCATTATGAGAAATTGTCTTTGCGCCAGCGCCTGCACTAAAGCCAGAAAAACCTACGACCGGGGCTATATCAAAAACATTTGAAAGAGGCATGTACTCACCAAAAGGGACGAGATGGCTTTTATTATAGTCATTAAGTATATAACCCTGCTGATCATACAAAAGCGCGCTATTGTAGTATTCTCTATCGCCGTACTGATCAAACTGAGATCGAAGCGCACCTGTTAGAATAAATAATTCTTTATCCATAGCTTGATAATGACGGCTAATGCTTTTTAAAATTTCTCGCGCCTCAATCGTGCTCATCATCACATCGTTTAAAGCTGTTTCAGGTAAAATGAGCATTACATTCTTATAAGGCTCATCATCTGATAGTGAAATTTCTGAAAGTGCTAAGTCTTGGATTGTTTCTAAATTTTTAAGATATAAATCAGGGTTCCACTTATCCTTTTGCGCAATATTAGGTTGTATAATACGAATAAGTGTATGGTCCGTAGACGGTAACGTATTGTGAGAAAGTAAGCGTACATGCCCCGAAATCATAATACCAATAAACAGCATTATGATTGTGCATAATAACCCCAAACAATCTTTTTTACGTTCCCCTCGTGCAATTTGAGAGGCCACGCCGCCAACAGATATAGCAAGCAATAAAGTTAAAAAGCTAAGGCCATAAGGTCCTATGATTGATAAAGATTGTAAAAGGTTAAGCTGTTCTGACCAGATGTATGCGGGTAAATTCCAAGGAAACCCGGTGAAGATATGTCCTCTCAACCATTCAGATGTGAAAAAGATGATTGTAAAGATTAGAATAGCGCCGATACCGCTACATTGAAATTTTGATTTAATCTTAAAATAAAATAGATTTGCAACAATTGGAAATGAAGAGAGAAGGGCGGGGAGCCCTAAAACAGCAAGGGGGTAAGCCCACTTGAACTGGTTGCCTTCAACAAGTAAAGACTGGGCAATCCACCATAGCCCCCCAACAAACAATCCCATAGCCCATGAGAAGGTTAAAAAGATGACCTGACGTTTTGAGACGCACCAATTCTGAACGATAAAAAAGAGTGAGGCATAAGACAACAACCCTAATGCCCATATATTATAGGGAGGAAATGCAAACATTCCCATTACGCCCAAAGCAAGCGACAAAAATGATCTAAAAAAGAGGTTTGTTTTTGATGTGATCATTCGCCATCATCATTGTTAGGTTCGTAAAGCCTCAAAGCAACGCGTTTGATCTTGCGAGGGTCTGAATCAAGAATTTTAAATTCCACACCTATTTCAGGACTGTCTATAATCTCGCCTCGTGCAGGCAAGCGTCCCGCAAGAGATGATATAAGTCCGCCAACAGTATCATTTTCGTCGTCTTCATTTACGGGGTCAAATTGACGCTCTATTTCTTTTTCAAGATCGTCTAGATAAACACGCGCATCAACGACCACTGAGCCATCAGGCATATATTCAATTTCTGCCTTTTCTTCAATGTCGTATTCATCGTCAATTTCACCTAAAACCTCTTCAATAATATCGCCAATTGTAACCAGCCCATCAATCCCGCCATACTCATCAACAACAAGCACCATATGACGGCGCTGCTGGCGCATTAACTGAACCAAATCAAGAATGGGCATTGCGGGCGATACGATAGGCGCTGCGCGAATAAGTGATTTTATATCAAGGGGTTCTTGTTTTGCGAGTTTTGCAAGGATATCTTTAATGTGTATTGTGCCTAAAATCTCATCAAGCGTTTCTTTAAAAACGGGGAGGCGGCTATATTGTTTTTCAATCAAAAGGCTAAGAAGGTCTTCAACCGATGAAGAAACTTCCACGGCAACAATATCGACGCGGGGGATCATGACATCTGTCACATCCATGTCGCGCAACGACAAGACATTTGTCAAAAGCTGCGTTTCTTCTTCAGATGCCTCGGCTTCCTGATCGCTTGTTTCTTCTAAATAGGCATCTACCGCTTCTTTTAAAGACTCGGTCGCTGAATTATTGGTTTTATCTCTTTTTAAAAATGAAAAGATCGACCGCGATGGTTGCTCGTTATCTTGTTTTTGTTCCATGTTCGTGTTTGTACTCATGTCATTATTGTATCATAGGGGTTGGAAATATTTAACGCGGAAAGTATTTTTATCTCGTGGGCTTCCATAATTTCAGCTTCATCGTCTTCTATATGGTCAAATCCTAGTAGATGTAAAAACCCATGAACTATCATGTGTGTTGCATGCGAGTCAAAGCTTTTGCTTTGCTCTTGGCTTTCGCGCAAAACTGTTTCATAAGCAATGACCATATCACCTATATACTCATCTAAATCTTCACACGGAAATGACAATACATTCGTGGCTTTATCTTTATGTCTAAAATCAGCATTTAGCTTTTGTATTTCAGCATCGTCAGTCATCATAATGCTGCAAAACGTATTTTCGTCATCAATTCTAAGATGCTCTCTGATGGCTTTAATGACATGTTCGATGTCACCAGAATATACATTCCAGCGCTCATCTTCAATAATGACATCTGCATAATTCATGAATGTGCTAAGACGCGGGGCGAACCTTATATTTGTCGTATGCACGCAATATTTTAGCAACGAGGTGATGTCGCACAACATCTTCAGTTGTAAAGCGTGTAAATGAAACTTCTTCCATACCAGATAAGATTTTAATCGCCTCATCCAACCCCGATACGTGCCCTATCGGTAAGTCTGTTTGATCAGGGTCACCTGTAATAATCATTTTTGATCGATCCCCCATACGAGACAAAAACATTTTCATCTGCGCAGTCGTCGTATTTTGAGCCTCATCAAGAATAACGCAAGCATCAGACAGTGTGCGCCCGCGCATGAAGGCAAGGGGCGCAATCTCAATATCACCTTTTTCAAGTAATTTTTCCGCTGTCTCTTTGCCTAAAAAATCATATAACGCATCATAAATGGGGCTGAGATAGGGATCAATCTTGTCTTGCATATCACCTGGCAAAAACCCAAGTTTTTCACCAGCCTCTACCGCTGGGCGACAAAACACCATTCGTTCGACAAGTTTGTTTTCAAACATAGATACGGCCTTGGCAACGGCCATATACGTTTTACCAGTACCCGCAGGCCCAATACCAAAGACCATGTCTTTGCTGTCGAGAGACTGAATATATTTAGCTTGTGTTGGACTTCGTGCCTCAATTTTTTTACGCTTAACCTTAATACATTGACGGCTTGAATTGTCATTTTGGCTGTCATCATTCATGGTGGCTTTTCCTTTGTCTTTTAAAAAACGTATTTCATCATCAATATCGCTTTTCGAGATGTACTCAGCATCAGCCGAGAGCTTTTGTATAAGCTTTAATATTATGCCCTCTGTCTGGGCGGCATCACGGCCGGATAGAGTGAGAACATTTCCTCTATCCGAAATATTTACATCAAATTTAGATTCTAAATGATTAAGGTTTGCATTATGCTCCCCATAAAGCGCCATTGCGACCTTTGTATCAGAAAGCTCAATTGTTATGGTGTTTGTAGCTATGGTCTTTACCTCGTTTATCAAGCATACATGCTATTACAATATGCGTTATAAGTTATTAATATTTATTATATTTTATATTCTCCAATTGACCAACATAATTTAGATAAAATTTTATGTATTTTAATAAATTTATTAACCTGCCCCCTATATAATCAGAGCTACATTACAACTGGGCAAAAGAGTAACATATGGCGATTTATAACGGGACAAGCGGAGATGATCAATTCACTGTTGATGTTAACGATGTTCATTTAAACCAATTTATTGGCGGCGCGGGGTCTGATACGCTTATTCTTACAGGCATACCTTCTGGAAGCATGTCTGAACATACGATAAGGCTTTTTGAAGACACCCTGCAAAATATCGAAACTGTATTGGGGTCACCAACTCAGATAAGCAATATTTATGCGCAAAAAGGTGGTTTGATTGATTTGTCAAATACAGCCTTTTTAGAATCTGGAACGCCTGCTCGAAATGCGCTCCTAGAAATAGGCTACGATGTAAATGATTCAGGCACGGGCGACAGTACAATCATAGGAACCTCATCAACTGATATTATTAGAGCGGGCAGTGATGGCGGAAATTATTTTTTATATGGCGGGGGTGGAGCAGACGACCTTTATGGAGGAACCGGTGGTCAGTTTTATTTGACGGCAGACAATGCCAATACATCATACAACGAAATTCATGGCGGCCTTGACGGCGACACTATTTATGGTGGAGATGGCATGAACGTGTTAAAGGGTGGCGCGGGCATAGATTTTGTCTATGGAACTGATAACGCTATGAACCATATATACGGCGAAATGGGTGACAATCTATTTGGTGGCGATGGTGTACATACAGATGCCAACGGTACAGTTATTCACGATACTTTCTTTATTGAGGAGAATACACAAAATCTGACAGCTATATTCATTGAAAATTTTGATTTCAACGGTGATATACTCAACTTCTCTCTTAATTCTTCAATAAACTCATTTTCTGACCTGATTTTTAACGACGGCCCACCTGGCGATACTATTATAGGTATTCAAGGTCAGGGGGAAATAATTCTGGTTGGAACAGACAGGGCTGAAATTATGAATAGCGGCCACCTATGGTTTTCTAATGACAGCAGTGAAATCTACTCACGCACACAAACGCCTCCTGTCACTACATTGCAGGGGACGTCTTCGAATGATGTCCTTTTCGGAAAAGCAAGTAATGACACAATTTATGCAGAAGGTGGTAACGACCGTCTGTATGGATATGGAGGACATGATAGCATTGATGGAGGGGCCGGAAATGATCGCGTTCGCGCAGGAGGCGGCGATGACGTTATCGTTGGAGGATCAGGAAAAGATAACCTTGGCGGCGAATCTGGAAATGATGATATATCGGGTGGCGATGGGAGCGATGTCCTATATGGTAATGACGGCGATGATCGCCTAGCGGGTGGCGCGGGACGTGATTATCTATACGGAGGAAGCGGTGCTGACACCTTTGTTTTGGATAGTCTTGATACAAATGACCGCATAAAAGACTTCAATCTGGCAGAAGGTGATCGCATAGACATCTCGGATATCGTGTCAGGCTTTGATAATGCATTAAGCGATATAAATGACTTTGTAAGTCTGCATCTGAAAGGTGGCAACAAAGCCGTCCTCAAGGTTAATGAGGATGGCAGCGGAAACGACTTTGAATATGCAGCTATCATTTACGGCGATCTAACAGGACAAACCGTAGATACGCTGTTTACGAACGGTGATCTTATCGCCTAACCAACGGCTGTTTTAAGATCAGATGCAAATTCACCGGTCACTATGTTACCGCTCAGCGAGCTTGGGCGTGTCTCTGTCACTTCGACATCAACAATCTGTCCAACAAGTCGCTCGCTTCCCTTAACGTGTACAGCATGGAAGTATTCGGAACGCCCCTGAATAAAGCCTTCAGATTTTCCGCTATCTTTACCAACGCGATCAAATAAAACTGGAATGGTTTTTCCCAGAAATGTTTTGTTAAAATCATATTGCTGTTCAGAAATAAGGGCTTGTAAACGGGCTAAGCGCTCTGTCTTTACATCTTCACGAACAAGGTTTTGCATGGCAGCGGCTGGCGTACCAGGGCGAGGGGAGTATTTGAACGAATAGCATGAGACATACTCAGAATCGCGAACAATCTGCATTGTGTCCTCAAAGTCCTGATCGCTTTCACCTGGGAAACCAACAATGATATCTGATGACATGGCAATGTCAGGACGGGCTTTTTTAAGCTTAGCCAAAATATCTCTGTAATGATCTGCCGTGTGTTTACGATTCATGGCTTCCAAAATCTTGTCAGACCCTGATTGTATCGGCAGGTGCAAAAACGGCATAAGTTTTTTAAGGTCAGCGTGTGCTTGGATCAAACGATCATCCATGTCACGAGGATGTGACGTCGTGTAACGAATGCGCTCAAGACCGTTAATATCTGATAAGGCATAAAGCAAGTCAGGAAGGTCCGCGGTTCCACCGTCAAGCCCAACACCATGAAACGCATTTACATTTTGACCCAGCACATTAATTTCTTTTGCACCGTTATCAACCAGCTTATTAGCTTCGTCTAATATAGACTGCACAGTTCTGGAATACTCAGCCCCCCGCGTGTATGGAACAACGCAAAACGTACAAAATTTGTCACAGCCTTCTTGAATGGACAAAAATGCCGCAGCGCCTTGGCTGTCATGCTCTTCAGGCAAGTGATCGAATTTATTTTCAACAGGAAAGTCTGTATTTATGACACGTTTTTCTGGGCGATCGCCTGTGAGGCTGATGATGGTCTCAGGCAACAAATGATATGTTTGTGGACCAAGCACAAAGTCCACGTAAGGCGCACGTTGCGTGATAATGTCCCCCTCGGCCTGTGCAACACATCCCGCAACACCTATAAGGGCGCGGCGACCTGTTTCTGCTTCACGCTTTTCTTTATATTCTCTAAGACGTCCCAATTCAGAAAAAACTTTTTCGGTGGCTTTTTCACGTATATGACATGTATTTAATACGATCATGTCTGCGCCCTCTGGTGTGTCTGAAAGCTTGTATCCCAAAGGTTTTACAACATCGGCAATACGATGACTGTCATAAACATTCATCTGGCACCCCCATGTCTTAATGTATAAATTCTTCTGATTATGTTGTGCGCTATGTGACATTATCTTTTTAAAATCCTTTTGACCTAACGTATAATGCGTGCTTTAAACCACGCCAGCTTGAAAAAATCAAGTTTTTGTCGTTGGTAGAAAAGGTTCAAACTATGCGCTTCTTTAGTCTCTTATTTATAACACTCATAATTAGCACATCGGCGCAAGCTAGAGAGGCTTGTTACTCTATGTCGGAGGCAGAAGCCGAGCAGGGCGTACGTATTCATAGCGAGCTTATGGTCATTGGGCTAAACTGCCAACATATGTGGCCAAGTAAAAATGGCCAAAATCTGTTTCAGCAATATCGTCTATTCACGTCAAATCACGCTGATCTGTTTTCAGGATATGACACGATCCTTTTAAATTTTTATAAAAAGTCAGGAATGACAAGCACACAAGCAGAAAGCGAACTTAACGCAATCAGAACAGCAGTTGCCAATCGCATTTCAAATGATGCGGCAAAAATGCGTCCTGATTTATTTTGTAAGCATTATGCACCTCGTATTGAAAAAGCATCAAAAATGTCGGAGGCAAAAATCAGAAAATGGGCGCAAACATTTTTCGACTCACACCCCGTAAGTTTGCCGCTATGTAAGACTGAGGCACAGATCAAGCGTCAGAAATATCTTTTAATACCCTAAATTTACGATATTGCTTGTGTACAGTATTTGTAAAATACGTTGATTTTATTTCATTTTTTTTCAAGACTTGTGCCTTTAGAACAAGCCACAACTATCTAGAAAGTAAATAAATATGTCAGTAGATGCTATTGCAAAATCTTGTCCAGAACTATCAGGTAATTTTGACAAATGGATGGATTGTCACTTTTCTAGTGTCGCAAATTTTATCGAGCCTATCGTTTTCTATGCCCCTAAATTCGACATTGGTGACACAACAATTGCACTGCCTTTGATCATTGTTTGGATGGCGCTTGGGTCGTTGATATTTACATTCTACCTCGGGTTTATAAATTTAAGATATTTCAAACATGCGATTAAAATCGTTAGTGGCAAATATGATGATAAAAAAGACGATGGTGAAATCTCTAGTTTTCAGGCATTAACCGCGTCGCTGTCTGGTACCGTTGGGCTGGGAAATATTGCAGGGGTTGCCATTGCTATTTCCGTTGGTGGCCCGGGTGCTGCATTATGGATGGTTCTTATGGGGCTGTTTGGAATGTGTTCAAAATTTGCCGAAGTGTCTCTTGGCGTAAAATATCGCCAAGACCCGATTGATGGTGATGAGGTCTTTGGGGGGCCTATGTATTATATCAAGCCCGCATTTGAAAAAATCAAAATGGCTAAATTGGGGACCCTTTTTGCAATATTCTTTTGTTTAGCCTGCATAGGCGGGGCCATCGGGGGCGGAAATATATTCCAAGCCAACCAAGCCTATCAACAAGTACTCAATATTACGAGCTTTGAAGGAACGTTCTTGCATGGCGTGTTTCATGATTTTCTTCTCACAAACGGTTGGGCGTTTGGTGTATTTCTAGCCATTTTGACGGGTATTGTCACAATGGGCGGCGTTAAAATCATCGGAAAAGTAACGTCTAAACTTATACCTTTAATGGTCGCAATCTATCTTGGGGCTGGGCTGATTGTGATTGGTATGAATTTGAGCGCAATACCAGAGGCGTTTAGCGTCATTATTTCGCAGGCCTTCACACCAGCGGCTGGTTTAGGGGCGTTTATGGGGGCGTTGATACAAGGCGTTAAGCGAGCATCCTTTTCAAATGAGGCGGGACTTGGATCTGCGGCCATCATTTATTCAGCAACAAAAACCAACTCACATATCCAGCAAGGCTTTGCAAGTATGCTCGGCCCTTTTATTGATACGGTCGTCATTTGTACCTTAACAGCGCTTGTAATTATTTTGACGGGCGCTCATTTAGATACGGAAGGCTTGGCAGGAGTGGAGCTGACATCTCGTGCCTTTGGGTCAGAACTTTCACTATTCCCTTACATATTGGCGTTATCTGTGTTCTTGTTTGCATACTCAACACTTATCACATGGTCTTACTATGCTGAAAAATGTATTGCTTACTTGTTCGGTGACAAAAAAATCTACCTCAATATATTCCGAATTTCTTTTCTTGTCTTTGTTGTTATCGGCTGTACGCTTGAGCTTGGTAACGTGGTAAAAGTGTCGGAAGCCTTGATGTTTGTTATGGCGATACCCAATCTGATTGCGATGTATTTGCTGGCACCACATATTAAACGTGATTTAAAAGAGTATATTTCTCAATTGAGGGGATGACAAATCATTGAAGAGTGCTAAAATCCATGACGTCTGATGTATGTTTTGTACGAATTCAGATTTTTATTATTTGATGATTTAAGAAGTAACTTATGCCAAAGACCAAATTCTGCGAAGGTTTATCAGATATCTCTGACAGCTACAGCGCGATCATTTTTGATCAGTGGGGCGTCCTTCATGACGGAAAAAAAGCCTTTGATGGTGTTGTCGATTGCTTGAAGGAGCTTCGCGGTCGTAAAAAATATATCATCCTGCTATCAAACAGTGACCTTTGCGAGAAAGATAACAAGGCTTTGCTGAAAAAAGCAGGGATCGGCCCCAGTTTATATGATAAAATCATGACTGTGGGTGAGGTAATCGCCAAGGGTATTGAAACACAAAGCGGCGACAAGGTTTTCGATAATATCGGTAAGAAATGTTATTCCTTCCATGTGGGGGAACGACACTCTTTCATGCGTGATACAGGCGTTAAATATGTAGACAGCATCAAGGATGCTGATTTCGTGTTGATGTCAGGTCACGACAGATTGGCCAAACCCGCTAATCAGCTGGATGCGGAATTAAAAGAGATTGTCAAAAATGGAACACGGACATTGTTTGCCGTGCCTGATAGCCGTGGACTTCTGTCTGCTAATTACCTTATGGGCGTTGGCCTATTAAATAGAAAGCTTCGGCAATATGGTGGCGTTATTCACTCTATAGGCAAGCCCTATAAACCAATATTCCAAAGATGTATTGATTTACTACAAACAAAAGACATCTTCCCGGGCCAAGCCGTAATGGTTGGTGACACGATGGCTCATGATATGATCGGTGCGGATATGGCGGGCATTGATACTTGTTTTGTTAAAAGTGGAATGCACAATGGGTCTTTTAAAAAAGCATCAACGCCAGCCGAAGTTGATCGTGCGCTTAGTATCCTTATTGGGCAGTATAATGTACGACCAACATACCTAATACCAAATGTTACATGGGGGAAAGCATTACCTGATCGTAAGCACCGCCGTCGTTTGCAGCCGGGTGAGCCTGTAAAAAGGCGCCTCAAAAAGCGGAAGCTTTAATTGCATGATAATGAGTGCTAAAGTGCTGCGCATATGACAAAAAATTCAAAATCTCAAAATAAGCATAACAAGGCTGATAATTCTTTTGCTATCGTAAAGCGGCTTGCAAAAACGTATCTTCGTCCTTATCTAAAGCAGCTATTCATTGCTTTGTTTTTTATGATTGTTGCCGCCAGTGCGACAGCCTCTTTTGCAAAGCTTTTACAGCCGGTTCTTGACCAGGTTTTAATTGGTGTTCAGGAAAACCCTGAAAAATTATCTAAGGTTTGGCAACTTGGGGGGGGGATATTTGTCTGTTTTCTTGTAAGTGGTCTGGCTACCTACATGCACACAATCAAGATGAACAAGATCAGCCAATCTATTGTGGCGGATATTCAGCAACATATATTTTCGCACTTCATGAAAATGGAACTCGCATTTTTTCATAAAAATCCGAGCGGACAGCTTGTCTCAAGAATTACTAACGACGTAAACGTAATGCGCGGTGCGGTGTCTGACAGTTTAACAGGAATAGGTAAAAGCTTGCTTACGCTTGTCTTACTTGTGACCGTTATGTTCATACAAGATTGGAAGCTGGCCCTCATCACATTATCAGTGTTTCCGATCATTATTGTAATTGTGGGCATGGTTGGGAAAAAGCTTCGTCGTCTGTCTGGATCAATTCAGGCCGAAACAGCGCATTTGATGGAAACTTTGATTTCTATATTCCAAGGCGTTCGCCAAGTCCAAGCCTATGGCATGGAGAAGAGCGAAAAAAGACGCTCATCAGAAGCTGTTAGAACGGTTCGCGATTTGAATATTAAGGCCGTACGTGTTGGCGCGCTTTCTACGCCCATGAATGAGATTATGGTTGGTCTTGTGCTATTTGGCATTATTTTTTATGGCGCGCATGCCATTGCAGATGGTGAGCAAACGCCTGGTGGGTTAATGTCTTTTATTGCGGCGTTTTCGCTTGCCTACGAACCGATTAAAAAGCTTGCGAAGCTGAATAACACGCTGCAACTTGGTGTTGGTGCAGCAGAAAGAGTTCTCTCACTAATTGACCTTCCTCCAAATATTACAAGCAATGAAAATGCTAAAAAGCTTGTTTGTAAAACACCTCCTAAGGTCAGCTTTAAAAATGTGAGCTTTGAATATGATACGGAATTAGATGATCGTGCACTTAACGACATAAATATAGAGTTTGGAGCTGGTAAAGTTACCGCGCTTGTCGGTATGTCTGGTAGTGGAAAGAGCACAATCTTAAATTTGATTCCTCGATTCTACGATGTAACGGCAGGGACCGTAAAAATTGGCGCGCATAATATTCAAAATTTATCACTTGAAAGCTTGCGCCAAAATATAGCGCTGGTATCACAAGACATCACGATTTTTGATGACACAGTCTCTGCCAATATTGCATATGGTACGCCCCATGCAAAACAATCAGACATTATAAAGGCTGCAAAAATGGCGGCCGCCGATGATTTTATTAAAGAAATGAGCCATGGTTACGACACAAATCTTGGTGAAAATGGTGTGAAGCTTTCTGGCGGGCAAAAGCAGCGTATCTCGATTGCGCGAGCCATGCTTAGAGACGCTCCCATACTTCTTCTTGACGAGGCGACTTCGGCATTGGACAGTCAATCGGAAAAGCTTATTCAAAACTCTTTGAAGGATTTGGAGAAGGGGCGTACAACTATCGTTATCGCTCACAGACTGTCTACCATACAAGACGCAGACAAAATTATTGTCCTTGATAGAGGGCAGGTCATAGAACAAGGCACGCATAAACAGCTTATGGCTATGAAAGATGGAGCCTATCAGCTTTTACAAAAACAAGTTTCGAGGTCTCAAAAATGATAAAGCAAAGTTTTCTAATTATAATTTCACTTTTGTTCCTGTCCGCCTGTGGTGATGAACAGAACAAAATTCAGCCTTTGACGATAGAAAAAGCAGATGGCACGACCATAGCCATGACAGCAGAAACGGCAGAAACAGCATCCGAACAAATGAGAGGCTTGATGAACGTCACCCACATGCCTGAAAAGCATGGTATGTTATTTGTTTTCGATGACAGCAAGTTCAGATCATTTTGGATGAAAAACACACTAATTCCTTTGGATATGATTTTTATTAACTCTAAAGGTGTCATTGGGCATATTCACCATCATGCGAATCCGAATGATTTAAGCGGCGTTCCTTCTGAGATTCCGGCAATGTATGTCTTGGAGATCAATGGTGGGCTCTCTGCAAAGTGGGGGATTGCAATAGGTGACAAAGTTTTTCACGATAAAATAAAAAGAACACTTGCCGAATAAAATATAATATTGTAAACCATTGCAGTCTTTGATGTTACGGAGTGTAGCGCAGCCTGGTAGCGCATCTGGTTTGGGACCAGAGGG
>DDIM01000020.1:0-71963 GCA_002338525.1 Micavibrio sp. UBA1850 | reverse complement strand
CGGAGTGTAGCGCAGCCTGGTAGCGCATCTGGTTTGGGACCAGAGGGTCGGGGGTTCGAATCCCTCCACTCCGACCATCAAAACAAATTGGAGACGCCATATATGGCCTTTAATAAAAAGAAATCTTCATCTATATCGCTTAAAGACTGTGAGCTAAGTACTCTTGCTGCTCTCGCCCAGAAAGGCGACAAAAAAGCTTACAATCAGCTTCTTACACAATCTATACCTTATATCCGAAATGTCTTAAGTGGATCTCTGTCGGATATCAATGCGATTGAAGATGTGACACAAGAGGTACTGATCTCTGTTCATAAAGCTTTACAAACATATAGCACGAAGAAAAAATTTAAGCCGTGGCTATATTCAATTATACAATTTCGCCGTATTGATTACCTGCGCAAATACTATTCTAAAAAGGAAAATGTAACATCAAGCATAGAAGAAAATGATTTTTCCGCATCACATGTAACCAATGAGGCTCATAAAGGCGAATATAAGGATATAGAGGCGGCTTTAAATACACTACCTGACAAGCAGCGCGATATATTCATATTGATGCGTATAGAAGGCTACACAGCCAAAGAAGTGGCAGAGAAGATGGATATGACGGAATCAGCAGTTAAGGTCTCAGTACATAGAAGCCTGAAAAAGCTTGAGACACAAATTTTGTGATATAAGTAACGAGTTAAAATGACAAAAGAAACGAACCATAGCAACGAGACAACCCAAGATTTAGTGAACTCTTTATGTGCAACGCATAACGGTACTGTTCCTTTATGTTGCCCTTATCGTCGCGCAGCGGCGATGCTTTCGCTGATCGTTTTATACAATGTCATTGTGTTAAAACTTGATACATATCGTCCGGATTTGAATTTTGCCGTCACGAACCAAGCATTGATATTTGAAATCATACTTGCCGGCGTCATTGCCGTGGCATCAGCAGTAACAACAGCGTTGTTAATGGTGCCCAATATGTATGAACGAAAATGGATGTTACCTGTCTCGTTAATGTTGCTTTTCACGTTCGGGCTATGGATCGTTGCAAGTTTTTACGTACAAAATTACGAGCATTACACGATCCATTTTATGGGAGAGTGTTTCAAGGATGGGATTATTTATACCAGCCTCCCGACATTTGTCGTTGTGCTGCTTACCCGGAATGGCGCCTGCACACATCGTTACTTAATGACATTATTTTCAACAGTAACAGTCGCTTCAGTTGGATGGATCTCTTTACGATTTATATGTACCGTTGATAACGCAAGTCATATTTTTATCGACCATATGTTGCCCTTCACAGTCATAGGTGTGGTGCTTGGATTGTTTTCTAAAAAACTATTTTCTTGGTAGTGACTGTCTTATTCGTGAAAAGAAACAAAAATCCATGAATAACACTTTTTCTTTACTATTTTTTTGCTAAACTGCATCTTATGAGTTTAAAGGTAAAAATACACAAGCCAGCCAAAAGCGTGACCCAATCAGGACGTGCCAAAGGCAATAAATGGGTTCTTGAATATGAAACCATATCTGCCCGCACACCAGATGATTTAACGGGGTGGGTGAGTTCTAACGACACCCTTAATCAAGTTAAAATCAAGTTTGATACTGCTCAAGAAGCCGTTGAATACGCTCAGAAAAATGGGTGGAAATATACGTTACTTCCATCACAAGACCGTAAAATACCCCCAAAAAATTACAGTGATAACTTTAAGTACTTTCCACCAGAGGAAAAGAGTGCTAAATAGTGTGCGACTTTTTCAAGAAAGAACGGTCCCGTAGCTCAACCGGATAGAGCATCTGCCTTCTAAGCAGAGGGTTGCAGGTTCGAGTCCTGCCGGGATCACCATTCTTATTCAAATACTTAGATGATATAGTTTTACCCTTAAAAGACCGTAGATACCATCTAGATAACGCTGTAATAATATGAGTATTTGTAGGCGCTTATGTTTTCTTTGCTTTAATAAGCTTTTCAACCATTTCATCTGTAATGGTAGTGAATTTTCTCCATAAGTGCTCTGGTCTAGGAATTTGTCCTCCAGAAATTGTTTGAAGGTGATCATGAAAAAAGAATTTACTTGTTGCAGGGTTTGCTTCGTACTCTTTTACTTTTTCAAAAATGGTGGAGAAGTTGTGTTTTGAATTTTTCTTGAGAAAAGCTAGTAGGTAATCTACTTCATCTATAGGAAGTAAGAATATATTTTCAGGCGGAATTATATTTGAATCAATTTTTAATCGTTTAAGCTCCTTTAGCACTTCTTTTTCTAGGAATTCCTCCCAAAACTGTTTTCCTCCCCTTAGGTGATCATCTTTATAAGTGACCACTACACCATAGAAATTATTGAAATTTTTAATCTCGGAGGGGCGGTTAATGATTAACTCATTTGCTAGAGAGTATATTTGCACAATACCTTTCACAACGCTGTCATCTAAGTGCCTAGAAAAAGTGTCGTTTGTTTGCAAAACTTTAGAGATGTCAGGTAAATGTTTTCTTTTAACCTCAATAAATGTTGTCGCACAATCTTGTGCGATTGTGAAGTCGGGAGCACTAACTGGTTTTTTCAAAATTTTCTTCCAGGATTTATCAAGTATTGGTTTTAATTCTTGTGCATCTAGTTGTAGACGAACATATTTTTCAAGGATACTTCCAAAGGATGAGAAACTGTCTGGAAGGCTATATAGATAGTCGTAAATGAAATGGGAAAAGAATTGTCTAAACAACCTTTTTGAAAAAAGGATGTATCTACTACCTGCAGTGTAAAAAGGTTTTCTAACTAGCGGGCTGAGCTCATAAAGTTGGAGCACGAAACGCTTTCCTTTGTTTTTGCTATCTGCGTCGAGATATCTTTTTGCTTCTATGGCGTTAACTGCAGTTAAATCAAAATACTTTTGAACGATATCGGGATGAAATATTGAGAATAAAGTTTCGGCTTCTAGTGCGTATTTATCATCCGATTGGAGAATAGAGAAAATTGCGAAAGAAATGCTTATAAAATCCTTTATCGATAAACCTGCCTCTTTTTCAAATACATCGTTTACATGATACTGCTCTCCTATTTGTGTGAATAGTATAAGTTGACGACCTGCTCTCCAGCCCATTTCAGGTAATGGCATTTGATAAGTAAATTGTTGGTAAGTAAGACGCCTCAAAAATTTGTGTAATCCATGAGGTTCTGAAGGGTTAAAGCGAATAGCACTGTCGTATAGGTTTTTTATATCATTTAGTAATGTATTAAGCGTTGATGTATTGGGTCTCTTTAGGTGTCTTCCAGGCTGAGCATACTGCAGTATCCAACGTATAAGTAACATGCACTCCCATGGAATATAGCCTTTTGTGTTTATTATGTCCTTTTCATTCGCCAATAAAGCGCCCATAGTAATATCTAGTAATGCATCTCTATCAAACCGACGAATGCGATTACGAATAGGTTTATGGAGGGTATAAGCGTCAACCATGTTTCGGTGTTGTATTTATTTTTCCCATTTTAAACAAACGATGCTGGCTGATAATTGTTCAATTCTAAGTTATTCTCCAAAGAATTCGAGTTTTGAATAAGCTTATCAAGGCAGGGTTTCATCTCCTTAAAAACCTCGTTTCATATTCACATTGTAGATAAAAAAGGTCCGGAGACCTTGTGAGTACTCCGGACAACGGCGGTAATAGAGGGTGTGTAGGAAGAATATGACTCTCTTCTCACATTCCAACAAGATTTATTTTACGTGTATGTGTCTATTTTTATGTTCTGCTAAAAATAGCAATTGAAACTTATTAATATGAAAAGTTAAAGGCGGTTAGCGCGTAAATTAGAAAAAATGAATGATGTCAACATTGTGTCATCAAACCCTAATCGGCACATTTTTTGAAAAATATCTTATAGAAAATGGCGGAGACGGAGGGATTCGAACCCTCGATAGAGCTATAAACCCTATACACCCTTAGCAGGGGCGCGCTTTCAGCCACTCAGCCACGTCTCCATTTTAAGAAAGCATGCTATGAAATATCAGAACATTCACTATAGATCAAGCGCGAAGATAGTAAAAATTAAGACCATTCAAAAATAATGTCAAAAAAAGCTAAATAAGAAAAAATACTTAGCCGCCTACAACATTATAAGCTCGTTCATGCATGCTTTCTGTTTATTATTTCTTTTGCCACTTCACTTCGTAAAGGTCGAATCTACGATCTTTAAAGTTTTGGACCGAACCTGATTTTCGTGCAAGGTGAAGGTCGTTTAAGTTTAGATCTGCAAATATTATAGTCTCTGTATTTTCAGGAGCTTCGGCAGCAATCCCATCTCGTGCAAATGGGAAATCACAAGGTGTCATAATATGACTTGCGGCATAGTGAATATCCATGTTTTCAACATCTGGAATATTGCCTATGACACCTGCTGTTGCCACATACATCTGGTTTTCAACGGCGCGCGCCTGCGCACAGTATCTAACACGTAGATATCCTTGTCTCTCGTCCGTACAAAACGGAACGAACAACAACAAAGCCCCTTGATCGGCCAAATGACGTGCAAGTTCAGGAAACTCAGAATCGTAACAAACCAACACACCAATAGGGCCACAATCAGTTTGTATAACGTTCAAATCATCTCCGCCGTCCATGTTCCACCAATAACGCTCGTTCGGCGTTGGGTGAATTTTTTCTTGTTCGTGAACTTCGCCGCCACGTAAGAAAACATAAGAGATATTTTTCAGCTTGTTGTCGACCAAAGACGGATGTGATCCACCAATGATATTAATGTTGTAAGAAATGGCCAATTTGTTCATCGCCTCAACATAGGGCTTGGTATAATGCGTGATGTCTTTGATGGCTTCTTCAGGCGTATGTTTTTTGTTTTCCGCCGAAAGCAATGCAAGCGTATATAACTCAGGGAAGACAACAAAATCCGCTTTGTAATCAGAGGCAATATCAACGAAATATTCAACCTGATTTATAAAGTCTTCAAATGATTTAACTTTACGCACTTTAAACTGCACACTTGCCACACGTACAGAGCCCGCAATGCGTCCTCTTTGTTGTTTTATCTTATCTTCGATGTTGAGCGCATTACGCCATATCATATGCGTGGCATATCCTTGAGACTCGGTGTCCTCGGGCATGTAGTCTTTCAATAATCCAATAGACTCAAACCCGTTGCGAATCTGAAAGCCAAGAACATTGTCTCGAATCTGTTTTGAGATAACATTGTCGATATACTCTTGTGCCGATAATCCTTTTTTTACATGCTTTGCAAAGCCAGGGATACGCCCACCAAAAACGATGCCTTTAAGCTTTAAGGAAACGCATAGTTTTTTGCGCATATTATAAAGACGCTGCCCAATTCTAAGGCCGCGCTTGTTTGGATCAACGCTTACTTCCATACCGTAAAGCATGTCTCCATCAGGATCGTGACGAGACGCATATCCACCACTTGTAATTTCTTTCCAGGTATGAGGTGTTGTGGCCGTTTTCTCATCTGTGATAAACGTTGCTGCATGCCCTACGATAGTGTCATCGTAGACCGCAACAAATTGCCCCTCTGGGAAGTTTATAATTTGCGAACGCACCATCTTTTTGGAATAGCCATACTTGGCACCGTATACTTTCTCGCTCAAAGCGCAAATATAAGGCACATCTTCAAGGGTTGCAGTTCGTATAAAAAGTTTTTGATCTATAATTTTCTTGCTCATAAAGGACTATATATCAGCAAAATAAATTATTTGATAGATGATTATTTTACACGTCTAACAATTCCTTTTCGGCATGGTTTTTATGTGTAAAGCCACCTCATAATGGCTAATTACGCTCTTGTTCGGTGTGCCCACATACCTAAAATTAAAATATGGCTTTTAGAAATAACTTTACTTGTTCTGATGCGTATTGATACTTTTGAAGATGTAAAAAATTGCAGGATTAAATTCAGGAGACTATTTTGATAAACAATAAAGATATCAAGCCACCTCTAACGGAGCTGGATATTAATACGAGTGCAAGCGGGTTTTACCGCGGCTTTTCAAAAGCTGTTGCCGTACCTGCTAAAATTATAATCTCTATACTCGTTGTCTGGGCTATTTTCTGGCCCATACAATCAGGCGCAATTCTTGGCAATTTGAATGATTTCATATTACAAAATTTTGCCGCTTGGTATATCTGGGTCGTGGCATTTTTTGTGTCGGTTTGTTTACTGTTGACCCTTTGGCCCTCAGCCGCACATTTAAAACTTGGTATAAAAGGGGAAAAGCCAGAGTTTAATAACTTTTCATGGTTTTCGATGATGTTTGGTGCAGGTATTGGCGTTGGTATGCTGACTTTAGCTGTCGCAGAACCTATGGCACATTTTGTAAGCAACCCAGAGACAATCATGGGTAAAACCACCTCCGAAGCTGCCGATAACGTAGCAATGGCCTATAAATGGTCTTTTTTGCATTGGGGCCTAAGCGCATGGGCTTGTTATGCAATATGCGGATTATCTTTGGCATTTTTTAGTTATCGCCGCGGTTTACCTCTTACAATTCGCTCTGGTCTGACTCCTTTATTCGGTGAGCGCCTTGCAGGTGGTCTTGGACACGTTATCGATATAGTTGCCGTGGTGGCCACTATACTTGGGGTGTCACAGACACTGGGCTTTGGGGTTGATCAATTTGTCGCTGGCCTAACGCGCATAGGGATTAGTGGTTTGATTGGAGCGGATGGAACTGCATCAACATCAGGTATTATTATTGCGCTTATTATGATTATGGGGTTGTCAACTCTATCGGCATTGTCAGGGGTGGGAAGAGGCATAAAATGGTTGTCCAATATTAATATGACGCTTTCAATTATCCTTCTCGGATTTTTTATCGTGTTTGGAGCAACTTGGTTTGGGATCAACGCATTTTTTATAGGGCTTAAAGACTATATAATCGCTCTTCCCGGAATGAGCACAAAGGTATTTTATTCAGATGGGGTAGAGGGGTCGGTCGCCTCTTTGCTTGCCCAATGGCAGGGCTGGTGGCCAGTGTTTTATTGGGCATGGTGGATTGCATTTGCACCTTTCGTAGGCATATTCCTTGCGCGAATATCAAAAGGTAGAACGATCCGTGAATTTATTCTTGGCGCTCTCATAGTGCCTTCTCTTATGTGCTTTATATGGTTTTCATGGGCAGGTGGAACAGCCATCGATCTGGAACTTAATGGTAATGCAAGTGGTGTTATCCTTGAGGCTGCCAATGGTGATAAAATTTTTGCAATGATTGAGTTTATGTTAGCGCCTATATCAGAGGTTTTGGCATGGCTAATGTCATTGCTTGTGGTTGTCCTTCTTATGACATTTCTCGTTACATCGGCTGATTCAGCAATGTTAATTGTAAACACAATTAGTGCGGCGGGGGACGAGGGGCCTAAGGCTCATTCACACACATTAATCTGGGGAAGCGCACTAGCCTTAGTGGTTGCAGGGCTATTAATATCTAGTGGAACCACCGCAATACAAACCGCAATGGTGATTGGAGCACTTCCTTTTTCATTTGTGATGGTTTTAATGGCAATGGCTTTAATCAAGGCCATCCATGGTGATGCACGCCGTAAAGATATAGGGGAGCCGTCAACATATGACCAAATAGATGGTGCGACTGGTAATGAACCTAATCTATAAATAACGCATAATGATAAAGCGCTTAAAACATTCCAGAATTGCGTAACGTTGTAGAAGAGATTGTAAGAACTGCGAACCCTAACATTTGCAATGATTGGTAATGCATCATAAAAAAGGTATGCAATGCCTTCTCTAAATTTTAATGAATAGGGGAAAATGGCTCACCATTCTTGATACGTTACGAACTAAGCACTACCAAGATGTTATTGTTTTGCTCAATGCCATACCTTCTAAAATATCGCAATAAGACACATAACGTCCGTGTAGCGTAGCAGCATCTTAAGCAGCAAGCGCAGCAGCGGGCGTGTGTGAGTAATAGCCTTTGCCTTATGGATATGTGTTCTTAAATGTTCTAAACTCAACAAATTAAAAACAGTAGCACCTGAAAGATGTAATGAAATTAGTCCTAACCCCATATTGGATAGCGGAAGAGTGTTTTTTACAGGAAGCCATTATTTGGGCTGGTTTTTACCGTTATCCAAAATCCGAAATTATTCCCGATAGGGTTGATGTGCGTTTTGATGGCGATGTTCAAGAAGAATTTGAACCGCATACCCCTGACTGGCATGGATATATTGAAAGTGAAGAAGCTGTTCGTGTTGGTTTACCGCCAAACCCTGAATGGGAATCGCTTTTTGATGATGAAGAAACCTATATGCTTTCTGACCCTGATACACTCAAAATGTTTTTGGAAATGGACTTTGATGAACCCCAAAAAGAAAAATTCCGCAAAGATTTGGTGCGTTCGGAAGCTCTGGCAAAAAATCAAGCTGAATGGGATCAAAAATATGAAGCCTATATTGAGGTAATTGAAAGCAAGTTTTTTGTGGCATTGCGTGAAGGTAAAATCAAAGCCTATGGCAGAAAACTACCCCATCATGATTTAGAAACAGCCACTGGCATATTGGATGGCAAAGGTAAAAGCTGGTCGTGGTTTGATGTGGAACACGAAGATATTCCAGCCGATTTTTGGCGGCTGGATGGTATTGAGTGGAATCAGTCCAGCGCCCAAAACGGACAAAGCCATTACTTCCATATTTACGTGAATACTGATGAATTGATGGATGTTTTTCCTGCGCCGGACGGTGAGGAAGCCCAATCTGTGAAAATGATTGCAGGCCAATATATTCTTGATGACAGCCAAGCCGAGAAAATTAAAAAAACCACTAAGCGTGGCAGACCGTCACTTGATTGGAATACCTTCTTTTTGGAACTTGCAGGCCGCATCAAGAATGATGATCTGCCAGAAAAGCAGGAAGCTTTTATTGCCGAAATGCAGGACTGGTGCTTAGTACATTGGGGGCAAAAAGTTGGGCGCAGTACGCTTCTTCAAAAGATAAGCCCTTTTTATCAGCGATACGTCATAAAATAGTCAGATTAGAAGCAACCCTATTTTCTGACATTTACTGACTTTTTATCTGACACGTTTTTCCTTTTTTCTGACCATCAATGCTTCGCTTGATTTGCCGTTATGCCCGTAAACTTGCGAGTATGAATGGACACAAACAATTCAGACAGCACCTTAGCGAAATATCTGGCCAGCCCGTTTCAGAAACGGACGCGGCGGATGCGCACCGTAACCTATCTGGCTTCATGTCGTTACTCATCAAAATCAATGAACGTGAACAAGTTGTTCCAACGAAACCACATAGAAAGCCACTACATGAAAATTAGCGATGTAAATATCACTTTTGTAAAGCAACAAGGCGGTTTAATTGGTTTTGTTTCATTGGTTTTGATGGATGACTTTTATATTAGCGGCATCGCCATCCATGAACGACTTGATGGGGCTGGATACAGATTGACTTACCCCAGTCGTAAATCGGGAAATCAAGTTTTTAATATCTGTCACCCGATAAACAGGCAGACTAGCAAGGCTATTGAAAGAGCTGTTTTCCAAAAAATTAAAGATGTAAAAAAGAAAAGTTGTAATAATGTTGGATACGATTGCCATAAATTTACAGCGTGATGATTATACCATTCATGCGCCTGAACGCTTCACTCCTCATGTGGGAGCATTAACCAACCCGCTTTTTGGTGATGGCGGTATTGTGAAATGCTATTACAATCCAACCAAAGCCGAAAAGGCACAGGGCTATTTGCCCCGTATAACCGTTTTTAAGAAACCTTTTGGCGGCTATGCAAGTGCCGTCTGGATGAAAATTGAATTTTCAGCACCAAAATTGATATTTGGCAATAATTTTGAAGAGCTGAACGGAAATGAAGATTTTTACAGCGTTCTTAAGGCATTGTTGGAAGGCTTAAAAAGAATGGGAATTGAAACCACCTTTGATGCGCTGTCCAATGCCAAGGTTAACGCAATTCATTATTCTAAAAACATTCTACTGGATAGAGATATGCCTTGTTATTTGTTTATTCAAACGCTGCAAAAGTTGGATATAACCGCAAAGTTAGATTTGAACCAAACCGATTTTCGCAATGGCGGACAAATGGCTAAATATCATGCCAGTACCTTTGAAATAGCCATCTATGACAAAGTTAAAGACTTGGAACAGGCGAGTAAATATGGCGCGGGACGTGGGGCTGAAACGGATTATGATTGCCAGCATAATTTGTTTGCAAACCAGAAAACACTAGAGGTGTTACGTTTAGAAGTACGGTTAAAATCACGAAAACTGAAAAGTCTTTTGAAAACCCTTGGTGTAAGACGTGACATGACACTGAAAGAGCTTTTTTGCGCCAGCCTATCCCGTGCTGTTCTAATGCATTATTGGGAGGAAATAACCAAGGGGCTTTATGTTCTGAACATTGATACAGGAAGTTGTGAAAAGCTGATTGATAACATTCGGGCGCATTTTCCCAAAAAAAGGCCGAATACGATCTTGGCTCTGATGGGGTTCGTTCAAACTTGCCAGCAAACAGGTATAAGAGGCGCAAAGCTATTACTTGGCCTTAATAACAGCCAGTTTTATCGCCTAAAAGCTGATGTCAAAAAATTAGAGCAAGATACTAAATCTCCGCGCTTTGCAATGCTTGGAGCTGTAAAAAAACAATTAAAGGAGTTTATACCCCTGACAAAACAAGATATTGTGAATGAAGATTTGCTGAAAACATATAAGGCATAAAAAAATGAATTATCGCTATAAATTCTAGCCAAGCTAGCTTCGTTTTTAGTCATGTTCTTATTAGTAATAATGAAGGAGTATACGTGAATATTATAACGTTAATTGCAGTTGCATTTGTGTATGTCCCTGTAGCCTTTTTATTGGGTGCTCTGTTGAAACTAATAAAAGTGCCGTTACCAACATTAGTTTCTTTAGTTGCTTTACTTGGTTTGGGATGCCTGTTTTCTTACCAGCTAAATAAGCCCATACTGAAAAAAGTAGAAGAATTTGCGCGTTTGGACGTACCACTAAATAGTGAGTTTACGATACCTGACACAATGGCTGTGTATAGTGGTCAATATGCAAGACATGGCGATGCGTGTAATGCCTTATGCCAACGACTGCTATACAATCAAGCAGCCAAGAAAGTTCTTGTTATTACAGACCCTAAAACAGTGCTAAATAATCAAATGAATAACACTGTAGTTTCTTATGTGATTGAACAAGGGAACAATTGCACTAATAAATACGTAATTTCTAAACGTTGGGGCAAAATTGCTGTCGCAAATGTTGAAAGTCGCATTGCGGCTGGTGACTGTCTGGTCAAGAAAGTATCACCATTATCCGATGCAGACGTAATCTTCTTTCACGGTAAAATCACACATAATAGCAAATATCAGGACTTCAAAAGCTTGGAGCGACAAGTATATTTTGTCAATTACATTGAATTACTAAAAAATAAGGATAATAGTTTTCAAAGGATATATCGTTTTAGTGAAATATCTGCTCAACCTTTTGCCTATCCTTTAGTTGTTGGTCCTATCTTTGCAGCAAGCGGAGGGCGTCCTACCTCAGGTTTTTACCATACTAGACTAGCAATAAATAACCCCGGTCCATCGTACGGTAATCCTATCCAAGAATTTAAGCTTCAAATGGAGGAGATTTTCGGAAAAGCCTTGAAGCCAATTGAGCCTGCTAAAATTGATACAAAGCAACTTGTAAAAGATGCGCTGGAAAGCGAAGCTGAAAGCAATACTGCTGGCTTGGATATGATAGGAAACCACCTTGGTGACCTTTATTTGAACAGAAAGATGCCAACCGATGATGATATGAAATTAGTTATAGAGGCTTTGAAAGATGATCGTACCTCCGAATGGTTCCATTTGAGTAATTTTACATGGTTGTGGGGCGATAAAAGGGGATCAGTACCACAGGAGTTTGCGCAAGAGTTGGCTAACCGTATTTTACGCAGGAAAAATATAGAAGAGGCTGCTAGGGCAATTCGTTTTTTGCCTGATGGAGATGCTGCCAGTATTTACACTCAATTAGAACAGATCGTCCAAGATAACATATTGCGAGAACGGGCTTATGGCGCAGTCATTAGGCTAGGCGATGGTGGAACGCGAGCGATCCCTTATTACATTCAAATTCTTAATGAATATGAGGAGGCATGGAATGATACCGGTTATAATTCCCGAAGAGATAAGCTAAGGGAACTTGGCGATGCGCCAATTGCATCGGTAATTGGTTTGTGCCGTTTAGGAAAAGAAGCATTGCCATCAAAATCTGCTCTTTTTCAATTGGTAGAGAATGTTGGCTACAAAGGCTCGCTCGGTGGATCAGCGATAGATGCTTTAATAGAAATGGGCGCAACACAGGAGCTAGAACAAAAGTATAAATCCGATGATGCGTTTTCAAAAGAAATTCAACGTGCAATTGGCAAGAGGGAAAGAGCTATTAATAAAAAAGGCCGTTCTTTCTGTGGAGGAAGGATAGTTTAAGGAGGTAAATATGAAAGCTGTAATTTTGGCCCGTGTATCCACCAAAGAGCAGGAAGATGGTCATTCGCTTGAAGCGCAGGTTGCAAATTTGCGGTTGTATGCAGACCGCAAAGGCTTGGAGATAATCAAGCAATACACAATCATTGAATCGTCTACAAAAGGCGAACGCCCTGAATTTATGCGCATGATTGAATTTATCAAAGCACAAAAAGAGCGCGTGGCTGTCATTGTAGACACAGTAGACCGTTTGCAACGCAGTTTTAGAGAAACCCCGATCCTAGATGACTTGATACAAAAAGACATGCTCGAAGTACATTTTGTTAAGGAAGCAAACGTTGTTTCTAAGGACTCTAATGCATTTCAAAAAATGGCTTGGAACATGAGTGTAATGATGGCGCAATCTTATACCGATTCATTGTCGGACAATGTAAAGCGCAGTATCAGGCACAAGGTAGCCAAAGGGGAATGGAGTGGGCCAGCACCACTTGGTTATATAAACGCTATTGATGCAATGACAGGCGGCAAAACTATCTTTTTGGATACTGAACGCGCCTATCTGATTAAAAAGTTTTTTGAAGAATATGCCACAGGTGTTTACTCACTGGCTGAATTGGGGCGTAAAGCCAAGGAATGGGGGCTTCGTTCCCGCAAGAACAATCCTGTAAGCAATCAAAGCTTGCATGACCTTATCCAAAATCCATTTTATTACGGCATGATGCGCGTTAAAAATGAGCTGCACCCTCACAAATACGAAACCCTGATAAGCAAAGAGCTGTTTGATACCTGTGAAGCCATTAGAACGGGCAGAGGGCGGACACAGGCTATAAATGAAACAAAGTACCCGTTCATCCTTCGTGGGCTTATCAAATGCTCTGTATCGGGCAGAATGGTGTTTTGCGATATTAAGAAGGGCAAGCACATCTATTTGATAAGCCGTGACCCCGTTAATCCTGATAAGAAAATCTGGACGAACGAAAAACTTGTGATGGAGCAAATCAGAGATGTTTTCAAATCAATACAAATACCACAAGCCGTTTTGGCTGAAATTACAGAGCAGCTTAAAAAGACGCACCAATCTGAAAAAGATTATCACCAAGTTTCCGTAAAGAGCTTAACCAAAGAAAGCGAATTGGTTACAAAACGCCTAGATGTGCTTTTGGACGAATATCTGGATAAGAGTATTACAAAGGATATGTATGACAGAAAGCATGGTCAGCTTATCCAGCGCAGGCATGAAATTAACGAATTACTGGAACGTCATCATGCCGGTGACGAACAATTCAGAATCGCAGTCACCACACTGGTTACGCTTGCATCTAAGGCCGCTGAAATTTTTGACCGTTCGACAACCGATGAAAAACGGCAGTTGATGGGATACCTGTTTTCGAACTTGGAGCTGGAAGGCTCAAAGCTACGGTATACTTTGAAGACACCGTTCAATCTATTTATTGATTTTGATGGTTGTAAAAAATGGCTCCTCAGGCCGGATTCGAACCAGCGACCGGACGATTAACAGTCGTCTGCTCTACCACTGAGCTACTGAGGAATACCGTGGGGTATGTGGTAAATCGAGTGTAAAAATACAGATATTTCACACAGTGTCAATTTTAAATCTTCTGTTTATTCTGTTTTTTTTTACTTTTTTCTAAAAGACAAGCAAAACAGCAGAAGAAAATGGAGGCACGGGCCGGAATCGAACCGGCGTACACGGAGTTGCAGTCCGCTACATAGCCACTCTGCCACCGCGCCACCTTCAAAATATGTTTGTGTATTTAGCACCATCAAATAAATTTATCAATAACTCTATTCAATTTAATCAATATAAAGTAAAAAGAGAGGCATAATTATGTTTCTTAACAGGAATCATTGCCTAATTTAAAAAATAAATAACAGACAAAAACACTAAGGTCATAAAAATGAGTTATGCGACAGCCCGCAAAGCCATGGTAGATAGCCAGCTTGCCCCCAACACAATTACAGACCGCGCTATTTTGGAAATCTTTGGTACAATCCCAAAAGAATTGTTCCTGCCAGAAGCTTTCAAACATACATGTTATAAAGACGAAGACATCTTTTTGCCTAATGGCCGAGTTATTATTGAAAACATGACGCTCGCAAAACAAATACAAGCTCTTGATCTGTCTGTTGATGATGTTGTGTTATGTTTAGGGGATATAAGTGGCTACGCCGCAGCCATTCTTTCGCCTATGGTGTCTACGGTTGTGCGTGTTGAAGAAGACCCTCATGCCTTGGCATTCTCTGATGAAGTGTACGAAGAGTTAGACATGATGAACATTGTCTCTATTCAGGGAGGGTTATCTCAAGGAGACAAGGCGCACGCGCCTTTTTCAAAGATATTGTTATGTGGTGCCACATATGCTCAACCTATGAGCCTGATAGAACAGCTTTCATATGATGGAATCATGACATATGTTGAACGCCCAAATCCACTGGCTACAGGTGAGATCATAAAAGTTAAACGTATTGATCACAGTACCTTGGAAGAGGAAAAATTAGGAATGTCAGCTGTTCCATACTGTTTGGGACATGAACCAGAGAAAGAATTTGCCTTTTAATGTGGATTATCTAAGACTTACGTAATCCCGCTTTGACAAGGCAGGTACAATAAGCCACACTAAACAATGAACAAGATCAATTTAAACAAGCACTAGATGCATATATTATGGCTGATACTCAAGAACAAGACCCATCCATTGAAGAAATTTTGGCGTCAATTCGTCAAATCATTTCAGATGATGACGACGCTCCAAATGATACAAACGGCGAAGTAAAAGAGGCTGCACCAGTTCAGGAACAAGAACCAACGCCCGAGCCTGTGGCTGAAGAAGAACCGCAGCCAACGCCCGAGCCTGAGCCAACACCTGAGTCTGTGGCTGAAGAAGAAGTAGAAGTAGAAGATGATGCGTTTGATTTAACACCTTCAATGCAAGTAGATCAAACACCAAGCGAGCCTGAAGAAGATATGCAAGATGATTTCGATCAAGCCATTGAAGATATCGAAGACGGTTTTGAAGATGAGACGATAGATGATTATAAGAGTGAAATCGTATCTAAAGCTGTAGCAACGTCAACCGTTGGTGCGTTTTCGAAATTATCTGAAAATGTTGCCCTTTCAAAAATGCATGACAACATCACACTAGAAGAAATCGTCAAAGACATGCTTCGCCCGATGCTACGCGAATGGATAGATACAAATATGCCTAATATTGTTGAAGTCCTCGTCGAAAAAGAGCTAGAAAAACTTGCTCGTCACGCTAAAGACAGCTAAAAATACCACGTATATGAACAATTTTTTAACAGCAAGGATAGTGAGATGCTGGACAAAACCTTTGACCCTAAATCTGTAGAAGAAAAATACTACAAAGAGTGGGAAGCTTCTGGAATTTTCGCCGCGCAGCCAAGCTCTGATGCAGATCCGTTTACAATTATGATGCCGCCACCTAATGTGACAGGAAGCCTTCATATTGGTCATGCCCTCAATCACACATTGCAAGATATATTGGTGCGTTATAACCGCATGAAGGGCAAGGATGCCTTGTGGCAACCGGGAACTGACCATGCCTCGATTGCTGTTCATATGGTGCTTGACCGTCAATTGGCAGCAGAAGGTACAACACGTCAAAAACTTGGCCGTGAAGGGTTCATGGAGCGCGCGTGGGAATGGAAGGGACAATGTAAAGACAACATTGTAAGCCAGCTAAAGCGTCTAGGAACAACGCCTGATTGGGGGCGCGAACGTTTTACCATGGATGATGGTTTGTCTGATGCTGTTCGTAAGGTATTTGTTCAGCTTTATAATGAAAAACTAATATACAGAGCTAACAAACTCGTAAACTGGGATCCTAAGACACAAACTGTTTTGTCTGACCTTGAGGTTGAGCAAAAAGAAGTGAAGGGTCACATGTGGTACATTGACTATCCATTAGAAGGTGAAAACGAGCTTTACATCACCGTTGGAACAACACGACCAGAAACGCTACTCGGCGATACAGCCATTGCTGTTCACCCAGAAGACGAGCGCTATAAAGACCTTATTGGTAAATATGCCGTAGTGCCTATCGTCAATCGTCCAGTGCCGATTATTGCGGATGAATATTGCGACCCTGAAAAGGGGACAGGCGCGGTAAAAATTACGCCGGCCCACGATTTTAACGATTTTGAAGTTGGTGAGCGTCACGATTTACCTGTCATCAATATCTTGGATAAAACGGCTCATATTAGTGATGCAGCACCTGAAGAATATATTGGGATGGAGCGTTTTGATGCGCGTAAGAAAGTTTTGTCTGAATTGGAGGAGTTAGAGCTTCTTAACCGTGTAGAAGACATTAAACACACTGTTCCTTATGATGAAAAAAGTAAAACAACAGTTGTTGAACCGTTTTTGACAGAGCAATGGTATGTTGACGCCAAAACGATGGCGCAACCGGCGCTTGAGGCTGTGCGCTCTGGTAAAACCAAGTTCGTGCCTAAACAATGGGAAAACACATATTTTGCATGGCTTGATAATATTCAGCCATGGTGCATCTCGCGTCAGCTATGGTGGGGACACCAAATTCCTGCTTGGTATGGCCCAAACAACGAGATTTACGTTGCAGAAACCGAGGAAGAAGCGCTCGCGCAAGCAGAAGAAAGCCATGGACAGCGTGTTATACTGCGCCGCGATGAAGACGTTCTCGACACATGGTTTTCATCCGCACTTTGGCCATTTTCGACATTAGGATGGCCGAATAAAACGCCCGAGCTTGATAAATACTATCCAGGTGATGTGCTGATTACTAGTTTCGATATCATCTTCTTCTGGGTGGCACGCATGATGATGATGGGTATTCATTTTATGGGTGAAGTTCCTTTTAAAACCGTCTACATGCACGCGCTTGTCAGGGATGAGAAGGGGCAGAAAATGTCCAAATCAAAAGGGAACGTTGTTGACCCGCTTGATCTTATCGAAAAATACGGAACAGACGCCGTTCGTTTTGCGCTAACTGCGATGGCAGCACAAGGAAGAGATATTCGTATTTCAGAGCAACGCGTTGAAGGTTACAGGAACTATGCAACCAAGCTTTGGAATGCATCACGTTTTTGTGAAATGAACGGGTGCGTACCCGTTGAAGGTTTTGAACCTGCAAATGTAAAAGATCCTACGAATCAATGGATCATCTCCGAGCTTGTGAATACAAAACAAACAGTCGAAAGCGCATTGGATGAGTTTAAATATAATGATGCTGCTTTAGGACTTTACCAATTCTCATGGAATACTTTTTGTGACTGGTATGTAGAGTTAATTAAACCAGTGTTTGATCGCGATGATGAAATCGCCACAGAAACACGCGTAACGGCCGCATGGGTTCTTGATCAAATTCTTATACTTCTCAACCCTTTCATGCCATATATTACTGAAGAATTGTATGGTTCACTTGGTGACCGACATGGGAAAAGGCTCATTGCCTCTGCATGGCCAGATTACAGCTCTATTCCAAAAAATGACTCTGCTTCCAATGATTTAAATTGGGTTTTGAATGTAATATCTGAGATCAGAAGTGTCCGCGCAGATATGAATGTACCGGCAAAAGCCAAAATTGCGCTTCAATACAAAGACGCCTCGTCACAAATCAAAACACGATTTTCGCAGTACGAAGAAGCAATCATGCGTCTTGCACGCTTAGAGAGTGTCGAGATGGTAGAGGATGCGCCTAAAGGGGCATTGCAAACAGTTGTCGAAGACACAACACTCATACTTCCTATTGCCGAGTTAATCGACCTCGACAAAGAGCGTGAGCGCCTGCAAAAAGAAATAGGCAAGCTTGAGGTTGAAATCAAAAAGATATCTCAAAAGCTCGACAACAAGAAGTTTGTTGAAAATGCGCCTGCTGAAATTGTAGAAGAGCAACAAAACCGCAGGCAGGATGCGTTAAGCGCAAAAGAAAAGCTTGATACTGCGCTAAAACAACTTGAGGCTGCTTAGCCTCAAGCTTTTTTTCAAATATATAGCTATAAAACAAAAAAGCGACCGAAAGGCCGCTTTATTTTTTGGTAAACTAAAAAACTAATAGGAAGGCTTAAGCCCTTCAAATTTATTATTTTTTAGATGTTGTACCTGATAGGAAAGAACCGTACTTGTTCTCGAACTTAGAAAGCTGACCTTTTTCAACAATCTTAGTTGCGCCACCGTTCCAAGCAGGGTGTGACTTACAGTCTACGTCCAAACGCATTGTGTCGCCTTCTTTACCCCATGTTGATTTTGTCTGGTACTCGGTACCGTCTGTCATCACAACATTGATTGTGTGGTACTGTGGGTGTGTATCTGTTTTCATGGGTGAATCTCCGTAAACCTATATATATTCGTAATTCTGATCTGCTTTTTACGCACTATAGCGCAGAAAATCAAGCACTTTATTTAAAATATTATAGCCGGCTATAAAAGCCCGCAGCGTTAACAACTACTCAGCTATAGTTTTGCCAATTGACTTAAGGTCTCTGAAGGCCTCATCAAGGCGAATAATAAAGCTTTCTTCACCCTTACGAAGCCATGACCTTGGGTCGTATTGCTTCTTATAAGGTGTGCCATCTTCAGGATCAATTTGATGCTTAAACGCCTTGGCATGCGCATCAACATAATCGCCGACACCTTTGGCAAACGCAAATTGTGTGTCTGTGTCGATATTCATTTTAAACACACCATAATCCAGTGATTCGTCTATTTTGGCTTTTTCTGAGCCTGATCCACCATGAAACACAAGGTCGAGCGGGTTATGATCTGTTTTACACGTTTCCTGAACGAGGGCTTGAGAGTTTTTCAAAATCTCTGGACGTAACTGAACATTACCAGGTTTATAAACACCATGCACATTCCCAAATGATGCAGCCAAAGAAAAGTGACCGATTTTCGAGAGGCGCTCATAAGCCATAAGACAATCGCTTGGCTGTGTATAGAGCTTGTCATTGTCTATATCGTCAGAGCCAACGCCATCTTCTTCACCGCCAGTAACACCAAGTTCAATTTCTATACTCATGCCTAAAGGCGCCAAACGCTTCAATACGCGCTCTGATTCTGAAATGTTAAACTCGATATCTTCTGCTGATAAATCCAACATGTGAGATGAGAAGAGGGGGCGTCCGTTATCCTTCATTGATTGCTCGCTGTGATCAATCATACCATCAACCCATGGGATCAGTGGTTTATTAGCATGATCCGTATGCAAAATCACGCATATGCCATAATGCTTTGCCAATAAATGAACGTGTTGAGCGGCTGAGACCGCACCTAGGATTTTGGCTTGCAAACTATCTTCCATGCCTTTTCCGGCATAAAATTGCGCCCCACCATTGGAGAGCTGAATGACAACATCAGACTTATTCTTAGCGGCGGATTCCATAACGGCATTGATGGTGTTTGTGCCAATAACGTTTACAGCGGGAAGCGCGTAACCGCCATCTTTACATGCTTTTACGAGTGTTAAGTAATCATCACCCCAGACAACACCGGGTTTTAACTTTGTCATTATTAAATCTCCTTTAAAATCTAATCTTAAGATTATAGACAAGTTACAGAGACTTCAATATGAGAACGCAAACCATTCACGCATTCACGTATTTACGCATTCACGTATTCACGCGGGCGTTTTTAAATTGACTTAGAATGACGGAGCACACGGCCCATTTTTATCAGCGCGCAAATTAGGTTTGTACAAATCAGGTAGCAAGTTGTACGGAACAGCATATGATTTTCTATCAGGTGATGAGCTTGTGATCTCAAACTCTTCATCAAATCTAAATCCGTTGACCTCCATATATGACAGGCCAGAACGAGGGTCGTGCGCGTGCGGCATGTCTAACACTAAAGATCCATCAAACCCTAAATGACCCTCTACATTATGTTTTTTAAGGAGTGTTTTTATGCGGTTTTGCTCAGCCTCAAAGATGTCTAAAAACGCTTGAGATTTTATATGATCTACATATTGCATGTCGATATAGTTTGGAATATCAAGCTTCAAAGCCGCTAGCTTGCCTAAATCTTGTTTTTTTATGATCAGCCAATTACAGTCAAAGGCGTCTTTTTCTGTTGCAAAAATATGATGCTCGAACAGCGCTTTCTTAAGGCTGTTCTTTTCATTTTGTGACAAACCATGTGCCGCAAGATATACATCACCGTTCTCATTTGGATATGAAACATGGCGATCATTTAAAAAATAAAGAGAGGGTGTCGCCAATAGCGGGCGTGCGTTGCGATTGTATCCTTGCGTCAATAAGCCGCTTTCAATTTGTGGAATTATCGTTTTTACTTCGTTCCAGATATAGGGGTAGTCAGTCGATAATCTTGCTTCGGCAATTTGTGGGTGCATGTTGTATAGATGAGAATATTTAGCCGCAATTTCCGCAACAAGCTCACATGGTTTATCTTTCTCATCATAAAGTTGAAAATGCTCTTGTATGGGTCTATCCAACGCATAGTATAAATCAGTGTCTTTTGGTATTTGAGGGAGAAAGTTCTGATTAAACACACGCCGAAAATTTGATTCATTTGAGGCAAACAGATTCTTTTTACCGTTATGCCAATCAATTGCATGCCCAATTTCATGCTGCAGGGTTGAGGCTATATCAATCAGATCATCATAACGATTACCGCTAGATCTTTTCAAATCATAGATAGTAATTACGGGGTAGCCTCCGTATAACTCGTTTATAAATTGGCCTTGCGGATAAAAACTTCCCAGCGAGGTATCATTGAGACAGGTTATTATAAATTTATCCATCGAAACAAGTTCAGAAACCAAGCCTTTATCATCGGCAGGTATGCCCATCGCCTTGTAAGCTGCTAATTTCTCTTTTTTAAAAGCCATAAGCCTTTTTGACAATATTTTTGGTGTCGTAACAACAAGGCGAGTGTCTGAGTCCAAAAAGCTTTTCGCTATTCCATTTGGCAGACCAGGGATCTGCTTTTCAATACTAAGGCGGGGGTCAACATTGCCTGAGATAGCGTGACATAGGCCATTGAGGCTAATATGTTTCAAATTAGGCTCAATAATATAATCGCCATCTTCAAACTTGAGATGCGCAAGCATGTTTAGTTCGCTATTTCTGTAGCCTGGAAAGGAAATCATAAAAATTCAGCCCTCAATTAAGGGCTGAAAGATACTATATATTAATCAAAAAGATCAAGTCTTATGTTAACTGGCTGCTATTTAACCAGATTTATGCATTTTAACGGCAGTATCTAGCATGCGGTTTGAAAAACCCCATTCGTTGTCATACCAACTCATAACACGCACAAGTGTATCATCCAAAACCTTAGTTTCGTTAACCGCAAAAATTGAAGACAATGGATTATGATTGAAATCACTTGATACAAGTGGCTCGTCATATGTTCCTAAGACACCTTTTAATGAGCCATTTGCCGCATCAACAATCGCCTTGTTAACCTCTTCAACAGTTGTGTTTTTTGAAGCCGTAAATTTAAAATCAACAACAGATACATTCGGTGTAGGGACACGCATAGACACGCCATCAAGCTTGCCGTTGAGCTCTGGTAAAACTTTACCAACTGCCTTTGCAGCACCTGTTGAAGTTGGAATCATGTTGCATGCTGCGGCGCGTGCGCGGTGAAGGTCGTTATGCGCCGTGTCAACGATGCGCTGATCACCTGTATATGAATGTATAGTTGTCATGAAACCGTTTTGAATTCCGATGGCATCGTTCAACGCTTTGGCTACGGGCGCCAAACAGTTTGTGGTGCATGATGCATTTGAAACAATTTTATGATCCGATGTAATGTTGTCACAATTCACCCCGTACACAACCATGATGTCAGCATCTCCACTTGGTGCAGAGATTAGAACTTTTTTCGCGCCGGCCTCAATGTGCATTGACGCCCTTTCATGTGATGTGAATATGCCTGTGCATTCAAAAACAATATCAACATTCATCTTGCCCCATGGCAAATTAGTTGGGTCACGCTCTTGCACAACATCTATCTTCTTACCATCAACAATGATTGTATCCTCGTCAACCGTTTCGACATCAAACGGAAACGTGCTGTGAACTGTATCATATTTAAGTAGGTGTTTATTCGTCGCCAAAGGCGCAAGGTCGTTAATCGCAACGACTTCTATATCTGTGCGTCCCGATTCAAATAATGCTCGTAATACATTACGTCCAATGCGACCAAACCCGTTAATACCAACTCTTATTGTCATGTTAGAAACTCCTTTTATGTTTTCACAACATAATATAAAGCACATGGGAGATATGTATAGGCAAAAACTAGAGGGGTACAAAAAAGCAGAGGAAAACACCTCTGCTTTGTTGCTTGTATATATTTTATAATATTATTTTAGTTTCGCCTTAGCTGCTTTTACAACGGCATCAGACGTAATACCGAAATGGTTGTAAAGGTCTTTAGCAGGCGCGGAGTCCCCAAATCCGCTCATACCTATGAAGGCACCATGAGCGCCAATCATACGGTCCCAGCTTTGACGAACTGCCGCCTCAACAGCAACTTTTACGCTGTCATTACATATTAAGCTTTCAATGTAGCTTGCATCTTGTTCCCAAAATAAATCCATACATGGCACAGAGACCAAGCGTACAGTGACGCCCTCGCTAACAAGCTGGTCATAAGCCTCTTTTGCAATCGACACTTCTGAGCCTGACGCAAATAGCGTAACCTGCGGGCTATCATCATTTTCAGCCAGAATATATGCGCCTTTGGAAGAGGCATTACTGTCGTTTGCCGGTGCAAGCGTTGGCAAACCCTGACGTGTTAGCGCCATAATTGACGGGGCATTTGTGTTTTTCAAGGCAAGCTCCCAGCATTCTGCCGTTTCCACACCGTCACATGGACGGTAAACATAACAATTCGGGATTGCGCGAAGCGCTGCCAGATGTTCAACAGGCTGGTGCGTTGGACCATCTTCACCAAGTCCGATTGAATCGTGGGTCATAACGTGAACCACTTGCGTACCCATAAGTGCGCCTAAGCGAATTGCTGGACGAGAATAGTCAGCAAATTGTAAAAATGTTCCAGAGTAGGGGGTAATACCGCCATGCAATGCCATGCCGTTCATAATCGCAGCCATCCCATGTTCACGCACACCATAGTAGATGTATTGGCCTTTATAGCCATTACGCGCTTGTACACCGTCTTCGTAGTCTTTAACAATTGTATTGTTCGAACCTGTTAAATCTGCAGACCCGCCAACCATAGAAGGCAGGGCAGGGATCAAATGTTCAAGCACAATTCCAGATGTTTGGCGTGTTGCCTTAGCTGGCTTTTCAGTGTCAAAATATGTTTTTGCTTCCTGTATTTTGCTCTCAAGAACAGCCTGATCAAGACCGGCTATCTGTCTTTTAAACTCAGTCGCATTTTCTGTACGCTTCGTCCAGGCATTGTATTCGTCCATGTTAGCCGTACCTAATGCACGCCACGCAGATAAAACATCCTCAGGGATTTCAAACGGTGCATGTGACCATCCGAGGTTCTTACGTGCGCCTTCAATTTCTTCTGCTCCTAAAGGTGCGCCGTGACATGCCGCTGTCCCTTGTTTAGTGGGAGCACCAAAACCAATTTTTGTTTTACACGCAATCAAGCTTGGCGTGTTTGTAGTTTTGGCATGGGCAATGGCCCTTTCAACGGCCTCCATATCATGACCATCAACTTTTTGTGTGTCCCAGCCATAAGCCTCATAACGTTTGCACACATCTTCACTAAAGGAAATGTCCGTCGATCCATCAATCGTAATGTCATTGTCATCATATAATACGATGAGCTTTGATAATTTTTGATGTCCTGCAAATGCACCAGCCTCATGTGAAACACCTTCTTGCAAATCACCATCCCCACACATCACATATGTATAGTGGTCGACAATGTCATCACCGTATGTCGCGTTCAACATTCTTTCAGCCAATGCAAACCCAGGGGCCGTAGAAATACCCTGTCCCAGTGGGCCTGTTGTCATTTCGATACCGCAATCAACATCAATTTCAGGGTGGCCGGGTGTTTTACTGTGTAGCTGACGGAAGTTTTTAATCTCTTCAATTGTCATCTCTTCATACCCTGTTAGGTAATTTAGAGAATACAACAGCATTGAGCCATGCCCGCCAGACAATATAAAACGGTCGCGATCTGCCCAGTGTGGATCTTTAGGATTGAACTTCAAAAACTTTGAATAAAGAACTGTCGCAACATCAGCCATACCCATTGGCATGCCGGGGTGACCGGAGTTTGCTTGCTGAACCGCGTCCATTGACAATGCGCGAATAGCATTGGCCATTGTTTGCATTGAAGTTTGTGTTGAGGGAGTGTCTTTTGATGCTGTTTGTGCTTGTGCGCTCATTTTATAAAAGGTTCCTTATATCAATAGGTATGAATGATGATCAAACTGGCTCGACAATGCACTCTTCACGTGTTTCGGTCAATAGATGTGGCTAATTTTTCCTCATATGAGAATCAATCTTGACCATGGTAAATGAAGTCTGCTAATCAAAAAGATGAATGATTATGAAATATAAGGATTTACGGTCGTAATGAGTTTAGAGAACGTAAAAAAGTCCCTCGTCATTTTGGATCAATCACTTGATACATTAGAAGAGGTCATAGAACGTCGCCACCAACAATTTGTGGAAGCAAAAAACACAAATGATGTTTTGGCGCGTCAAATAGACATGTTCAATGAACAGCAAGCTGCGTCACAAAATAACAACTTTGATAAACAAGAAACAGTGGCTAAACTGGATCAGGTGATATCACAGATCAATGATATGCTTGAGGCATAAGAGGGTAGTAAAAAATGGCTGAGGTTACAGTAACAATTAATGGACGCAACTATGGTATCGCATGTGACGATGGCCAAGAAAAACGCGTTGTTGAATTAGGCCAATATATAAACACACAATTGCGAGCCATCTCTTCTGCAGGCGCAGCAACCACAGAATCCCATCTTTTGGTTCTGACATCGCTTGTATTGGCGGATGAATTGCAAGATGTTAAAGACAAGCTTGCAAGCCTTGATGCAACAGGTGCAGAATCATCCAACGCGCAATCTATATCAGATGAGGATCGCGAAGCCCTTGGCAATGCTGTAGAACATTTAAATCAGCGCGTAATACAAATCGCAAATCGCTTGAAAGAGGCCGCATAACGCTCTATATAGTGTCTTGCTACGGAGTTCGTGATAGATTCATATTCCAGCGGCCGATAGCTTTTCGCTAGGGAGCTGTCCCTGTGAGATGTGAAGTATTTTGTTGCTTCCTCTTTCATTATGGCACCCACCTGTACTTCAGGGCCCCATGCGAATTGATTAACTACACGGCTCCTGTGGCACTTTTATTTTCATTAGCTCATTATATGAAGTGATACGATAAAATGACATTTTCAAATGATGATCCTAAACATGACAGAAAGTCACAAAAACAAAAAATTCGTGCTGATGCTCTCAAGCTTCGCGATACATTTGAAAAAAACCCAGACGACCCGGATTTAATCGCGCAACGTTTTTTATCATTGTTTGAAGATATAAAAGGTAAAGTTATCTCCGTTTACTGGCCTATAAAAAGTGAGATCGACACAAGTCCCCTTATTGAAAAACTTTTAAAGAAGGGCGCCACTGTGGCCTTGCCTGTGACGGGAAAGCGCCTAGAGCCTCTAAAATTTGTAAAATGGGATGGGGTTGAGCCGCTACAAAAAAGTGGCTTTGGAACATATGCGCCCAAACAAACACAAGACAATACCATCATACCCAATATTATAGTCCTTCCGTTAGTTGCGTTTGACCGTTATGGAACACGCCTGGGCTATGGGCAGGGGCACTATGATATTACGCTTGATAAATTTTTAGCCGAAGGCATTGATATTAAGACTGTAGGATACGCCTATGATCAACAAATCTGCCTTTTTCCCCTACCTAAAGAAGATCATGACCAAAAACTGGATGTGATACTGACACCGACTCAAACATATTAAGTCTAATCAAACGTTCCGCTATTTGTCGTTTTGTCATGTTGCGTTTCATAATGCGTGGCTTAAAAACGCGATTATTTGTTATGTATTAAAGGCTTAACAAAAAATGTTTTTTTTTATTGCATTATAAAACAGACAGGAGCATATTCCCGCTTCATAAATTGGTATTTATATTTTTTACAAAATACCAGTTAGTTATGAAAACAAAAATGAGGTGGTTAACATGCCATGCAATAATGCAATGATAACAAATGTTATCAAAGCGCACCCAGACGAAACCGTCGAAGTGGTGCTCGAAAGACTAGAAAAACATTCACTAAGATGCCTTCCTGTTGTCAATGATGACGGCGTACTTGTTGGTATACTGAGCCTGAAAAAAATTCTTGAGGAATTACTTCCAGTATCAGTCACAATGCCAGATGGTCTACAACGACTAAATTTTGTTGTTGGCGCAACACCAGGCATCGCCAAACGTCTACATAAGTTGAAACCGGTAAAAGTCAAAGAAGTAATGGAAGAAGACATTGTTGTTGTTCATCCAGAAACCGAGACATGGGAATCGTTTCGTCTTATCGTAAATTACGGAAGCCCAATCCCTGTCGTTGAAAAAGAAACAGGCGAACTAGTTGGACTTATCTCAGAACAATCAGCAATTAAAGAAATGCACTCTGTCATCACAGGGTTAGAAAAAGAGGGCGAATTACCAAGCAAATAAGATTTTGAATATTAAATTCATTGATCTTTTATGCGTACAGGTATGAGTATTCAAAAAAATGGTAACAGAACATCTAACATCACATGTAATATTTGGTATTGATCCAATAGTCGCGTCCTGCGCCGTATTGGCAGCCGTATATGCACTTATTATTACCGAGCGATTAAATCAAGCCATCACAGCACTCATTGGTGCCTCGGCAATGATCTTCTTGGGGGTGATCTCCCAGCACCAAGCCATTGATGGCATTGACTTCAACACAATCTTCCTACTGATCGGTATGATGATTATAGTTGGAATAATGAAAAACTCTGGTTTTTTCCAATTTATCGCAATTCTAGCGGCTAAATCGGTTAAGGCCAATCCAAGAGCCTTGCTGGCGGTGTTATCAATTATCACGGCTGTCTTTTCAGCGCTTCTTGATAACGTAACAACCGTTATGCTTATTGTACCAATTACGCTTCTTTTAACAGAGCAGCTTAAACAAAACCCGTACCCATTCTTGTTTGCACAAATTTTCGCCTCTAACGTTGGTGGAACAGCAACATTGATTGGTGACCCGCCAAACATTCTTATTGGCTCACACGTGGGCTTTAGCTTTATGGATTTCGTTGTGAATGTTGGGCCGCCTGCATTTATCATTATGGTTTTCCTTCTTATCTTTTTTGATGTGTTATGGGGACGTAAAATGACTACATCAAAACGTGCCCGTGCTCATTTGTTGCGCTATAACCCATACGAAGCACTTGTAGATAAACAACTCCTATTCAAATCATTATTTGTGCTTGCACTTGTCCTTTTCGGCTTTATCGTAGGGCATGGACACGGTTACGAACCAGGTACAGTGGCATTAGGTGGTGCATCACTACTTATGCTTCTTGATATGTTTAAACGCAAACGCGGTAAAACCTATATCCTTAGCAATCCAAAACAAACACATGCCGTTGAGCACATCTTCAAAGAAGTTGAATGGGATACAATCTTCTTCTTTATGGGGCTCTTCATCATTGTGACAGGGGTTGAAGCATCTGGCATCTTGGGAATTATGGCAGAAGAAATGCTTGCCATTACCGAAGGCAACATGGTTGCAACTGGTATGGCTATTTTGTGGATATCGACCATATTCTCTGCTTTCATCAACAATATTCCGTTTGTAGCAACAATCATTCCTATGATTGATGCGATGGCCCCAACATTTGGTGGAGCCGATAAATTGGAACCTATATGGTGGGCACTATCTCTTGGCGCATGTCTAGGTGGTAACGGATCTATCGTTGGGGCTAGTGCTAACGTTATGGTTGCCAGTTACGCCTCACGTGCAGGTCAGCCAATATCGTTTGTTAAGTTTATGCTGATGGCGTTCCCACTTATGATTGCGACTGTCGTCATTGCGACAATATACGCATATTTCATGTTCTTTTAATAAATTGACATAACATTAAGTTTAAAATATACTCTCTCAGAGCAACTGGGAGAGTATATTTGTTTGACAACAATATAAAAGATGCATTTGAATGCGCTGTAAAGCATGTAGAAAACACTATACAATGCTCAAAACACCTAAAATTCGAATGTGATGACCAAGGGCAATACACAGCAATCGAGCCACAATCACAATTCATGATGATGCTTATACAACAAGCCGTCGACCAACCCGAAATTCAACAAGATATTTTAAAACAAATTTTCTCGCATTTTAGCGATAAAGAAATTGTGAGGGAGCAAGACCCTCACGTGAAAAGCATCGAAAACTCTCAATATAAAGACGTTTCATCCCGATTTGATAGAATGCGGGTCGTAACAGAATGTCGCGATAATACATTAACGATTAAAGAAGCGGCATTAAAGCGGTGACATCTATTCGCAAAGACGCTAAAACATTTCCATGAAAATTTTATTTATTGGTGATATTGCCGGGCAAGCAGGCAGAGAAATGCTAAATGCCCATCTTGAAAAAATTAAAGCACATCATAAGGCAGACATCGTCATTGTAGACGGAGATAACTCAGCCAACGGCTTTGGTATCACAGAAAAAATATGCAAAGAATACTACGACCTTGGTACTGACTGTATAACTACAGGTAATCATGTTTGGGATCAGCGCGAAATTCTTTCGTACATTACACGTGACCCTAGTCTATTGCGAGCGGCCAACTACCCAGACACAACACCAGGGCAGGGCGCATGCATTAAATCATTACCCGATGGGCGAAAAATACTAATCATGCACCTAATGGGGCGCGTATACATGCCAGAATCTTTAGATTGCCCATTCGCTACAGCAGACAAAATTTTAAAAAACTACCAATTAGGCGCCAACATCAATGCAATCTTTGTTGATATTCACGCAGAGGCAACAAGTGAAAAAATGGCACTCGCCCATTATCTTGACGGCCGCGTAAGTGCTGTTGTTGGGACGCATACACATATTCCAACGGCAGACTGTCACATTCTTGAAAATGGAACAGGTTTTCAAACTGATGCAGGTATGACGGGGTGTTATGATAGTGTTATAGGCATGGAAAAAGATATTCCAATTTTGCGCTTTACTCGTAAGATTCCAGGCAAAAACAGAATGACCCCAGCCAAAGGCAAGGGCACATTATGCGGAACAATTATCAAAACAGATGATAGCACAGGCAAAACGTTAAGCATCGAACCTGTGATACTTGGCGCATTCCTCAAAAATCAAAATTCTTATTTGGACTAGCTTTTCTTGTTAAGTAGTCGTGGATGAATGTTTTCAGGATATTTTTCAAAGTAACGGGTACAAACAGCATCTAGCTCATTTAAAATAACCTTACCAGCAGATGTAACCTTACCGCTAAGCTTTTGTTGAAAAACCATGTTTATAGAACGCTCAAACGCCTCAACGATATCAAGCGCATGAGAGTTAAGCTTATAGATACGCTCTAAAAACCATAAAAACTTGTTCGCAATGTCCGTAATGATTGGATAATGAAACAAATCGCCGTTGGCTTTCAACTGCATTGCAGGAAATAAGACACCCTCAATAAGCTTTTCATGATTGTCAGATTGTCCGGCGCGCGCCTTTTGCACACTATCTTCAAGGCAAACCATGTACGGTTTTGCAACCTCTGAAAAGTCAACCTTGTTCAAATCAATGACACGCTGTGCCTTTGAAATCGTTTCTTTACTTAGTCCTCCATGACCCACTTTGCTTTTTAGGGCACGTTTAGGAGGGTAAAATTGTGGGAGCTCGTCTTTTTTGTCTGTCATCTTATCTATCTTTAAAGTCTATGCTATCAATTCTGTCTTCGAATAATAAAAAGTCATTATTTTTAATGCCTTGTTCTTTTTTGGCTTCACGAATATGTATGTCTGCGTCGCGCCTATCATCTGCTGTAACGCGCCCCGTTGGGTCATCTTTACGTTTACGCGCTCCTCTAAAATCAGTAGAGTCACGACGACGACGATCAGGCCCAAAGAAGTCTTCAGAGCGAACAAACTGGCGCGGAGCCTCAATAATGGTGACTATACGTTTGTATAAATCCATTGCGCTAAACGGTTTTAATAAAAATTCTGTAATCCCAACATCACGCGCCATCGTTACGCGGTGTTCTTCACTAAACCCTGTCATAAGAATAAAGGGAACGTATGGGTTGGGAGAGGCTTTATCATCTCGTATCATCTGCGCAAGCTCAACACCATTTGATGGCGCCATCATCCAATCAGATATAACAATGTCAGGATTGTGACGCACGAATGATTTAAAGGCCATATCACCATTCGACGCCGTGAGAATGGTACCAACACCAAAACGCGTAAGCATTGCTTTCAGCAATGTCAGCATCGGGAAATTATCATCCACGATCAGGATTTTTACATCTTCAAAATTGTACGCCATAACTTCTTTTTATTTTTTTTGATTAATATAAGCCTAGCACGGAATGCATTAACTATAAGCTAAATATAAATCAAATTTTATCTATTTCAAAAAACGTACGCAGTAAACAGGTGAAATAAGTGAGTTTCTCCAAATTGCTCTTGTAAAAACAAGAGCTGTTTTATAATCTCACACCACACATAGAATGCAAACTGTTTTAATAAAACAAGAAACAGATTTAAGGAAAAGAAAATGGCTGGACATAGTAAATGGGCAAATATTCAACACCGTAAAGGCGCACAAGATAAGAAACGCGCTAAATTATTCTCGCGGTTAGGAAAAGAAATTCAAGTTGCCGCAAAGATGGGCGGGGATGACATCGATTCAAACCCACGACTCCGACTTGCCGTTCAAACAGCAAAAAGTAACTCTATGCCTAAAGACCGTATCGATCGTGCGATTAAAACGGGCGCAGGTACAGCGGATGACGGGACTGACTACGTAGAAATGCGCTACGAAGGATATGGCGTTGGTGGTGTTGCCGTAATTGTTGAGACGCTCACAGACAATAAAAACAGAACCGCTTCAGAAGTGCGCTCTGGGTTTTCTAAATACGGCGGAAACCTTGGTGAGACAAACGCAGTATCATTTATGTTTGATCGTGTGGGGCAAGTTGTTTTCACAGCCGACAAAGCAGATGCCGACACAATGTTTGAAGCCGCCGTCGAAGCCGGTGCAGACAATTGTGAAAGCGACGAGCATGTTCACGTTATCACATGTGACCCAAATAATTTTGCCAGCGTGCAAGACGCTATGACAGAAAAATTTGGTGAAGCAGAAGAAAGTGGTCTTATTTGGCAACCAAATGTAATGGCTGAGGTCAACGAAGACCAAGCCAGCAGCATTTTGAAGATGGTTGACGCCCTAGAAGAAAGTGACGATGTGCAAACTGTTACAACAAACTTCGAAGCGTCTGACGAAATCATGGAAAAGCTATCATCATAGCCTTGTCTATGCGCTAAGGCGTGCTAGAATTACACTTATGAGAATTCTAGGTATAGACCCCGGCTTACAAAAAACAGGATGGGGCATTATTGAATATAACAATAATGCCTTAACCTATATTACGTCGGGCACAATACAAACAAAGCCTAAAGACACTGATCCATACCGCTTAGCCTTCATTGATGCCGAGCTTGCACATATCATAGGCACTCATGGAATAGATAGTGCGGCTGTCGAGGAAACATTCGTTAACCAAAACCCTAAATCAGCTCTTAAGCTTGGTCAGGCAAGGGGGGTTGCTCTTCTTGCACCTGCGCGGGCAGGCATACCCGTTTCAGAATACGCCGCAACATTAATCAAAAAGTCGATCGTTGGCACAGGTCACGCCACAAAAGATCAAATGAATATTATGGTCAAAACCCTTTTGCCTAAGTCAGGAACGTTGCAAAGCGATGAAGCCGATGCGTTGGCTATTGCTATCACACATGCGCATCACGGGGCAGTTCAATCGATGAGCGTAAGGGCATCGTAAACACTTTAAGAATATAAGAGAAAACAAAATATGATTGGTAAATTATCAGGTATTATAGATAGCTTTGGCGAGGGGCATGTTCTCCTTGATGTACAAGGTGTGGGGTATCTAGTGTTTGTTAGCGCGCGCACACTTCGCATGATGGGAGAGGCCGGCTCTCCTGCGTCATTGCTCATAGACACAAATGTACGCGAAGACCACATTCACCTATACGGCTTTATTGATGCCGTCGAGCAATCATGGTTTCGCCTTTTGACATCCGTACAGGGTGTGGGCGCAAAAGTGGGCCTTGCCATGTTGGCCTCAATTACACCTGAGCAGCTTCAAATTGCGATTATGGCACAAGATAAAGCCGTTATAACCCAAGCCGATGGCGTTGGCCCTAAACTCGCCGCTCGTATTTTGACAGAATTGAAAGATAAGGTCGCGGCCATGGATATTGGCGCATTGTCTATTACATCAGCCCAAGCCCCCACAAGTACATCTGAGCAGGCCAGTGCATCAAATACGCCACCATCTGCTATGAAAAACACTAGTGCAGATCATGATGCCGTCTCTGCGCTTGTAAATTTAGGGTATGGAAAGGCCGATGCCTTTTCTGCTGTCATGCGCGTAAAGGCCGCGGCCGAAAATGATAATGAATTTGGCGTAGAGGATCTTATTCGCCTTGCCCTTAAGGAGTTAAGCGCATGAGCCATGAGCCATTAGACACAGCCCTAAAAAACGCAGAACTTGATAGTGCGCTTCGTAGTGAAGAAAAAGGTGACGAACATTCAGTGCGCCCTCTAAAACTTGATGACTTTTTCGGACAAGACCCATTGAAAGATAACCTTCGCGTCTTTATTAATGCCGCTAAATCCCGTGAAGAGGCAATGGACCATGTTCTTTTCTTTGGTCCACCAGGCCTTGGTAAAACAACGCTTGCACAAATTGTTGCCAAAGAGCTAGGTGTTGGTTTTCGCGCTACATCAGGGCCTGTAATTGCAAAATCAGGTGATCTGGCGGCAATACTGACTAACCTACAACCTAACGACGTGTTATTTATTGACGAAATTCATCGTCTTAACCCTGCCGTAGAAGAGATTTTGTATCCAGCAATGGAAGATAACAAACTGGATCTCATCATAGGCGAGGGACCAGCTGCACGCTCTGTTCAAATTGATCTGCCACCCTTTACTTTGGTGGGCGCCACAACTCGTAGTGGTCTATTAACAAACCCATTGCGTGACCGTTTTGGTATACCCTTGCGCCTCGAGTTTTATACCCCTGATGAGCTGAGTGTAATTGTGAAACGCACGGCAAGCCTTTTAGGCTGTCAAATGAGCGACGAAGGGGCGTTTGAAATTGCGCGTCGTTCACGTGGCACGCCACGAATTGCAGGCCGTCTCACGCGTCGTGTTCGTGATTTCGCTGACAGTGAGGGTTCAAAAATAATAAATGATGAGATCGCCGATAACGCTCTCAAGCGTCTTGATGTTGACAATATGGGGCTGGACGGGATGGATCATCGCTATCTAAACTGTATCATCAAAAACTACGACGGCGGGCCTGTTGGCATTGATACAATCGCGGCAGCCTTATCTGAACAACGTGACGTTATTGAAGATGTTATTGAGCCATACTTGCTTCAAAAAGGTATATTACAAAGAACGCCGCGCGGCCGTTGTATCTCAGCGCTCGGTTATAAAGTTCTAGGCATTCACAAAACACCCAACAAAAACACAAACCAAGAGACGCTTTTTACATGATACATAAACACCCTATTCGCGTATATTATGAAGACACTGATGCTGGCGGAATTGTATACCATGCAAGTCACATCCGCTTTGCAGAACGAGGGCGCACAGAATTTTTACGTACAGTCGGATGGACAAACTCTCAAATCGCAAAGGAACTCGACACATTGTTCGTCGTTAGACACATCGAAGCGGATTATCATAAGCCCGCTTTTCTCGACGATCTTTTAGAAATGCGCACACATGTCAGTAAGGTTAAAAACTCATCATTCATAATGCGTCAGGAATTATACAGGGGTGATGTCATGTTATGCGGGATCAACGTCGTGATTGCCTGCATCAGCCATGAGGGAAATCTTGTAAAAATTCCTGAAAAGTTAAGGAACACCTTGCAAGACAACCTCGTAGATGAGCAAGGTAAATAACAAGAAATAAATTCTTCCAATCTGGTAAAGGAGAACATTAGATGGATTCATCAACGGCTGTTTCTACAGTACAAAACACAATTATTGAAGGCACGCATAACATGGATTTTTCAATGCTTGGTATGTTTATGCAAGCCGACATTATAGTAAAAATCGTCATGGCTATGCTGATTTTGGCCTCCATATGGTCATGGACCATTATTTTTGGGAAAAAAATGACACTCACAAACCTAAATAGACGAGCACAAAGATTTGAAGACGCATTTTGGTCAGGCGAACCACTCGACAAACTCTACGAGCGCGTTAAAAAAAGTTCTTCTGATCCACTCCTAAACACATTTGTTGCAGGTATGGATGAATGGAAATCGGCAACAACATCTGGGCTACCATCAACCGAGCCGTTGCAAGCAGGATTACAGCAACGCGTCGAGCGTGCGATGAGCCTTTCAATTGGGCGTGAAATGACTAATCTTGAACGCGGCATGACATTTTTAGCAAGTGTTGGTTCAACGGCACCTTTCATAGGTTTGTTTGGGACCGTTTGGGGAATTATGAACAGCTTTGTCGCCATCGCAGGTGCAAACAACACTTCATTGGCTGTTGTGGCACCCGGTATGGCAGAGGCACTTTTTGCAACCGCGCTAGGCTTGGTGGCTGCTATTCCTGCCGTAATTGGATTTAACGTTTTTTCGACATCAATCAATCGTTATGCAGACCGTATGGACGCGTTTACCTCAGAATTTATGAGCATTTTGTCGCGCCATTTGGAATCAAGAGATTCTCGCGCAAAACCTGTATCACGTAAGGGAGTTGCATAATATGGGTGCCTCAATTAACTCGGGCAGCGGTTCGGCACGATGGAGATCATCAAGACGAAGCGGCGGCTCATACCGTCAAATGTCAGATATAAACGTCACACCTTTTGTAGATGTTATGCTGGTGCTTCTCATTGTGTTTATGGTCACAGCCCCCTTGTTGACCGCAGGCGTTGAAGTTGACCTTCCTAATGCTGATGCCCCTGCATTAGCCGAAAATAATAACAAACCAATTGAGGTTTCCATTAAAAAAGATGGCTCTATATATGTTGGAGAAACACCAGTCGGCAGCAAAAAATTACCGGCACTCTTAAAGGCCGTTGCAGGCGAGAACACAACAGAGCAAAAGATATTTGTACGTGGAGACCAAGGCATTGAATATGGGCAAATTATGGGACTTATCGCCTCTATTAATAAAGCGGGATTTAGTAAAGTCGCGCTTTTGTCTGAGCCACAATAATTTGAAAGACATCCAAATATAAACATGGGACAAAACTCGCCAAATGACTACAAAACCAGTCAGGGTAAAACATTCGTTTTCTCTTTGGTGCTGCATGTCATTATCATTATGCTTGGCGTATTTGGTTTACCACATCTTAAAAAAGACGTTTATGTTCAACCTCCCATTTCTGTTGAAATTGCAATGGTCGATGCCAAAGTAGAAGACATTGTAAAGGTTAAAGAAAAGCCTAAAGAGGATGTAAAAAAGGCACCACCTGTAGAAAAAGAAAAGCCTGTTGAAACACCCAAGCAAGCTTTGACACAAACGCCTCCAAAAGAACAACCCGTTGAGCAAGAACCTCAAAAAGAAAAGGCAGCTCCACCACCTCCGCCAAAGGAGACAAGCCTTAAAAAGCCGCCCCCTAAAAAGCCCAAACGCATTGAGGAACCTAAACCAACCCCTGTAAAAGAGGTGGAAAAGGAAGAGCCTAAAAAAGAAAAAAACATTGATGCGTTTGCCTCTGTGTTGAAAAACTTAGCCCCAGATGAAGAGGCCTCAAAGCCTAAAACATCTCAAGATGGTCAAGTCAGCCAGACAATCACAGCTGATGAGCTCAGTGCAGTACGTCAACAATTGACGCGTTGCTGGAATCTTTTACCCGGCGCACAAGACGCTGACCAACTTGCAGTAGAGTTACGCATTCAGGTTTTCCAAGACCGCGTTGTGAAAAGCGTCGAGGTTGTTGATAAAGACCGTTATGCACGGGATCCATTTTTCCGCGCCGCTGCCGATAATGCAGTGAGAGCCGTCAGAAATCCTGCATGTAGCCCTTTAAATCTTCCCCTAAACAAGTATGATCTTTGGAAAGATATAATCTTTAATTTTGACCCACAAGGAATGTTCTAAATGCCTTCATATATACTATCATTAGTTGTAAGCCTTATTGTTATTGTCGCCTTTAATACCCCTCACGTAGCACAAGCACAGATGCGTTTGGATATTACAAAAGGGACAGTTGAGCCCGTCGCAATTGCTATTCCAGACTTTGCAACGACAAGTCCTAGCCAACGTCAAATGGCGTATGACATTCCACAAATCATTTCCAACGATCTTGAAACATCGGGACTATTCCGCAAAATTAACCCAGACAGCTATATTCAAGACCCGCAATCAATCGCAGAAAACGTTCGCTTCGGTGATTGGCGCGCGATTAATGCCAAGGCATTAGTGTCTGCAAAACTCATTGATGCGGGCAACGGCGATACGCGTATTGAATACCGCTTGTGGGATGTTTTCGCACAACGCCAGCTTAACGGCATGGCATATGTTGCCAATGGTGATAACTGGCGCCGCATTGCGCATCTAATCTCAGATGATATTTACGAGCGCATGACGGGTGAGCAGGGGTATTTCGACTCTCGCATTGTTTATATTGCAGAATCAGGCCAACGCCAAAACCGTACAAAACGTTTGGCAATTATGGATTTAGATGGCGCAAACCACAAATACCTTACCAGTGGTAACGAGCTTGTTTTAACGCCGCGCTTTTCACCTAACGAGCAAATGATTACATATCTGTCGTATAAGAATGGCAAGCCTCGCGTGTATCTCTATGACTTGCAGACGGGTCGTCAGACAATTCTTGGTGATTTTCCAGGCATGACATTTGCGCCACGCTTTTCACCAGATGGCAAAAGTGTAGTGATGAGTTTGGCAAAAGACGGAAACACAGATATTTATGAACTAAACCTTGCAACACGACGCGCAAGACAAGTCACGTTCAACTCTGGTATTGATACAAGCCCAAGCTATTCACCCAACGGTAACCGTCTGGTTTTTGAATCAGACCGCGGCGGATCACAACAGCTTTACGTTATGGATACAAATGGCAACAGCGCCAAGCGTATCAGCTTTGGAAAAGGACGTTATGCCAATCCAGTTTGGTCACCACGAGGCGACCTGATTGCATTTACAAAAATGTTAAGCGGAAAGTTCTATATCGGCGTTATGAAGCCTGATGGATCAGGTGAGCGCCTCATTACCACGGCATACCATGTCGAAGGGCCTACATGGGCGCCCAATGGCCGTTACTTGTCCTATTTTAAAGAAGTATCACGTGGAAGCACACGATCTGCAAAAGTATATGCGATAGATTTGACAGGCTACAATGAGTGGGAGCTTAAAACACCAAATGATGGATCAGACCCTGCGTGGTCACCATTACATGGTCAATAAATAGGCGATAGAATAAATACCGGCTTTACTTCGTGTATTTAGAAAACATTGAGATGACTTGATCATATGTTTTGCGCTTAAAGGGGACAATTCGATTTGAGACATCCTTGAGCGCAGACCATTCCCATTGTGCAAACTCTTTTTCTTCGTGTGCGTCTAAGTCAATGTCACTGTCATCTCCTTTAAAGCGAAACGCGACCCAGTTTTGACGCTGCCCTAGATGGCTTTTATATATTGGGTGGCCTTCAATATCCTTAGGAAAGTCATATTGAGTAACCGTAGCACTTAGCTCAAGGAGCTCGGCATTTTCTCGCACAACTCCCGTTTCCTCATATAATTCACGGTAGGCCGCTTCAATAACATCTTCACCCGCATCAATGCCTCCCTGCGGCATTTGCCACGCATTTGGGGTATCAATGCGCTCACCTACAAAAACGTCTCCATTACGGTTAAAAAGGGCAATGCCTACGCACGCACGGTATTTTTTTTGTTCAGTCATATTGATAGAGTTTTCTTTTTTATTTTTATGATGGGTTAGACGGTGCCCCTAAAGGCGCCATTTGAATAAATGCAGCATCGAGTTGTTTTTGCCATTCAGGTAATTTTTTCAAAACAAGCGGTGAGGGCGGTACAATACCAATAGATGTTCCATTCGTAAGCGCCTGCACAATCAAATCATTGAAAAAGGAATCAACCTCAGCTGCTGTTGAAGTATAGTCTAGGCGCATGTCTGTAAATGAAACATCGCGACTGTCAAAGGGGCTTACTTTAGATGAAACAGCAAGGGGAAGCTCTTTTTCTTTTACACGATTATAGACATCGGACAATTCCGGCACGGCCTTATCACCGTTAAAAAACATCATAATGCCTTGAACATCTTGAAAGCTTTTAAACGCAATATCCATTCGGCGTTGATTTAAATCTTTCTTTAAACCGCTTCTTACTGCCAAAGGGCCATAATCTTGGATAGAGCCTTCTGAACTATCACTGTCATATACATATATGCTTCCCCATGGATTGCTTTCAAATTGAAAAGCAGTATCAATCCAATATGATGGACGGCGACTATAAGGAGACAGCGCAAGAGTTAAGTTTTTTATCTGCGTTTCTAAAACAGCTTCACTCACACGATCTGACAACCCAAAGTCATAAATCACAAGAGAGACAAAGCCTTTAACAGGTATAGTTGGCTCAACCGGCTCTTCAATAACGGCCAAAGCAACATCATCGTCTTCTTCACTGCTCTCAATATCAACTTCAACAGACTCTTGGGAGAGATCATCATCAAGTTGTATATCCCCTAAATAAGTATCACTTAAGGGAATGACTATAGAATGAAGCGCATCTCTTTGAGAAGGCAGAGATGATTGTTTTGCATACACAAATCCTGATAGAGCCAAGCACAGCACTAAAAATGTAATAATAAAGGCTTTTATTGAAAAGGATCGCTTCATTATAGGTTATTTCGCAGTCGATGTTTCCTCTGCTTTGTCCTGTTTATTATCGTTTGCGGCCATACCATCTCCATCGCTGATCGTGGCTTTGTTGTCGTATAAAGACAACGCTTTAAGGAGATCAATTGCACGCGTTAATTGATAGTCATCGCGCTCTTCTTTCTCTTCATCATCCTTATCGGCTTTTTTCGTACCGCCTTTACCTTCTTTTTTAAACTTGTTTGGGTTCTTTAGTGCGCCCTTAAGGTCAGACTCACGAATGATACCATCTTCTGTTTCTTCCTCAATTTTTGCACGGTCAACAATGATATCAGGTGTAATGCCTTGTGCCTGAATAGATGTGCCAGACGGTGTAAAATAACGTGCCGTTGTAAGCCGCATAGCCGCCCCATGTTGAGGCAATGGAATGACTGTTTGCACAGACCCTTTACCAAATGATTGCGTACCCATAATGACCGCGCGGCGGTGATCTTGAAGCGCACCTGCAACAATTTCAGAGGCTGACGCAGATCCACCATTTATAAGCACAACTACGGGTAGACCTTCAGCCAAATCACCTGGGGTTGCATTATCACGCTTCGAACTTCTTACTTTTCGTCCGCGTGTTGAAACGATCTCACCCTTGTCAAGGAAGGCATCTGACACAGCAATGGCTTGTGTGAGAAGACCACCGGGGTTGTTACGAAGATCAAGCACATAGCCCATAATGTCTTTATCTTTTACTTCTGCATCAATCTCTTTAAATGCGGCTTCAAGAGCTTCATATGTGTTTTGATTAAATGTCGTAATACGGATGTACCCAATATTGTCTTCTTCTACACGATTACGAACTGAGCGGATTTGAATAATATCACGTACAATTTCGATTTCTAACGCCTCTGCCTCATCCTCGCGACGAACAGTCAAATTGATCGGTGTTCCAACCTTGCCACGCATTAAATCAACGGCGTCACTAAGTGTTAGCCCCAAAACAGGCTCACCATCTAAATGTGTAATATAATCACCTGCTTCTATGCCCGCTTCTGCTGCTGGTGTTTCATCAATAGGGGAGACAACTTTTACAAAGCCGTTTTCCATCGTCACCTCAATACCAAGCCCGCCAAATTCACCTCGTGTTTGAACGCGCATATCCGCAAAATCATCTTCATCCAAAAACGCGGAATGAGGATCAAGACTAGTCAGCATGCCATTAAGCGCATTTTTAATAAGCTCTTTATCTTCCACCTCTTCAACATACTCACTTCTCGTACGTTCAAAAACTTCACCAAACAAATCCAATTGGCGATAAGTACTTTGATATTCAGATTGTGGCGATGCCCCCGCGGTGCGGTCTTCTTCTTGTGCACATGCAGGAAAAATTGGAAGCATTAAAGCAGTGATTAAAACACAAACTATTTTTTTATTTAACATACGACTATCGTCTTTCTTGTCTTCATTTAATATTTTACAAACGACCCAGATGAGTTAGCGGATTAACCGGGCGTCCGTTTTGGCGTAATTCATAGTACACAGAATTCTTAACATTGGCTATGGGATCACCCTCAGCAACTCTTTGTCCAACGACTGTATCAATTTTATCTAATCCTGCAATAAGACTATGATAATTTTTTCCATGTTCCACTAATATAATGCGTCCGTACTTTAAAAACTCTCCAGAATATTTGATGGTACCCGCCTTAGGCGCCACCACAATGGCGCCAGGAACTGTATGAATATGAATGCCTTCGCTCTTGGCGCCAATACTGTCGTTGGCACCGTACAAGACAGTTATATCACCACTAACAGGTAAACGTTTTGATCCTGTCGTATTATAAGAAACGTTTTTTTGACGCGCACTTGCCACAGCTTTTTTCTGAGAGGCGGCTGATGCTGTGCGCTCATTTGGCCCTTGAGAGGGGCGAATTTGATCTACATCTAACTTATTCAACGCAACCTTATTCTTCTTTTTGACCGTATTAATCAGGTCACTAAGAGATTTGGCCGTCTCAGAGGCGATTTTAGCACGCTTTTGCGCCGCTTTATAAGCCGCACTGGCTTGCTGATGGTCTTTTTGACGTTTAGCAACCAGTGACGCAACATCTTGGCGTTTATCTTCTAATGATATGGCTTTGCTACGCTTTAGATCTTTTTCTTTTTGCAGTTTTGTCTTTTGAAATTGCAAGTCGTTAATTTGTTTTTCTAAACGCTCAACACGCTCGCTCAACATGGGGTGCATATGTGATAATGTTTGGTATGAGACAATCAGATCTTCAGACTTCTCTTCGGGTAATAGCATCAAGGTATCAAGCGGAATTGAATTCATTTTAACAAGCGATATGATTAAAGACGCAATTTTTTGTTTCTCATCTTCTAAGGCTGCCTGCTGCTCATCAAGCGTGCGCTCAGAACGCTCCACTTGTTCAGTTATATCTTTCAGGTCTTTTTCGGTACGCTGCACAGCTAACGCCTGTTTTTTAAGATCAGCTTCTAAAGATTGAATACTCTTTTCAATTTTTTTTCGCTCTGCTGATAGGCGGTTTGCGTTATCCTCCAGCTCTTTTGGTTTATCTTTCCAATCATCACTCGTAATAATTTTTTGTGGCGGGAGAGGCGGGCTAGCAAAAGACTGCCCCATACCGAATAGACAAAAAACAACGAATAATAAACAAGGTATAAAACGCATAATACTAATCCCTGTGATAGGGGTGGTTATCAATAATAGACTGGGCACGGAATATTTGTTCGAATAACATAAGGCGCACCATTTTATGTGGCCACGTCATTTTCCCAAACCTTAACATATAGTTTGCACGCTGACGAACTTCATCGGTCAGGCCATCCGCACCCCCAATGATAATTTGTATATGTTTCGTTGATATTTGCTGTTGCTTTTCAATCAAAGCGGCAAAATCACGACTGCCTATATCCTTGCCCGTTTCATCTAAAACGATTAAAAACGCACCATTATCGATTGCTTCAAGCAACAATTCATTTTCTTGCTTTTTTTTAGCCACAGCATCATTTACAAAGACATTGAATTCTTTGACCTTAACAGACCATTTGAATTGTTTCTGATAATGATCAAGCATATCAGATGTAGAGTCTTTTTTGATTTTTCCGCAGGCAAGAATCGTAATATTCATGAAACGAGATTAGCATAAAGAGGAGGGGGCTTGGAAAGCCTAAATCTTTACTTTTAAGATAAACCCATGCGTCATATCATTTGAATCGTTTTCCAATTGGAGGCTTTCTCCAAAATTGTCGCCTTTAAACATACCATAACCAAGCTTAATGTCAGCCTCTTGTGCATATTCAAAGCCTAGATCCATTGATGTTTTATAAAATACACCAGCACTATAATTAAACTCATTGGTTGTGCCTATGCCATCTATGCCAACACCCCCGGAAAACTCGATGGTTGAACCACTGTCCATTTCGTAGAGCGTCCTATCATACTCGACCTTTACCCCCACTTTATCTTCGAAATAATAAACGGAACCATCAAGATTATCTTCGCCCATTAGATCATGCTTTGTAATTGTATAACGGCTGTTACGCCACAAGGCGTCAGGTAACTCACTGGCAATGACTTCACTTTCGTACCGCGCCGTTATGTCGGGGTTTCGTATATCACCAGAAGACAGCTCATATTCTGCAAGAAGTTTAACATTGCACTGGTCTCCAATTCGACATTGAAGGGTTCCACTGGCAAGAGTATCGCCACCTGTGTACTCAGCCTTTATTTGCGCGTACGGATTTACGCCACGTGTCCTCAGGCCTGCAGAAAACCGTAATCTGGATTCATCGTCCAAATTATACGTTTCATCAAATTTGTGCCAACGAGAGTTTGAGACATCACCTGCAAGATTATCAAACCAGCTTTCATACTCTCCCTCAATATCGTCGCTTAATTCAACATCATCAAAATCTGCCACATTGGCAGGCTCTACATCAGAAACACTTGAAATATTATTATCATTTTCATCGAGAATAGAGGCAAAACTAGAAGACGCCTCATACTCAGGCATTTCTAGCTCTGGGAGCTCTACCTCAGGAAGCTCGACTTTTTCAATTGTTATTTCTGGGATATCAGGCGTTGTAACAGCCTCTGGCTCTAACATGGATACGCGCTCAGGCATCTGAGGCATTGGAACATAGTCTTTTTTAGTAATTCGTTCTACTAAAGGCGCATTCTCTGTATAGACGGCTTTGTCAAAGTCTTTAGATGCACCGATAGGTTCAGCAGACGGGGTATCACTTACTAAACGCGCGCGCTGCGCTTCACGTAGTCTTCTGAAATGTCTTGCCTTCGACAATTATATAACCTCACACCAAAAATAATAATATGCCCTATAATAAAGGAAAATTATTAATATACAGTTAGAGGCGCCTTAAAAATCTAAGCAATCGTTGTAAGAGTGGATTGTTCACCATCCCACATTTTTTCAATATTGTAGAACAAGCGAACTTCGGGGCGGAAAAGATGAACGATAATATCGCCAGTATCTAGAATAACCCAGTCTCCAGCTGATAAGCCTTCCTTTTTAACATCTTTAATATCAAGCGATGACAGCTTATCTAAAATTTTGTTTGCCAATCCAACAACATGACGCCCTGATTGCCCAGAGGCAATGATCATATGGTCAGCTGGAAACCCCGTTCCATGCAAGTCGATACTGTGAACGTCTTCAGCTTTTTGCATATCCAGTACGTCTAGAAGTTCTTTTTTTAATTCTGCAATATTAAAGCTATTTGTTTCTTGAGTACTCAAATCAGATATTTTCCTTTTTAAAATTAAAAAACCCTTACTAGACTACCTAGTAAGAGCCGTAAAAAACAGTGTCCAAATCATTGAAATAAAATGGAATGTATACTGCCAAGAGGTTGATATAAAACTAATCAATATCACCTCTCGAATCGATATCATCTAATAAAAAATGCATCATTACCTAAATTATATATGATATATAACTCGCAAATCAAGAGGAACTGACCATTAGGAAAGACTAATGGACACTAGAAGATAGTGTTTTAATTGCCTCATCAACCATCTTGTCATGTGTTTTCTGGTCAATTTCTTGAGACAAAATTTCTACTGATGCTTGGCTCGCAAGATCAGCAATTTGCGCCTGTATTTCAGCAATAGCGTCATCTTCCATACGCTGTACACGCTGTTTAAGCCACTGTTCACGATGAGCTTCCATATCTTTAAGATCAGCTTCAGCATCCGCTTTAATAATTTCAGCACGCTTTTTTGCATCTGCTACCATTTTTTCAGCATTTTTGTCAGCTTCACGCTGTTGACGCTGATATTGTGCCAATAACTCCTGGGCTTCTATACGCAAGCTTTCGGCAGTCTCCAAATCATGTTTGATCTTTTCAATCTTTGAATCTAGCGAAGAAATAACGCTTTGCTTTCCTTTTTTATAAGAAAACGCAACAAATAGCGCGAATGAAATTCCAACCCAAATTGTTGTGCTGTTAGAAAGAAGATCCATCATAATTTATGCAGCCTTTTTCGTAGTTTTTTTCTTCGGAGATGAAGCAGAGGATTGTTTCGTAATTGAGCTTACAATTGATTTAATGTTTTTGGCATCAACATCCGTATCAATAAGCTTTTTCGCTGTCGCCGCAGCAACCTCAACAGCAACACCTTCCACATCTTTCAATGCTTTTGCTTTTGCGTCTTCAATTGCCTTTTCAGTTTTAGCGATTGTTTTGTCAGTTTTCTCACGAAACTTATCATGGCTGGATTCAGCTGTCTTTTTTAATGACTGCTCCATTTCAGTAATGATAAGGCGTGCCGCGGCCTGAGACTCTTTAAGACGAGCTTCATAAGCCTCTAACACATCCTCAGCTTCTTTCGTGAGCGTTTCTGTTGTTTCAACATCACTTTCAATCTGCTGACGACGACGATCGATTGCAGATGAAATATTAGGTAATGTCTTACGAGCAAAAACCAAATAGAGAAGGGTGAAAGATATGGCAAGCCAGAAAACCTGACTTGCAAACCATGTAGGGTCAAACTGAGGCAGCCCACCTGCATCGCCATCACTATCAACAGCAGCATGAGCCGCAGAAGAAAACAGTGTTAATGATGCAAAAGCACTATAGCCTATAAAATGACGTGATACCGACATAAATCAACCTTCTCTTTATAATTTCGAAATAACTTTATTAAGTATAAAATTATACAACGAAGATAAGAATAAGAGAGATAAGAAGTGCGAAAATCGCAAGAGCTTCTGTCAAAGCGAACATCAAGAAGAATTTCTTGTCCAAAAGTTCTGCAGCGCCAGGGTTTCTTCCAACGGCTTCGTTGTATGATGAAAAGATCTTACCAAGACCAATACCAACACCAAACAAAGGGAAAAGGGCAATTGCACCAGCGAGAAGTTTTACAGCTTCGAGTTCCATATTATATATCCTTTATGTTAATTTAATATGTTTATTTAACTTTGCGGTCATCCTACATATTTTAACCATCATTGCAACCGCAAAACAGAGATGATCAAATCCTTTTGTCGACTAAGCTAGCCTAGTGATCAATGTGAATTGTGTCTTTCAAATAAATACAACTCAAAACAGTGAAAACATATGCTTGTAGCAATGCGATCAACAATTCAAAACCAATCAAAATAGTGTTGAATAACATTGGAGCGGCCGCACCTAAAAACCAAAATGAACCTGCCGCTGCCATACTTACGCTGAAGCTTGCAAAAACTTTCAACATAATGTGTCCAGCAACCATGTTGGCGAACAAACGAACAGACAAAGTAACAGGTCGAATAATAAATGATATAAGTTCAATAGGCACAATCAATGGCGTCAACCATGTCGGAACACCAGGAGGCAAAAACAGGCTAAAGAAATGAAACCCATGGCGGATCACACCAATTATCAAAACCATAACAAAAATAAGTAGCGCTAGCGCCAGAGTCACAACAAGGTGACTTGTGTATGTAAACGAACCAGGAATAAGACCTAGCGTATTCCCCATCAAAACTATTACAAATAATGTGAAGATAAGAGGGAAGTAACGGCGACCTTCTGACCCGATATTATCACGGATCATATTGGCAATAAACTCATACAAACTTTCAGAAAGCATCTGCATGCGCCCTGGAACCAAAGCGCGTTTTTTAGACGCCATACCAAGCACAACTGTTGCAAGAACAACAGCAGCCATCATCCACAAGGATGAATTTGTAAATGACACATCAACTTGACCGATATGCAATGGAATTAAAGGTTGAATTTCAAACTGCTGTACTGGATTCGCCACGGCTTACCTCTAAAAAATGTTAGTACTCATTTATGATCATCTTCAGTACTTTGCTTTTCAATCTTGCCTTCTCTTCTGTGAAGTTCTGCAAAACCAACAGACGTACCGATATTCTGCGTCAGTTTATATATGTTTAAAAACCCTACGCCAACCCCTAAAATTAGAAAAATGACAAAAAATATCGCTTTTGTACCGATTACGTAATCAAGACCGTATCCAACCAACCCGCCGGCAATCATTCCAACGATTAATTCGCTGCCAGCACGTAGGCCAATATTCATCGAATTTGAGTTATCGTCTTGGCTAAGCTCCTTCTTACGAAGCTCATCATCGGCGTTGCGCCCAACACCAGATTGACGAGCGGCTTTCAACTTCGACTTTAAAGCGGCAATTTTATCTAAATTATCATTCATATCTTTGGTGTTACGCACCAGCCTCTAATAAATCAAGCTGTTGTTGTAAATCAACCGACACAAGCTGAGATATTCCTCGCTCGGCCATTGTTACACCATAAAGGCGATGCATGCGCGCCATTGTCAAACGGTGGTGTGTAATAATTAAGAATCTGGTGTTCCCACGCCTTGCAACATCACTAACAAGATCGCATACACGATCCACGTTGGCATCATCCAATGGCGCATCAATTTCGTCCAGCACACAAATAGGCGAGGGGTTAGTTAGAAACATACCAAAAATCAGCGCAATGGAGGTAAGCGTTTGCTCACCACCAGACAACAACGACAGAGACTGCAACGACTTTCCTGGCGGTTGCGCAAAGATCTCAAGACCCGCTTTCAGTGGATCATCAGAATCGACAAGCTCAAGATATGCCTTACCGCCACCAAACAAGTTCACAAATAATGATTGGAAGTACGCATTAATACGTTCAAAGGCAATGGCCAAACGGTCTCTCGCCTCATGATTAAGCGTTTCAATTCCGCTACGCAACTCTTCAATGGCTTGCTCGAGTTCGTTCTTTTCTTTTAAAAGACCTGTCAGCTCGGCCTCAATTTCTTCGGCTTCAATTTCGGCCCTAAGATTAACAGGTCCTATGCGTTCACGATCCAAATGAAGCTTATCACGGCTACGACGAAGCTCATCTATATGGCTAGGTTGAGGCTTGCCATCCTCACCAAATGTCTCACGAATAAGCGCCTTATGAGTATGGAGTAGATCTTCAACAGATATATCAAACTGATCTTCTATAGAATTTCTAACAGACTTGAGGGCCTGTTCTGATGCTTCTAACGTTGCTTGTGCACGGGCGCGTGCCTCTTTACTTGTGGTCAGCAGGCTTTCTGCTTCTTTTAATGCAATTGTTGTTTCACGAAGCTCGTTTTCCGCCTTATTCAAAGCTTCTTCCAAGTCAGTTTTACGATTTTGAAGAGATGTAATACTGTTCAAAATTGTTTCGCGCTCACCCTTAATCTCAGAAGGGCGATCTTTAATATCTGCAAGCTTTTGTCGAGTCTCAGCTTCGCGTTTTTCAAATTTTTCAATCTGATCTTTGGCGCGAATAAGCTTGTTATTCACATTTAAACGCTCGTCTACAATCGCATGCAGGCGAATTTCACGTCGTTTATTTTCGGACTGTGTCTGCTCAAATCGCACGCGCAAATCATTAAACGCACTTTGCTCTTCATCAAGCCTTTTCTTAATACTATCAATGTCATGCGCCTTGTCGTCATCGGCAATGGCTTTCACAATGCCTGATAGCTCGACTTCCAAATGATTGAGCCCTTCGGTTAACTCTTGCAGGCGTGTTTCGTTCAACGATAAAGATTCTTTGGTTTTAACCAGTTCCGCCTGATGCCTTGATTTCTCTTCAATAAAGTTGCGCAAACCGATTTGTGCGTGACGCAATCCTGTTTGTGCGCTGTCACGCTCTTGATGAAGCGTTTTTAGCGCCTCTCTCGTCTCTTGCCGACTATCAGAAAGCTGTTCAATCTTTTCAATTACACTATTAAGCTTTTCTTGAGCGGGCGGGCGGGCACTTTCAAGCTCTTCCAATTTGTTTTTTTGTTTTAAAAACTCAGATTGAGGGTCTTTAGCCTCAGGCTTCATACGATAGCCATCCCATCTAAAATACTCCCCATCAACCGTCACAATAGATTGGCCAGCTTTCAAATCTTTAAATGCGGCTTGCGCATCTTCGATATTATCCGCAACCCCAACCATAGATAAGGCAAGATGAAGGGTCTTCGGCGCATCGACTAATGAAAGCAGAGGCTTCAAAGATGCAGGTAGGGGCGCAAGACTTTCAACATTTATTGCGCCATCCAACCATTGCTTTGCTGAACCATCCTCAACAGAGGCCTGCAATGTATCACCCAAGGCCCGTGACAAAGCCAGCTCCATACCGACACCCGCCTTGATGCTTTCCAAAATGGGGATATGATCAGCATCAATAAAGTTTTCTAAAAACGAAGAAAGCGTACGAATCTCTGCATCAATAGAGGCTAAAGACTGTTTTAATGCGCTTTGCTCACCTTGCATTTCTTCACGACGCGCATCAACACCGTCGCGAGCCTCGCGAAGTTGTTTTTCCTTTGCATCAAGCTGTGTAAGCTTATCCTCGTATTCATCAATTTGCTTTTGAAAATCCTGCTCTTTGCCTGCATCCCCTTGCTTAGACGTCAGAACCTCAAGCGTTTCTTTTAAAGATTTTATTTTTTCGCCACAGCTTTCAATCTGCTGCTTATATTTTTCAATGTCACGTTCAAGGCCCTGCTTATGTGCGCTTTGCTCGGCACCGGATTTCAACAATGTCTTATATTGAACTTCTAACTCTTGAACGGCAATCGCCTTGGCTTCCTTTTCTGCCTTTAGACTTTCAATAGTCTCCTTGTATCGCGACTGACTATCATGATGACGTTTTTCCTCTTGCTCCAATCGATCAAGCAATGCTTGGTTTTCAAGGCGGGCTTCTTTTTCATGTTTCTGGTCTTGTACAAGGTTTTCAATATTGGCCTTTAAAGATCCTATTGTGTCTTCTAGCTGGCCTTCTTCATCATCCAACCGTTGCAAAGTAATGTTTTGCACTTGCCACGCCGCAGACGCTTTGTTTGCATTCTCACGCAAATCAGGAAGAACCTCTGACTGTGTCAGTTGCGTTTTGGTTAATTGTGTGACAGTTAACATTCTCGAAGCAACAAGACTTTCGCTTTCTTTAAGAACTTGGCGCCCCGTTTCCAGTGCTTCTTGCGCTTGCGTAAGTTCAAGACACGCCAAAAGCGCCTCAGTTTTACGAATATCCTCGCTTAATGACTTATATCGACTTGCTTGGCGTGATTGACGCTTCAAGCTTTGAAGCTGGTTTTCCTGCGCTCCCGTAACATCATGTAACCGTGCTAAGTTTGTATCAGCAGATTTAAGACGCAATTCCGCCTCGTGACGGCGCGCATACAACCCTGCAATTCCAGCAGATTCTTCTAATACCTTACGACGTTCAACAGGTTTTGCAGTAATCATTTGCGTAACGCGGCCCTGAGAAACAAGGGCAGGGGAGTTCGCACTTACAACGACATCAGCAAACAACATCTGCACATCGCGTGCACGTACATTTTTACCATTAATTTTGTAACTAGACCCTTTGTCTTTTTCGATACGGCGAACGACCTCAATCTCATCAGATTGATTAAACTCGGCAGGCGCCGTATGTCCACGATTATCAAGAAGAAGGGATACTTCGGCAAAATTACGAGACGAGCGTGAAGACGACCCATTGAAGATCACATCCTCCATACTTGTGCCGCCTCGCATTCGTTTTGATGAGTTTTCACCCATAACCCAACGTAAAGCTTCAACTAGATTTGATTTACCACATCCATTAGGTCCAACAACACCTGTTAAGCCTTCGCCAATCTCAATCTCTGTTCGATCAGCAAAGGACTTAAACCCGTTTAAACGAAGCGTGTTAAATTGAACCATCCGCAGCAACCATATAGTTATTCAGCGATCAGCTATTCAGCCGGCTGGTTGGCAAGCATTGCATCGATGATTTTTTCAAAAAATGGCAATCCCTGATTTCCAGTGATGAGGCGCTCTCCACCATTAACGACAAAAGAAGGCGTTGAGCGGACACCGTATTTTTCAGTTCCAATTTTCAAGCTTTCTGCAAGCGCCAATTCCATGCCTTCGTCAGACAAACATGATTCAATTTGCTCATCAGACAATCCTGCAAGCTTTGCATTCATTTTTAGTTTTTGAAGGTAGTCAGGAACAAACGCCCACTGCTTTTGTGTATCAAACAAGAATGTCATAAAATCATAATGCTTTTCTTCTGGCATACAACGAAGCAACATGCTGGCATCAACAGCAGCTTTGTTTAAAGGAAACTCTCTGAAGACCATGTAAACCTTACCTGTATCAACATATTTTTCCTTGAACTTGTTCAATGTGTCTGTATGGAAGCTTGCGCAGTGACCACATGTTAAAGAAGAATATTCAACAACGTAAATAGGCGCATCAGGATCACCAATAGCACGTGTTGGAAGTGGCGTACCATCATTAAGGGCCGCGTCTTTATCAAAGCTCTTCATAGATGCGCCATTCGCCGCAGCATCTGAACTGTCTTGCATGTTTTGTGCAACAGTTTCTACGTCTTCTGAGACTTCGTTTTCAATAACTTCAGGCTGAGGCAAATCATTTGTAATGTCATCAACACTCGCCTCTGCAACCTCAGGCACGTTTTCAACTGACGCCACTTGGTCTGTTTGAGTGCTGTACACTCCATAACCAACAACAGCAGCTATTATTAAAACAATGATTAAAACTGGCAATTTGCCAAGACCTTGGTCAGACATTTAAGTACTTCCTTTCTGATCACAATAAGAATTTTAGTGTGATTTAGACTTTAATATTTTTACGAAACACGTGGATACTGCACCATTCAGGGCATTAAATACAATATATTTCCTTGCGCAGCTTAAGTTTGTCCACACATTACAGTCATATCACAGCCACATCAAAAAAGGCCGACAAACCTTAAAAAATGATTTTAATATCTGCGCGGTCTGGAAGGTTTTCATCAAAAACCTCACCCATCGCGTTAAGTGTGATTTTGCTGGTCGGTACGCCTAAATCAACAAGCCATGCCCTAATGTTCATACCCCGCACAAGAGACGTGCGTTTAGCACTCTTCGACTTACCAGAAACAATTGTACTTGAATAAACCTTAATATTGATATTTTGGGCATTACGCTCAATAAAATAAGTCTCAATGATATCTTTAAATTTATCTTTTTGAACAGGCGTTAGCTCAACGGCAGCTGGCAAAAACGCAACCGACAGGTCTGCATATGAACTTTCACCCTTAGACACATCACGCATAGATGTTTTTATACTATTTTCACCCCCACCAAGCGGCATAGCCAAAACAGCGGGCGCATCTACGGCCTTTGCTTTGGCCGTGACTTTTGAAACACCTATATCTGATCCCGTGTTCTGATCCTGAGAAAGTGCTTTTTTCGTAATGTGCTGTCTTGGAACAGTCGGTTTTTGGGGCGGCTCGACAACAGAAATAAGTTTATGAGAACGCCGTATAATAGGTTTTTTAGGAGGCACAACAATAGGTACCATTGTTGGAGCGCGCGTTTCCTTTGTTGTAATGTTTTCAGGCGCATTGGGGCTCCGCACTTGTGAATGCGAGGGTGAGGGCGCAGGAGCTAGCATATCAAACTTCATCTGAGGCGGAACATAAGTGTCATCCGCATAAGCACGTATTCCTTGTAAAGCGTATGTAAACGTAGGGGCCAAAAAGCACCCCATAATCAATGCCAAACAGAAATCTTTTTTACTTATAGTCAACATTACCTATCGTAGACTGCACATCCTCATGAACAAGCCCGTTTGTTGCAAGAATAGACCCACTTGTTAATGGATCGTTATTTTTTGAGGAAAGACTTACAACTTTACCCTTGGCCTCTTGAACAATCAAAATACCGGCTGCAACATCCCAAACTTTAATGCCTGTTTCCCAAAAAGCTTCAAAACGACCAGAGGCAACGTATGACAAATCAAGGGCTGCCGCACCATAGCGGCGCAATGATGCACCTTTCTTACCAAAAGTCTCAATATCGTTTAAAAGCTTTTTATACCATGCATTTCGAGGGCTAAGTTCTCCGTATGCGAGCATAGAAAATTCGAGTTTTTTCTTACCTGATACGCGTAAACCTTTTTTATCTACGTAGGCACCACGGCCTTTTTCAGCCCAGAATAGCTCATTTGTAACCGGCGCAAAAACAACAGCCGCAATTGGCTCACCGTCTTTAACAATCGCAACTGAAATACACCAATGAGGTAGACCATGTAAAAAGTTTGTCGTTCCATCCAATGGATCAATTACAAATACAGGCTTATCAGCATCCCCCTTAACAGAGCCACTTTCTTCCATAATAAAACCATAGCCAGGGCGTGATGCGGACAGTTCTTTATGCAAGATAGATTCTGCACGGCGATCAGCCGCTGATACAAAATCCGCAGGCGCTTTCATTGAAACTTGAAGCTGATCGACTTCGTTAAAATCACGAAGTAATGAGCGAGCTGCTTTTTCAACTGCTTGAACGATCACATTAATATCTGCTGACATACGAGCCATAATAAATCTCTTCCGTTGTTCTTAATTTTTATTTGAGGTTTTAGTCTTTTGCTTTTTCAACGTATGAGCCGTCTTCTGTTTTTACAACAATACGAACACCAACGCCAATATGAGGAGGAACCATAACGCGTGCGCCATTATCGAGTACAGCAGGTTTAAATGATGTCGTCGCTGTTTGTCCTTTTACTACAGGCTCAGATTCTACAATTTCACAAATCACTGTGTCTGGTAACTTAACGCTCAATGGTTTGTCATCATAGCTTTCTACGACAACTGTCATACCGTCTTGCAAAAACACTGCAGACTCACCGAACAATTCTTTGTCTACATTGATTTGCTCGTATGTTTCTAGGTGCATAAGAGTAAACTGGTCATCATCAGGGTATAAATATTGGTAATCGTCTTGTTCCAAACGAACTTTTTCAAGGCTTTCTTGCGTTCTAAAACGCTGAACATCTTTGTTTCCGTTTTGAATGTCACGCATGGTCATATTTACAAAAGCGCCACCCTTACCAGGTTGAGAGATCTCACCTTTAATGATGCTAAATAATTTTCCGTTATATTCAATTACATTTCCGGGTTTTAGTGTGTTTGCATTGACCTTCATGGGTATCTCTAAGCCTCTTATTTACTTTTTTTCAAAAACGATTGCCCCATTGAATGGAGCTTCTTCTTAATTTCGTCATCTTCCATATCATTTAGAACGTCAGAAAGATAGTTTTTTTCATCATCGCTAAGTGGTTTGTCTTTCTTAGGCATAGACTTATCCATTTTTCGAGGAAAAGGAACAAGCTCGATATCCACAATCCCTTCATGAGGGAGCAGTCTATTTATACGCTCTAAAATCATGCCCTTGCGATACGATAACTTCATTGAATGAGCAGGGGACACTGCCACTTTTAATATTTTGGTAAATTTGATGTTTTTGTCTTTTCCCTTACGCAAAACTTTTAGCGCAACAGGCTCAGCATAAGATGCCATGTCTTCGCCCATGATATCGTGCCAATGATCCAAAACACGCCCCAAAGATATAAACTTCTTTTCGCATACTTTAGACGTCACAGACTTTACACTGCGAGAAATTGGTTTTAATGAACTCATACAAACTATATTAAAAGGTTTATAAAGCATTGTCATCCTCCAAATCAGAATCAAAATTAAAAATTGATCCAAATTTGTTCCGCAAAAATTTATTGCAGTGGTACAAAGCCAATAAACGCCAACTACCGTGGCGTTATAATCAAGACGAAATGGCCGACCCTTATAAGGTTTGGATGTCCGAGATTATGCTTCAACAAACTGTTGTCAAAACCGTCATTCCATACTTCAACAAATTTATTGATCGCTGGCCAACTGTTCATGATTTAGCGGCAAGCCCACAAGAAGACATTATTGATGCGTGGGCGGGCTTGGGATACTACTCACGCGCGCGCAACCTTCATAAGTGCGCCCAACAAATCGTGCAAGATCATAACGGCGTGTTCCCAAAAGAAGAAAAAGAGCTTTTGAAGCTTGCCGGTATTGGCGCATACACAGCCGCCGCCATTCGCTCAATTGCGTATAATATGCCCGCCAACATCATAGACGGAAATGTAGAGCGCGTTATCTCGCGCGTTTTTATGCTGCAAACTCCCATAAAACAAAACAAGTCAGAAATAAAAGACAAAGCTTCACAATTTATAGGCTCGTTTGAAGGCAATCACAGTGATTACGCACAAAGCCTAATGGAATTAGGTGCAAAAATCTGCATTCCAAAAACACCGCGCTGCGAACAATGCCCCGTATCAGACATGTGTCATAGTTTTAAGAATAATAAACAGCTGGACATACCAAAACCACTTCCAAAAATAGAAAAACCTCATAAGCATGGCGCCGTTTATGTCATCCAAAATTATAAAGGTGAGTATCTAGTAGAGCGCAGGGAAGAAAAGGGGCTGCTTGCAAATATGATAGGGCTTCCCACTTCAAAATGGGTTAAAGGCAATTCTAAGTATGAACATGAAAACATCTATACTCTGTATAACTTTCAGCACATAGATGAGAAAGTTAACCACGTTTTTACTCATTTCACGCTACAATTAACAGTCTACACCGCAAAGGCGCCAATTGAGGCATCAAGCAATCAATATTTTTGGATAACAGAGGATAAACTACAATCAAAATTGCCTAGCGTCTTTCAAAAAGTGTATGATTTAGCAAAAGCCCAAGACAGTTAGTATTCGTAAAATGGTCAGAATGTATAATTTAAAAGTAAATATTATTGCACTTGCAATGCTCATCTTAAGTGGTGTGGCACACCCTTCTATGGCGCAACAAAGCACGCCCAAAAATAACATCACCGTTGATATTGAAAAATACGCAGTAGAGGGGATAGACCTTGAGGAAGCCTCTACTTTTAAAACGAACTTTTTAAAGGCTCAAAAAACCTCATCTAAAGAAGAGGAGTACATGCGCAATGCTCCCTTTAAAGAAATAAAAAACTTATATGTGCCTGCAACATATCAAAACCTGAACCTGCTTTATTGGCGAACAGGTATGCTTGACGTCGAAAACACCGCAGATATCGATGCCTACCTTCTTCTTCTTCAGTGTCGTAAGGTAAAAGATATCTACAAAAACGAAATACAATGGAGCAAACTGAGAAGCGCCACCAAAGAATACCTTCTTTCAAAAAAAGGGAGCTTCGGAAGGTTTTTCAAAGTTGTGCAGCCATTAAAGCTCGAGTCATATGACTTTGACAATGAAGGCTTCACAATTGATGACAAATACGACTACAAAAACATGAAACGCTTTAGAATAAGCAACAATAGTTTGAGGGGAGATGCTTTTTGTATAGATCGCCTCAGGATGTTTAGAGATGGAACAACAACGCAAGAATATGTAACCAAAGCACCAAATAATGCCGTTGTCTCAACGCGTATCCCATACTCTCTCAAAACATTACCTATGTCAGAGACAATCTCTGCAATGTATCTTGACTACATAAAACAAGAAAACCTTCCAAAAGTCGCCTACATCGTATTTTATGTGAGCCTCACTGATAACATTGAAGTCATAAAGGATGAACAGGGGTCACCAGGGAGTATGCTGTCTGATTTCTCTGGAAAAATAGATTACGTTGCAGTCTACGCAGATAAAGAGCTCACACGACCCTTATACCTTAAAGACATGAGACAATCTAACCAATAAAAGACTACTGCTTTTGTGGGGCATCCACTTGGTTTCTAAGCTTTTGCCTCAACGCATCAATAGGGTAACGTCGACCATTTTCTTTATAGTGCCAATATGTCCACCCATTACAAGACGGTGCTTCTTGTAAGGCAGCGCCAACTTTATGAATTGATCCGCGTAGATCTTCCTCACCTGAAGAGGCAAGAAGTGTTCCATCAACGCCCACTTGCGCAGAAAACTTGTTTTTATGATCTGTTAAGACTGTCCCTGGTTTCAAATAACCATGCTCAAGCAACCAGCCAAACGGTATACGTTTTTCTTCACGTTTACTTTTCACTTCCAAAACATCTGGGTTTTCAATTTCCTGTGTGGCTTCGATACGCGCTTCAGCCGCTGCAATATATTCATCTTCTTGCTCAAGACCGATATATTGGCGCCCCAACTGCTTGGCAACACACCCCGTTGTACCCGTTCCAAAGAATGGATCAAGCACAACATCACCTTTACGCGTAGAAGATAAAATTACACGGTAGAGGAGGGATTCAGGCTTTTGTGTTGGATGAACCTTTTCACCAGCTTCATTTTTCAATCGCTCATGCCCATTGCAAATAGGTAAAACCCAGTCGCTTCGCATCTGCGTATCATCATTCATGGCTTTCATGGCATCGTAGTTGAAACAATACTTACTTTTGGGTGACTTAGACGCCCAAATCATAGTCTCGTGAGCATTCGTAAAACGGCGTCCACGGAAATTTGGCATAGGGTTTGATTTGCGCCATACAACATCATTAAGGATCCAAAACCCCATATCCTGCATAATCGCACCAATACGGAAGATGTTGTGATATGAACCAATAACCCAAATTCCACCATCATCAGTCAAAAGCTCTTTTGCTTCTTTAAGCCACTCACGTGTAAACTTGTCGTAAGCCTTAAAACTTTCAAACTGATCCCAATGATCATCAACCGCATCAACCTTACTATTATCAGGTCTATGCAGATCGCCACCAAGTTGAAGGTTATACGGAGGATCTGCAAAAATAAGATCAACAGACTTCTTCGGCAATGCCTTCATAGATTTAATACAATTACCTTTTATAATACGGTTTGTTTCAATCTCTGGGCGCTTTTCCTTAACCGACTTAGACACTGTGGATTTCTTATTTTTATGACTCGACATTTGTTCCTCAACTTTTTTGTTATGTACGAATCATGAATCATTTCTGATTCGCCGTCAAGAAAAAAGAGGTCGTGAAAATTCGATTCATGTAATAGAGTCAATGATTTGAGAGGCGTACCTCACAATATATTGTATGTGTACGCGCCCCAAGACTCTATATAGACTCACTTACGAGGATTTAGGTATTTTTTGTGCCTGATCGATTAAAATTTGACGTACAGGCATAAAACTTTTGCGGTGATGGGGCGTAACGCCAATTTCGTGAATTGCATCACGGTGTTTTTTCGATCCATAGCCTGCATTAGATGCCCAACCATACTCAGGATATTCTTCATGCAGCTCTTTCATAATCTCGTCTCGCGTGACCTTTGCAACAATCGATGCCGCAGCAATTGATAAAGAAACGGAATCCCCCTTAACCACGGCCGTTGACGGGCAGGGCAAATTGGCTAACTTATTCCCATCAATCAAGGCATGATCACAAATCATGGCCATATCTTCATAAGCCCGCCGCATCGCAAGAAGTGAAGCCTGCAAGATATTAAGCTCGTCAATTTCATCAATACTGCAAACCCCAACGCCATAAACACAATTTGAAGTGATTTTATCAAAAAGCCTGATCCGCTTTTTTTCCGATAGCTTTTTGCTGTCATTGACCTCTGCCAAAAAAGGCAGAGACTGGTCTTTTATATAAACACAAGACGCAATAACAGGACCTGCTAATGGGCCTCGACCAACTTCGTCGAGACCACACACATTTCCCTCAATAGCATTTTCTAATGTGAAATCAGGCAAGAGACGAACTAGCCTTTCAAACTCTTTGAAACGATTTCAAACACGTCACTTGAAAGGTTAGGAGTGTCTGCAATGGCTTGCAAAGCATCTTTCATCAACGCCTGACGATCAGGCGTGTATCGACGCCATTCGCGAAGCGGTGTTAATTGACGCGATGCAATTTGCGGGTTTATCGCATTCAATTCAATGACAGCATCACGTAATAATGCATACCCTTTGCCACTTGGCTCATGGAAACGCACCGGGTTGTTCATTGAAAACGCAGAATATAATGAACGCACACGGTTTGGGTTTTTGATATTAAACTCTTCATGGGCGCGCAACATCGCAAAATCATCAAATATTTGATCACGGTCGGCCATAGCCTGTAGCGAGAACCATTTATCAACCACAAGCTGATAATCTTTATAGCGATCATAGAAATCATCAAATACCTCTGCACGCTCTGGTTGTGAACTATCAGCCAAGCATGAAAGCGCAGCCACACGATCGGTCATGTTATCTGCTTCAAAATAATGCGCCTTGGCACGCGCCGCACATCCCATCCCATTGGTAACGGTCAACAAAGATAGCAACACATTACGTAATGCTCTGCGTCCCATTGCCTCCGGAGACACTGAAAACGCGCCCTTGTCCTCTTGCGCATCGTATAGCTCAACCAATAAATCTTTATGCGTTGACTTAATGGCCTTCAAAATAGTTGTACGCGCCCCATCAATGGCACTTGGGTCAATAACATCTTGAAGTTGCCCTACGACAGAGACATTTGGAAGCGTTAAGCTACGCGCAAGAAGCGCTTTATCAGCATTACTGTCCAAGCCTTGTTTTAAGATCACGCCAAAATCATCAACAAATTGAGAGATGTCATAATTATCATCCTCCATCAGCCCTTCAATCGCTTGAATGGCAAGACGTTGACCGGCTTCCCAACGGTTAAACCCATCGGTGTCATGCAACTGTAACAAGCGCAGATCATCTTTAGATAAATCAGTCTCAAGCTTCACAGGTGCTGAAAAGTTTCTTAAAACTGACGGTACCGGACAAGATGACACATTTTCAAACGTAACCGATTCCGTTGCTTTCGTAAGCTCGACTATCTCAGTGCTTCGTATTTCCTCACCATCTTTGTTTAACAATCCAACAGCCACAGGAATATGAAGCGGTTTTTTATCGCTTTGACCTGGTGTGTCTGGCTGTGATTGAGAAAAATTCATAGTGAATGACTTATCTTGCTCATTATACTCACTCGTCATTTTAACACTAGGTGTTCCCGCCTGTTTATACCATAAGAAAAACTGTGACATATCACGGCCAGAGGCATCCGCCATGCATTCGACAAAATCATTACACGTCACCGCCGCTCCATCATAACGATCAAAATACAAATCAGTGGCCTTACGATAATCATCCTTACCCAGCAATGTATGTTGCATACGAATAATTTCTGCGCCTTTTTCATATACAGTCATTGTATAAAAGTTACTGATTTCTATGAAATCATCTGGCTGCACAGCATGGGCGAGGGGGCTTGCATCCTCGGAGAACTGAAAACGACGCAAATGGTTTACATCATCAATTCTTTGAACCGCGCGCGAGTTCATGTCTGAACTAAACTCCTGATCGCGAAACACCGTCAATCCTTCCTTGAGCGACAGTTGGAACCAATCACGACATGTGACGCGGTTACCCGTCCAGTTGTGAAAATATTCGTGCGCAATAACACCTTCAACACGAATAAAGTCTGTGTCTGTTGCGGTTTCCTGATGCGCCAATACAAGCGCCGTGTTGAATATATTAAGCGAGGTATTTTCCATTGCCCCCATGTTGAAATCGCTCACGGCAACGATATTAAATAAATCTAGTTCATATTCACGGCCGTAAACCTCTTCATCCCATTTCATCGATTTGATAAGAGATTGCATGGCATGATCACATTGCCCTTCATCACCCTCACGTACATAAATGTGCAAATCAACTGTGCGGCCCGACATGGTCGTGAATTTATCTTCGACGCGCACAAGGTCTCCAGCCACTAAGGCAAACAAGTAACACGGCTTTGGAAACGGGTCATGCCACTGCGTATAATGACGCCCATTACCTGCATCCCCCTTATCAACAAGGTTACCATTTGATAACAAAACGGGATATTGGCTCGCCTCTGCCTCAACACGAACATCAAACGTTGCCAGTACATCAGGGCGGTCTTGGTAAAATGTTATACGACGAAACCCTTCGGCCTCACATTGTGTACAATAGTTACCTTGTGATTTATAAAGCCCTTCAAGTGCAGTGTTTGCCGCAGGATCAATCTCAGTTGTAATCTCAAGTGTAAAAACATCAGGCATGTTGGGTAACGTCATCTTGTCATCAGACAGTGTATACGCACCTTCAGATACGTTTTCACCATCGATCTTAACAAGAACTAACTTTTGATCCTGCCCGTTTAAAACAAGATCAGAAGATACACCATCAGGGTTTTTCTTGTACTGCACTTTTGAGACAACAATCGTTTTCTCTTCAAATATATCAAACGATAAATCGACGTGCTCAACAAGAAAGGGAGCAGGGGTGTAGTCTTTTAGATAAATAGTTTTAGGAGGTGTTTGTGGAGCATCTGTGCGCATAATTTGAGTGTCTTCTGGTTTTGATTTGTTATTCGTTACAACAAAACAGTATAGGCCACTCAAAGCGCATGTCACGGAGAATTTCTACATCTTAGACAGACAAAACAAGCTCGCGCGTGCCTGACCATTGGCAAGTGCCGTAATCCCGCCTTCAGAATTACCATTTGCAATAATCGCGTTGCAACTATGGTCCCACGCAATTCTTACAGCTTCAAGCTTGCTTGACATACCACCAGTTGAACTTGCATTTGTCTCAGAAGACGCCATAGAAAACACATCATTATCCAGCTTGTTTATGTAAGGGACATGATGAGCATCCACATTCTGCTTAGGATCACGATCATACAAGCCATCAACATCAGACAGTATAACCATCAAATCAGCGTCTATAATTGACGCCACATGCGCACACAAAACATCATTGTTTCCAAATTTAAGCTCTTCATTGGCAACCGCGTCATTTTCATTCACAACTGGCACACCCAACCTGCTTAACACGTGATTAATGTTACGTCTGAAATTATTACGGTCACGGTTGTCATTTACAATATGACTGGGTTCAATCAATAAGCCAGATGCAACACGCACATCATGCTCGCAAAACGCATTATAAATCTCCATTGTGTGATGCTGATGCCCCCAAGTTGCAGCCAGCTGTTTTTCATCAACCGTCAATCTTTGGTCAACGCTAAACCCCGCATCGTATCTACCCATGGCCACGGCACCAGACATAACGGCCACAACCTCCTTATCTAGGGAATGTAAGTATTTAATATCTTCCACGAAATCAGATAACCAATCTCTGCGCACACGTCCCGTGTCAGGCTCTACCATTAGGTCAGACCCAACCTTCAAAACAATGCGCGTGGCGTTTGTAAAAGCGTCCTTGATGTGTAAATAATCCATAACTTTATGCCTTCAACTGATCCTGAAAAATTGTCTTGAAACTGTCTAAGACAACATCGAAAAGAGCATCGACATCCTTGAGAGTCTCAAGAACGAAAACATTCCCATTATCATCCGGCGTAAAGGTTGAAAGACCGCGTTTTTCACCCTCCACCTCAACAGATACAAACCCACGACGACCCTCATACAGATCAGGGCGAACAACATAAAACCCCGTATGCACGTCATGCATCGTTGGGGCGCTGTTGAATTTATTCTTATCAAGCGCGGCAGGAACACTAATCAGGTCTGAAAGTAACCGGCCTATTTCTGGCGCATTTTCAAAGGCCGCCATCAGCTTTTCACGATACTTATCCGTAAAACTGAGTTGTTGCGTACAATTCATCGGAAATAAATTTATCGGCAAACCACTGTTGAGTACCGCATCAGCATCTTTTGGCGCCATATAGAAATTAAACTCACCGTATGGTGTGATATTTCCTTGTCGTGTAGGCATATCATGCGCAGGGATACTATCTGTGCAGCCTCCCATAATATTGATTGCCTTTACACGCTTCATAGTGCTGATGTCTTTTTGGACGGCATGTGCCAAGTTTGTTTGTGGGCCTGTTGCCGTAATTGTAATCGTGCCTTGTGGCGCCTTTGAAAGAAGAGATAAAATAGCATCGCACGAATGCGTCTCATCTGCGCTCACAACTGATTCATCAAGTTTTACACCACCAATGCCATCGTCTCCATGCGCACCGTCCCCCTCTAAAACTGGCTCGCCAAGAGGGCCCATATGACCAGCATATCTGGTAATATTTTGATCTTCGTTGAAAAGCTTAAGAATACGGCCTGCATTTTTCAAAACATGCTCATGCGTTGTATTCCCGAAAACAGATGTTACGCATTGAATTTTTGCAATATTAGGGTGAGCCAGCAATACGGCAAGCATTTGCATCTCATCACCGCCCCAATCACCATCACAGATAACATTTTCACGATTATTATCGATATTGCCAGACATTTACACAACCCTTTAAAGACGTTTGAAAGGTCGGATTGTAGACAACATTATGTTAATAGTCAATTCTATTTTAAGCTTTTTGAATTATGTCATTAAGCGTAAAGATCATTGGCTTAATGCCTTCACCCGACAAGCAAGATATAACATAAGGTTTAATGCCTGTCTCTTCTTCAAAAATTCTAGCCTGATCGGCAGACAGCTCTTCACCGAGCGCATCTGATTTTGTTAGCGCAACAACCTCTTCACGCCCGCCAATGGTGTCACCATATTTTTCAAGCTCCGCACGAACGGTTTTATATGCTTTTGCCGGATCATCTTGCGTAATGTCTATTAAGTGGAGTAGGGCGCTCGTACGCTCTACATGCGCCAAAAATCTATGCCCCAAGCCTTGGCCATCTGATGCCCCTTCAATAAGGCCAGGAATGTCTGCCACAACAAATTCTTTTTGTCCCGCCTTCACAACACCCAGATTCGGGTGAAGCGTTGTAAATGGATAATCCGCAACTTTAGGTTTTGCAGCAGATACAACGGATAAAAAAGTAGACTTACCCGCATTGGGCAGTCCAACCAAACCGATATCAGCAATCAACTTCAAACGAAGCCATACGGCACGCTCTTCTCCAGGCCAGCCCGGCGTCGACTTGCGAGGAGCTTGATTCGTTGAGCTTTTGTAATGTGCATTACCAAATCCGCCATCGCCACCACGCAAAAACAAAAAGTCTTTGTCAGGTTCCATCATATCAAGAAGAAGCGTTTCACCGTCCTCATCAAGAATCTCGGTTCCGACAGGCACATTTACGATTAAATCTTCGCCTTTTGAGCCGGTTTTATTACGACCCATACCACCTTGGCCACCATTGGCGCGGAAATGTTGCGTATATCTGAAATCAATAAGCGTGTTTAAGTCATTGATTGCACGAAAATAAAGGTTCCCGCCGCGGCCACCGTTTCCGCCATCAGGGCCACCAAATTCAACGTATTTTTCACGATGAAAGCTTACACATCCAGCACCACCTTTGCCACTTGCGACATATATTTTGGCTTCATCTAAAAATTTCATGACGTTACGTATCCTTAAATACAAAAAAGGGGAAGCAAAACGCTACCCCTTATAATTGTTTATATGCGTTGCTATTACTCAGCTGCCGCTTTTGTCTCTACATCATTTGCAGGAACAATATTTACAACAGGGCGATTGCCTTTTGCTCTTGTGAACAAAACTTCGCCTTCAATTAGAGAGAAAATTGTATGATCTTTTCCAAGACCAACATTTTTACCAGGAAGGTATTTTGTTCCACGTTGACGAACAATAATGTTACCAGCAAGAACAGCTTCACCGCCGTACTTTTTAACGCCTAGACGACGTCCAACTGAATCACGTCCGTTATTCGAACTACCACCTGCTTTTTTATGTGCCATGTTATCTCTCCTGTAACTTTAAAAACTTTTTATAAACAGCTGTTATTAAGCAGCTTTTACATCCTTGATGCGTAATACTGTTTTGTACTGACGGTGTCCCGCTTTACGACGGTAGTTCTGACGACGTTTCTTTTTGAAGATCAAAACTTTTTTATCACGTGTTTGCTCAAGAACCTCAGCAGTAACAGTTGCTTTTGCAACATCTTTACCTAAAGAAGACTTGTCGCCGTCTGCAATCATAATGATGTCATCAAGTTTAACCGTCTTACCAGCTTCTAACTCTTCAAGTCTTTCTACACGGATCACTGATCCTTTTTCTACGCGGTACTGTTTTCCACCTGTACGAATTACTGCAAACATTGCCTAAACCTTTTCTAAACCTTAATTAATAAGTATTTTTCTATATTCTTAAAATCGATCATACTCGACGAACAGCGTATATATACTGAATCGGTTTAACCTGTCAAGCAATTGCTACATTTATCCTTAAAATATTTACCAATCACCAGTCATTTATTCAAACCGTATTAAAATTCACAACATAATGTCACGTGCCTTAGAAACAATCAAAACGCCATAGATCGTCACCACATTTATGATGTAGCCATAAGACCTTTAAACAATAAAAAACCGCCCCAAGGGACGGTCATAATAAAATCATATTATAAGTGGCGGACAGACAGGGATTCGAACCCTGGAAGGGCTTGCACCCTTGCCGGTTTTCAAGACCGGTGCATTCAACCACTCTGCCATCTGTCCATACTTATATGATGTGCATTTGTTGTGCGGTGCTATACATAGAAAAAAAACAACGCTTCGTAAAGAGAAAAAATTCGTATATATAAAAATATATGTTTTTTATCCTCTCAAAGATTATCTGGTGGCTTCTTTCACCCCTTACATTAATATTGCTAGCCCTAGCTTTTGGCTTGTTTTTGTCGCGCATTCAAAAGTCACAAAAATTTGGAAAAAAATTGGTCAAGACAGGTGTTTTTGCCTTCATAATCCTAAGCATTCTCCCAATTGGTTATAATATTCAAGTATTTCTAGAAACCGATTCTCCTCAGGCGCAAATATCACAACTAGACATAGACGAGTATGAAGGGGTGATCGTTTTGGGCGGGTGCATGGATGCGTCTCTTTCACGTTTATATGACCAACCCCATATTAACGGAAGCTGTGAGAGGCTAATACAAGGGCTTAGCATTCACAATAAACACCCTCAATTAAAATTCGTGTATACAGGCGGCTCAGGAAGTGTCACCAACCAAAAAGACAAAGGCGCAACAGCCGCCAAGCAATTGGTTGACAGCCTCGGCATAAATTCAAAAGACATTATATTTGAAGATCAATCTCGTAATACTTATGAGAATATGAAATTTAGTACACAATATAAACAAACCAATAAAAAATGGATATTAATCACCTCCGCCTCGCACATGCCTCGTTCATCACGTGTTTTTTGCGAAGGAGGGTGGGACATCACGCCATACCCCACTGACTATAATACGACAGGCAATTTCACCTTTGCGCTAGAAAGCCCACTTTATAATTTTAATAGATTAAACACAGCCCTCAAAGAAATCGTAGGAATAATAGCCTATGGAGTAACTGGCAAATTATCTATGAACGCTTGCGCTGAAGCTTTAATATGAGCCTCATACAATAATGAAGGATATATCAGCCATGCGCATTATCGCCATAATTACAGCCACTCTTTTAACAGCAACGTTTTTTGCTAGATCCGCTCATGCAGAAAGCTTTCAAGTATGGCAACAAGGCTTTAAAGTTAAAGCCGTCGCCGCTGGCGTTTCTCCCGAGTGGTTTGAGAAGGCCATGCAGGGCGTCGAGCCAATCGAGCGCGTCATTGAACTTGATGGAAAACAGCCCGAGCATAAAATTACATTTGAGCAATATAAAAAGAACGTCATAAGCCAGACACGAATTGATAAAGGCCGTAAGCTTTATAAACAACACTATAATGAGTTAAAAGACTTAGAAAAGATATACGGCGTAGCACCACAATATGTGATTGCCCTTTGGGGAATTGAAACAAATTTTGGTGGATACACAGGTGGATTTCAGGTTATTGACTCACTTGCTACACTTGCATGGGACGGTCGCAGACGCGCATTTTTTGAAAAAGAGCTGATCAACGCCCTAAAAATAAGCCAAGACGGTCACATTAGCCTTAAGAACATGAAAGGATCATGGGCTGGCGCAATGGGGCAAAATCAATTTATGCCTTCAAGTTTTCTTGCATATGCCGTTGATAGCAACAATGACGGCAAGCGTGATATTTGGACAGATACATCCGACGTTTTTGCCTCAACCTCAAACTACCTCAAGACAAACGGATGGACAGCAGGGGAGAAGTGGGGACGCCAAGTTTACCTTACAAAACCTATTGCTAAGTCATTGACTGGGCCAAAAATAAAAAAATCTCTTTCTTTTTGGAAGGAACTTGGTGTACAAACCCTCACTGGAAAGCCTCTGCCGACTGTTGATGGCATGATGGCTTCCCTTGTACAGCCCGATGGACCCGAGGGCCCATCCTATTTAGCGTATAACAATTACCAGTCGATTATGCATTGGAATCGTTCAACATATTTCGCTACATCGGTGGGCTTACTGGCAGACTTAATAGCAAAACAATAAAGGATATGCCTTGCTCTTTAAAAAAAACCGGCAAGGCGGAAACGATATGAAACTGTATAAACAAAAGACGCTCAACAAGCTAACAGGCTTAATGGCTGCGATGATTGTTGCTATCTTCTTTACAGGTTGTGCCGAGACGGAACTTGCATCCCACGTCTTCAAGCAAACAGTCAACCCAGCATCAAAATCAAAAGGTTACTTTAAAGTAGGCAGCCCTTATAAAATTAAGGGGCGTAAATACTACCCGAAAGAAACTTACAAACATACTGAAGTGGGTATGGCCTCATGGTACGGCCCTGGCTTTCATGGCAAAATGACAGCCAATGGTGAGATCTTCAACAAAGGAGACCTCACAGCCGCACACAGAACATTACAAATGCCATCAATCATTCGCGTAACAAATTTGCGTAATGGGCGCTCAGTTGTTGTTCGCGTGAACGATCGCGGCCCATTTGCACATGAACGTGTCCTTGATTTATCTGAAAGCGCCGCGTCGCTACTCGGATTTAAAAATCAGGGGGTCACAAAGATAAAGATTGAAGTTCTTCCAGAAGAAAGCCGTATGGTGGCACAAGCCGCAAAGCAGGGGCGTGATACAAGAGGTGTAGAAGTGGCGTTAAACCGTCATCGTGCCCCAGTTATCAAACCATCTGTACCACAACAATTACAAAACCCATCACTCCCGAATCCGTCATTGACTGTGCCTCAGCACAAAACCGCTCAAACACAGTATTATGCGGCGCCTCAAAAGTTTTTCATTCAAGCGGGGGCTTTCAGCCAAGAAGAAAACGCACAACGATTTAGTCAGTTGCTCGCAGGTTTGTCGGACACAAATGTAATTAGTTCTTTATCTCCCAATGGAACACTCTATAAAGTAAGAGTCGGTCCCGTTAAAACTCAATACGAGGCCAATCGTCTACTTGCGGCTGTCGAACAAAGGAGCCGTAGCAACGCCATCATAATCAAGGAATAATCTAAGATGAAAAAAATTGCTGTTCTAGCCTCAAGCTTAATTCTAATTGCGACATCAAACTCCGCACAAGCTTTTGAAACGAGTGCGAAACAGGCCATCATCGTTGATTATGATACACAGCAAATCTTGTTTGAAAAAAACGCAAATGAGAAAATGCCAACCTCTTCAATGAGTAAAGTCATTACCGCATACGCCGTAATGAAAGAAATTAAAGAGGGAAACATAACACTTGATGACAAATTCCGTGTCTCAGAAAAGGCTTGGAAAAAAGGCGGATCAAAGATGTTCGTCGAAGTGGGTAAAGACGTACGCGTCGAAGATTTGCTTCGCGGCGTTATCATTCAATCTGGAAATGATGCCACAATCGTTCTTGCCGAAGGTATTGCTGGCACAGAAGATCAGTTTGCCGTATACCTCAATAAGCTTGCTGAACAAATGGGGATGGACAATTCTAACTTCATGAACGCAAGTGGCTGGCCTGACGAAAATCACTACTCAACGGCTCGTGATTTGGCAACTTTAGGCCGTCACATCATTACAGACTTCCCAGAATATTACGGCATATACTCAGAAACAGAATTTACATTTAACGGCATCACACAGCAAAACCGTAATCCACTACTTTATATGGATATTGGCGCCGATGGCATCAAAACAGGGCATACTGAAATAGCCGGTTACGGCCTTATGGCATCTGCCAAAAACGACAAGACAGGCCGCCGTGTGGTTGTTGTGTTTAACGGCACAGACAGCAAAAAAGCACGCTCGGAGGAGGCTGAAAAGCTAGTGTCGTATGGATTGAACGGCTTTAAAAACCAAGTCTTTATCGATAAAGATGAGGATGAGTATAAGGTTCCGGTATTATTTGGCCAAAAAGAACATGTCCTAGCCCAAGCCAGCGAAGACCTGATTTTGACCATCGAAAAACTATCAGAAGATGACTACACGTCAAAATTCACACCCAAGCCTTCATTAGAAGCACCCGTCACTAAGGGCACACAAATTGGTATGATCGAAGTGTTTAAAAAAGGTAAATCGTTCAAAACGATACAAGTCATTGCAAAAGAAGATGTTGCAGAACTTGGAACATTCAAAAAATGGATCGCCAAAGCCAAGCATAAATTTGCAAACAGAGACAAGTAAGCATGACACAAGCAAACGAAAGACGAGGCTTGTTTATCACTGTTGAAGGCGGAGACGGCGCGGGTAAAACAACCCAAATCAAGAAGATTGCCGAATATTTCGAAGGAAAAAACATCCCCACACTCACCACGCGTGAACCTGGCGGCACACCCGAGGCCGAAAAAATAAGAGATTTACTCGTCAAACGCGACGGGGGTAATTGGACACCCGAAGCGGAAACGCTTTTATTCTTCACCGCGCGTCACATGCATGTTGAAACCGTCATTAAGCCCGCCTTGGCAAAGGGCGTAACCGTCATTTGCGACAGATTTACAGACTCAACGCGTGCCTATCAATGTTATGGGCATGGCCTTAATCGTGAGTTTGTCGAACAAACCAACCGCTTAGCAATTAATGGGTTTTCTCCTCACCTCACATTGATACTCGATCTGCCGGTCGAGTTGGGCGTGAAACGATCAATGCAACATAATGCACAAACGCAATCAACTGAAGATCGTTTTGAGTCTTTAGACCTAAGTTTTCATGAAAAATTAAGACAGGGTTTTTTGGATATTGCCAAAAAGAACAAAGACAGATGTTATGTCATAGACGCTTCAAAAGATATGGATAGCGTTACGAGCGACATTCTCGACGTTTTTGATAAAAGGCTAGGGGGCGTAGACGGACGTAATGGTTGATCTTTTTGGTGACCCACAGCCGGCTCCTGATATGTCATACGATAATGACATGATTGATGATGCGCAAAGCGCAACACCCATTGAAGACATTGAGGACCTTACACCTCGTACCAATTCAAAGCTTATCGGGCATAAGGATATCGAAAAGGACCTCATTGAACGTATCGAGACAAATCGTATGCCTCACGCACTTATTCTGCATGGACCTAAAGGCATTGGCAAATCAACGCTTGCGTTTCGTTTGGCGCGATTTTTATTTGATAAAACAGACAATAGCGGCGGCCTGTTTGATGATGGGGCAAGCGATTTACCTGCCGATAGTTTAGCTGTTGATGAAAAGGCCCGCGCCCACCGCCTTGTTGCCTCTGGGGGACACCCTGATCTTTTAACAATCGAATGCGCAGTCGACGAGAAAAAAGGCACTAAAAAAGCCTCTCTTGATGTCGAGCAAATCAGAAAAATTGCGCCCTTCATGCGTATGAAATCAAACAGCCCCGATGGGTGGCGAATTGTGATTGTTGACGATGCAGACACCATGACACTAAATGCGCAAAACTCACTGCTTAAAATATTAGAAGAACCGCCAAAGCAAGCCTTGCTAATACTCATTACACATCGCATTGGTGCGATGATCCCAACAACACGTTCGCGCTGCCAATCTATTGCTATGGCGCCACTGAGAACGGATGAGACAAAAAGCGTGATATCTCTTCTAAACCTCGATCACACAGCAAACGATGAAGAGCTTTTCATTGATTATTGTGAAGGTGCGCCTGGCTTATTTGCAAACATTATCGAGACCGCGGCTACAGAATGTGTTCAAGATTTCTTGGATACGCTCTCACTCTTGCCTAATCTTGACCCGAAAATGACCCATCGCTTTGCTGAAAGTTATGGTGGGTATGGCAAAGACAAATCATTTGATCTTTTGCAGGCCTACATAAAATGGATTTTGCGCACAATGGTTAAATGTAAGGTGAGGAACGAGAAGCTTCCGTTTTTAATCGCCCAGCATGATGGGTTGCAAAGCCTATACAAAAAACATGACCATCTTGAGCTGCTTAAACTTCATGACAAAATCGACCAGTTGGCTAAAAATGCACAAATAAAAGCTCTCGATAAAAGAAACACGCTCTTAAAGCTATTCTTTCTTTTGCAACAATAGCGCATATGCGTTACAAAAAATAAAAATAATAAATAAGAGGTGCTGCATGTCTACAAACAAGACACCATACTACATCACAACAGCCATTGCCTACGCTAACGGCGCGCCACATTTAGGCCACGCCTACGAAGCCATCATTACAGATGTCATGGCTCGTTTTAAGCGTCTAGACGGCTTCGACACCTACTTTTTAACAGGCATGGATGAACACGGTCAAAAAGTTGTGCGTACCGCTGAAAAGGAAGGCATTTCACCTCAGGAAATGGCCGATCAAATCGCAGATGTTTTTTTGCAAAATACGAAGACATTTAATATTTCACAAGATCAATTCATTCGCACAACAGAAGAACGTCACCACAAAGCGTCTCAAGCCCTTTGGCAAAAATTAGAAGATAATGGCGACATCTATTTAGATAAATACGATGGTTGGTATTCTGTTCGTGATGAGGCCTTTTATGCAGAAGATGAACTTGTAAAAGATGAGGCAACAGGTACCAAGCTTTCACCGCAAGGAACGGAAGTTGAATGGGTCGAAGAGGAGAGTTACTTCTTTAAACTTTCAGCTTACGAAGACAAACTTTTAGAATATTACGAAAACAATCCTGACTTTATCGCGCCTCAATCGCGTAAAAATGAAATTATAAGCTTCGTAAAAGGCGGATTGCTTGATCTATCAATATCAAGAACCACTTTTGATTGGGGCGTTAAGGCACCAAATGACCAAAAACACGT
>DDIM01000015.1:80667-85339 GCA_002338525.1 Micavibrio sp. UBA1850 | reverse complement strand
TGTTAAATTATATATGCCCAAAACTGTGTAATACTCTCTGTCGCTTAAATTATCTTACAAAAATCTATTCTTAGGATACTAAAAATTCATTAATATTCAGTAACTTTTTGGTAATATTTAGAAATGTTTTTGAAACAATTGAGGCTTGTTAGATATTCAATAAGATATTGTTTAAATATTCAACGTGTGCCTTATGCTTGTGTAGTGTCCATACCAAGGCAATTTGGCGCGAGGGGTGCTTTGACGTGAATTTTGTAAAGTCGATATTCTCCATGCTTTTGAAGATAGGCAAGCTCATCTCTGGGATTAAAGTCTGCCCAAAGCCATTTTGAACAAGGGCCATAATGGTGTGTAGTGATGTGCCTTGAAACTGAGACGATATATTTGTTTTTGCAATATTACACGACGCCACAGCCTGATCTGTTAAACAATGACCATCTTCTAGAAAGATATAGGGTTGTTTTTCAATGTCGTCGCCTTTTCTGTATGCCAAGATGAGAGGGTCATCGTATAGCGTTATAGATTTAAAGTGCGTCTGTAAAGGAAAGGGCAGCGCAATGAGCGCAACATCAATGGAGCGATCATCAAGGGCGGCTAGAATATCTTCGCTCAGCCCCTCTTTAATAGACAAGGTATGGTCTCCGTTTAATAGTTTAGGCAAAAGAAACGGGGCAATTGTCGGGATAACGCCTAATCTGATATGTCTGTTGTCTGGTGATTGGATTTGCTCAACGCGTGTAAGTAGATTGTCTTGAGAGTCTAAGACGGGCTTTACCTGTTCCAAAAAGCTTTTGCCTTGTGCGGTGAGGAAAACTTTGCGGCTCGTGCGATCAAAAAGAGAGAACTGAAGTCCTGTCTCAAGGTCTTTAATGGCGTTACTTAGTGTCGACTGCCCCACATTACATTCAAGGGCTGCTTGACTAAATGACAGGGTTCTTGCAACGCTGTTAAAATATTCTAATTGTCTTAATGTCGGTTTGTACATATATTTACTATACAAAATTAACGCGCAATTATCTATTTAAAATACAAATGAGTACTATTTGTATTTCACATTTGCATTTTGGTGCTGAATAGACCAGATTGAACCTAGATTTTTTAAACCGCGAAACTCACAGGAGAGAATAATGAGTGAAGTATATGAAACACAAAACTACATGCTAGGAATAGGCTCACAGCTTCCAGCATTTGAAGTGACAGGCGTAAAACCAGGGTTTATGTCACATGAAGAAAACGGAGAGAGCGCTTTTGAAACTTTGACAGAAAAAAGCTTCGAAGGTAAATGGAAAGTAATTTTCTTCTACCCAAAAGACTTCACATTCGTATGTCCAACTGAAATCGTTGCATTTGCACAGTTGAACGAAGAGTTTGCAGACCGTGACGCAGTTGTTATGGGCGGAAGCACAGACAACGAATTTTGTAAGCTTGCTTGGAGACGTGAACATTCAGAACTCGCAAAACTAAACCAGTGGAGCTTTGCAGACACAAACGGTTCAATGGTTGATGCACTTGGTATCCGTGAACAATCAGGTGTTGCATACCGTGCAACATTCATTGTTGACCCACACAATGTCATTCAACACGTATCAGTAAACGGCCTTAACGTTGGGCGTAATCCAAAAGAAGTTCTACGTATTTTGGATGCTCTACAATCTGATGAGCTTTGTGCATGTAACCGTCCAGTTGGCGGCGACACAATCAATGCGTCAGAAGAAGCAACAAAAATTGCTGCATAACTGAAGCGTCAAACACAACTATTTTTAACGAAATAGGGCGGTCGGATTCGTCTTGCCGCCCTTTTTGTATCCAAAATAAATGAATCAACAAACTAAGGAGAGTATTCATGTCTATAGATACTTTAAAATCAAAAATACCAGACTATGCAAAAGATATTAAATTAAACCTTTCATCTTTGGCTAATGAGGATGTTCTAAGCGATCAGCAAAAATGGGGATGTTTTCTTGCCTGTGCAATGAACACAGGAAACACATTCTTAATTAAAGAAATTGAAGAAGAGGCGTTGGATAATTTATCAGAAGCTGCTTTCAATGCTGCAAAATCAGCGGCAAGCGTCATGGCGATGAATAATATCTATTATCGTTTCACACACATTGCATCAAACAAAGAATATGCAAAACTTCAAGCAAAACTCCGTATGAACGTTATTGGTAACCCTGGCGTTGATAAGGTTGACTTTGAACTTTGGTCATTAGCTGTGTCAGCCCTCAATGGGTGCGGCATGTGCATTGATGCGCACGAGGCGACATTAATAAAAGAAGGTATGACAGCAGAACAAATTCAAGCGTCTGTGCGTATCGCATCAGTCGTAAATGCTGTGGCTGTGTCTATGGCTTTATAAGATGTTTTTAAAACATTAAAAAGAAAGGCCGTTTAATCGGCCTTTTTTTCTACTTTTTCGACTTCTTCTCTACGAATAAATATCTCGCGATGAGGATAAGGGATTTGAATGCCATGCTCTTTAAATGCGTCCCATAGTCCTAAAAAGACCTCGCCTTTAACGTTTGTAACACCATCTTGTGCATCAAGTATCCAAAACCGAAGTGTAAAGTTAAGGGAGCTATCGCCAAATTCTGTCAGGTGGCAAACAGGCACCGGTTCGCTCACGACACGCTCTGGTTTGCTTGCAACTTCAATGGCAATCTTGCGAACAAGGTGAGGGTCACTGTCATAGTGAACACCAAATTTAATCTCTATTCGTACCAAGGTATTGCCGTGTGACCAGTTTATAACCTGTTGCGTAATAAAATCTTCGTTTGGAATGAGAAACGATTTATTGTCGCGCGTCACAACAGATGTATAGCGGGCGCCCATCTGGTCCACCCACCCAAAAACACCATTTTGCAACTCGATGATGTCACCCGGATTGATAGAACGGTCAAGCAGAAGCAAAATACCGCTAAACAGGTTTGAAACCCCTTTTTGCAAACCAAAACCAATCCCCAAACCAATGGCACCCCCAAAGACAGCCAGCAATGATAAATCAACGCCTGCTGATGTAATCCCTATCAATAGACCCATTGTCAGTAACAAAACGCGCAAAACTTTAGTGATTAGCACACGCGAGGAGGGGGTAAGGCTAGATGCAGACGTAAGTTTACGTTCTAGAAGTGTTGAGGCAAACAACGCCAAATAAAGCAGCGTCCAGATCATCAAAATAGCTTTTATGACAGCTAACGCAGTAATGCGTGATTCTCCTATCGAAAAACCAATACTACTAAGAAGCGTCACAGTATCGTCTAAGATCCCCATAATACTGAGGGCTGCGATAATCCACGCCGTAAAGACAACGGTCTGGCGCGCAAAAGCGTTTTCTATGATTTGTGCGGCAAGGCGGATCGCAATCCATGCCATGAGAAGTTTCATAACGGCCCGCGCGATGCTCATATCCCAGATGAGAAATAGACTTACTTGTGCCTGTATAAAAATAGCCAGTACAACAACAGCCACGATTTGTAAGATAAGGCGTGTAATATTTTTAAGAGATCGCCTCACTCTAAAGTGCAATCCTGTGCGATCAATGCGCTCTATTAACTGAGGTGAAAATTTACGACGAACGATGAAACCAAGTAAAAGGGCTAAAAAGATAAACCCGACTTGTATCCAGTTCGTAGGCACCGCAATACCGGCCTGCAATGAACCAATGCTATTTGCGATATAGCCAGAAAACTCAAATCTTTCAAGAAAATCAAACATGTATATTTAATGCAATGTTATAAACTATTTGTCAATCACAAGGCATAAACGCCACACATGCGCAAAACGCTTTTTAACAGCACGAGTAAAAGGACACTACAGCATGGCTGTCATCTGATGTGAGGAAAAGAAAATTGCGCATCAGATTCCGCGCATAAAACGTCTTTTTTTCTTGTTTTTGCAGGTGAAAGCATTAAGTTACGAGTATTAAAAAACAATTATTTATACACTTTTAATGCGAAGGAACGCTTGTGAACGGAAACAATAAAAACCTCTTAATTTGGTTAGGAATTATTTTAACGCTGGCATTTTTGTTCAACTCGTTTAATGCCGCTCAAAAAGAGTCTGCAAGCGACCAAAGCGCCTTGGCATACAGTGATTTCATGGACTCTGTTCAATCGGGCGGTATTGCAGATATTAAAATTAAGGGTCAAGAAATTACCGGTCATTATTCAGATGGCGGCGCAGCGTTCAAAACACGTGTTCCTGAAGGGGAAAATGTCGTAGACCGCATTGGCCAAAACAGTGACGTTAGAATTGTTGCCGAGCCAACAGGCGAGGGAGAGATTAGCTTTTTAAGTATCCTCATCTCATGGTTCCCGATGCTCTTGTTAATTGGTGTGTGGATTTTCTTTATGCGCCAAATGCAGGGTAAAGGCGGCGGAGGCGGCGCTATGGGCTTTGGTAAATCACGCGCTCGAATGCTCAACGAAGAAAAAAATCGTGTTACATTTGCAGATGTTGCGGGCGTAGAAGAGGCTAAGGTCGAGCTTGAAGAGATCGTTGAGTTTCTTAAAGACCCTCAAAAATTCCAGCGTCTTGGTGGACGTATTCCGAAAGGGGCTTTGCTTGTAGGACCTCCAGGTACTGGTAAAACACTAATCGCGCGTGCCGTAGCAGGAGAGGCAGAAGTGCCGTTCTTCTCAATCTCGGGTTCTGATTTTGTTGAAATGTTTGT
>DDIM01000015.1:0-80461 GCA_002338525.1 Micavibrio sp. UBA1850 | reverse complement strand
TTTGTTGAAATGTTTGTGGGTGTAGGGGCGTCTCGTGTCCGTGACATGTTTGAACAGGGTAAAAAGAGCGCGCCTTGTATTATCTTTATTGACGAAATTGATGCCGTCGGGCGTCACCGTGGCGCAGGCTATGGGGGCGGTAATGACGAGCGCGAGCAAACATTGAACCAACTTTTGGTTGAAATGGACGGCTTTGAAGCGTCTGAAGGAGTGATTATCATTGCGGCGACAAACCGCCCGGATGTCCTTGATCCTGCGTTGTTACGTCCTGGTCGTTTTGACCGTCAAGTCACAATTCCAAATCCTGACGTGAATGGGCGTGAAGCCATCCTTGAGGTTCACATGAAAAAAGTGCCTTTGTCTAAAAATGCAGATGCAAAGACTATTGCGCGCGGAACCCCTGGTTTTTCCGGGGCGGAACTCGCAAACCTTGTAAACGAAGCAGCCTTGTTGGCGGCGCGCCGTAACAAGCGCGTTGTTGGCCCAGAAGAGTTTGACGAGGCTAAAGACAAGGTCATGATGGGCTCTGAGCGCCGCTCAATGGCAATGAACGAGGAAGAGAAAAAGCTTACGGCCTACCACGAGGCAGGCCACGCTCTTGTCGCGATTAACGAGCCAGAATCAGACCCTATTCATAAGGCAACAATTGTCCCACGTGGACAAGCGCTAGGAATGGTAATGCGTCTGCCCGAGGGGGATCGCTACAGCTATTCACTTGCTAAGATGCGTGCCAATCTGGCCGTTGCAATGGGCGGACGTGTAGCCGAAGAGGTGATCTTTGGTAAAGAATATGTCACAAATGGCGCCAGCGGCGATATCAAGCAAGCCACACAAATGGCACGTGCTATGGTTACAGAGTGGGGGCTTAGTGAGGCTGTTGGAACCGTGGACTATGGTGATGACGAAAACAGCTATAAGCAGGTTCGCATTTCTGGCGACACTTCAAAAAAGATTGAAGAGGAAGTGCGTCGCTATATCGAAGAAGGATATGATAAGGCGAAGAAAGTTCTGACCGAGCAAAACGACAAGCTACACACGCTCGCACAAGCGCTTTTAGAGTATGAAACGCTTACAGGTGATGAGATTGCAGACCTTTTGGCCAACGGCGTGATTATGCGCGACAGCCCATCAAGCAAAGCCGATATCAAGCCTGTGTCGATTATCCCTAAAACGGGGACTGCAAAGCCTGAGGTTAAATCTGAAGCGCCAGAGACTGGCGACGAGAAGAAGGAAAAGCCGAAGGCTAAGAAAGCGCCAGCTAAAAAGAAGACATCTAAAAAAGACGACAAGGAATAAATTCCTCTACATCAAGCGGTGTTTTTGTTATGGTTTATTCCATCAAAGACATTCTTGCGGCAACTTAAAGTATGCCAGCTAGTGTCTGTTAACGATTTTATGAAGCACAGTGATTAAACGCTGTGCTTTTTTTTATCTTTAAATAATATTTTAAACCCCCTAATTTAGGAGACAAATCCTCATGAGCCTTATGCAGCTAGGGCGCAGTATATCACTGCGCGCGCAACAAAAACGTACCTTACTTCCCCTCCCTTTGTTTGATTACAATGTTGATAATGGAGACAGTATTCATGACATATCTTTGGCGCAAGCAGGCGGTGATTTAAGCCAAGGAACTGTTCTATACACCTATGAGGATCTGGGAGCGCAATCAGGATTTTCAGGATCAAGGTTTGTCTTAAACATTGGAAATGGGAATTGGTCACAAGCCATTTCAGTCTACAAAGAAAAGAATAACGGCCACCTGCATTGTGTTGTGCGGTATAATGGCGGATACGAAATTGATAATTATATTAATGCGGACACCTTACCAGAAAACTTCATAAAGGTTTTAATTAAGTGGGATACGGATCGTGTCGCATTCTTTATAAATGGTGTGCGCGTTGTCGTGGACGAAGCGTATAATGCACCATTTGGGTTTAATGATGGTATACGCTTTGGCGCGCGTGAAAACGGGCAATACGCAATTGCAGGGGAAAGCGGAATAACTCAAAAGCGAGGTATGTTTTGGCGTGAAGTTCTCTCAGATATTGAATGCGAGCGTTTGACAAGAACCCACGAAATCGTAAGTGGTGTTGTGCGCGATCCCGCCATGGATGTTGTTGCCTTTTTGGGGCAATCAAATGCTGTGGGGCAAGGCAGTTTGGCACAAGTCCCCACATACCCCCATGAGGACAAAATGCGCCTGATTGCACAAAATGGCACGTTAAAATCCGGATATAGTGACCCCTATGCAGACCCAGCCAACATTATTATTCCCAAGCTTGCCAACGGTAGCTATGAATTATCATATGCAGGAACAGTCATTGATGCGCTTGCGCATTCAAGCAACAATGTGACGGCTGCGCTGTGTTGTGCTTTATCATCTACAAACATTTCAAGAGACTGGAATTTGAGCTATGAAGTGGCCGCTGATCGCTATGTTTGTGGCGGCGTTGCCTTTTCTGCGCTCCAAATGCTGCGTCTTGCCAATCAATATGGGCGCTTAAAGGCGATTACATATCATCAAGGTGAAAGTGATGCGAAAGACGGTATGGCCGCAAGCGCATATATTCTTAGGCTGAGGGAGTTATTTTCATTTTTGAAGCGAGAATTTAATGTCCCTATTATTTTGGTTGCCCTCCATGATTGGCACGCAGGCTCGGGCACAAACCAAACGGAGTGGAACGCCATCAAAAATGCACAGCTTGCGTTTGTTATGCCGGGTGTTCATGTTGTAGATGCCGCGGATGCGTCGCTGATATCGGGTGAGGAAGTGCACTTGGATGCGGCGGGGCTTCACACGCTAGGGGTGAAAATTGCCAATAAAATTCTATCTCTATAATCGTTTATCACGAGGAAAATAGGCGCTTTTGGTAATTTTATATTGATATTCAAACAACGATGCGGTTATAGTCGCTTTTATTTTCGTAATACTGGTTATGCCAAGGAATTAGACATGACAACGCAAGGCAAAAAAGGCGAACAAGACAAGGCGTCTTCAAATGGTTGGCGCGACCGTCAAGCTGAAATGTTACGCGAGAATTTGAAGAAGCGTAAGATGCTACAAAAAGCACGAAAGCAAGACGCGACAAATAAATAAAAATAAACGAATACGATCAAGGGGTTTTAAATCGTGACGACATTACTAAAAAATACTGATATGCAAACACCAGCTTTACAAACAGACCCTGTGCATGTGCCCGGTATTATGCCTGATCACTGGATTAGAGAACAGTCGCTAAACAATGATATGATCGCACCGTTTTCGGAAAAACAAAATCGAGAAAAAGACGGTGAAAAAATCATTTCTTACGGTCTTTCATCTTATGGATATGATGCACGCGTGGCGCCAAAATTCATGATCTTCACAAATGTTGATAACGCAATTGTTGATCCTAAAAACTTTTCATCTCAAAGCTTTGTTGAAAGAGAAACAGATGTTTGCGTTATTCCGCCAAACAGCTTTGTTTTATGCCACACGGTTGAGTATTTCAAAATACCAGAAGACGTGCTTGTCGTATGTTTGGGAAAAAGCACATATGCCCGCTGTGGCCTTATCGTAAATGTCACACCGCTTGAGCCAGGCTGGGAAGGGCATGTAACACTTGAAATTTCGAATACAACGCCATTACCGGCAAAAGTCTATGCCAATGAGGGCGTAGCGCAATTCCTATTTTTTAAAGGATCAACACCTTGTGAGGTAAATTATGCAAGCAGAGCAGGAAAATATATGGGCCAGCGCGGAGTCACACTCCCACGCACCTAACACATCTAACCAAGAACAAGCCAGCACGCAGGAAAATGTTGTTGGCCTTGGAAAAGAAGAGGTTAAAAAAGCGTTGAAGCCTTCTGGCCTAGATAAATTGCGCATTGAAGGTGGCGCAGTTTTGAAAGGGGAGATCCCTATTTCTGGTGCCAAGAATGCGGCTCTAAAAATCATGTGTGCAACCTTGCTAACCGATCAGCCTGTAACGCTCACAAATATGCCTGTCACATTAAACGACATTAAAACATTGGCGCAATTGTTGAAACATATCGGTGTGTCTGTGCTTGCACGTCATGACAAAACAGCCGTGTTGCATGCACGCACAATAGAAACACCCGTTGCGCCATACGATCTTGTTCGTAAAATGCGAGGTAGTATTTTGGTGCTTGGTCCGTTATTGGCGCGTCATGGATTTGCCGAAGTGTCTTTGCCTGGTGGCTGTGCGATTGGAGCACGTCCCGTTGATTTTCACATCAAAGGACTAGAGGCTATGGGCGCAAAAATCCTGATTGAGGATGGATACATCAAGGCTACAACAGAAGGTGGTCTCAAAGGCGCAACATATACATTCCCTAAAGTAAGTCACACAGGTACAGAAAACCTTATGATGGCAGCAACCTTAGCCAAGGGCACGACAATATTGAAAAATGCAGCTCGTGAGCCAGAGGTTACAAACTTGGCTGATTGCCTTCGCCAGATGGGTGCAAACATTACGGGTGATGGTACAGACACAATTACAATTGAAGGTGTTGAATCGCTTCATGGCGCAACGCACGCTGTGATGCCTGACCGCATCGAGACGGCGACATGGATGATTGGGGCGGCGCTTACAAATGGGTCACTTCGGTTGAAAAATGCTAACCTTGACCATTTAACGGCTCTTGTTGCACCGCTTGAAAAAACAGGCGTTCAAATAGAAGCTGATGGAAACGATATTTTGGTCAGCCGTTCTGGAGAAAAGCTCATCGGTACGGATATCATGACAGACCCGTATCCCGGGTTTCCAACAGACATTCAGGCACAATTCCTGACAATGCTCACATTGTGTGAGGGTGCAGGCATGGTAACAGAAACGATTTTTGAAAACCGTTTTATGCACGTGCCAGAACTATGTCGTATGGGCGCAGATATTACCATTCAAGGGAACTCTGCTATTGTCCGTGGTGTAGAAAAGTTGAAAGGCGCAGAAGTCATGGCAACGGATCTTCGTGCAAGCGCATCACTTGTTCTTGCAGCACTTGTGGCGGAAGGGACAACAACAATTAACCGTATTTACCACCTTGACCGTGGATATGAAGATATTGTTGGTAAGCTTGGTAACGTAGGCGCAAAAATAGAACGCGTTTAACGCGCATTTTGATTAACTATGAAATATAAAAAAGTAATAATTGGTCTGCTTTCAATTGTAGTGGTCGGGGCTGGTGTATATGTCGGCTATGACGAGTATAAAAAATACGCTCATAAGAAAATGTTGGAAGATAAGGCACAGCGTATAGCGTCTCTTATCGAGCTGCCTAACGAGCCAGATTTCAATGACACTGTGGATGCTGTCAGGATTTTTGTACACGATAACTCGGTACATAAAATGGATGAAGAGTTTTGGGAGCACGTATATGACTATGATGCCATGCTGACAAAATTATACGATCATGCATCAGGTAAAACAGACCATAAGCCGCCTTTGGAGTGTTCTACGAGAACAGAAGTTATGGAGCGCATACTAACAGCAATGGGCTATAAGGCGCGTCCGGTTTCAGGGTTTAAATTTGAAAACGAAAATATGGGACACACATTCCTTGAAGTGTATGATGAAAATGAACAGCGCTGGGTGATATCTGATCCTGATCAGAATATTTTTTGGCGTGACATAGATACGAAAAAAAGAATAGGCCTTACGCAGGCTTTAAGCGTGCCCGTTGATACTATTGAGCCGTGCTATACCAAAGATAAGTGTAAAGGCGATATGCCTGATAATATTTATGCACGTATCACTAAAGAAAAATATCTCGACTATTTTGATTTAGGCTCAATTATCGATCGAGATAACAGCGAAAGAATTTTGATTGTAAATGAACAGCGCTTCGACATTGAAACACCCCTCATTTACAAGGGTAAAGAACAAACATTTTGTGATATCTGGGAAAAAAATTGTAGATATGACATTCGCTATGTAGAAGAAAAATAGCGCGCGTACTGGCCTTATAATTATGTTATGATGAGCCTATGACAACGCAATCAATTGCCAACATCACGCTCACCGAACCTGCGCGGATCAAGCCGTCTGCAGACATCGCTATTGAGCGAGATGCCGCGATCCATCAACTGATCGAAGCAAGTGTATTCAATCCCAAAGTTGCTGGCCACGCCCCTTACAGCCTAAGTCTTAAAATTGAAAATCATCGGTTATTGATTGACGTTTCTGACTCTCAGGATGACATGCACACACATATATTTTTATCTCTCAGACCCTTTCGATCTATTATACGAGATTATTTCCTAATGGTTGAAAGTTACAATAATGCACGTCATCTAGGCGGCGCAAAACTTGAGGCCATCGATATGGGGCGACGTGGCATTCACAATGAAGGGGCAGAGCTTCTCAAGGATTTGTTATCAAATGATGTAGACATAGATTTTGAAACGGCAAGACGCTTTTTCACGTTGGTGTGTGTTCTTCACATTGGGCAGGTGAGGGGGCCGCGTATTTAATGGCTGAAAAGACGCTTCCAAATAAAATATTATGCGTATGTATTGAAAATACGGTTCGTTCCGTAATGCTTGAATCTCTTTTATCTAAATATACAAAAACAATATCGGCAGGTATTGATGTTGCTAGTTTTTCAAACCCCATCGTACAAGAAGTGGTGAAAGCTAATGGCATTGATTTTCAAATTAAAGAACCTGAAGACATCGACGATATTGATTTAGATGATGTTGATTTGATCATTACGTTATCGGAAGACGCCTATCGTTATATAAAATCGAAAGAGCTTCACAAAAAGTGCGAAGTGGAACAGTGGGTCACGGCGCGTCCTCCCGTCTTAGGGGAGGTGCCAAGGCAGGCCTGTTTTGATGCTTATCAAAATATTTTTAACGAACTTGTAAAACATATCGAAAACAGCTTTGAAATCAAAGTGCGTTAAACGCATTTTGACCCTAGACAGGATTTTTTAGATAGAGTACAAAATTCTGAACAATGTCGCCGCGGTAGCTCAGTGGTAGAGCGCACCCTTGGTAAGGGTGAGGTCGGGAGTTCAATTCTCCCTCGTGGCACCATTTCGATTGTTATCTTAGCTTGCTAATTTTCGTTTATCTCTTTTAATATCAGTTGATTGTATATGTTGTGACATCAATTGATTTTTGAAAGTGTTTACTAGAAACATATAGATTATAGGTGGAAAATAATTTAGTGTTCCTTGTAGTGAACAAATGTTTTACGTCTTGAAAAATCTTGTTTTAAAAAATTTGAAAGTGCTGCAATGTTGAGCCGTCTTTTACCGACACGTTTGAGATTTATTAGGAAAAAGGTAAATATTGGCAATGGCTCCTCTATCTCCAGATATTCTGATGTTGAGGGTAAATACCCCGTTACAGTAGGAAAACATACGAGTATCGCTTCACATGTAGTATTGAAAGCGAACAATGGGCCTATAATAATAGGCGATAAATGCACAGCTGATTCTTTCACTATTATTAGAGGTCCTGTTACAATAGGTAATCATGTTCTTATTGCTGGGCAAGTGGATATTATTTCTAATAATCATAATTACATGTCCAAGACGCAGCTCATTCGCAAACAAGGAGTTTCTTGTAAGGGAATTACTATTGAAGATGATGTGTGGGTAGGAGCCGGTGTCAAAATCCTTGATGGCTCTCACATTAAAAAGGGGTGCGTCATTGGGGCAGGTGCTCTGGTAAAAGGTGTATTAGAGCCTTATGGCGTTTATGTTGGTGACCTGCCCCACATGATGGTACCAGTTCGAGAGTTAGTCACTGGTTTGGTTTCAATGCGTTAGCCACCATGTGTGGTGACTCAAGCGTAGCGTAAGGCATCACACATGGTTTTGGCAAGATCGTTTGTGGTGCAGGTGGCCTATAACCGAGCGAACTATGTGGCCTTTTTGTGTTGTAATGCACCCTCCAACGCTCGATCAGAACCTGCGCTTCATGCAGAGTATCGAACAATTCACGATCCAATAATTCATCCCTGAGTTTGCCGTTAAAGCTTTCATTATAGCCATTTTCCCATGGGCTGCCCGGCTCGATATAAGTCGGTTTTACCTCCATCTTTCCCAGCCATTCCCTGACCGCTATAGCTGTAAACTCTGCGCCGTTATCGCTGCGGATATGATCAGGCATACCGCGATCAATAAACAGGTTTTCAAGTGCTTCGAGTACATCACCGCTTTTGAGCTTTCGTTTTGTCACGATTGCCAAACATTCGCGGCTATATTCATCAATCACGGTGAGCATTCTGAATGCCCGCCCGTCTTTTGTTCGATCATGCACGAAGTCGTACGCCCAGACATGGTTTCGCCAGGATGGACGCAGCCGAATGCAAGAGCCGTCATTCAGCCATAACCTTCCTCTCTTGGGTTGCTTCATCGGAACTTTCAGCCCTTCACGCCGCCAAATACGCCACACGCGCTTGTGATTAACCTCCCAGCCTTCGGCTTGAAGAAGCGCCGTGATACGGCGATAACCATAGCGGCCATACTCACTGGCAAGCCTTATAATGGCTTCAGTCAAAGCATCTTCATCATTGCGGCGCACATGTTCGCGGCGCTGCGTTGAACGGGGTTGTTTTATCACCGCGCAAGCCCGGCGCTCTGATACGCCGAGCTTTTCACTTACGTGATCCACGCACTCACGGCGGGCGGAAGGGCTTAATACTTTCCCGACAAAGCCTCTTCCAAGATCAGCTTATCGAGCGTTAAGTCCGACACAGCCTTACGCAGCCGTTGGTTCTCTTTTTCTATTTCCTTAAAACGCTTGGCCTGATCGATATTGATCCCGCCATATTCTTTGCGCCAGCGATAATAGGTCTGCTCTGATATACCGCATGAGCGGATCGCCTGCTCAGCAGGCTGCCCCTTAGCGGTATAAATCTCTACCTCGCGTAAGATTTTGATGATTTCCTCTGTTTTGTATCTCTTGCCTCGGCTCATAATCTGTCTCCTTTCATAAAGACTTTTATAAACCAATTCCTAACTCAAAAAATGGACCGATTTTAGGGGGCAAGGTCACCTTCATTATCTCGCGCACTTTTTTCATGCGTCGCAGCCGTAATAATAAACTCGCTTTTTCTTTTGGGTTACCCAATCCCAATTTATACCATTTTACTGATGGAGCAATATCATAGAATGCCTGCGCATCTTCATGATCCAAGGTAAACAGAGATACATCGTGTCCTCTTTTAGTCATTTCGTTAGCAAGAGCAATCGCCTGACGTTCTACGCCGCCTGCCATGTTGTCAATTGCTCTACACGCAATCATTAAGCGCATGTTGATAGCCTCTTCTTCATTCTTCGCTCATGCCAAAACCTCTTCGGCGCCGTACTCATAAAGTGAGACGTCGTTTTTAATGGGTGGCGTATGAAAAGTTCTAACAATATAAACAGCATTTGAAAATACTGCCCTTTAAAATGATGGTAGCGTAGCAATGGCCATTTTTTTGCGTAGGTGTAACGACCTACAGATTTTAGATAAGCTTTGTGTTTTTCTGCTAGTTGTATCTCCGCATCACGATTCTTTTCAGGAGTTTTATCAATCGCTTGCGTTGAGTATTGAATAAAAAGTAAGTCTTGGCACCCAATAAAATGACCGCCGGCAAGAGCAACGCGAATTGCAAAGTCGACATCTTCCACACGTCGAAAGTTTGGATCAAAGCCTCCAACGGCCTCGAAGGTAGATTTACGCGCCATAAGCGAGCATGTGGGTGTACCTGAGCCGTAAAAAAAGCTTGAATCTCCACTAAAAAAAAGAAGTTTATCAGCAACAGGCGCGCCATGTGGAACTTCTGGCTTTGCGCCTATGGCTGTCATATTAATTTCATACCCATTAGCGTATAGACGTTTGCCAGAAGCATAGCACGCAATCAACGTTTCACCTGTTTTTTCTTCGTATGAACAAATATGCTTATATTGCGTTGCAAGGCGTTCAGGGAGGCTTTCATCATCGTCGTCAAAAAAAGCTATAAAGCTACCTTTTGCGTTTTCTAAAACAGTTTGACGTGCGGCTGCAGGACCTAGGTTACCCTGGTGTTTAATAAGTCTTACATCAGGGTGATCTTTTAGGAATTTTTGTACAACGTCTATTGATTGATCACTTGACGCGTCATCGACAACTAATATTTCTTTATGATCCCAATCTTGGCTAACTGCACTCTTTAAAGCTCGCAAAATTGTGTCTTGCGCATTGTAACAAGGAATGCCGATTGTAATGAGTTTATTTTTCATCATTGTGAAATTTCGTAAATCGTAGGTTGAAACCAATGTTGGGGGTAGCCCAGCTTAATCTTCTTATTGTCAGGACAGGGTGTATAACAAGTAGCTTTATCATTTTTAGAAGAAAGTATAATTGTTTTTTTTATAGAAAGTCGTACTTACCCTCAACCCACTGGTAACAAAACGAATAATTAGTGTGCTTATTGATAAACTCCTGATGTTTTAGCAAAAGCCTAAGAGCATACTGCTTCTCATCGCTGAGTTTTTTATCAGAAGCCAACGTCATCGTCTGATCTACAAGCGGTTCATCTAAGCCGACAAAATGCGCGCCTTGTATGGCTGCTCTCACGTTAAATTCTGTGTCTTCACTGCGACGAAAATCTTTGTCAAAGCCATTAAGCGCCTTATAAGTTGATAATCGCGCCATTTGAGAACACGTGGCGGCAGAGCCAAAAATATTTGGGCTAGGTTTACCCGTTAAAATACGAAGGGCAACATTATCCCCATTAGGTGCAAGACCTTCATTGGTGCCCATAGTGCTTTCATAACTTTTCAATCCGCTTGGATACTTTTGTGTTCGTGCTGTATGGCAAATAACAGAGGCTCCTTGCGCGTGTTTTTTTTCGTAGCTTACAATTCGTTTATACTGTTTTTCTAAGCGCTTTGGGCAGCTCTCATCATCATCATCAAAAAACGCTAAAAACTCGCCTTTTACGCGGCGAATGATCTCGTTGCGTGCAGCCGCGACGCCTTTATTCATAGGCTGGTGAACGACGCTAATGCGAGGGTGCTGCTTTGCCAATTTATCAAGGATGTGTTCATGTCCGTCATTGGAAAAATCATCAACTATTATGATTTCACAATTACCCCATGTCTGTTCAAGAGCTGATAAAACGGCTCTTTCAATTGTATCTGAAGCTTTATAGTATGTAATTCCAATAGAAATGAGGGGAATGTCCAAAAGTGTTCCTTTTTATATTTGATACTAAAGATTAACAATATAACGTGCCGCTTTAACGATCGCTTCACACAGTATATAATAAATAAAGTTAGAAGAACGCACTCATACCTACAGATAATTCCCCTTTTTATCAAGATGTTTAGATTTGAAAAATGTATATATGAGTAGGCCTAAAAGGCAACAAATAGTAGTCTGAGTACAATATTGAGGAGTTTTTAATGAGTAAAATACGTAAGTTAGGAATTCTTGTTATAACCTCGTTGATTGTAGTATTTATTTACAGCGTGATCGTATCTTTTACTTCCTTGGGGCTTACAAAAGACGATAGGATATTTATTGCGAACTTTAGTGCATCTCTAGAACAAAACAGTGGTTCTGTATACATGCGAGATATTCATCCACTCAGTTGGGACGTTGTATGTTTTGCCTCCGAGTACGTCAAACCGTCAAGAGCTATAAAATCATATTATAGATCGATAGGAGATGATTTAAATGCGCCAAATAATATCAAGTTCGAGGTTGGTGAAGATTTAGTAGGTAATAGTAAGATCTGGCGCATAGTCTTTTTTGAAGTCCCGAATAGGGCTTATTTATATAGTCTTTCGGCAAGCACATATGTTCCTGATGGGAGTATGTGCCAAAGTAGAGAGAACGCTTTTATTCGTATAGATAGGTCATCCTTTGACCAATCTGTAAAAATCATAAAGTTACTTGAGAACTAGAAAGGTGCATTTGGAACTGTTTTCCAAATTCCTTTAGGCATTTCTAGTAGGAAATTTACAATGGTTTGAACTGGCTGACAGTATTTTGAACTTCTGCTTCATCAAGTCCAAAACCGAGCTCTGCATCTATCAAGTAAATTTCAAGGCCGTTAGGAAGTGGGATAACCGCAACATCATCTTCGCATGTCATTTTCTGTGTCGATAAATTTGTAGGGTTAACCATCATAGGCATATCTTGTGGAATATTAATGACGTCACACGCCTGTGCTGTTTTGGCTGGTACAAAGTTTTGCTTTAAATAGTTTCGAGCCTCAAGAATGTCTGTGTATCCACTTTCAGTGAGTTTATGTTCTTGACCTTTATCGTTGTAAATTTTCATGTTTCCTGATTTTGGGTCTTCCCATATGGCCAAAACATTGCTGAGTGCAATTGGCGTGGGCGAGTCGTAGCTCGTCAGGCAATTCTTTTGTGCCTCAATGGTGAAATTGCTCGTAATATGTTCATGAACCATAAATAAACCCTCTATTCTTATTTTTCAGCTAAAGAATAGTCCAATTTGATTAATGAGTGGTAAACAGAGGGAAAACTGTCCGCAACCAGATGTTAGCTGGTGCGGATAAGCACATGTTTCTTTTTACCTGCAGAAAGTTTGATATAATCGTCGCTTGTCATGTCGCTGGTTGAAACGGTTGCATCTGGCGCGCTTACCTGTACATCGTTTACACGGGCGCCACCGCCCTGAATAAGGCGCTTTGCTTCACCGTTAGAAGACACAAGCCCTGCCGTTTTAAGCAAGCTCATGATGCTCATACCGCCTGACAATGCAGATCTATCAACCGCAATACTGGGGAGGTCGTCACCAACACTTCCTTGTTCAAACGTCTTTTGTGCTGTGGCTTGCGCATCTTCCGCTGCCTTAAGCCCGCGACACATTTTTGTGGCTTCGAAAGCGAGGATCTTTTTTGCCTCGTTAATCTCAGCGCCTTTAAGGGCCTCTAGCTTTGCAATTTCTGCCATAGGCAGAGTTGTAAAGCGTTTCAACAGCATCCCCACCATAACGTCATCAACGTTGCGCCAATATTGATAATAATCATATGCAGAAAGCATATCAGCGTTCAGCCATACGGCACCGCCCTCAGTCTTTCCCATTTTCTTACCATCTGGCGTTGTAAGGAGGGGAGATGTGAGTGCAAATAATGAGGCGCGCTCCATCTTACGGCCAAGTTCAACACCATTAATGATGTTACCCCATTGGTCTGACCCGCCCATTTGCAAAATCGTTCCGTATTGCTTGTGAAGCGATACAAAATCATACCCCTGAAGTATCATATAGTTGAACTCGATAAATGACATAGGCAGTTCACGCTCCAGGCGTGTTTTAACGCTATCAAATGTCAACATGCGGTTGACGGTAAAGTGCGTCCCGACATCTCTTAGGAAGTTGATATAATCTAATGAAGAGAGCCAATCATAGTTGTTTACCATGATCGCGTCTGTATCTTTATCACCATAATCAACAAACTGAGCAAAGGCGGTCTGAATGCTTTTGATATTATTGTCAATATCTTCAGGCGTTAGAAGAGGGCGCGTCTTATCTTTTAATGTTGGATCAGGAATAAGAGCCGTACCACCACCCATTAAGCTTATGGGTTTATGGCCGCACTGTTGAAACCAATGAAGCATCATAATTGAATTCAAATGCCCAACATGAAGGCTTGGGCCTGTCGGATCAAAACCGATATAGGCCGATTGTGGACCCTCCATAAGTTTTGCGTCTAGGGCCTCGAGGTCAGAACATTGGTGTATAAATCCACGTTCTTGAAGAATGTTTAAAAAATCTGATTTAAATTTATCTGTCATAAAGGTAAGATATAAAGATGAACGAAAATAAAGTCTATACCGTAATTGGCCTAATGGCCGGAACATCAACAGATGGGATCGATGCCGCGTTAATGCGCACAGACGGCCTCGATTTCGTCGAAAATATTTCTTTTTTGACAAAGCCATATAGTGACGAGCTGCGCCAAAGCATCAAACAACAATTTGGCAAGTCTGAAATCGACGAAGAGGTGGAACGTGTTGCACAAGACCTGACACGCGCGCATGCGGATGTCGTGCGTGATCTTATCGGCCAATTAGATGTGGAACAAATTGATGTGATCGGATTTCACGGTCAAACAATTTCACACGATCCAGACCACGGGCATACATTGCAAATTGGTGATGCTGAATTGCTTGCGAAGCTAACAGGATGTGATGTCGTGCATGATTTTAGAACCGCAGATGTTAAAGCAGGCGGGCAGGGCGCGCCTCTACTGCCGCTATACCATCACGCCATTGCAAAAGAACACAAATTGGAAACGCCATGCGCGTTTTTAAATATTGGTGGAGTGAGTAACGTAACTTACATTGGACGCCACGAAAATGATGTGCTTGCGTTTGATTGCGGCCCGGGAAATGCCTTGATTGATGATGCCATGCTTGAGCATTTCGACGCGCCTTATGATGATTGCGGTGCAAGAGCACGTAAAGGTGAGGTAAATCAAGACGCCTTGGCATCATTATTGGCCCACCCATACTTTCAAAAGGCTCCGCCTAAATCATTAGATCGTGACGCATGGGGACTGACGGAAATCAAAAAACTAAGCCCGCAAGACCAGCTTGCGACATTAACCGAGTTTACGGTGCAAGCCATCATACGTTCACTAGACCACGTCAAAAACATACCCGTTAAATGGTATGTGTGTGGTGGGGGCAGACATAACACATTTATAATGGAGCGTTTAAATGAGTGTTTAGATGGTCCTGTCGTGTCAACTGATGTTTTAGGTGTCGATGGAGATACGCTCGAGGCTGAAGGCTTTGCATATCTAGCCGTAAGGTCACTAAAAGGCTTACCACTAAGCTTGCCGACCACAACAGGCGTTGCGGCACCCCAAACTGGTGGGCAGCTTAAAAAACTGGTGGGTGAGGGCGTCATTTAATCATGTCTATTGTCGCGGTTACCCCTCAATCAATCAAAAAGGCCTCGGAGGCTATACAGCAAGGCAAGCTTGTCGCAATCCCGACAGAAACTGTCTATGGCCTTGCCTGCAATGCGTTGGATGAAAACGCCGTTGCCAGAGTTTTTGAGGCGAAGGGGCGTCCCGCGATCAACCCTCTTATCGTACATGTGAGCTCCGTTGCGCATGCCCAAAGCTTAGGATATTTTAATGAGACAGCCAACGAGCTGATCAAACATTTTTGGCCAGGTCCTTTGACTGTTATTGTTCCAAAACATGAGGGAAGCAAACTTCCTGATATGTGTACGGCGGGACTGCCAACTGTGGCTATACGGTTTCCAGAAAATGAAGTTGCACGTAAAATCATTCAGGGCGCTGGCGTCCCTGTCGCCGCACCTAGCGCCAATAAGTCAGGATCAATAAGCCCGACATCACCGCGTCATGTATATGATAGCCTTGGCAGCGCGGTCGATATGATTTTGGCAGGGGGAAGCTGTAAACAGGGGCTTGAATCAACTGTGATTGATATGACATCAGACACGCCCGTTATACTGCGTTATGGCGTACTGACAAAACAAGTCATCGAGGAGGCACTTGAAGTAGAAGTCGTTGACGGTGTTAATCAACAAAGCACTGTAACATCTCCCGGTCAGCTTTTAAAACACTACGCCCCCACCATTCCCATTCGCCTCAATGCTGTTGATGTTGAGGAAGGCGAAGCGCTTTTGGCGTTTGGGGGTATTAAGTTTATGGGCATAAAATCAGGCGGCGCTGCGGCAGAATTGCCAGAGGATCAAATCAGAAACCTCAGCGAAACGGCAGATTTAAACGAAGCGGCAAGAAACCTGTTTTCACACATGCGCGATTTGGACAATCCGAAATTTAAAGGGATTGCTGTGATGAATATACCAAGCGAAGGGGTGGGCGTTGCCATTAATGACCGCTTGGCGCGCGCCGCTGCGGCATAACACGTTTTTTGCTCTAATTATTTATCTCACTTATCTAACTTATTTATCTGCATGGTTTCATGATGAACCATTTTTTGTACCGTCTTTGCCACACGGCGTGCTTTTATGTATTTGGTAATCTTCGGCATGCCGCAGTAAATGGCCGCAATCACAACAATATAAAGCGCAAACAAATAGTAAGCGGGGATATGCATGACTGCTTCACCCAACTGATAAACTAAGTAAAATAACAAGCTCGTCCATATTCCAATCGCAACAACGATAATGCCTAAATACAAAAATAATGACATGCGTAAAAACCCAGCCATTATATATGTAGGAAATCGGAACCCTGGTAAAAATCGTGCGGTGACAACGGCAATCGCCATATGTCGATCAATGACCTCAATGTCAGGCAGCAAGTTTTTACGTTGTAGCCATGCTTTTACACGTGGGTGCTTGCGCGCACTGTAGCCTAATGTGTAAATAACAGTATCACCAATAATAATCCCACAAATAACAGCTCCAAACGCGAGCCAAGGGGGCAATACTGCCTGCGAAGCCAAAAAAGCCCCGGCAGTTGTTGCCGCATCTTCCAAAATGAACGTGGCAATAATTAACCCCAAGGCCAACAACATCGGGTTAGCCATAAAATATTCTAAGAATGAGGTGACGTTAAAGCCAGGGATCATGAAAGGTGCTTATTCGTAAAGGTTAAATATTAGCTTCGCTACTATAGCATAACATTATAAAGCGTAACACTAACGACACCTATATTTATACCGCAATAACCTTCCCAAAAGATTAAATACAAAACTTTTTTAAGAAAAAACGCCCAACTTTGTAGGTCTGGTGCGTGAATACTACTGAGAACACAAAAAAGATTATGTTTTTAAACGATTTTTAGGAGTTAAAACCAAATGGCTATTGTTTCACAAATATCAAATAGTGGAGATTTATTTTCTGATACGGGATCACGCGTCATCACGACAAATTCATCTGTAACCGCCAATGGTAGCGTTTCACAAACAGACCAAGAGGGAGCAGAAGAGCTCCAGCAGCAATTTTTGCAGATATTATTAACACAGCTACAAAATCAAAACCCGTTGGATCCTGTTGATACAACGGAATATACAAACCAGCTTGTGCAATATTCATCACTTGAACAGCAAATTGATACAAACCTAAGGTTGAGCAGCATTCTTGACTCACTTCAGATTAGTAGTTCATTCAGCGCATTTTCATACATAGGAAACGACGTTCAGATCGCAACAGACATGACAGTTGCACAAAATGACATTGCTGATTGGGATTATGCACTCGCATCTGACGCCGATGCCGTAGAGGTTAAGATCTTCAACGAAACAGGCACGGTTGTATATGAATCCAACCTAGGAGCATTGAGTTCAGGGACATATAACTTGGCCTTCGACATCAATGAAACGAACGTACCCATTAATAATGGCGAGGTTCTTACCGTTCAAATCAACGCGGTAGAAGACGACGGCTCGGAAGTGGATGTCGAAACAGTTACAAATATTCGAGTGGATTCTGTGGAAACAGGCGCCTCAGGCGATATCGTTCTTCGTGCAGGCGGATTGTATTTTGGCGTAAACGATATCTTAAAAATATCACAATCATCGACAGTTGGCACGGATCCTGCAAGTGAAAATTCCGAGACAACAGATGATGCCGCATCATCATAAGTAAAGAGTAAAAGTTTAAAACAAGAGAAATAGAGTAAGACGACAATTTAACGAAAAGGAGTAAATTATGAGTATTACAGCAGCCATTAATTCAGCCGTATCAGGGCTTCGGGCGCAGGGCGCACAGCTTTCTGCCGTGTCAGAGAACTTGGCAAACTCCAGCACAATTGCATATAAAAACCGTGAGATTGATTTTAATTCTCTGGTTGTTGGTAACACGACACGAAACGGTTTTTCTGGTGGGGGTGTTATTTTCCGTGCCAACCAAGCCATGGAATCTCAAGGTCTATTGGAAACAACAGATTCTGGTACAGATATGGGTATTAACGGGAGTGGCTTCTTTGTTGTTAGTGATGACATTGATAATCAACCATCAGGCTACACATATTCTCGTAATGGTAATTTCAAAAAAGACGAAGATGGATTTCTTGTAAACTCAGAAGGCGTATACCTAATGGGACAGCGCACAGACGATACAGGAAGAGTTATTAGCTTGGCGCAAAATGATTTATCATCCGTTGAGCCTGTAAATGTGGGCGCGGTAGCAGGAACGGCGCAAGCCACACAAAACGTTCGTTTTGATTTGAACCTTCCAGCAGACGATGTAATCTTTAATCCATTAGACACTGCTGCAGGCGGGAGACATAATACGAATGTGCAGATATTTGATGCGCTTGGTATTGGACATGATATACCCATTACGTGGGTAAAAGAGGGGGTTAACCAATGGACAGCCACATTTGAAGAGCCAAAACAAAAAGACACGAACGGGCTGGTTGATACATTGGCAAATCCTGTTTCAGCAGGAGGAACCGATTTTGTTGAGGTTGGCGCCAGTGGATCGAATGTTCTAACAATCAACTTTAACGGTGACGGAACAATCGCAAGTTTTGTTCCTGCGGATACAACCATCACAATTCCAACATTTGCACAAGGTGCATTGGCGCCCCAAACAATCAATTTGGATATGGGCGCGATTGGATCATCAAACGGTGTTACACAGTTTTCTGGATCAACAGCAACACCAAAGCTTGAGACGTTTTTTGTTGACCAAGATGGTGTGCGTTTTGGACAGCTTTCAAACGTTGAGATTAATAATGAAGGATTGGTCGAGGCAATTTTTGAAAACGGTGTGGTTCTTCCTATCTATCAGGTGCCAATTGCGACATTCCAAAACCCATATGGTTTGTCTCAGGTCAATGGAACAATTTATGATGAGGCTGACAATGCCGGTGTTATGATTTTGAAACAGCCTGGACAAGGGGACGCGGGTGAAATTGTTGCCAACTCCATTGAGATGTCGACAACTGATACTGCATCGGAGTTCAATAAAATGATCATTTCGCAACAAGCTTACTCTGCCAATGCGCAGGTGGTGAGTACCGCGGACGAATTGTTTGACGAACTGATCGCTGCTGTCAGATAATAGATAGGCGACATATCTAAACAATAAAAAGGACAAAGCAAGATGGATCACGTACATCATTTTATTAAGACATGGAACAAAGGCCAACAAGACGGCCAAACTGTTGAAATGTTTCTTGATAATAAGATTGATCTACCCAACCCCACGATGATCCGTGACCATCTTGCAAGCCTTTCAGAAGAGGAAAGAGAGCCTGTCCGTAAACAATTAATGTCAATCCTTCAAGAGATTGAGGCACACGCCGCAAGACTTTCAGAAGGTTTGGCAGATATAGACAAACAAATGGCGAAAGCCCGCTCGGCGCAAAATGTGTGCGTGTCATACGAAAGAGTAAACGACATACACCCCGCAAACGACGAAGACGAATAAGAACATATATTTAAAAACAAATATAAAAAATAAGGCAAAAAAAGATGTCACAAGCAACGAAACAAAATAGCAGACTACAACACGATATGAGAGACCTTCTTGGGTTTATCCGTGTAGAAAATGCTGTCTTGATGGATCAGGGCAACCTGAGCCTACGTGGCATGTATTTACAAAAAATGATGATGCTTAAAGATTTGGAAGACCAAGCAGAGAGCTTGGCTGATCATAACTCTGATGAAGATATTCTCGAGTGTTTGATGCTTCTTAAAAACATCCATAAAGAATTAAAGGTCAACACAGTGCACCATATAGAAGCACTGAAGAACAAAACTTCGACAAACGATATATCAAACCGAGATGATTTGTTTGATGACGAAGATGGACATCAATACACGGGAGGCTGGGCATGAGTATTTCACTATTAAATGGCTTGCATATGGCCTACCGCGGCATCCAAGCCACGGAAGAAAACATTAAAGTTGCGTCTCAAAATATCACAAACGCAGACCGTGCGGGATATACACGTAAATCCTACACGGCTGACTATATTACTGGCAACTTTGGAACTGTGCCGATTGGTGGCACTGTTTCAAGCTCACTGAATCAGTATTTGGTAGATGGCGTGGTCAACGACACGTTTGACGTGAGTCGTAAAAATGTAATTGCAGAGTATCTAGACGTTTATATCCGCCGTACAGGTGATATTGTTTCTGATTTTTCACTAACAAGTACTTTGAATGAGTTTTTCACAAACCTTGATTTGCTAGCTGTAACACCTGAAAACCGCGCGCAAAAATCACAGATTGTTTCTGATGCTGAGGTGATCGCGCTCTACCTGCGCGATATGTCGAGCTCAATTCAAGAGCAAAGAACTGATGCAGAGCTTGAGATTGACAAAACGATTAACCGCATCAATGAATCGTTAACTGTGATTGATGATATTAACGACAAGATACTAAGAACATCAGGAAAGAATGCGACAACTTTGGTTGAGTATGAAGATCAACGTGTTGCAGAGCTACAAAAGCTAGCTGAAGAAATTGATGTAACATTCTTCTATGACAATAGTAATAGAATGCAGGTCTACCTTCCGTCTGGGCAGCCGCTTATCACGTCATCGCCATACTACATGTCATTTGATCCTCAGGCGACATTAACAACAAATGTTACATATCCAGGGATTATTAATCCCATTGAGGTGAACGGCGTTGATGTCACAAATGATATTGGTGGCGGAAAACTTGCTGGGCTCATAGAGCTTCGGGATGAGGTTTTGATTAACGAGCAAGAAAAATACGACGAGTTTGCAAATGTTCTTATGGACACGATGAACGCTGTATTGAACACAGGGGCATCACGCCCTCCAAGAAACGAGATGACGGGAGACGAGGGCTTCTCAGCAGCAGACCCATGGGCAGGGAGTGGATTTGTCCGTATCGGTCTGACTAATGAAAATGGAGTTGTACAAAGCTTTACCAATATCGATCTTAGTACTTATGGAACCATTGGTGATGTTGTCACAGCGTTGAACGTAACAGGTATTACAGCAAGCCTTGGGCCAGCAGGAGAGTTGGTGCTTACATCAACAGATCCAACACTTGGTATTTCTATCAACGAAATGGACAGTGATATTGGCGCCGAAAACCAAGGGTTTTCTGACTATTTTGGCTTGAATGATATGTTTAGCGGAGAGGGGGCACGTAACATTCGTGTTGCAGACTACCTATTAGAAGATAGTGACTTGTTGGCGCTTGGGCGTTTTGACGGTAGTGCAGGGCTTGCCATTGGTGATGTAGGGATTACAGTCGGTGATACATCTGTTGTCGAAGGACTTTCTACGGCCTTAGATGCATCAGTCTCATTCGATGCCGCAGGAGACTTTTCTGCACAAAGTTTATCGTTGAGATCATATGCAGAAAGCATCATGTCACGAGCCGCGTTGAATGCCTCGAATGCAGCAGATGCCGCAGAATCAGCAGAAGTGATCCGCCAGCAAGGTGCAGATTTTATGAACAATGTGACAGGCGTAAACATAGACGAAGAAACAGCTATACTCCTCGAGCTGGAGAGCCATTATCAGGCGTCAGCACAGGTAATCGCTGTGATTAAAGGGCTATTAGAAGAGCTGATTGCAGCTGTTCGATAATTGGAAAATAAACAATAAAGGATAAAAGGAGGACAACATGGCAATTTCATCACGTATATCAACATTTACGTTCTCTAATCGCTTGAACTCAAATAATTTGCGTATTCAACAAAACGCAAACGAAACACAGCTTTCAATTTCATCAGGAAAGAAAAGCCGTAACTTTGCCGGTATAAGCACTGACGTGCAACGTTTGCTTAACACAGAAAGTGATTTGGCACGTATTACGACACAAAATATTGTTGCGCAGACCGCACAATCTCGTATTAACCAAATGTTTAGCACGATGGGCGATATGCTGGATTTGGCAAACGACTTTGCCCAAACATTATCACAAAATTTATCAGGTCAGTTTGCAACGCCGTTCGACCTTGAGGTGATTGCCAGAAATTCGGAAGAATCAATGGCCGCACTTTTGAATACGAATTTAGGAGGGCGCTATCTTTTTGCAGGATCAATGATTGATGTGCCGCCTGTTGATTTGACAGATCCTCTTTATACGGCACAGGCCACGCCATCAACGCCGAATATTGAATATTATCAAGGCGACAATATGATGCAAAACGTCACCGTAGCCGATGGGTATACTCTTGATTATGGGGTGACAGCAGATGACATAGGATTTGAGAAAATGCTAAGAGCCATGAATTTGGCGGCCAATAACTCAGCCGATACTGCGGCAATTTCCGAGGCTTTGTCACTTATCAATGAAGCTGTAGATGATATTGCAGCCTCTAGAACGGACATTTCATCTAAAGCCACGCTGATAGAAGATAGAATGCAGGTTAACAGTGACGAGATGGCATTGCTTCAAGACATTATATCGTCTTTAGAAGACACAGACTTGGCCGAAGCCTCAGTATTATTGACGCAATATCAAACACAACTCGAAGCATCGTATGCAACAACGGCGCGAATTCTACGTCTGAACTTGCATGACTACGTCAATTAATCTAAAAAATAACCTATGAATGATGGTTTAATCAAGGATGAGGACGGCAAGCACCGCTGTCAGTGGTGTGGAACAGATCCTTTATACATTGATTATCACGATAATGAATGGGGTAACCTTGTCACCTCAGACCAAAGACTTTTTGAGAAAATATGTCTCGAAGGGTTTCAAGCGGGTTTAAGCTGGATAACAATCCTTAAAAAACGGGACAATTTCCGCAAAGCATTTCATCATTTTGATATTGATCGTGTCGCGAAGATGACTGACGCAGACATTGAAAACTTACTTAATAATGCAGGCATCATTCGCCATCGCGGTAAAATTGAAGCAACAATTAATAACGCCCGATGTATGCAAGACCTCATCGCCGATGAGGGGGCATTCTATTCGTATGTCCAAAAATTCAAACCCACGTCCCGAAATGAGTTGCTTGCCTATGAACAATTGCGACATATCACAACATGTGATGAGGCGATTGCGCTTTCAAAGGATCTAAAGAAAAAAGGCTTTAAGTTCGTGGGGCCTACAACATGTTATGCTTTTATGCAGGCAATGGGCATGGTCAACGACCACTTTAAAGGCTGTGACTTCTCAGAGCAAAAGGCAATAATTTCAAATTAATAATGGGGAGGGGGCTGATGCGCTTCTGGGGCATCAATATTGTCCTCAAGCGTTTGGATTTTAGAGTTTGTTTTCTCTAACAAACGCTTGAGGCGATCGATTTCTTTCCATTGTGCATTTACCATGTCACTCAAATCCTGGATTTGTTGATCTTGACGGGTAAGCACAACTTCAATATCAGTTATGCGATTTTGATCGCTTTGGTTCATATGTCGTTTATCTTTTCTAACTATTCTTTTAAAGCCGCAACAACATCGTCCATGTCAGGGCGGTTTTTGTAACCATCTTCTTTGAATACATGTGTGATGACACCCTGTTCATTTGTAACGATAATTGCAGGATGTGGGATACCATCTTGCTTAGAGCCTTCACGGATTTCTTTATTTAAAAGATTAAAGGCTTTGATCGCTTCTGAGTTTTTGTCAGACAAAAGAGGGTAGTCGATACCGCGCTGTTTTACGAACGCATCAAGTGAGTCGATGCTGTCGTAACTAACGCTAACGACATTGTATCCGGCGCCGCGAATTTCAGGCAAACGTGAGTTTACATCCATCAATTGTGCTTGGCAGTAAGGGCACCATTCAGCAGATCTTATAAACAAGATCACGGCACCATTTTCACCTGATATAGATTGAAAACTCTGCTGTGTTGATGTTTGGTCGGACAGATCAAGATTGTGAGGGATTTTATCTCCTACGTTTGCAGCAATTGCAGGGGTTGCTGTCAAAACTGAAAAGATAATAAGGCTTAATGTTTTTTTGATGAAATGTGTCATAGCAATTCTTTCGTATATTTAATTCAAGTGTTAAAATTTAAAAACTATAACGCTCCTAAAATACTTTGAATGGCTTTGAAATCACGCTTTGTGACATTCCACTTTCGTTCCTGTGTCGGCGCGATCCCATAAAAATCTTCGTTATATATTTCAGAGCGTAGCAAATCCTCAACATGTGAAAGCTGGAAAAGTTCCTCTTCATCAAAATATTTATCCATAAACGCAAGTGATAATATAAACGAGCCTGTGATCGATACTAAAATTTGAAAAACGGTAAAATGCCATAAATCCATCGACTTTACACACTTAACAGCATGATCGCGACACATATTGGGCTGTTTAAGGGCGCTGAGCGCCGTTGTGGTTAACAAAACATCACCTGATTGCTGATTATACCATTCAACCCATTTGTCCCACGCATCCGCTTGGCGTTTGACGTAGCTTTCTGGTTGCTGGGCGCGGTAACAAATCATATCAGTATCAATATATGCCAATGTCTGGCGCTCGATTTCATCACGCTCTGCTGTGACACGGTCAATAGCTGTTGTAATGATCTGTGTAATGGGCATGCTTTCTGGCTCAATTTCATCCTCTTGTGCTGACCATTCCTGCACCATAAGGTTTGCAATACCTTCTGTTGGCGCGCGGAGTTGCTTGCCTAAAGGTGTTTTGACAGGTTTATCATCAAGTAAAACGGCCCATCCTATATTATCGGATGACGTTGAGACAGTTGTATAAAATCGTTTCATCTTTATGTACTACCTTGTAAGACTATCTTGTAGGAAGGGCGCGCACGCGCTCTGTTTGATTTCTGCAGCAGGCAAGCGCGTGGATAAATCTTTACTTATAGGGGATGCGTTAAAAGCATCAAAATCTATGGCAGGGAACTGAGCAACCGTCTTGAGCCCGCTCGCAACGGCCCACAAATCGTGTATAGCAAGTTTGTAATCATACATACTCAGCTCTGCAAAAAAGCATTCTATATTGCCCGCAGGAAGTGTCCCTAAAGGAGCGTTAAGAGACGCCTTTCCTGTGACAAAGCGCGTATTATCATTATTCATTAAGTGGCCCTCAATACGTCCCTCAGGCCATGTGATAACAAAAGGGGCATCCTTTGAAAATTTATAGTCAGGGCCATTGGATAATGTAAACGTAATCTTCAAATCCTGAGGCTTATTGAAGTTAATGACAAGGCGCGCAGAAGGGGGGGCTGACTCTGTCCCTGTCTGTGACCCTGTCTTTGGCTCTGTCTTTGGCTCTGTCTTTGGCTCTGGCACAATACTTACATTTTCAATGTGATGAATAATTTCGCTGTCTTTTAAAAACTCAAGGTGGTGTATTTCAAGTTCACGAAACAATCCGTTTCTTGTAAAGACCATCGCACCAGGCGCGCGCACATTGACGCTATAGGCCTTAATTTGTTTTTCAGAAAACAAACCATTCTCAAGGCCCTTAAAGGCCACATGAAATTCAGGAAAAAATTGAAATGCTTCTAATTTACGAATTTGAGTTTGTTTACCGGTAAAGCTTTCAATGGTTTTTTGTATGCCGTTTTTTTGCGTTTGCCCAGTGCCCTGCAACATATTGAGGCACCCAATACAAACTAGAATGATAACGATCAAAAAAAGCAAAATACGAAACGTCCATTTAAGGCACTGTCTAAACAATGACTTTGGTTTTTCAGGCTGCGTATCGTTAAACAAAACCATAGATAGATTATACCTCTACATCTTCAAAAGGATCAAAGTTTTTGTCTGGATGAAATCCTAATGCATCACAGGTTTGTTTCAAATCATCGGCAATCGGAATTGAAATATCCAGCATGTGATTTTTCTTGTTCGGATTTGGGAAAATAATACGGTAGGCCTGCAAGTGCAAACGATCGCTCAATTCAAACCCGTCCAAAGATGACCCCCCGTATTTTTGGTCGCACAGAATAGGGCAGTCAAGCGCATCAGCACTGTGAACACGAATTTGGTGTGTTCGGCCGGTACGTGGCCAAAATGAAATCAACGCGGCATCATCACCCAGCCTGTCAACAACGCTAAATTCTGTTTGCGCTTTAAGCCCATTTTCTTCATCCAAAATCATGCGCTCTTTTTGTCGACCAACGCCTTTGGCAAGGGCTCCATAAATCGTACCACTATTTGTCTCTGGCACATTATGCGTGATGCCCCAGTAATATTTTCGGATATTACGATTTTTAAGCACACGCCCCATATTTTGAACTGTCTTTAGTTCGCGCGCACACATCAATAATCCTGATGTTTCTTTATCAAGGCGGTGTAAAAGCTTTGGTCGTACACCCTTACGGTTTTTGAAAACCTCAAGCATGCCATCCATGTGGCGGTGAATGTTTGATCCGCCTTGGCTAGCAAGCCCATAAGGCTTGTTGAATATAATCAAGTCGCCATCATCGTAGACAACCAATGACTCCATAAACTCTTTGTCGCCTTCGCGAATTTTATACTCGTCGCTGTAGTGTGTCTCAACTGGTGGTAAGCGCACATCTTGCCCTTCAGAAAGCTTCGTATCCGCTTTCACGCGCTTTCCATCCACGCGCAATTGTCCTGTGCGAATGATTTTTTGCAGCAGCCCGAAAGGTGTCTTTGGGAGTTGTTTTTTTAACCAGCGATCAAGGCGTTGTCCGTGCTCGTCTGATTTAACTATGACATGTTTTACTTTACTCATACTAAATTCTACTTATGCAATAAATTGCTTTGTTAAGATCAAGCCAAGGAATAGCCCACCTATAGATAAAAGTACAGAACCAAATATATATGTAAGGGCCTCGACGTACGCATGACGTTCAATGAGCGCCACGCTTTCCATAGAAAAAGTCGAAAATGTCGTAAATGATCCTAAGAAACCTACCATCAAAAAGGCTTTCAATGTTTGCGAGCCATCAAGTACATACGTAAAAAGCGCAAGCATAATGCCCATAAGGCACGATCCCAAGACATTGACAGTAAAAATACCTATGGGAAAATCCGTCACAATTTTATGTGAGATTATAAGGTTAAGGCTGTGGCGACTAACCGCGCCTATGGCGCCCCCGCAGGCAATGGCAAACAACATATTCATAAATACAAATTTACCACTCTCGCGACACGCGACCAAGATGTATTTTAACTGGGCCCCAATAACCTATTTTTCAAGCGATTGCCATTTATCAAGCATGCGTCGAACGCCCTTGTCTTCTAAGTTCATTAATACTATGGCCTCATCATAACTGCACCATCTTAACTCAAGAGATTCATTGCTGATCGAAAAAGCCTCGCGCCCTTGGCATTGAAACAAATACCTTAGGTCGTAATGTGCGTGTTCAGGCTCATTCTTAAGATCATTTGCAGGTATAATATGGGTATCAACATCGAATATTTTAGTCTCACCAAAACAAATATGTTTGAAATCCTTAATTCCGGATTCTTCTTCAAGCTCTCTTTTGGCAACGGCAAGTATATCGGAATTACCGTCCGCATGCCCTCCAAATTGCAACCAAATATTGAGAGATTTATGATGGTTGAGTAATACCTTATCACCGGCTTTGTTAATTAAAAATGCGGACCCTGTTACATGCGCAGGAAAACATCCACGACCATAACATTCGGGTTCTTTTTCGATTAAAGATATTATTTTATTGTAATCATCTTCTTCAAGAAAAGAGGGGCTGTAGGCTTTTAAATCTTCTAGCGTGTTATATGTCATTTTGCTTCTTTTCTCTTAGCTTATCCCAATAATCCAAGCGCTTTTTGATTTCGCGCTCAAACCCGCGCTCTACAGGTTGATAAAAACTTGTACGCTCCATGCCATCAGGGAAATAATTTTGTCCTGAAAAGCCATCTTTAGTATCGGGATCATATTGATAACCATCACCATAGCCAAGGTCTGACATTAACGATGTCGGGGCGTTTAAAATATGTGCAGGTGGCATTAAAGAGCCTGTTTCTTTTGCACTTTTCATAGCCAATTTGGCAGCCTTGTAACCTGCGGTGGATTTCGGGGCTGTTGCGAGATATATCATCGCCTGTGTTAATGCGAGCTCTCCCTCAGGAGACCCTAGGCGTTCATACGCATCCCATGCAGATATACAAATGTTAAGGGCTTGAGGGTCGGCCAACCCCACATCTTCAACCGCCATGCGTGTCATACGACGTGCAATGTATCTGGGGTCTTCACCGCCATCCAGCATGCGCCAAAACCAATAAAGCGTGGCCTCAACATCTGAGCCGCGCATAGATTTATGAAGCGCAGAGATCAGATTGTAATGACTGTCGTCGCTTTTGTCGTAAAGTGGCGCGCGCTTTTGCACTATGGCAAATAATGCTTCTTGATCAAGGGGCTTTGCATCGTCTGCTGTTTGAGAATACACTTGTTCAATCAATGATAAGAAATATCGGCCATCACCATCTGCCATAGCAATAAGAGAGCTGCGCGCTTGCGCGTCAAGGGGTAGTTGAGCGCCAAACATGTCTTCAGCACGCGTTATAAGCTTTTCCAAGCTTGCCTCGTCTAAGCGCTTGAGAACAAGAACTTGGGAGCGGGATAAAATCGCCGCGTTTAATTCAAATGACGGGTTTTCCGTTGTCGCACCGACAAGTGTAATCGTACCGTCTTCCACAACGGGAAGAAACGCGTCTTGTTGTGATTTATTAAACCTGTGTATCTCATCGACGAATAATAATGTGCCTTGCCCGTTTTGTTTTCGAATGCGCGCTGATTCAAATAGTTTTTTCAAATCAGAGACGCCGGAAAAAATCGCTGAAATTTGCTCAAACTTTAATTGTGTATGTTTTGATAAAATACGCGCAATCGTGGTTTTCCCACACCCTGGAGGCCCCCAGAAAATAATTGAGGGTAATGTCCCGCGATCAAGCATTTTGCGCAAAGGCGCACCTTCACCAATTATATGATCTTGGCCAATCACATCGTCCAGCGTTTGCGGACGAAGCAAATCAGCCAGAGGGCGGTCGTTAGACGACGTTTCTGGGGTTTTGTCGTCGGGACTGTCAAATAAAGAGCTCATAGCGCAGAACTTAGTCAATAAAACATGCGAAGTCCAGCACGCTGTCTGCGTGAGGCGCAACAAAAAACCTCCCAATTTGTGAAAGAGGGAGGTCTTTAAAATTCTTAAATTTTAAATCAATAGATTAGGCAGCTTTTTTTAGGGCTGCTTCTGCTTGATCAAAAATAACTTTGAACGCGTCAATGTCGTGTACGGCAATGTCAGCCAATACTTTGCGGTCCAATTCAATTTCGGCCAATTTCATACCGTTCATGAATTGTGAGTATGGCAAACCGAACTGACGTGACGCAGCGTTAATACGCTGGATCCAAAGGCGACGGAAATCGCGTTTCTTGTTACGACGGTCGCGGTATGCGTACTGACCTGCTTTTTCAACAGCTTGTACGGCTGTGCGGAAACAGTTTTTACGACGTCCGTAGTAACCTTTTGCTGATTTGATAACTTTTGTGTGACGAGCGTGTGCTCTTGGTGAACCTTTTTTAGCGCGTGCCATTATTTCGCTCCTTCAGTCTTAGTTAATGCTCTTGATGCTTTTTTGCGTTTGTACGGGAACCAGTTTTTCAACACTGTACGTGCGTCAGGTGCTGAAAGTGCAGATGTTCTACGTGCTTTACGCTTCATTGATTTTGGTTTGTTCTGCATCATGTGGCTTGTAAAAGCACTTCCTGCTTTCACTTTACCAGACTTAGTCACTTTAAAGCGCTTTTTAACGCTCGACTTCGTTTTTAGTTTTGGCATTTGATGTCTCCTGTTAAGGGTTATGGGGTGCGCAACGAGGCATGCCTATTGAGCCCGTGCACTAAACGTGTGTGTTTAAAGCAGATTTAAACAGCTGGTGCAAGTGTTTTAAGCAATTTCATGCAAAAATTATTAAGATGCAAGCAGGTGATCTGCAAATTTCTGAGATTCAAGTTCCCATGGCAAGTAAATCCATGTTTCTTGTGAAATCTCTTCCATGTATGTATCGGCTTGATCTGCACCATTCGGTTTGACGTATACGCAGGCATAATACGCCTTTGGATACATCTCACGAATAATTTTAAACGTATTTCCAGTGTCCGACAAATCATCAATAATAAGCCAATTCTCACCTTCATCAGAAAGCTCTGGTTTATAATGGATCTTTGGCTCGCTAGATTGCTCTTGGTGAGAGTAAGTCTCGATACTGATTGTCTCAATATGTTTAAGCCCCGTTTCTTGAGCGACAAGACATGCTGGAATAAGCCCACCGCGTGTAACCGCAATTATACCTTTCCATGGCTTCATGCCCTTAAGTTTTTGACCGAGGCTGTGGGATTGACTGTGAAACTCTTCCCATGAAATAGGAAGGTCTTTTGAATAATCGTTAGACATGATCTGGTTATGTGCTTTCTGCTGAAACAATCATCATCATCTGACGACCTTCCATCTTCGGGTGAACATCAACATTACCAATATCGGAAACATCCTCTTTTAAGCGCATCATGACGTCCATGCCCACATTTTGGTGAGCCATTTCACGTCCACGGAAACGCATAGAGAATTTAACCTTGTTGCCATCTTCTAAGAAGCGACGCGCGTTACGCAATTTAACTTGGTAATCGTGCTCTTCCGTTGTCGGACGGATTTTGACTTCTTTTAGCTCAACAGTTTTTTGCTTCTTTTTGGCTTCAGCCGCTTTTTTCTGTTGTTCATATTTGTATTTACCAAAGTCCAGTATCTTACATACCGGAGGTTCAGCGTTAGGAGAGACTTCAACCAAGTCCAGCCCCACATCCTGCGCACGTCGTATCGCATCTCTTGTGGGAAGAACACCGAGCATTTCGCCGTTTTCATCCACAACACGAACGCTTGTCGCTGTGATTTGTGAGTTTACATTAGGGCCGTCATTCTTTTTTGGGGCAAATCCCCGTACCGGTTTATTAATTGTCTTATCTCCTGTGTTATTAGACTTAAAAATTACTCATAGTGCGCTTTAAAAGGTTTTTCAACCGCTACGTACAATGTTTTATACAATATAAGCTAAAAATATTTAAAAAAAAATAATTTCCGTGATTTTTAGAAAAAATATGCTAAAAAGTTATTATGACTGATCGTTAAGATCTTTATAATAATAATGCCCACTGACATATTCATTTTCGATTTTAGCATAGCGCGGGTGAGTTCCGATGCGTTGATATCCTGCCCCTTCATATAGCTGGATGGCATCGTTTTGTGTTGCGCGAACATCGATATTTATAATATCAACACCGTCACTATGTGCGATCGTTTCAATATATTTTAAAAGTCGAGACGCAAGGCCACTTTTGCGGGCCCAAGGCGCAAGGAACAAGGAGTAAATGTTCGCGGACATGGCTTGGGCTTGGTTATTTTTAGGAGGGAAAACTAGTTGGGCACTTCCACAAATTACATCGTCTTGGCGCGCCACAAATAAAAGGCGTGAGGGAACGGTAATGACCCCTTGCCAATAAAGCTCAAGAGAGTTGCGATCAGGAACGTTGACCCATCCAAAGCCTCCCCCATTTTCAATGGCAAGCTCCGTTGCATCGCATAAATCATTTAAATCACCAAGCGACAAGGGCTCACGGATGAGCTCGACAAGCTGTGTCGGTTGCTGCGGGTGATGTTGTGGGTTAGAAACTGTCAAAAAAATTATCCCGTTATTTATTGTTCAAGATACAAGTATAGGCATAAAAATATGAAGATTCGGTAACGATAGCCAGTTATTTTCAGTCTTTTTTACTAATTAATCTGATGTTTTCTTAGTCTTTGCAAATGAAATAACCGCACCGATTGTCAACACGCTTAATGTAACGCTTAACGATACAAGCGGGTCAATTTTGTGGACGAAATGAGCGTAAAAGACCTTTGCGCCAATAAATATCAAAACAACAGAGAGCGCATATTTCAAATACTCAAATCGCTCTAGCAATGTGGCAAGCATAAAATACATTGCCCGCAAGCCTAAGATGGCAAAAACGTTACTGGTAAGAATAACAAAGGTATCTGTCGAAATCGCAAGAACAGCAGGGATGCTATCCATCGCAAATAACACATCTGCAAACTCAATCGTGACGAGCGCCATGAAAAGTGGGGTAAACTGAAAGCGCTTTATAAAGCTGGTCTCGTTGGATTTCCAAATATAAAAACGGCTACCTTGCAATGTATTAGTAATGTTAAAGCTTTTTGTGAGTACTTTTGTAATGCGGCTATTTTCAATATCCATGTCATCATCGTCATCAGAGAAGAATATTTTAATTCCTGTATAAATCAAAAGCAGCGCAAAGATATACAAAAGCCACTCAAAATGGGCTGTCAAATACGTCCCTGCAGAAAGAACCAGGCCGCGAAGAACAATAACACCAATTATTCCCCAAAATAAAACGCGGTGCTGATATTGAAGCGGAATTTTGTAGTAGGCAAAGATAACCGAGATGACAAATACGTTATCAAGTGAGAGGCTTTTTTCGACGAGGTAGGCGGTGAAGTAGGGGAAGGCCCGCTCTGTTCCAAATTGAAAATAAATCCACATACCGAATAAAACCGAACACGCTATATAAAATAATGTAAGGCGCACACTACTTTTAAAGCTCATGACCTTGTCTTTTTTATTAAGAACGCCAAGGTCAAATACAACCAGAGCCAAAACGACAGCAAAAAAGAGTACCCATGCCCATGCGGAAACACCCATTAAGGGGAAAACGAGAAGTGAGTGTAGGAAGTCCATTTTATGCGGTATGTCTTAGTTGTTGTTAAGGGTGTAATTAATGAGTGCACGTATATACCCTATATTTCATGATTTTGAGACACGCGTCCAGTCATTTGACCGTAAAATATATGAATGATACACGAACTCTTGACGAAAACGTGTCAAAGTTCCATATGTGATGGAGAACAAAAAGCACTAAAGGGAAAACTTCTATGCAACATCAACACACATACAACAATGCACACGATGGCTCTCGTAACGGCTGGCGTGCAACGACAATTCTCGCCATTAGAAAAGGGGATGAGGTTGTAGTCGCAGGAGACGGTCAGGTGTCTCTTGGGCATACTGTGATGAAATCAAACGCCAAAAAAGTGCGTCGTCTTGGAAAAGATGGACAAATCGTTGTAGGCTTTGCGGGGGCAACTGCCGATGCATTTACGTTGTTTGAACGCCTTGAGGCCAAGCTTGAGGCGCATCCAGGACAGCTCACACGTGCTTGCGTTGAGTTGGCAAAAGATTGGAGAACGGATAAATACCTTCGAAAGCTTGAGGCTCTTATGGCTGTTTGTGATAAAAGCACATCATTGATTTTGTCAGGAACAGGTGACGTTGTTGAACCAGAAGATGGCATCATTGGTATCGGGTCTGGTGGCAATTATGCACTATCGGCTGCGCGCGCATTGATCGACCAAAAAGACATGAGCGCCGAGGACATCGCAAAAAAGGCAATGAAAATTGCCGGCGATATTTGTGTGTATTCAAACCATAATGTCGTCATTGAAAAACTATAACAAACGAAGAAAATAAGAAAATATAAAGTAATGGAAAATTCTGTATTTAAGGCTGTCTCTTTTCTACCTAAGGAAACCGTGTCTGAGTTGGATCGATTTATTATTGGTCAATCAGATGCTAAACGAGCCGTATCGATTGCATTAAGAAATCGTTGGCGCCGTATGCAACTTGACAAGGAGATGCAAGAAGAGGTCTATCCTAAAAACATCTTGATGGTGGGGCCCACAGGTGTTGGTAAAACTGAAATTGCCCGCCGTCTGGCAAAACTTGCTAATGCTCCATTTGTTAAAGTTGAGGCGACTAAATTTACGGAAGTGGGGTATGTTGGAAAGGATGTTGAATCGATCATTCGTGATTTGACGGAAGCCTCTGTACACATGACACGTGAATCTATGCGTGAAACAGTAAAGGTTAAAGCAGAAGAAGCCGCTGAAAATCGTGTGATTGACGCATTGGTCGGCAAAGAAGCCGGTGAGGCGACCCGACAATCATTTCGTAAAAAGCTTCGTGAGGGCGCGCTTAACGATAAAGAAATTGAAATTGAGGTTGCTGACACGGCAAGCCCTTTCCCAAGTATTGAAATCCCCGGTATGCCCGGCGCATCAGTGGGTATGATGAGTATCGGTGACATGATGGGCAATGCAATGGGACCAAAAACTAAGAAAAAGAAAATGTCTGTTGAGCAGTCATATGACATTCTTATTGCGGAAGAATCTGACAAGCTTTTGGATGAGGACAAGGTTATCTCAAATGCGCTGGAACTTGTTCAACAAAACGGTATCGTCTTCCTTGATGAAATTGACAAAATTGCACATAACACGAATGCGCGTGGCGGGGATGTAAGCCGTGAAGGCGTGCAACGTGACCTATTGCCATTAATTGAAGGTACAACCGTCACGACTAAACACGGCATTGTGAAAACAGATCACATTCTGTTTATTGCCAGCGGAGCATTTCACTACGCAAAGCCATCTGATTTGCTTGCTGAGCTTCAGGGGCGTCTCCCCATACGAGTTGAGCTTCGACCATTAACGGAAGAGGATTTCAAACGTATATTGACGGAAACAGATGCGTGTTTGATCAAACAATATACAGCCCTAATGGCAACAGAAGGTGTAACATTATCGTTTGATGACAGCGCGATAGACGAGATTGCTAAAATCTCGTTTGATGTTAACGAAAAGGTCGAAAACATCGGCGCGCGTCGTTTGTTGACGGTCATGGAAAAGTTATTAGATGATATCAGTTTTACCGCACCCGATAAATCAGGTGAGACAATCACCATTGACGCAGATTATGTGCGTAATCAGGTAACGGACCTCACTGGCACAGCGGATCTAAGTAAGTTTATCTTGTAAGATCTTTTACTGATATCGTGATAGGGGTGAAGAACTCTGAATCTGATTTGGATTTAAGTTCAATCTGACCAACAAGTTGACCTTGTTCGTTTCTGGCATTTACACCTATATAGGCTGCCTGTGACCATGTAGTCTCACTTAGGCTATCAAAGTTTTTAACGCTTGCAATTGTGTTTTGCTGATTTACGGCGTGAATTTTACGGCTCACTCCACATGGTGCATCAATAGGGGCTGTTGCTTTCGGCTTTGATAATGCCTCAATAGATACAGAAACATCATTGCCATTATTGGCGTAACACTCTACGAGAAACTTGGTGTACAATTCCTCGAAGTTTTTATGGGTTACAGTATGAAATTCTTTATTTAGCTTCCAGCTCATGCGGGTGGCTCCTCAATTTTTTCTGTGAAGACTTTTATTAGCACTGGAAAGAGTATATGTCAAGTAACTCTATAATACTTAACGCCTAAAGCAACGCTGTTGAGGCCTAAAGCTTTAATGTTATAACCTTTTAAGGTGCTGATCTCATGCGCCCTTATGCGCAAAATCAGGGCGTGTATATGGGTAACAAGGGGCAGGGGTTAGCCTGCCTTAAGCTGTTTATCAAACCGTTCAAAGTCCCAACCAACTTGGCCGCCAATATCATGTAAGATTGGTAGTGACAAGTCAGACGGCTTTATGACGCCGACCTGAGGTGTGTTGGAAACGTGTACGCCAAGCACAGCCGGTCTATCTTGATTATAAGCGTTGAGTTCTCTGAAAAAATGAATACGCAGTGGCCCTATAACATTACAGCTCTGGGCGTCTTGTAAAATCTCGTGAACGCGTTCTCTTTTTGCCTCAATGGCTGGTACAAGAGGATACCATTTTTTACGGTCGCGCCCTTTTCCAAGTGTGATGTGCTGTTCTTCACCGCGCACGCCTTGAAACGCGCTTGTGTTAAATGATTGCAAACACTCCAAAGTAATAAGGCGTGGAAAGTCATTGTAAAATTGGTGCTCGCCAGAATAGGGCGGGTGCGTTTCACCAGAAAGGGGGCGCGCGTACTTTTTAGCGCAGTGGATCATTGATTTATATATGCTTTCCAGCATGTCTGGTTTATTGCGACAATCAAAATTATCCCACGCCATTACATGTGGGCCCCAATGAACGTAAAGCTTTTGTGTTGCTGATTGACCTTGTTTTGAAACAGTGCGATCTACGGCGTCAATAAGGTCTTGCGTATCATTTACTGATACGGGCCTGTAATCATGAACTTTTTTCCACTCCATTGCGCTAATGAGATCAGGGCGAGGCTCTTTAACTTGGAGGTTAAACTGATGCCTGAAATATTTTGGCAAATGATTGAGATTGAATAAAATATGTTTCTTATTTTTTAACGCGTGGTCAATCTTAACATGTACCGACCCATGTTCGATGTGTGCATCACAATCTGGGTGGTGGGGTTGTTTTGGCATTGTTGTGAAATGAGCAAGACGCGCAACAGTTTTCAAGCCGTTCGAGTATTGCAGGCCTTCGCCACCATCAATACAGCTCACTTCGCGAACAAATCTCATTTCTGGATTAAATCGTTCATCGTCACGGCATTTTGTACAAGGGCATTGAAGCTTGCCTTTATGTACCGCCTCAATATACTCTTGAGGTGAAATATCTTTTCCATCGAAATGAGCTTTAAACATGAACAAACTTTACATATTAAAAAATAAAAAATCAATAATATTTTTGATTTGGGCAATTTTCTTTTTGGAAATTACGCGAATACCTGCGTTAGCGCAAGATAAACAAATGAAGTTTGATTTGCCTATCAATTGCGAATTGGGACAAGATTGCTGGTTTATGAACTATGTTGATGTAGACCCAGACACAGGTGTTGCCCGTGACTTTACCTGTAATAAACGGTCTTACGAAGGGCATAAGGGAACAGACATTGCCATACGATCTTTTGAAGAGGTTGAGGCCGGTGTTGATGTTCGTGCTGTTGCCTCTGGTACTGTTTTACGCCTCCGCGATGGTGAGGCAGATGGATTTCGCAACGATGATGAAATGGATGAATTACGCCAAGCACGAAAAGAGTGCGGAAACGGGATTATTATCGACCATGGTGAAGGCTGGCTGTCACAATATTGCCATCTAAAGCAGGGTAGCATCAGCGTGAAGCCCGAGGATAAAGTGCGCCGAGGCCAAAATATTGCCAAGGTCGGTTTATCTGGAATAAGCGCACATCCGCACATTCACCTATCGTTACTTCATAATGGAGAACATGTTGATCCGTTCACGGGGCAAAAACAATATGAAGGTTGTGGCCTTGAAACGGTGGCGCCGTTATGGAGAGAAAAGACAGTTAAATATGAGCCATTTGCATTATATGATGGCGGCTTTATTGGAGGGCGTCCTGTTTTTTCCGAAATATCACGCGGTATTAAAGAGCCATTCGCAAATAAGGACAGTGATATTCTTTCATTTTGGGGCGTATATTTTGGAGCAAAGCCAGGGGATAAAATTCATATGTCATTTAAAGATCCCAATGGAGAGGTGCTGACATCACAAGACATTACGCAGGATGAAATAAAAGCACGCCAGTATTATTTTATAGGCAAACGCAAGCCTCAAACGGGATGGACGCGCGGAACATACATAGCTGAGATGATCGTCTCTCGTGATATTGAGGGAGAGACGGTGACACGCACACTTAAAAAGGCGCTCGATATCTTTTAACGCGGCTCATCTTCATGGCTGTCTTAATAGTTGTCTTCGTGCTCGCTCTCATGCACGTCTTCAACTGCTACGCGCATATTGGCCTCTTGAAATTCTTTTAAGACATGTTGCGCGCGCTCATAATCCTCATCGGGGACAACAACCCGAATATGTCCCGTTGTGGGTAGCCCCCCGACGGCGCCTTGCAAGTAATCGCCCTGAACACGAGCATCTATGCCATCATTTTGAAGCAGATGAGAGATGATATGCGCCTCGGTCGAGTTCAGTGCAACGTATAATTGCTTCATAGTGTTTTCCTTAAATAGACGTAGAGTGCGCCGTCACCGCCATGCTTGGCATGAGCGCGGCTTGTTTTCATGATAACTTGTTTAAGAGGCTGTTGCTCAAGCCACAATGGAACATTACGCTGCAAAATCCCCAAGCCCTTACCTGTCACGACGATTACGCATCTTTTTTTGTTATAATACGCATCCATAATAAATGGCGTGAGACGTGTGTGCGCTTGATCCAAGCTCATGCCATGAAGGTCAAGGCGTCCCTCAATTTTAATTTGACCTTTTCGAAGTTTCGAGGCCGTGTTTTTATCAAGCGGGGCAGGTGGTTTTTCATGATAGGGTGATGATGAATGCACCAGCTCATGGGCTTTATTATGCGATTTAACATGTACATGCTGTGGTTTTTTTGTACGGGCAGGCCGCGTTGTTTTACGCAAAGGAATTTGACGATCCTCTAGAGGTGTTACATCTTCCGTCATAATCTTCCACAATGTATCGTCGTCTTCTGTCATCTAGTTTTGCTTTTTTGTTTCAATGCGCACTATAGTCTTTTTGATATCCGTTCAATAGGGTAGTATAATAATAAAGAAAACATAGATAAAAATAAATTATGCGTTCGTCTCAAATCATTAAACTTACTATTTTAACTCTTTTTGTTACATGGGGCATAGCTGCGCCAAGTAAAGCACAATTACTTGAAAGAGCAACAAGTGCCAAAGATGTAGCGCTGTTATTTCATAAAATGGCGGAACAACCCATTGACTATGAGGCGTGGGCTAAGCAAACACAAGAATACGCAACGGCCGTTGATATGCGTAAAGATGCCGTTCTCAAACAATCCAAGGCTGATTTGGAAATCGAATATAATGCAGTCGACCCAAAACAATCAGACATTGTCATTCGCACCTATATTCATTCCAATGTAACTGATGCGCCTAAGGTCGGGTTAAATCTTGATTTTTCCGCCGATGGGCCTTTGTTTTTCCCCTATGAGTTTATGGAGCAAAACTATGCGGTTATCGCGCAAAACATTGATTTATTAAAGTTTATACCGCTTGGACATTTAGAGGCCGCCTATATTCGAAACAAAATATCGGCAAAGGGCAAAACGTATATGGTCTTAAAAGTGCGTCCCCACCGCGTTGATGCGCAAGAAAAGGCACAGATCTATAACGATGATTTTTGGTTAATGCTGGGGCGTATTGCTTCTATTCATTTATACAACAAAGAGTTGGAAACATTATGGTCTTGGACTGCGGAGTGGTATATCAACGAACAAGAAGAAAAAGCAGCGCTTTAGGATAAAAGCTCCGCATAAACATCAAGTGTACGATGTGTCATTAATTCTTTTGTGAAGTTTTCAGCAACATGATGCATCGCGCGTGTGGCAAGCCCTGAACGTTCTACCGGTGTAAGGTTTAATGCATCTTCAATGGCTTGTGCAATTCGTTTCGGGCTGTGAGGAGGGACAAGCCAGCCGGTCTCACCATGTATGACTGTCTCCATCGCACCACCATGATTGGTTGCAATGACAGGACGGCCCATCGCTTGTGCTTCAACAGGGATACGCCCAAACCCCTCAGGGCTTGTTGATGCACTCACAACAACGCTGGAGATCATGTACGCGGCTGGCATATCATCGCACTGGTCAACCATACGAATTTGGCTTTCTAACCCTTTTTCTCTGATAAGCGCCTCAAGCTCTGCACGGTAGTCAGTATGTCCTTTATCTGGGCCTATAATAAGGCCGAAGACGTCTTTACGTTTTATCAGCGCAAGCGCCTCGATAAAGTCGCTGTGTCCTTTCCATCTTGCCAAGCGTCCCGGCAACATCACAACATTTTTTCCCTCTGGAATACGCCATGCGCGTGTCAACTTAACCAAGCGTTCAGGGCTTACAAGGGTAGGATGAAACCTGTCCATTGGAATGCCTCGTGGAATGAGGCGAAGCGTTTGCTCGGTCAAACCAAAATGTTCATGCATATATTGAGCAACATAGTTAGAAATGGCGATAACACGCTCGCCTTTTGTCATGGCCGAATTGTAAAACTTTTTTGCAGAATTGTGAAAATTATATGCGTTGTGGCACGTTGTCATGTATCGCGCCTTAGACGTCTCGCATGCCTTATATGCGCTCCATGCGGGTGCGCGAGATCTTACATGAATTATATCAACGCCATGGTCTTTTACGATTCGACGAATACGGTAAATGTTGCGCCATATAGTATATGGGTTTTTTGAATGCACGGGTAGGTCAATATGTAAGGCGCCTACACGTTGTAGTTCGTGTAATCGTGTGCCCCCATGTGACACGACAATCGCCTTCGCGCCCGCTTTAACCAATGCATCCGCAACGTCAATGCATCCTTGCTCGGCACCGCCCGTACCAAGAGTAGGGATGATTTGCATGACGACAGGAGGGGGACGGTTGGGCATGATTATCAATAGATCCTTGAAATTTGTTATACGAACTTCTACACCATTTTATAGAGGAGTTAAAACATGACAATCAAAATGCACATAGTTGACCACAATAAAAATCAAACAAAGCTTGCTTATATGTACTGTGAGGGCGATTTAGACAAGCCTGTGATTGTTTTTTGTGGAGGCTACAAATCTGACATGCAAGGAACAAAAGCACAATTCATCGAGGATTTTGCTGCACAAAAAGGCTATGGCTCTCTACGTTTTGACTATGCTGGGCATGGACGCTCTGAAGGTTTGTTTGAGGACGGGACAATTGGCAGTTGGACAAAAGATGCAAAAGCCATTATTTCGCACTGCATCAAAGACCGCGACATTATCTTGATAGGCTCGTCTATGGGCGGATGGATCGCCCTTTTATGTGCCCTTGCGCTGGGCACTCAAGTAAAGGGGATGATTGGCATTGCACCTGCACCAGATTTTACAAGAGATATGGTCAACGAGTTTTCAGATGATATGAAGGCCGATTTGGATTTAAACGGATATGTAGAGCTTCCCAATGATTATAGTGACGAGCCATACCGCGTGACAAAGCAATTGATTGAAGAGGGAGAGGCTTTGAGCCTTTTACATGCTCAAATCGATATTACATGCCCTGTTCATCTAATACATAGTCAAAAAGATACGGTTGTGAGTTGGGAAAAATCATTACAAATTCAAGATTGTTTAAAAACCGATCACGTTGTTTTAAAACTTTTGAAAGATGGTGATCACAGCGTCTCTCGTCCACAGGACCTTGCCTTGCTTGCACAAAGCATTGAAGCCTTAGCTTAAACAAAGCAAAGACTTATTTGCGCTTATATTTTGTCGCATTGTTACGGTCACGCTTTTTCAAGCTTTGGCCGGCGTTGCTTTTCTTCTTTTTTGAAAAGAACTTGGTGCCTCTTAGCCCCTCAAGGTTTTCTGACACGTTTGCTAAAAAGGCGATGGAAAAGAAAACACCCATTAAAATAAGGATAACCCAAATTGTCTCAAGCTGAAAAACGGGCGCAACATATCGTGCCTGATCATCCGCAGATAATGTCTCTATAATATATTCTTCTGCTTGTGGAACATACGTAGAGATCATCCAGCCAAAATCACTAAGGGCAAAATCCAGATTTTTGTCATAGGCAACCCAAGCATCATGCCCCAAAATAGAAACGGAAAGTACGATAGTTAAAATGATGATGGCCTTCATGACGCGTCCTTGTGGTACAAATTATGTTCGTTGGGAATTATGATATCACCTTTTTCAAATGAAAAAAGCCTCTGATTAAATCTTTGTCTTGATATTCTGCACAAGATCAGTAGATATAAGTGTCAATTATATTGATGGAATAGGGTGCTGTGGCCGAGTGGCTTAAGGCGCACGCTTGGAAAGCGTGTGTACGTTTATAGCGTACCGAGGGTTCGAATCCCTCCGGCACCGCCATCAAGTCTAGAGTTTTTCAAATATCAGAGAATATGATGTCCTATGCCCCGCAATGTGCGGGCTTTGCGTGATTGTGATCTCACGACCTTCCCAGAGATTTTACGAATTCGAACCAAAATAGGGGAGAAGTCTCTACTGCGGAGACGTCGGTCTGTCGAGATATGGATTCCCTGTTAAACAGGGAATTAACAAGGAATATTTTTTATTTTTAAGATTAAAATTGACGAAAAGTCTCTGCAAGGAAGAGATTACTTAGGTTTTTGGGCGGTAATGTTCAAAATTAACAGGGAAAGGGCAGGGAGTTATTGGCTTAAGAATGTGAAGCTATCTTGTATACAGCGGTTGACGTAGTTTTCACCATGGCCGCCGCGTTTTGCGATGTCTTTGAGTGTCATTCCAGAGAAATGTTCATCACGCCAGACGATACCCTGAACAACATTTTTCAATTTGTCCTTGGGTAAGTCAAGTGGATCATTGTCCTTTGTGTTTGGGCTTTCAACGATGATTGCACCATTATTAATAATGCGGGGGTGAAAGGGGATCTCTATAATATGTTCTGGGAAGGTGGGCGAGCCTAAATGAATTGTATGATCTTCTGCCATCCATAATGAGAGTTTTTCTAAGTTGATATGAATATTGATTTTGCTCTCACAAATAATTGCTTTTTCTATAAGGTTTTCTGTTATTTTGATATTTGTATTCTTGATGTAATTTAGTGTGTGGTCGCTACATTCAGGGAATATCGTGTGAATGTTTTCAGTGACCCATTGATCTGTAACATTGAATATGGTTTTTTCAATTTCATGAGCGGGAAGGCGGGCAATCACCCCCTTCGGGTGGTCTTTATATTGAAGTAAATTCTGGCTGATATAGTAGCGGTACTTTTTCCCTTTCTTTGATGTGTGGGATGGGCTGTAGATTGTTCCATCACAGTCAAATAGCTTTCCAATCAATAGGTTTTTGCTGTTTTTAAGTTTTATTCTTCGTTCTGTTTTCTGAAGGGCCATTTTGTCTTGGGCTTCATGAAATTGATCTTCGGAAATAATAGCCTCATGTAACCCGTCGTAGATTTTATCTTTGTGCTGTATCTTTCCGGCATAAAGTGGGTTGTTCAAAATTCTGTAAATATTTCCTCTGCTGAATAAACAGTCTCCATATATACGTCCTTTTTGTGTTTCTCGTTTTGGCGTTTTGTGGCCTTTGTCATCCAATCCTTCTTTTAATTTCCTAACCGAACCGTATTCTAAATAATGGTTAAATATAAATTCAATAGTTTTTCTTTCTATGTTGTTGATGAGAAGTTTCCTATCTTCACATTTATATCCAAGTGGTGGAATGCCCCCCATCCACATTCCTTTCTTTTTGCTCGCGGCGATTTTGTCTCGAATACGCTCCCCAGTGACTTCTCGTTCAAACTGAGCGAATGATAGGAGGACGTTAAGGGTAAGACGCCCCATAGATGTCGTGGTGTTAAAGCTTTGAGTGACACTCACAAATGTAACGTGATGTTCATCAAAGATTTCTACTAGCTTTGCAAAGTCCATCAATGATCGTGTGAGACGGTCGATTTTATATACGACGATAATATCAATCTTCCCTGCTTTGATATCATCTAACATTTGACTAAGGGCAGGGCGCTTTAATGATCCCCCGGAAAACCCACCATCATTATATTGATCATTTAGCACTTTCCAGCCGTCAGCTTTCTGACTTGTGATATAGGCCTCGCAAGCTTCGCGTTGTGCATCAAGTGTGTTGAATTCTTGATCCAACCCTTCATCAGTTGATTTTCGTGTGTATATAGCGCATTTCTTAGTTCTCTGTTTCATGAGTTACTCTCCGCCTTTCGAAGACCAAAGAAGCGCCAGCCATTCCACTTTGTCCCTGTAATGATAAAGGCGATTTTTGATAAGCTTGTGTATGAGATGCCTTGATACTCAAATCCACCTTCCTTGAGGGTGACTGTATGATTGACGCCATGCCAATTCTTAGTAACGGCTGTTCCAATTTTTAAGGCAGCGTGAGCTTCGTCAAAGTATTTTGGGTTACGCTTATAGTTTTGAACAAGTCTGTTAAGACGCTTTTGGATGCATGGATCCAAGTGTTTTTCATTGCGTTTAAATACAATACTACGTTCCAACATTTTTCGACCAATACGTCGGTGGGGTTGAATACCCCACAATTTGAACCACTCATCTCTTAGGTCTTTGGTTGGCCTTGTTTCTTGTTGCATATGGGCCTCCTTCTTGGAGGTCCATACACGCTTCCTTTAGGGGGTAAGTCCAGTCCTATTCGGTGCTTTGAGTTTTTTTATCCTCTTCTGTAGAGGATTGCTCAATATCCGCTTTGATTTCTTTACGGGTCTTAGCAATCATTATATCGCTTGGATATAATGGAGGCCATTTGACCTCTTCTATATTACCCTTTTTAAGTTGATTGTATTGAGTCATGAAGTAATTCCAATCCTCGTCTAAAATCGGTTCACCTTCCTCATAAGGCACCTTATCTTCTCCATCCAGACGTCTTAAATGCATTTTTTTAATAAAATAGTTTAAACGTTCGTGAATATGCTGGAAAGAGCCAGGGGCTCCCATAGATTTTATTCTGTGCTCTTCAAAATTAGATGTTGTCTCAAATAAACTCATAATCATTTTGTCTTCTCCTTTCGATGTTGAATCTGCCCACTTTAGAAGTTCTTTGATGGCAGGTATGTGGCCTTGAAGAGCTTTGTTCGTTAGTGTCTTTATAACGGCATCAATTCTGGGTATTGAATAATTTTCACCATTTTCACTTATGGTTATAGGTTCGTTGAGTTGAGACAAAATGGCCTTTCTAAAGGCCTCCTCTGAGATCCTTGCATATAAATATGATTTAGATACTTTCTTGGGGCGTCCCTTGGGGTTACCTGATTGCCCAGGCTTGAATTGATGCTTCTTTGGTGGCTTGCCGTATCCGGTTTTGTCATCATCACTCATGATTTTTCTCCTTTATCTGTTTGAGTATTGTCGAAGGTTTCTTGGGTTTCTAAGTGTATGGCGTTCTCGCCAGTGAGGTCCTGCCAGCGGCGTATGATGACGTCGCAGTATTTGGGTTCAAGCTCGATGCAGCGGGCATGGCGTCCGGTCTCCTCGCAGGCAATGAGCGTTGATCCTGATCCTGCAAAGGGGTCAAGTACGATCTGTCCACGCTTGGTACAGTCTTTGATCGCATCGGCAATCATGGCCACAGGTTTTACGGTGGGGTGCATCTCAAGATCACTTTGTGTGCCAAAGGTATTGACCCCGGGATAATCCCACACATTGGTGCGGTAGCGTCCATTTACGCCGAGGGCAACATTGTTGGTGTGTTTGGCTGTTCCCTGTTTGAAAACAGAAATCAGCTCATGCTTACTTCTGTAGAAAGAGCCCATACCTCCGTTGTTCTTATTCCAAACGCAGATGTTTTTGAGTTCCGTGTAATGATCTTTGGCTGCACTGAGTAGCTCATGTATATGGCGCCAATCCATGCAGATATAATGCAAAGATCCATCACGGCTGTATGGGGCGAGATGCTTCATATAGTCTTTATTGAACGCTATAAACTCTTCCTCTGACATTTCACCAGAAGCCATCGCAAATTCATCATGGCGTATTTTACCATTGCCACAAATGTGTCCTGAGACAGGCACATTGTAGGGAGGGTCGGTAAAGACCATATCAGCTTTATCTTTTTGCATTATGGTTTCATAGTATTCCTGCTTTAGAGCATCACCACAGACCAATATATGATCGCCTAGAGTCCATACATCACCCAGTTGTGTGATTGGCGGTGTGTCTTCATCTATCTCTGGGATATCATCTACAGGATTGCTATCAGTGATAAGATCAAGCGTGAGATCAATTTCCTCTATCTCGAACCCTGTGATTGTTAAATCGGGAAGCATGATTTTGAGCTCGGAAAACTCTAACGCCAAGGCTTCCTTGTTCCATTCGCTTTCTTCCAAAATACGGTCATGCGCAAGGCGCAAGACACGCTCTTGTTTTTCATCTAAGTGATCAGCTCGGATGACGGGAATGGTTTCAAGCTTCATGTCGCGCGCAGCATCGACAAGATATTGACCAACAATTACTTGGTCTGTCTTGCTGATGATAACGGGAACAATAAAGCCACATTCTTCAATCAGGCGTTTGGTTTTGCTCAGTTGTTTCTTTGATGGGGTGCGCAACTGACGTTGATAGTCTGTTAGCGCAGTGGGGCAGATATAGTCTATCTGCAAGACATTTTTCTTTTGCGACATGTCTGTCTCCTTTTAAGTCGGAGTCAGGTGTCGATCTTTTTTAAGTTGGAAAGCCTAATAAAAAAACCGACATCTGACATTGTTTACGTTCAATGTTTAATGTCGGTGCTCTTGGTTTAGGCCTAATAAAAGACGCGCCGTTTTAGCATCAAGAAGGTCTCCACGGTTGACCCTCACCGGCTTGGTCCTGGACTGCTACCAGCATTAGGTCTCAACCCCTTTCGGGAAAGCGCTCCCAAGCAATTCTGCTTATAAAACCTCATCCAGAAGATGTCAATAGGGGGCGAGAGCGCATATGCTTGATCTCTATAAGCGCCTTCTAGTTTGCGTTCAAACCATGGGTCTTCGATCCAAGTTTCTCTTTATACAAGTTTTCAATCGCAACAATCTCTTTTTGTGTGATGTTGCTCGGTAGTGTTTGAAGGACTGAATACTTGAAGTGCCTATAATATTGCGGATCCGATTTTAAAAGAGCAATAAGCTCTTTATTTCCACCTGTATAGTTCAAGGCATACTCGCGCCATCGCTGCCAGACGCCATCTTTCCCATTAGCGGACCCGATATACTGACTACCTGTTTTATTGTCCAAGATCATATAGATACCATTGATTGAAGAAAGGTGATCTTTCCATTCATGATTGGCATCTGGATTATCGGTGAGTGTTTTAAGTTCGTTAAACTCAAGTACAAAATTTAGCAATCCAGGAAATGCCCCAACATACCCAGAGGGTAAAAGTTGGACGACACGCTTTTGTTGTAGGTGGTACCATTGGTGCCAAGCAATGGCGTTTTGCCCCCAATCAATCACAAGCCGATCAGCAAGATCATCAAATTCATGTATCTGCTCTAGATCATAGCAATAATGACCGTTCTTAAATACATGCCCTGCAACTTTAAACACACCAAATAAAACCGATTGCTTACGCTCCATCCCAACAAATGAAACGATATAGTCACAATCTTTGAAAACATGCTTGGCTTGCTCTTTTTGATATTCGAGAAGTGTGTCTTTGTTTTTCAGAAGGTCTCTATATTCAATGCGGCTATCTTTATGACGGACGAGTTTAACTCTTTTATCGTCGAGTATTGATGATTGCGATCTGAGTATCTGTTGAAGTGTAATCATGCTGCAAGACCGCACTCTTTTAACGATGCTATGAACTGATCATCAACAATGAATCTTCCTGTCCCTGATGTTGCCGCATTGACACCCACGGTTCTAAATTTAACCTCACCAGTTTGTTGAATAATATCTTGCAGTAACGCTTTTGCTTTCTTACCGGTATAGGCTCGGTAAGGACTGATTTGTTTGTGTATTGTGTCCAGTGTCGCTGCATAGTCTTTGCTGGATGGAGGATTTGCTGGTTTTACATCCAAAGGTGTGTCGTCTGCTGTGATTGTATACAAGGTCTCCCCAACCTTGATTTGAACATCTCCGTGAATGGGAATGGATGGCTCACTTCTTATGCCTGCGCGAGCTTCACCATCATGGTTTTCAGCATAAAAGTTGTAAGTGATATATGTTCCCATCATCGCACGCCCGAATTCACGCTGGTTCGAATTCCCCATTTCAACGCGGCAAGTTTTTGTTTCCGTGAACTCATCATGGTAATGGTTGGCTTGCCATTGCGCCGGTGTTACACACCCAGATAGCATAGCGGCTGATAGGATTGTAAGTGTAGTGTTCTTCATGGTGCGCTCCCTTCTATATTAAAAAGTCACCAAGAGCGAAGCACTCTGGTGACCGGGAGTTTATAAACTGTACTAGGACAGCCGCGACGATCTTTGGCCGCGAGGCTTGGACATACATCGCCGCCTCCCGGACATAAACGACCGAAAGGCGACATCATTGCGGCTGATGTCAGCCGCCTAGTACGAGGTTATAAAGCCCCGGCGAACGCACAAATGCGCTCACAACTTCACATTAGCTCGAAGTAGGGATGGGTATCAACTGAATAGTGATAAATGTGTGAATTAAGCGATAGTATAAGAAGCTCGGCGCCTCGTATTTGCGCAAGCGCTATTACATTTCGCCACCTCTCTGACCATATAGGTAAAGAAAGTAACATCATGGCCGTCTCGGAGGGGACATAAACGCTCCAGCACTCTCAAGTAGGGCACCAAGTACAAGCTATATTGATATAGGAATTGTTGCGATCAGAAGAAAAACGACCTTTTAAGGCATGGGAAAAGGTACAAACGGTGCAAATCTAAATTAATTGACTATGAAATCAATGTTGTAATAGGCTAGTTTGGTTACGAGCTTCGTAGCCAAATTAATTTGACTATTAAAGTTTGTAAGCATATGCAGTCAAAATAATGGAAGGTAAGTTATGATTGGTAGAGGATCGGAATGGCATCGTTGGGAGCCGCATATCCACGCCCCGGGCACAATCATGAATAATCAGTTCTGTGGCCCGAACGCATGGGGTGATTACTTAACAGCTTTAGAGCAAGCCACGCCTATCATAGAAGCTATCGCGGTAACTGATTATTACGTAACTGATACATACGAAGAAGTGCTACGGCATAAAGCTGCTGGTAGACTTCCAGCGGCCAAGCTAATTTTTCCAAATGTTGAGCTAAGGCTTGATGTGGCCACGTCTAAAGGTGGTTTTGTAAATCTACATCTATTTGTTAGTCCTGAAGATCCTCAGCACGTCGAAGAGCTACAGCGCTTGCTGTCACGGCTGCAATTCAATGTTATGCAGGATCGTTTCGATTGTACGCGAGCGGACCTTATACGTTTGGGCAAAAAGGCTGATCCGGCTATTATCGATGACCAAGCCGCGCTCACCTATGGAGCTAACCAGTTTAAGGTCAACTTCCAAAAGCTGCGCGATGTGTTTTCCGAAAGCAGATGGGCGAAGCAAAACATTTTGATAGCGGTAGCTGGAGGCGCAACGGATGGCACTTCTGGAGTGCGTGAGGCGGCAGACCAAACGATACGGCGCGAGATTGAGAGCTTTGCTCATGTTATCTTTGCTAGTAGCCCGGCACAACGTGAGTTTTGGTTGGGGCAGAGAGATCTTGGTCCCGATGAAATTCGCGCCCGTTACAGTGGATTGAAACCCTGCCTGCATGGAAGCGACGCGCACAAGCTAGATGATGTTGCATCACCGTTTGGAGATCGTTTCTCGTGGGTCAAAGGAGGGCTGGAGTTTGATGCTCTTCGTCAAGCATGCATTGACCCTGAAGGACGCGCTTACGCAGGCGAGTTGCCGCCTCAATCGGCAATGCCTTCGCAAATTGTTTCAAATGTCAAAATAGATAACGCAGACTGGGCGATTACACCCGATATTCCACTTAATCCCGGTCTTGTAGCAATTATTGGTGCACGTGGCTCAGGCAAGACCGCATTAGCTGATGCAATTGCAGCGGCTTGCGATGCAATCGCACCTTCTGGATGGAAGGCAGATGAAAACGTTAGCCCCTCATTTCTTGCACGAGCTCGAAGTCTGATCGGCAGTGCAACAAGCACCCTTGCTTGGGGTGGCGGTGAGAACGTCACCCGCTCACTAGATGGAAGTGATGCAAACAGCCACATGTCTTTTCCAAGGGCTCGTTATCTTTCTCAACAGTTCGTTGAAGAGCTCTGTTCAGAAAAAGGCGCGTCGGATGGGCTTGTTGCAGAGATTGAAAGGGTTATTTTTGAAGCGCATTCGCAAGATGAATGCAATGGAGCAATCGACTTTGCGGAATTACGAGACCAAAATATTGCAAGATTTCAGCAATCTCGCGAGCGTGAAGCAAAAGCAATCTCTGACCTTTCCGAGCATATTAGCACCGAACTGGAAAAAGAAAGCCTTGTTACAACGCTTACAGCACAAGTTGCTCAGAAAAAGAAGTTAATTATAGGTTACAACGCTGATCTTACTAAATTGGTTGTCAAGGGAACTAAAGAGCAGATAATTCGTCATACTCAGCTAAGTGAGGCAGCTCAGAAGTTGAGGGGTAAAATTCAAGCATTAGGAAATCAGCGTCGAACTTTTGAGGTCCTCCAAGATGAAGTTAAAAGCATGCGCGCCACAGGCGCATCTGAACTGCTGCGCCAAGCTCAAGCCCGCCATGCAAACAGTGGTTTGAATGACCAGCAGTGGGATGAGTTTTTGTTAATATATAAGGGGGACGTCGAAAAGAGCCTTGGGGGCTATATCTTATGGGTAGACCAAGAGCTAGTTAAGCTTAATGGTATCTCTCCGTCTACGGCTGATCCAAATGTTCCGGTAATTGCCGACGATGCCGATCTTGATGCCTCTCCACTTGCCCCTATTTTGACTGAAATGACACGTCTCGAAGCTTTATTCAGTGCGGACAAGCTGGTGCGCGATCAATACGCTGCTTTAACCAGCCGTATTGCACAGGAAAATTCTGCACTACAAGTTCTTGAGCTTCGGCTTATTGATGCACAAGGTGCTGCGTACCGTCGAAAGATCCTTCAGGACAAGCGCGATGATGCCTATGGACGGGTTTTTCAAGCGATTACTAGCGAACAAAATGCGCTTGCTGCCCTATATGCTCCACTAATGACTCGCCTTGCGATGGCGTCAGGTACACTGAAAAAGCTTGGTTTCTCAGTCCATAGGGTTGCTGACCTTGAGGTCTGGGGTTCTTTTGCTGAGGAAGAACTTCTTGATAGAAGAAAGGCAGGGCCGTTCTATGGGCGAGGCTCTCTAATTAAAGCTGCTACAGAAGCTCTAAAATCTGCATGGGAGAATGGTTCAGCCACTGAAGTGCAAATGGCGATGAAAGCGTTTATGGACGAGCATATACAAAATATGCTTACGCACGCACCGTATGCTCCGACACAACAAGTTGAGTATCGTGCTTGGCTGCAAAAGTTTGCACAATGGCTGTTTAGCACTGAACATATTAGGGTCGGCTATCAAATTTCTTATGATGGTGTGGACATCCGAAAACTCTCGCCTGGAACGCGAGGTATTGTATTGTTGTTGCTCTATCTTGCGCTCGATGACAAGGATGATCGCCCGCTAATTATAGACCAGCCAGAAGAAAATCTTGATCCAAAGTCTGTGTTTGATGAATTAGTATCGCTCTTTATTGAGGCTAAGACAAAACGCCAAATCATTATGGTCACGCACAATGCTAACCTTGTTATAAACACGGATGCCGATCAAATTATCGTTGCAGAGGCAGGACCACATCCCGCAGGCGGTCTTCCACCTATCAGCTATATGGCAGGTGGTTTAGAGAATGCTACAATTCGAAAAGCTGTATGTGATATTCTTGAGGGCGGTGATATCGCTTTTCGTGAACGTGCTCGAAGGCTTAGGGTTCGCCTTGAGCGGTAGGTTTTGAAGGAATCAATTATGGACTTTACACGTAAATCAAATATACGAAAAAAGGAGCTTCTCGATAGAATAAGGGTTATTCCTGGAGCATCGAATAAACAGAAGTTTTGTGTCAAATCTGTTTTTATGAAACAGGGAGATAAATGGACTTATCTAATCGGTAAATGCTCGATTGACGATGGGAAACAATCTGCCTCTGAGGCTAAATATATAGGCTTTCATTTTTTTACATCTATATTTGAAACCTCAATAATAAAGCTCATAGAACAGTTTTATGAAAGTTACTCATTTCATACTGATATGCCAGAATTAATTTTCTCGGAAAATGCTTACTGGGAAGAAGATTTAATTCCGAGCCATGTTGCAAAAACAGCGTATCCTATACGATCTTATACATCTGAAATATTTAGTGCCAACTCCTTTAATGACACTAAGTTGATCGGATATGACGCAGAATTTCATCCTTCCGCGAAAGATTACATTCAAGGCTTTCTGAATTTATCAGGATCTTTGGGGCACAGAGACGCAAGAGAGGGGGCTTTTCTGATAGAGTTAGAAGATGTGCGTGGAAAAATATCAACCACAAACAAGACACTCTCTATAGACACAAAAGATGAAACCCTACGTGTTGTTGGAAAAGTTAATAAAGAAGACGCACTTCTTCTGCAGTATTCAGATACAAAATCGATTGAAGAGTTTCTCAATGCCGAGCTCTGGCTTCTAAATGAACAAGAAGAAGTTTTTGATTATATATCTTCCTCTGAATGGCCTCATATTTTTGTCTCACAAGATGACGGGAGAGAAACAAATAAATTTGGCTTAATTATAAGTGAGGGAGAAGGAAGCTCTTGCGAATTTAAGCCCTATCTCAGTTTGCAAGAAAATCGAAATTCAAAAATAGAGCAAATTGCCAAAACGGTTTGTGCGTTTTCAAATGCGAGTGGTGGTAATCTATTTATAGGGATTAATGATGGTGCGGAAATTGAAGACATAACTGCTTTTTTGCGCAAGGACTACAGTTGTGACGCTAACGAAGCTGTAAAAATGTATATCACGGATTTGAAAAAGGCACTGAAAGAAAACCTAACTCAAGATAATTGCTTTACCGTTCATCCGGAGAAGATTTTCTCTAAGAGAGTGGTAGTGGTTTCTGTAACCCAAGTTGTTGATATAAATAGTGTTCGGAGCGAGAGGCAGGCTTATGTTCGAAAAGGCGCAACTTCTATGAAAATGCTTCCTGAAGAGATGCAAAGTCAAAATAAGAATTTAATTTTTTAGGAGCTCGCATGACAATTCCTCCGTACTGGAACACATATTTTCCATCCGCTGAAAAGTTTCTTCATGAAGATGAGGATGGCTATCTTACGGTTTTTCACCAATCCGCAGAATATTATGAGAACGTGCATGTAGTTACAGCTCTGGTTCCTAATGATCAATTGGCTAGGGCTTTGGATTTTCAAGGCCCTGTTAATGCCCATGTAGAAACTTCTGGTGATGTTTATTGGAGCGAGAAGGAATTTACTCCATGGCTTAGAGTGGATTTGAATAATAAGTCGTATGAACCGTTTATTCTTGGGTGGCAGTGTGGCGCAAATTATCTCTCTTCTGCAGTAATTGATCCGAAGTTTTGTATGACTTACATGCTTTGCCCTAGGTTAGATAGAGATGAAATTATATGGGATGATCGTTCCAAGCCAGAATATAGAGTTGTTAAACAGACATTGAGTAATCGGTATAACTGGGGGAGCTATGATCGAGTAGCAGAAGTTAAGGTCCGTAAAGACTACATTGATCGCTATTTATCCCTACGTAAAGCAGGCTTGGTTCTTCTTTATAGTGCACAAAAAAATATTGAGTTACGTGATCAAGATAAGGTTTCTAGAGAAAATCAGCATTACGAAGAAAATTTCTCTCGGGGTGAAGGACGTTTAATTTATTCTCCGAATAAGGAAAATCCCGGAATTATTACTACATTGAGCTTTGCTGCCGTTCAGAAAGAAACAAGCATACGCTCACAAAAAGAATATGAATCTGATAAAGATTTAACATGGCCGGGTGATACTGAGGTGATGACTAGCCAAAGAGCTCCAAATTTTCAAAATACGTACGAGCATGCTGTGGTTAAAGATGAAGTGATCCTAGAATATCAAAAAGATCCTGATGTCACTGTCGACGCGACTAGCTTTGTAAGGTATGGCGGACAATGGTCGTTAGGATTCTCTAGAATAGGTCGGGATCATTTGCGAGTGCCAATTAAGGAGCTCTACCAAGGTGTAAATACATTTACTCGCAATAGGTGGTTTGATTATGCTGTTGATCCTAATTCTATTACTGCTGAAGAGCACTCAAATATAGGTCAACGAACAAATGACATATATGAATCCTATAAAGAGTTATGCGACACGCTACACAGTGTCGCGTTTAAGCTTGGTGAAGCGATAAACCTACCTGATTTATCAGGAATTGATTTTAAAGATGTGGAATATAATGGGTGCTTCGAAAATGAGCATATTAACGCCATATCTATGTATGCACCTGTAAACATGGGTGAAGATGAATTTTTAAAGCGTTGCGTCGATCTCCATCAATTTTTTGAACATATGAAGCCATCAAAACTAAAATCTATTTTAAAAGCTCTCGGCGCAAACTCTCAAATTGTAAAAAACCTTCAAACTAACAAACTTTTGCAAGCTATCTTGAACGTTTCTCAATATGCAGATGCAAATGGTAAGGCGTATTCAGAGTTGGAACCTGAAGAGCTATCCGAAATAATTGAAGAAAGAAATGATATGATGGCTCCCTTATTTAGGCTTTATGATTTGCGCCTCTATGGCTCCCATAACAAAAACAAAGAAGATGCAGAGTACTCAACGCTTATTGGTAATTATGATGCCAATAGGCAAACCCGAGAATGGGGGCTTGTTCTGGACCGTGTTTATGATGATTTGATCGAAGCTTTGCAGGAAATAGATCAAGCTCTAAATAAGCCTTTTGAGCATTAAAAATGAGTAACGATAAATCGAATAAAATTATTAGTATTCCACCCCTTACCTTGCCTGATACATATCCGAGTACAGAGGCTATGGAATCTTGGAACCAAAATGAAACAAGCTATGATCCTCAATTATGGGAGCTAGAATACCATGCTCGCCGCAATTTAGCTCGAACCTCAGATGAATATGTTCAGGAAAGGTACAAATCTATCGTTCGCAATATGCGAGCGTTAACGAGTCCTGATAGAAACGTAATCCCGATAAATACTTTTCTTAGTTCATGGTATTGGTACAGAAAAGAGCATCAAACAAGGTATGAATTGAATCTAAGGGGGTTGCCCCCACCAATCAATCTGCCAGAAAGCCCTACAGAAAACACAAACGCGAAAGCGCCCCTCCGTCCTAAAAGCCCTAACTCATGCGATATTATTTTCCGCTATACAGATCGTGAATATGCAGAAAAAATGCTCGAATGCGGGGAGATAAGAATTGGCGCAGCTTCGGAAGTTGAAAAGAAGAAAAACGACAAAGCTCGCTATGATAAGGAACTTTCAAAAGACTCTTTTACATCCGGTGAACGCGCACACATCATAATGCCTGACGGAAAGAAAGCGCCAATCATAGGCGATTTGTGTACCACTACCACTATGCCGGATTACTACTTTTTCTGTATGTCTTGCGATTGGGATGCTGACCTATATCAGGACTTTGATGTAGATTCTTGCGTCATAATTAAAGATAGGGATGCCTTTACAGCGCGAGTGGAAGCCGCCACACGCAGGGAACTTCCCGAGTTTAATTTTTTTGATTTACCAATAGAGTATTTCGATCCTTATGAGCGCATCAAAAACCAAATTTTCAGCGCTGGATTAAGTAAGTCTTTTGACTATGCCTATCAACGTGAATTTAGGCTGATCTGGCACTCACTTAATGCTGCCGCATTTGGTTACAAATATCTTCACTTAGGCTCTTTAGCAGATATAGCTGAAATTCATAATTTAGGGAGTAAACAGAAATGACAAATGAAAAAAAACTTATTGGTGTAAAAAATGAAGCTGTAGAGAAAGCATGTAAAGATTTCCAGTTCTATTTAGAACGATACGATTTAGTAGCCAATGTAACAGCTCTCCAGACAAGAAGAAATAAAGTTTCTTTGGGGGGTAAGGATGATAATTGTAGATTTTGTGATGTTTCAAAAACTGATGGGGATTTTAAAAAAGAAGCACATGCGTTGCCTCAGTTAGTCGGTAATTTTTCACTTTTCTCTTGTTACGAGTGCGACAATTGTAATGGCAGGTTTGGAAAGTTTGAAGAGGATCTTTCAAGCTTTTTGCATCTTAAAAGAATCGTCGGCGGTATTAAGGGTAAAACAGGAATACCTTCATATAAAACATTTCAAAAACTATCAAGAATAGACTCCAGTCTATCTAATGGTATGCATATTAAAGAATATAAAGATGACAGAATAATAGGACTTAATGAAGAAACAAAAACTCTAACATTAAAAGTGACATCCCATCCTTACAGGCCGTTAGGTGTTTACAAGGCTTTATTAAAAAGTGCAGTTACTATTCTACCTCCGGAATTTTTAATAGATCTTCCTCAAGCTGTTGAGTGGCTTAAATACGACGATTTAGATACAGGTAAAATAGACGATGGTACTGGCTATACATGCATTGAGAGCTTTACAGCAGGTCCACGTCCTATAAACAACGTCAGGGCTCTTATATTCAAAAGAAAAGAAGGCATCTTCGACTGCCCGAATATGGTCTTCATTTTAGCTTTTGGGAACCATAGCTACCAAATTTTTATGCCTTGCCCAGAAAAAGATAAGGAATTAGTAGGGAAAAATATAATTCTTTCTCCTATTCCTGTGTTTCAGTTCTTAAGCGAAGAAAGAACAAAGGGATCGACAACATATAATAGGCTTTGTCTCTCCTCAGATAAAAAAGAGAGCCTACCATTAATTGCTACAATGTCCTATGAAAGTTCTCAGGAACTAAGCGAGCAAGAAAATACCATTGTTAAATAGTGGGCGGTATTTTTATTTTTTCTTACAATGTAAGGCTAATGCTGTCTCTGACTCTAATGCTGGGCATATCTTTTTTTTAGGCGGTAATCAGAAAAAGAGTTGTCTTCAACCTTCCAATTAAGAACGACTGCTTTGAATATTTCTAATTTTGCGTCAATGTCAAAAGCATTATTGTTATCGCTTTCTATTCCGGCAATATACATATCCCAATCATCCCTTGAGGTTTTGTCTTGATTGTCAAACAACAGTTTTCCGAGTTCTAACTCGGTATCAGAAGATTTTACTAAGTCCGTCCATTTTCTAAACCCAGCCATATACGCAATAAGGTGTTGGGCTTTCATGAGGCTGAAATTATCTTCGTTAATATCGAAGTCACAGACAAGGCTATCCATATCAAAAAATTGGGGAGTATATTCATAGAGGAAATCATCAATCACCTTATCGAAAAAAGGTTTTTTCGTTTTATAGTCTTTGAATAGGTTTTTAGCTTGGAGTTTAAAATAGGCAATATAATCCATAATACAATCCTTACGTTGTCCAAATTAATTATCTAATATCTAGCGTTCGTAATCTTTGTTAAGATAATAAGCTTGGATAAGGTTATATTATCTATCGGCTGATAAAATCTTTGCACGAACGAGCACGCTTGCCGATAAGCATGATTAAACGATAACATAAAGTACTTTTTAAACGCAATAGGGACGATTCTAGTATTAGCCCTAAAATCATTAAGCTAGCTTTAAAAGCTATTCGGAGTGTAAATGGTCTTGTCAGACTAAAGTGTAAATTTGGATAGGTCGATGTTAAAATCGATTTTATGAGCAAGATAAATCACTTTAAATGGTCTTGTCAGATTAAAACGTGATTTTTAATCTTTAGTAAGCTAAAATAAATTTTTCTAACTTTATTATTAGGTCTTTTGCAAATATGGTTCTCGAGAATAGGTTAAATATAAGCAGCCAAGCAGAATTGGCAAAAGCAGAGGAAAAAATTAGCAAACAAAAAGCTAAGCAGCTATTTGACTCCGAGGATATAGCTAAAGCTAAGGTGGGTTTGTTCGAGGGGCTTGCATTTATTCACTCATACTTGTTTGAAGATATCTACGACTTTGCGGGTAAGGTTCGTGAAGTTAATATTGCAAAAGGCAATTTTCGTTTCGCACCAGTAATGTATCTGGAAATGTCCCTTAAACATATTGATACAATGCCGCAGGCTAGTTTTGAGACTATTGTTGAGAAGTACGTAGAGATGAATATTGCGCATCCTTTTCGAGAAGGGAATGGTCGAGCAACACGTATTTGGCTAGATTTAATACTCAAGAAAGAAATAGGAAAAGTAGTGGACTGGAATCTTGTCGACAAGAATGAGTATCTTTCAGCTATGCAGCGAAGCGTAGTTAAAGACTTAGAAATTAAGGACCTTTTGAAGAAGTCATTAACTGATAAAGTCAATGATCGCGCTTTATTTATGAAGGGGATAGATATCAGTTATTACTATGAGGGATACAATGAATTTAAGACAGAAGACTTATAGGAGGTCTTGTCAGGGTCTTGTCAGACTAAAGTGTAAATTTGATTAAGTCGATGGTAAAATCGATTTTATGAGCAAGATAAATCACTTTAAATATTATAAAACCAGTCCTGAAATCATTAAATTAGCGGTGATGTATTACGTTCGTTATCCGCTAAGTTTGCGCCAAGTCGAAGATATTCTTCATGAGCGAGGCATAGATATTTGTCACGAAACAATTCGCTATTGGTGGAATAAATTGGGTCCTGTTTTGGCCAAAGATATGAAGAAAAAGACTAGTTTTTCAGGCTCGAATTGGAAGTGGCACATCGATGAAGTGTTCGTCAAAATCAATGGCAAACAACACTATTTATGGCGAGCCGTTGACCACGAAGGAACGGTTTTAGAAAGCTTTGTTTCAAAGAAAAGAGACCGGCGTGCGGCTAGGAAAGTGTTGAAAATGCTTGTAAAAAAGTATGGTGTGCCCAAAGAAATCACTACGGACAAGTGCCCATCTTATGGTGCAGCGCTTAAAGATTTAGACCTAAAGCACGTCCAGAATTCAACACGATATCACAACAATCAGGTCGAGAATTCACACCTTCATTTTCGAAGGCGGGAAAGGGGCTGGAACAAGTTTCGATCAATGGGATCGCTCCAGAAATTCACCTCAATTCATGCCTCATTCCTTAATCATTTTAATCATCAAAGACATATAGAAAGTAGAAAACAATTTAAGAGTTTGAGAAATGCCTCGCTTGTTTCGTGGCAGGAAATTGTCATGGGGTAGGGACGTGCAGTTTTCGATTTCGGAGACTAGTTCGATTTAGTCTGACAGCACCAGCCTGACTACGATTCACCTTACTTTAATGGTCGTTTCAATCCTTATGCACTAGGGTTTGCAATCTTCACAGATATTAAACGTATGTGCGAAAACCCTACAAAAGAAGACGAGCTATGTTTCCCTTATCTCGCCGGTAAAGGGGATTGGCTGAGCGTGTTTAAGGATACGATGGAAGACTTTAGAGATGAGAGCTTTGTAGAGCAGTTCCTCTCTCCAAAAGTTATGCGCGACTTCAATATGTTTAGTGTCAGGGATGACGCCAAAGACGATTACCAAGAAGTAACAGCCATTCACGAAAAAAGAGGGTTTGAGCGTGTAAAACGTATGTTGAGCTCGGAGTATAGAACAGAAAATATGCGCCCCGTCATTGAAATATGCGAATATAATAAATCTACAGATAGAGCGCTGTTTCTTGAGCACATCATGTATAATGAGCGTCCTTTAGAAGAAGAAAATATGAAAGGCGTGCTCAAGCATATGCATTCTTTGTGGGGTCATCCTGTTGTGATAGACAGTGTAAATGTCGAAGATGGCGTAATCCATAGCAGCATGAGTAGTCCCGAAAGCTACATTGAAGGTGATAACTATGAGATGACGTTTGGAATGGGCTAATAATGGGGTTGCACGTCTCGCTTATAATTTAGGGGAGGCGTGTTGGCTTAAAAAAAACGGATACGTTTTTATACGTATCCGGTAATTTTTAGAGTTATAATGAGTTCATCAAAATAATCATTTGCTCTTCTAGCATCGATAGTTGGCCATGAGCCTCTTCGCTATCATGAATATCTTTTTGGATTTTATCATGAAGTTCTTTTTGATGGCGCTCAATTTCTAAAACTGTTCTTTTGTGACCATCATTGTAGTGCTCTTCAAAGTCTCTATGTTCTTTAAAGTCGGCTATTTTCTTTTCAAGAGCCTCTAGTCTCTCATGTAATACTTGTTTATTCACTTTATAGATCTCCTCTATTCATACGATCGTTTGTACAATCTAAAACATTATAATTATTTAGATATAGTTAAATTAGCAAATATCTAGATAAATGATCATAGATAAATTTTTTATATGAGCTAAAAATCTTACAAATATAAAAACTATCATTAATCGCTTTAAAAATTATGAAAGGGGTATATAAGAGGTTAATTCCAATATTTATATGAGTCATTCCCAATGAGCGATCTTCCTAACTGTCCTAAGTGTAATTCAGAATATACATACGAAGATGGCGCTTTGTTAATTTGTCCAGAATGCGCGCATGAATGGTCAAAAGAAGAAGGGGAAGAGGCCTCAGACACTGTGATTGTTCGAGATGCCAATGGCGTCGAACTTAAAGATGGCGACACCGTAACCGTCATAAAAGACCTCAAAGTTAAAGGGTCTTCAACAGTTGTTAAGGTTGGCACAAAAGTAAAAAACATACGACTGGTTGAGGGGGATCACGACATTGATTGTAAAATCCCTGGAATTGGCTCTATGGGTCTCAAGTCTGAGTTTGTTAAGCGCATCGCACCTTAAATTATAAGGGGCGAACGTCTCCATCTAAAGTTTAAGCGCGCTAAGTATTTATAGCTTAGTTTTGTGGTGCTGAATCATCAAGCATAGTGCGTTCTTTTGAATCTATTTTGGGGGCGTCAGCCTCAGGATCGTTTTTGCTAATTTTAAATTCAGGCGGTGGAGGCCCCGCGACAACCGTCTTATTCTTTTGAGTATTCGGCTTTTGATTATCTTGGTTCTCACCATCGCTATAAGGTTCTGCGTGGGGCGCGTTTTGATAGTAGATAAGCTGTGGATCTGTCGGATCGATGTCATTGGCATCAAACGCCTCCTTAATAGCTTGTACAGCGCGAGAGCGTGAGATGATTTCCTCTGAACGTTCAGAGTTAATCCACCACCGCACCTTCATCTCAAGGGATGTCGAGCCGAGCTCCCAGCAAATGATTTGTGGGGCTGGGTCTTTAAGAATTTCATCAACCTGCGCCAACGAGTTTTCGATAATTTCAGTCATTTGTCTAACGTCGTATGCATATCCAACAGTAAAGTTTATCTCGACACGGCGTACCTCTTGAGAGGTGTTGATTTGTACCATGCTCGTATAAACACGGGTGTTTGGAATTACAATGTCACGTCCATCATATGTGCGAACAATCGTTGCACGCGGCTCAATGCGCATGACTGTGCCCTCCGCATCTTCAATCTTGATTTGGTCACCTCTACGAAAGGGCATTCTCAACAAGATTAATAGCCCCGCAAGCCAGTTTTGCAGGATATCTTTGAAGGCAAAACCAAAGGCAAGAGACCCAATCCCCAAACTTGCAAGCATATCAGCAGGTTTAATAGATGGAATGATAATAGTGAGCGCCAAAAGAACACCAAAGACCATCATCCCCCAAAAGCTAAAATCAGCAAGAATTCGCCCTAAGTCAGTGCGGTCTTTTTTTGTGAAATAGCCCTGAATTATGCGTCCTATCCCATAGGCAAGGAGCCCAATTAAGAACAAGATGATAACACCAACAATCATATTAGGAAGGCGTTCGTAAAAACTCTCGCTCCAACCGTTTACCGTGCTCAGCGCGAGGGTAAAGCCATTTGTAAAAGGGTCTTGATCGTCCATAGTCTATCTCTCTAGCAAGTCTATTATATATGTATGTTTAATTGTCTAGTTAGGCTATGCCGTAATTAAAGATAAGTCGATGATAAAATGTATCTTATTCCCTCTTAGATGTGGGCATAGATACGTATCAGGCTTACTTTTGTTCTTGAATAACAAACTTATGGCATATACACATTGTTTAAAGGACGCATTTTTATCTAACGGATTAAATCAGGGATACAACAGACATGGAAATATGGACCTTTTTAGAGTCAAATAAAGGATTGCTCGGCGGGGTTTCAATCGCCGTTGCGACGGTCGTGTCGGTTATGATTAATTTGTGGTATGACCGTAGACGTCAGGCGAAGGTTCACAGACGAAATAGAGCGTCTTTTGCCGCGGCAATATCATCTGAGCTGACTGATAATTTTCAGCACTTAATAGAGTTTTATATTGAACTTGATCAGCAAAAATCGTCTCGTAGTAAAATCAATACCTACAAACATTTTGAATTTCTCGTATATGAAAAGCTTCTCGATCAAATAGGTGATTTGGGACCATCTCTGTCTTTCATCGTGGTTGATGTGTATGGGGACATCAGAAAGCTGAAGGTGCTGTTAGACTCATTAAACGGTGAGGAGATATACGAAGCAAGGCAATCAATTCAAGAAGATGTGCAGACCGTACTTGTAAAAGCCTTAACGGGCGCCAATATCATGCTTATTTATGCGGATTTCCTCAATGGGCGCACATATATGAAAAAAATATATAAGTTACGCATGCTATGGCTTGAAAGCTGCTTGGATCAATTCTGCCAATACGTGGCGCGTATAGACAAAGATATGGACTTTGTCACTGCAGAAGATGATATCGATATGGAGTTTTTAAAACGGTTTCCCAATAAAGAAGACAGACATCTCATGCGTTCTTTGTTAAAGGCGGTCAATAGCTCTATTGAATCAATAAAAGGAAAAACGCCCGCTCACGCTCAGCTCGTCTTACGATCCTTGTCCTATAAAATGCGTAATAGCCTGACATATTTTTTATCCATTGATCCGCCCGAGTACGACCTTCTTGCAGAAGAGCATTTCAATACTAAGTAAAAGGTGGTTAAGCACTTAATGGCTTTGCGCTTATTACGAAATCTATAATTTTTTTACATGCGGGACTGTCGGAATTATTGTTTTTTTGATAGTGTGGCGTACTAAACTCAAAAGGAGAACGCATCATGAAAACACGCGCCGCAATTGCTTATAAAGCTGGAGAACCTCTCGTTATCGAAACAGTTGATCTTGAAGGACCTAAGGCTGGAGAAGTTCTTATTGAAAACATGGCCACAGGCGTGTGTCATACGGATGCCTTTACACTATCGGGTGATGATCCAGAGGGAGAGTTTCCTGCGATTTTAGGGCATGAAGGCGCTGGTATCGTGCGCGAGCTTGGCGAAGGCGTAACGTCATTAGAGGTGGGCGATCACGTAATCCCGCTTTATACGCCAGAATGCCGCGAATGTAATTTCTGCCTCAACCCTAAGACAAATTTGTGCCAATCTATTCGCTCTACACAAGGGCAAGGCTTGATGCCAGATGGAACAAGCCGTTTTTCAATAAACGGAAAAAGCATTAAGCATTATATGGGCTGCTCGACATTTTCAAACTTTGCAGTTATGCCGGAAATTGCACTCGCAAAAATCCGCAAAGACGCGCCTTTTGATAAGGTGTGTTACATCGGGTGTGGTGTGACGACGGGTGTTGGGGCTGTCGTTTTTGATGCAAAGGTTGAACCAGGCTCAACAGTGGCTGTATTTGGCTTAGGTGGAATTGGCTTAAACGTCATACAAGGCGCACAAATGGTTGGCGCGTCTAGGATTATAGGTATAGACATTAACCCTTCAAAGGTTGAGCTAGCTAAGAAATTTGGTATGACAGACTTTATCAATCCAAAAGAGGTCGACAACGTTGTCGAGGCTATATGTGATTTGACAAATGGCGGTGTTGACTACTCATTTGAATGTATCGGTAACGTAGATGTTATGCGCCAAGCGTTAGAATGCTGCCATAAAGGATGGGGTGAAAGTGTTGTTATCGGCGTGGCTGGTGCAGGAAAAGAGATTTCCACGCGCCCGTTCCAACTTGTCACAGGGCGTGTATGGCGCGGATCTGCCTTTGGTGGCGCGCGAGGCCGCACTGATGTACCAAAAATCGTAGATTGGTATATGGATGGTAAAATCAACATTGATGATTTGATTACGCATAAAATGCCCCTTGATGAAATCAACACGGCGTTCGACCTCATGCATGAAGGAAAATCTATCCGAAGCGTGATTGAGTACTAATCATGAAGCAGCTTGAAAAGTATAAGTGTTTTGGTGGTGAGCTTGGTATATATGAACACCAAAGCGATGCTTTGAAGTGTAGTATGAAGTTTTCTGTGTTTCTTCCCGCGCAATCAAAATCTGGCAAGGTTCCTTTTATAACGTTTTTATCAGGTCTTACATGCACACATGAAAACTTTACAACAAAGGCTGGCGCCTACGGCTATGCGGCGCGTGAAGGGCTTGCGATCGTTGCGCCAGACACATCTCCTCGCGGTGATGACGTGCCCGATGATGAGGCGTATGACTTTGGAAAAGGGGCGGGATTTTATCTCAATGCCACAAAGAGCCCTTGGGCGAAAAACTATCAGATGGAGCAATATATCACACAAGAACTCAACGAGTTGGTATGTGATCAGTTTCCTTTAATGCCTGATAGTCAAGGCTTAGCAGGGCATTCAATGGGGGGGCACGGTGCGCTTGTACTTGGGCTGAAACATGATGATTTATACAAATCTATATCAGCTTTCTCGCCCATTGTTGCACCGTCACAGGTGCCATGGGGACACAAAGCGTTCAGTGGATATTTAGGTGATGATAAACAAGAATGGCTGAAATATGATGCGACCGCATTGATATCTGAAAAAGCCAATCGCGCGTCATGTCCAGAGATTTTGATTGATCAGGGCAAAGAGGACAATTTCTTAGAAGAGCAACTTAAGCCTCATCTGTTTGCAACAGCATGCGCTGATGTCGGGCAGGCGTTAAATTTAAGGCTTCATGATGGATATGATCACAGCTATTACTTCATACAAAGCTTCATAGAAGATCATATTAAACATCACGCTCAGATATTATCTTCATAAGCGCTAGCTAGCTGGCTTGTTACGTCTAATTTATGTAGCGCTCGTCTAGCACTTCAATATGCTCTTCAATCGTATTGGCATCTTCGTTGAAAGTTGCGATATGATACGCAGCATCCCCTCGATTGAGAAGGGGCATGGTAACGGCCCCAATAACAATACCTGTACGCCGCGCCACGATATTATTTTTTTCGCTACCAAACGGATTGGATATAATTCCTAATGTTTCCCCTTTTTCTACGCGCTCGCCAAGTTTTTTCTTTGGCGTTAATATTCCGCTATGTGGCGCGCGTATCCAATGGCTTGATCTGGCTACAAAAATGTCTTTAGGCTGAGGCTTACTCTTAAGAGGCCTTAACATTCCAATTTGACGCATAACAGAAATTGCGCCTTGTACACCACTTTTGATGACGCGTTCATTAAAACGAAGCGCCTCACCACCTTCAAACAAAAGGGTAGGGATCCCTTTATCTTTCATAGCAGAACGCAACGAACCGTCTCTTAACTCTGAGTGTAGCACGACGGGCATTTCAAACGCCTTTGCCATTCCCATGGTCTCCGGTTCGTCAAGGCACGCGCGTATTTGTGGCAGGTTTATACGGTTGATGGCCGCGGTATGAAAATCAATCCCATGTGTGCAGTGTGAAACAATTTTAGTCATAAAAGTATGCGCAACCTGTGCGGCCAAAGAGCCGTTTTCAGCACCTGGAAAGCAACGGTTGAGATCGCGCCTGTCAGGCAGATACCGGCTTTTGGTGTTAAAACCGAAAACATTAACAATAGGAACGGCAATCAACGTTCCTTTGATGCTGTCTAAAGACTTTTTGGCAAGTATCCGCCGGACAATTTCGACCCCATTAATTTCATCACCATGTATGGCGCCGCTAATAAACAATATAGGCCCGTCTTTTTTTCCGCGAACGACCTCAACAGGAATATTCATTTCTGTGAAATCATATAATTGGGCAACATCAATGCGAATTTGCTTTCTTTCACCGCGTTTAACGTTAACGCCACCAATTGTCAAAATTTCAGGCATCGTTTTCTTATCCTTTATTTGCACGGCTCTTTTTTGCGTTTTCGATATTGTTTTCGATATGCTTGACCATCAGGCTGGCAATGTCTTTTTTCGTAATATTTTCAATGCCCTCCAACCCTGGAGATGAGTTAACCTCCAAGACCAAGGGGCCACGGTCTGAACGGATAATGTCAACGCCGGCAACGTCCAGCCCCATTGCTTTTGCTGCGCCTAATGCTGTTTTACGCTCAGTTGGCGTAATTTTTACGGCCTCGGCAACGCCCCCGCTATGCAAATTAGATCGAAAATCCCCATCTGTTGCTTTTCGCATCATGGTTGCAACCACCTTATCGCCAATTACAAAGCATCGGATGTCGGCACCGCCAGCTTCTTTAATGAATTCTTGAATAAGAAAATAGGCATCAAGGCCGCGGAATGCGTCAATAACACTCTCGGCCGCTTTTTTAGTCTCGGCCAACACAACGCCTTTACCTTGTGCGCCCTCCAAAAGCTTAATAACAAGAGGTGCGCCACCTGCAACTTTGATTAAATCCGTCGTATTGCTAGTGGCATCTGCAAAAACAGTCATGGGCATACCAAGTTTTTTACGAGATAATATTTGATGCGCACGAAGTTTATCGCGCGCACGTGTAATTGCCAAAGAGCCGTTCAGCGAATAGACGCCAGACATTTCGAATTGTCTCACAACTGAAATGCCGTAAAATGTAATAGAGGCTGCAATGCGAGGGATAATCGCATCGAAGGTGAGGGTTTCGTCGTTATAATAGATTTTGTTTTCATCAGAATTGATATTCATGAAACATTTAGTTGTGTTTATAACACGAACCTCATGACCACGGCTTTTAGCTGCCTCCGCGATACGCTTAGTTGAGTAGAGTTCAGGGCCTTGTGACAGGATTCCGATTTTCATGACAGGTCTTTCTATGATGTTTGTTTGAGTTTATGTTTTTTAGTCGCAAAAGGTGAAAAACAGCACATGACTACATACGCATTGAGTGAGGTTCGTCTTACGGCAGGATCGCTATGTGGTTTACGTCTTACATATATAACATAGTACAATGTTGTGACAAAATAAGGAAACGAATATGTACGAATTCTTCTAGCCTATACTAAACGAGGACTGCTTTACTATAAACTTGAATGTATTATGAAAATATGTATTGTATGAGGATGTCCAAACATATCCATAACAGTCTCGCATCACGAATTGAGCATGTCTTTGGCCCCACAAAAAATAGGGGCGTGCAGACGATTCATACGATCAAGGGGCCTGTGAATGTTATAGACGGGGAACAGGTGTCTAATGGTAAATACATATTTAAACTGGTCTCGACGCAGGCAGAGCTGGACGCAAGTTATGAACTGAGAAAAAAGGGCTTTGCAAAAAACACAGACACACACGCGATGCCCACCCAAGACAGTTATGATAAATGCGCACTGCATTTCGTTGTAGTGGCCAACGCTACAAACCAGATAAAAGGGTCTGCACGACTGATTATAAAGGAGGATCCTCGCGAGCTTCCCTGTATGAAAGCCACCGGTCAACACGACATTCTACCCGATTTACAATTCAAAAACTTAGACCAAGTGAATGAGCAGGAGTTGGCCGATACGTTATCTATACTACCAATGGTTTACGAAAATTCTCGCGTGGTTGCCGATATCGTTGATGAGAATGATTTAGACCTCTATGAATTTATGTGTCTTGCAACAACAGTACTGGCCAATCCTGAAAGAACAGAAAACCCAGCCTATATAATGGCAATTCAAACAAGGGCTTTGACAGAAAAATGCGAACGCGTTGGGTATGGAATACAAGACAAAGGATGTGATGTAGAGCATTATGGATCAAGGTTGCCTTTATCTTTTAATACGCAATCATGTCTAAAATATCTCCAGCCTAAATCGACCTTCGAAACGCTTAAAAAAGTATGGGAGCGCACTGTATTAGGGCAGTGGGACCCACTAGAAGGGCAGCCATATATATCAGCAGATGAATTTATCTCGGGGCAGGCCTATGCAAAAATAGCGCGGCTTCTTGGTAAGGGCGATCCTGATAGGGTTCAATTAAAAGATTTCTTTACGTTGAACATACATAAACCCTTCATGAAAATGTCCAAAGATTTTAATAAACGACTACAGGATGCATCAGGGTTTGAAAAAGATATCGTCAAATACACCTACGAAGATGTGATGAAGCTGGCAGAGTTTAACGAGTTCTCGACCAGATTTTACGATAGAGGCTCATCACAATGGTTAATTTCATATGCGGGCCGTGATGACAAGTTTTTACCCTCCGAGCCGCCAAAGGGACGCACGCAGTCTTCACCAGAAAAGAATGGTATTGAGTGTGCTTTAGACGCAATGTACAAATATGGCTCATGCGCATCGTCTGAAAACGGGGGACGTAATGATTTTACACCAAATTAAAATTAATGAATTTACGCCACAAGACTGCGAGCGTTATAAACTGGATGATCTGTCCATTATATGTAATACACCAGATCGCTTTATGGCAAAGCGAAAGCTTGAGGATGGGATAGATTACTTACTAAGACGTAAGGTGAATTTTAAAGAGGATAGTCACCAGCAGGCCTATCCAAAATTTTGGTTATTATTAAGAGCAAATAACTTTGCGCCTAAAAGGTTTTTATTAAAATTAGGCAATACAGTCTCAGCGCCAAGCGGATCCTTTTATATTTTTCTACCGGCTAATACGCTATCTCACTGGGTTTTAAAGCCGGGCATTTTTGACTACGAAACGTTTATATCGTTTCGGCCTGCGGATAAAAACTTACCCCAATACCCTGTTATATTTCCTTTTGAAAAAGCCCATGATATCAACCGTTATGATGATGTCGTGAATTTGTTGAGGCCATATAGCCATGGCGATTATGTGCAATATTCTCCCCCATCTTACCTTGCAGACAAAACTAAAATCTTCATAGATAATTATTTTACGGAGAGCATCAATGTGAAGGATATGGCCAAAGAACTACATATTCCTGAATCATCGATGACTATTTCTTTTAAAGACAAATTTGGTATTCCTCCCGTGCAATATCGAAATATCCTGCGCACATTTGAATCTATGCGTTTGGTTAAAGAAGGGCGCACAATTACGAATGCCGGATTTGACGCAGGCTTTCAAAGCTTGGCACAATATAACGTTCATTTTAAACGTCATTTCAACGTGCCTCCGTCAAGCTTTACAAAATTGTCAATTTAATGACCTTTTTTACAAATCTTTAAAGAAAACCAGAAGTATAAAGACCCTACCTGTTTATCATAAGTGTTTTACCTAATGGGCACTTATCATGAGTTTTAACTACAACATAGCATTTAAACGAAATATTGGATGGCTAACTCTTGATGAGCAAAATATTTTAAAAAACACAACTGTTGCCATTGGTGGTTTAGGCGGTGTTGGTGGTGATCATGCCATTACACTTGCGCGATTAGGGGTTGAGAATTTCAACATTGCTGATTTCGATGTCTTTGATTACAGCAATTTCAACCGTCAAGCAGGAGCAACAGTTGGCACTGTTGGGAAAAGTAAAATAAGCGTTACTGAAAAACTTCTTTTAGATGTAAACCCCAACATTAAGATAAAAAAATTCGCTAAAGGCATCACACCCGAAAACATTGATCAATTCCTAGAAGGGGCCGACATATACGTCGATAGTCTGGATGTGTTTGCGCTGGACATACGTCGTCTCGTGTTTTCCAAATGTTTTGATAACAAAATTCCAGCCCTTTCCGCAGCGCCAATGGGAATGGGCGTTTCTTTTACTTCGTTTTTACCCGAAAAAGGGCACAGCTTTGATAAGTATTTTGGAATGCGGGATATAACGCCTAAGCAAATTAAAAATCTCGACGGCGACGTTGTGGAGACGAATATGCTGAAAGTCGAAATATATATAGACAATATTGTCAGGTTTTTAACGGGCATGGCGCCAACAGTACAACAACGCCATTACTTGATTGAAAATAATGGCGTTGATCTTTTTGCAAAGGATTTGCCGTCTACTAAAATGGGTATTGATCTAGCCGCAGGTGCACTTTGTACGAACGTTTTGAAAATCCTCCTAAATAGAGGACGTGTTGTCAGCGCGCCATGCGTAATTCACTATGATGCCTATCTAAACAATCTAAAAAAGACGTGGTGTCCGTTAGGGGCAAACACGCCGAGGCTTTTGATTATGCGACAACTCATGTGGAAACGGTTTAGGCTTGAAGAAAAGCTTTCATGCGTGAAAGGCATCTTAGAAAAAAAGGCATATAGTGGATCGTTAAGGCACGATCTAAAAACCGCAGAGATTTTCGAAATACTGCATGAAGCAAAGGTTTCATAACCCCTTTAAACATCATAATATTTTTTAAAACGGCTCAGTGCGTAAAATATGCGTTACGCATAATAGTGGACTCATTCAAGTCTTGTGTATAATTTGTCATCTCCGATTATTTATAATTAGAGATCAAAAAGGGAATCGTCATGTCATCTGAGCAGCCGGTGTGGTCACCATCTTCCAATCATATCAACAATACGAACATGATGTCTTTCATGAGGGCGTGTGACATAAACTTTGATGATTATCATTCGTTTTGGCAATGGTCTTGTGAAAATTTAGAAGAGTTTTGGAACTCCGTATGGGACAAATGTGAACTGATAGGCGATAAAGGGGATATCGTTTTAGACAATAATGGGCACATGATGGACGCACGATTTTTTCCCAATGCGCGCGTCAATTACGCGGAAAACCTCCTTAAATATAATAATGATGAAAAAGCTATAATCTTCAAACACGAGCAGGGCGGTGAAAGAGAGCTTAGTTTTCGTGATTTGCATCAAAAAGTAAGCCAATGGCAGCAATGGCTTATAGAGCAGGGGGTAAAAGAAGGTGACAGGATTGCGGGTCTGCTCCCTAACATTCCAGAAACGGTCATTGCCTGCCTTGCGGCCACATCTATTGGTGCAATATGGTCATCGGCATCTCCCGATTTTGGAGTGCAGGGTATAATTGACCGCTTTGGACAAATTGAGCCTAAAATTCTAATCACAAGTGATGGGTATTTCTACGGGAATAAAACCCATAGTAGTTTGGAAAAGGTTGAAAATGCGGTAAATAAGCTGCCCACGCTAGAAAAGACAATAATCATACCTTTCATTTCTGACACTCCAGAGATAGGCAAAATTAAAAATAGCGTTTTAACAAGCGAAGCTCTTTCAAAGTTTGAACCACAAGAGATCGTTTTTAATCGCGTGGCGTTCAACCATCCATTGTTCATTATGTTCTCTTCGGGAACTACGGGCGCGCCTAAATGTATTATCCATGGCCATGGTGGGACACTGATACAGCACATAAAAGAACATAAACTGCAATGTGATGTGCGCGAAGGTGACCGTGTCTTTTATTTCACGACATGCGGCTGGATGATGTGGAATTGGCAAATATCGGCGCTAGCATGCGGGGCGGCACTCATTCTTTATGATGGCTCACCTTTTCACCCAAAGAAAACATCATTGTGGGAGTATACGAGCAAAAACGGATGCACGCTTTTTGGTACAGCATCAAAATACATTGATGCCCTACAAAAATTTAAGGTTAAACCCGCAGAAATCTTCGATTTATCTGCGCTCCGAACATTAACGTATACCGGCTCACCCCTTGTTCATGAAGGGTTTGATTTTGTTTATCAGCACATAAAACCAGACATTCATTTATGTGGGTTATATGGCGGGACAGATATTATTGCGGCGAGCTTTGGAATAGGAAACCCCATTTCTCCAGTCTATCGTGGCGAAATCCAAGGTGCGGGTTTAGGCGTGGCAATTGATGTATTTGACGGCGAGGGGAACAGTATCCCTTACAACGGTGTTTCTGGTGAAATTGTCTGTACTAAACCTCAACCTTCTATGCCTGTTGGCTTTTGGAATGATCCGGATCATGAGAAATATAAAAAGGCCTATTTTTCAACATACGACAATATTTGGCATCATGGTGATTGGGTTGCCAAGACCCCCCATAAAGGGTTGATCGTCTATGGTCGGTCAGATGCAACGCTCAATCCTGGCGGTGTTCGTATTGGTACGGCAGAAATTTACCGCCAAGTTGAACAGTTTGAAGATGTGGTAGAAAGTATAGCTGTGGGGCAAGACTGGCGTGGCGACGTTCGTGTTTTGCTGTTTGTTAAAATGCGAGAGGGTGCCACGCTCAGTGATGAACTTAGTGCATCAATTAAAGAAAAAATCAAAATCGAAGCGTCTCCACGACATGTGCCTAAAAAAATCATTCAAATCGCAGACATTCCGCGCACTAAAAGTAATAAAATCGTGGAAATTGCAGTACGTGATGTCATACATGGTCGTGAGGTCAAAAATATTGAGGCACTTGCAAACCCCGAGGCGCTTGATTTGTATAAAGACTTAAGTATGATTTCAAAATGAGTTTTCACAAAATGGCAACCGATAATAATGATCAATCAGGAAATGTTTTATTTCTTATATTAATTGCCGTTGCTTTATTTGCTGCACTTTCTTACGCGGTGACACAGTCCACTAGTGGGGGCGGTGATGCAAGGAAAGAGTCCAACTCAATTATAATTGGACAAATAAGCCAATATGTTGCCTCCATTGATGCCGCAATTACCAAAATAAAGATCCTTAACGGATGTGATAATCTAGAAATAAGTTTTGAAAGATCACCGTTTGACGGGTCATCATCATACTTTAATCCAAATAGTCCTAGCAATTTTAAGTGTCATGTATTTCACCCCTCAGGCGGTGGTGCGTTCCACTCAGAAACAGCCCCAGCTGGGAACGGCTGGATGTATGGAAAAAACTTTGGAGTAAGAGGTAGCACGATGGCGGAAGCGATCATGGTAACAAGAGGGTTTGATAGAGAGCTGTGTTTAGAAATTTCAAAAACTTTTGCGGGCTTAAACTATATACCTTACTACTCTAACGTGTCGACCGTAGGAAATGGAGCTGTTGATGGTACGTATTCGACTAACCCTGCATACCTTATGTTACGAGACACATCTAATAGCATTTTAAATGGGTCAGACCGTCCTTTAATAGGATGTGCCGAAAACCGGAATTACACAGATTCATATGCATTTTACAGTACGATGCTTATTAATTAAATCTAATAGAATTAAGCGTTATATTTTAAATAATTCGTTTCATTTTCTTGAATTCCTGATGCAGATATTTGATATGTTCAGGACCAATTTCACAACACCCTCCGATAATGGTCGCACCCATGTCGTGCCACTTTATGGCATATGGAGCATATTGTTGAGGGGAGAGGTCGTCTCTTGCTTTAAGGTTGCTTACTGTGCCTCCAGGCTTGAGGCCATGAATACATTGAAAAGCGTTCGCATAAGCCCCGATAGGTGTCTTGATATCTTTCAAAAATGCCATGCTTTGCGTAATGATTTCAGGGTGGCTGCAATTCAATAATATGGCATTTGCTCCAATGGCTTCAATCTGCGTTGCGGCTTCGCTTAATGGCTCTCCACTTCGTAATTGAGAAGGGTTGTCATCATCAACTGTAAAAGACACCCATACGTCTTTTTGGCTTTCTTTAGCCGCGACACAGGCCGCACGCGCCTCGTCGATAGAACTCATGGTTTCGCATAAAAACAAATCACAATCAGCGGCTTGTAAGTCAACGAGGTGGCGATAATCTTTTAAAGAGTCTTCATAAGGGAGAATGACTTCAGATCGATAGCTTGCCACTAATGGGGGGAGGCAGCCCGCAATTTTAACATTAGATTGTCCTGCCATATGAATGGCATCTTGCGCGGCTTGTATCGCTGATTTATGTATGTGATGAATTTCATGCAGCGCGCCGTCTCGTGCCATCCTATAAGGTGTTGCTGTGTAATTATTGAGGGTGATAACGCGCGCACCACTCTGTATAAACTCACAGTGAAGGTCTCTCACTAAATTGGGCTCATGCAACATAATATCAGCAGACCATAAGGGCGTTACTTTGCGGTGGCTCCTTCTTAAAAGCTCTTGCCCCATACCACCGTCTAAAAGGGTAATATTCACCTGATGTGTAACCTCGCTTTATTTTGACCAATACCGAAATGTATCACGGGGGTATTAAAGAATTGTTTAGGCTTTTTCATTAAAAACAATACGAAGTAAATAATGTACATGTTATTTTTATCAAAAATTAAATAAAATGTATTATTATTAAAGCCTTCGGATAAATGCTGTTGAGTTAGAATGTGTAGTATATGGAATTTAAAAAACTAATCCCTAGAATGTTGTTCCCATTTTGTATGGCTGCATGTCTAATTCTTGCGACGTTATATGTGCAAAATAATATAAAACAGTCCCAGCTTCAATATGCCCAAGAGCTGTTTGAAGTCCGTCAGGAAAAAATAACCGAACGCGTAAGCGATGCCGTTAAAGACTACACACAAATCATTCTCAGTGGCGCGGCATTGTTTGAAGTATATGGAGCCATTAATGATGAGCAATGGCGTGAATATGTGGAAAGACTTAGGCTTGATAGTAATTTTTCCGAGGTGAAAACGCTGGGCTATGCGCCATATATAAGTAGAAATAGGGATAGTGTTCAAGTCCCTGCGCTTTATTTAGAGCCACGAAACGCGGCTACTCAATCTATACAAGATATGGATTTTTGGAAATATGAGGATACAAGGCAAGTCATAAGTATAGCGATTGATTCTGGTAAAATGGCTATGTCCGATAGCTTGGTGCTTCAAAAAAATATAAATTATCCTGACGATACAAAAAAGTTTATTGTCTTTTTTCCTCATTATAAAGCTGGCGCCGATACAAGCTCCATACAAAGCCGGCGTGAGAATATTTCAGGTTTTATTTTTGGGGTGTTTGAAACACAAAAAGTCTTAAATAGTCGTTTGCTAGACGCGCTAAACGACAAACAAATAGATCTACTTGTCTATGATGGAGGGCGTCCGTCTCTCAGAAATCTCATATACAAAAGTCATTACGAAAATCATACGCGCAATGGCGAGTACTATATTGATAAGATGAAAGATATCGCGACACTTAAGTTTAACAATCATGAATGGACGGTTTTGTATGAAACGCGCCCTGCATTTGGTCAAAAAAGTATAGATAAAAGACTTCAAAACATAGTGCTCTGGGGAGGTCTGGTAATATCTGTTTTGACGTTTTTTATGCTTTTATCCTTGCATACGGCTCGATTGCAAGCCGAAGAAATCGCTCAAGAACGAACCAAAGAATATGAAGAAACGCAGGAACGATTAAATCTCACCATTCATGCCGCAAAAGCAGGAATATATGATTGGGATATGAAAAATGACATAATGTATTGGTCGGATCTGGTCTTAGATATGCTTGGCATAAAAAAAACCAACGCTGTCTTTAAATCAAGAGACTTTTTTAATCGTGTACACCCTGAAGATCTATCGCGTCTAAGAGCGCATATATCAGACCATCTTGAAAACAATTCAGAGTATAAGATTGAGTATCGATTAAAACGTGAAGATGGCACTTACGTCTGGGTTGACGCGCGTGGTCAGGCCATATGGGAAAATGGCACGCCCGTCCGTATGGCAGGCACAATGGTTGATGTAAGCAATTCAATATTTTTAAATAATAATTTAGATGCCATCGAAAAGATCATGAATATCGGTACATGGAGGCTTAATTTAATCACACAAAAGATATTATGGTCAGATCAAACTTTTGTGATTCATGGTATACCATTAGTCGACGGCGAGCCTGATCTTGAAGAGGCAATAGGTTTTTATATTCCTGAACACAGAAAATATGTTGAAGACGCTGTCAACATGTCTGTCGAAAAGGGGGTGGGGTTTAATTTCGAGGCGACAATCCTTGGAAAAGATGGCGTTAAAAGAGATGTTCGCTCCGTAGGGTACTGCGAAAAAGATGACAAAGGCAAAACAGTTGCCATTTGGGGGACGTTTCAAGACATTACCGAAGAAAAGAAAGCAGAAGCAGAGCTTGCCCAATACCGAGAAAACCTTGAAAAGCTTGTGCATGAGCAGACAAAAGACATTGTTGCAGAAAAAGAAAACGCGGAAAGAGCCAATCGTATCAAGGATGATTTTCTCGCAAATATGAGCCATGAACTCAGAACCCCACTCAATAGCATAATGGGATTGACGGGGCTAATGCTCAAGCTTGATAATATGCCTGAAGATCACAAACACTCCTTAAATATTGTCTATAAATCTTCTGACTCGTTGCTTAATATCGTAAATGACATTCTTGATTTATCTAAAATAGAAGCGGGACATTTTAAAATTGAAAATGCGCCAATGCCGTTGAATAAAACACTAGAGGGCACAATCGAACAACTTAGACCCCTTGCTGTTGAAAAGGGTTTAAAACTTAACAAACAGATATCAGTGCCTGATGATTTAAATGTGATAGGTGATGCGCTCAGACTGTCTAGGTCTCTTGTTAATATATTGAGTAACGCCATAAAATACACTGACAATGGATCGGTTGATGTCACGATACACTTAGATGATATTGATAAAGACCGTGTCATGTTGAGCGCAATAATTAAAGATACTGGCATCGGTATTTCTGAGGATATGCAAGAGCATATTTTTGAAAAATTTACACAAACCGAAGCCGCAACTCACAAACGCTTCAGCGGTACGGGCTTAGGGTTAAATATCACAAAGCAACTCGTTGAGATGATGGGGGGACGTATTAAAGTTGAAAGTCAGGTCGGTGAGGGGTCAGAGTTTATAATTAATATCCCCCTAGATGTAACACAAGAGCTTATTCAGCATGAGTTGAGCGAAAATGGTGTTAATGAGGGGACTAATAAGAATAGAAAGCCTTTTACGAAGGCCAAGATATTAGTCGCAGAAGATCACGAGTTTAATAAAATATTCATCAAGAAACTTTTGAAAAAATTTGATTGTGGTGATTTCGACATTGTTGAAAATGGTGTCCAAGTATTATCAGCCATAGACAATAAAAATTATGACATGATTTTGATGGATTGCCATATGCCGGAAATGAACGGCTATGAGGCAACAAAAAATATTCGTAAAAATGGGAATGACATTCCCATCATTGCAATGACCGCCGATGCCATGGTGGGGACAAAAGAAGCATGTCTCGAGATTGGCATGAATGATTATATCAGCAAGCCCATCGATTCAGGTGTTTTAAAATCCGTTCTTTCGCGGTGGTTCATCATGGAGGAGGCATAAGCCTCGCCTTTAACGTCTTTAAAAAACCCACTGAGCGCGCATATTAAAGATTGTTGGGTCATCGTTTGGTGCGGTGGCTGCGTTTTCGTCACTATCAACTTGAATGACATTACCCATCAAGCGTACATTGTCATTGACGTACCAGTTTAATCCAAGAGTATACAAATCAAGCTCGCCGCCTGATATTCCGGCACTTGAATCGTTTAGATCTGTATGATCGTAGCGCGCAACAAGCTCCCATGCGCCCCAATGCCCTTGATTTAAATTAACGCTCTGATGTGGGGTGACAGCGTCAAAGGTGCCACTTGTTCCATCATAGGGACGCATATCGTTTGTAAGGAAATAGCTGGCTTGTGCATAGTAGCCATCAAAATGTGCATCCGCGCTTTGTCGATTAACATCATTATAAAAATACTCACCCTGCACGCTAAGAGGGCCAAACACGCTTGCGAACTCAGCAACGATAAGGCTCACGTCGTCGGCATCAGATATGGCGCCAGTGTCTATGTATGATGGACCATCACCAACACCCGGACGTGCGCTGTATTGAATGTCACCTGTAGGGTTTAGATAATTGTAACCAAGCCCTACATGGAACGCATCTTCTTGTTCGTCACTGAATAGACCAAGTAAATTAACTGATCCGCGCGCATCAATTGACACATCTTCATCGTCACCTGTGCTGCTATTGCCTGCTTCTTCGTTAAAAACACCAACCCCAAACATATGGTTTTCATATTTGGTTGCAAGGCTTGCCCCAATCTTGCGGCCCGGCGCAAAAGCATTCGTTGCACCCGCTCGTTCGATAAACGTAATTTGGTTAGAACTTGTGTTATTTTCCAGACCAACAGGGGAGCGGTGATGACCAACTGTTACGTTTGCGACGTCAGACCCTGTATAGGTAAGTGTCATATCTTTTATGTCAGTGTCGTCACCGGCAAAATCAATCTGAGTTTTATACTCTAGACTTTCACCCAAATTTCCTTCGACACCTATGCGGGCTCTACGAATATCAGTGCCGCTTGCGTTGTCTGATTTGTCGTCATCAAAAAGAGTTGCATCCATATGAACCCTTCCAAAAGCCTCAAACGAATATTTGCCATCAGCAGATTCAATCTTAGGTGAGGGGCTAAGGCTGACCTTTACATCATCAGATGTTGCAGGAGCCACGGATTGAGTATTTTGAGACGGTAATGGTTGTGTTTTTTGCTGTTTTATAGCCGCGTCTTGCGCTTTAATAACCTGATTTTGTTGTTGCACGACCTCGGATAAAGTCTGCACTTGAGATGAGAGGGCCTCTAGCTGTTTTTGCATCTCTGCCATCGACATGGCTTGTTCTTGTGCCGCCGCTAATGTCGGTACGCAAAAAAGCGAGAATACTGAAACCGTAACTATGAATTTTTCCATACCCAATAACTCCTACAAAAATGGCTAAGAACATTGTAGATGATATAGAAAACCACTAAAGACGTTAATGGTTTTACAAAAATTATACAGATTTTCAAAAAATGTAATGAGGTGAGGGGGCGTACAACCTCAGACTTGTTTAAATAACAATTCCGCCATTATTATATAGAAGCGTCGCATCAAGGTCCGTAACGTTAGATAGCTCGGCAATTGTTTGGAAGCTGTCTGCGCCTCCGTTACTATCAACCTGAACAAGCGTATCGCTTCCAGAGTTTACGAGCTGAACATATTCTGAGACATTTCCAGAAAATCCTGAGATAAGATCGCTTATGTCGAGTGTATCGCCTTGCCCATATACAAAATCTTCAATCGTATCAACATCAGAAAAAGCACTTGCCGCTTCAAAGATAAATGTATCAGCGCCACCACCGCCATAAAGCGTATCAGAACCAGCACCACCGGATATTATATCATCACCGCTGTCTCCGCTAGCGTATAAAAGCCCTGCAGTGGTGGCATAATAGCCAACTATCTCAGTCGTATGTGTCGTCTCAGAGTCTCTAGACGTTTCTTCATCAATGTTAAAACTAATACTGTTTGAGCTAATGCTAATACCTCGTGATAATGCGGTATCTCCGCCATCTTCAGTTTGCTGATCAATTAACACAACGGGAGAAAGTGAGGCAAAATCACCGCCAAAATTAACTGTGCTCGTTGCATCTGTGACATTGTTACCTGTTTCACCGACTAAAAAGCCATTTGCAACAGACCCGCCATTGTCTATAGCGATCCAACCGACAGTCTCTGTACCATGTGCTGTATCAAAACTCTCTTGCTCTTCGAGTTGCACCCTAAAGCCAGAAGATGTTCTATTTTCATTATGTAGAACGGCCGCGGTACTGTCATTATCGGTCATGATTTGTGTCATGATTACGGGAGATGATCCAAACGCTGAGTTGAAGGAAACGTTTGTAAAATCGTTATTTGTAACTGTAGTTAAGTTCGCCTGAATAACCGCGCCATTATCTAATGTGTGCGTTCCCGCTGCGACCGCCATCCATGAAATTGTTTCTGTATCATGTGCCCCACCATCTGTTAGATACTCGTATTCATCCATTTGCCATTCAAACCCTGTGTCAGTCACATTGCGTACTCGTAAAGTAACGGGATCATCGCCATTTGTCGTATTTAATGCGAGTTTGATAACTGGGTTTGTAATCACTGCATCAAAGGTAATGCTATGCCATTGATTGCCATCAACTTGGTTTGTAGTAACTTGACCAGTTTGACCGATCACTTCGGCTCGACTATCACCTATGATTACGTCATTTCCTGCGTCTCCGCTTAAGGTATCGTTACCTTCTTGACCGTATAAAACATCATTGTCATCGCCACCGTTCAAAGTATCATCGCCCGCACCACCATATAACTGGTCGTTACCGGCGCCGCCATTGAGGATATCGGCGCTGTTATCGGCTATGATTTCGTCAGCATTCCATTCGATGACGTAACCTTTGGATGTTGTTGCAGACCAATCATGCCAAGCGCCATTTGTTTCTAAAACAGTATTAAACTCTGTATTCACTTGTGGCTGTCCGGAGTCCCATGATTCATACATATTATTTATGGCATTACCCGAATTATTGCTGAAAGTAATGCCTGATTCAATTCCTGATGTCCATTCCCACGAGCCATCTTCACCTAAATCTTGACCGCTTGTCCACACACGCACAGAAATCATATTTTCTAAAAAATCGTTTTCGGCTTGCGATGTGATTGTAACAAGCTCTCCTGCAACGCCGTTTAGTGTTGCGCTTGCGGCCTCTGCTTCGGCTGTCGCAAAATCTATATTAGTGTTTACAAATCGATAAAAGCTTTGTGTTTGCTCGCTAAACCAAACACCTGATGTTCCATAGATGGATGAGTTTCTAACCACATATTGATCATACGAGCTAATCCCGCCGCCATACATCACGTCGTTTCCAGCCCCTCCAGTGAGGATGTCTGCGCCTTGTCCACCGATAATGTAATCATCGCCACCATCGCCTAGTAATGTGTCATTGCCTTCTTCACCATCGATTGTGTCGGATCCACTGCCACCATAAATTGTGTCATCACCTTCTTGGCCGTCAATATTGTCGTCTCCAGCATCACCATACATCGTGTCGTTTCCGGCATTTCCAAGCATACGGTCATTATCATTTCCGCCGTACATTACATCATCACCGTCACCACCAAACAGCTGGTCGTTGCCTGCCCCAGCGTAAAGAATGTCGTTATCGGCACCGCCACTGATATTGTCATCACCGGCACCGCCATCAAGCGTATCTTGGCCTGCATTCCCATACAGTGTGTCATTGCCATCACCACCGTTGATCGTGTCATTGCCGTTGTTGCCGTACAATTTGTCCGCGCCAATCCCGCCATCGAGGGTGTCGTCGCCGTTGCCGCCATACATCTTGTCATTGC
>DDIM01000016.1:124417-176143 GCA_002338525.1 Micavibrio sp. UBA1850 | reverse complement strand
ACCAAAGGCTCTTTATTTGCAATGGCAACATATTTACCATTTTTAAGGGCATTAAAAATGGGCTGTAGCCCTGCCATGCCTACAATTGCCATCATCACCCAGTCAACATCATGAGACGCCATTTCAACAAGTGCCGCGCGCCCGCCCATACATTTTATATTTGTATTAGATAGATAAGATTTTAATTCGTCGAGCTTTGCCTCATCTGCAATTACCGCGTATTGCGCATTAAGACGCTTGGCTTGTTCGGCAAGCGTATGCGCATCTGTGTTTGCCGTCAAAACCTCAACGCTGTATTTATTTTTATGGTGCGCCAGCAGTTCAACCGTGCTACGTCCAACCGAGCCTGTTGACCCAAAAACAGATACCGTTTTTTTGTTCATCCCCATTATATTAAATCCATTCGCGCCTCAGCAAAGGCCAAAAATACGGGCGCGGCTAATAATAGCGCATCAATGCGATCAAGCACACCGCCGTGTCCCGGAAACAGCTTACCTGTGTCTTTAACTTTCACGTGGCGTTTCATGGCAGACACCATCAAATCACCTGATTGCCCAACCAAACCAATCACAATCCCAAAAAGCGCATATGTCGAAAACTCATAATTTTGAGGCCCCACAGCCAGTACAATTACAGGCCCTAGCAACGCGCCTATATAACCTGACCATGTTTTGTTGGGACTAATTGTTGGGCTCATTTTAGGCCCTTTGAATGATTTGCCTGTAACATAGGCACATGTATCACTTGCCCAAATACAAAGCAGCAGCGTCATAATGGGCCAAAATCCATACTCCCCCAACCAATACAGGGAGACGATGCCTGCCGTGATATAAACGAAACCGAGTAAAGATAGAAAACGAGGTCTTTTTGGAGCTTTTTTACTCATCGAAAACCATTCAAATAAAGCGACCGCTAATAAAGCGCCAAGCGTTATTTTTAAAACGATGCCACCAACGTACAAATCAAGCACAATGATGGGAACGCCTATCATCACTGTAAGCATTCTTTTTTTCAGATTATCTGACATAACCAACATTTACTTATTTTCACCTGCTATTTTTGCTTTTTACGCCACCAAAACGACGGTCACGCAAAGAAAACTCTTTAACTGCGCGGTCTAGATCATCTTTAGTAAAGTCAGGCCATAGCGTGTCCATAAACACGAACTCTGTGTACGCACATTGCCACAATAAAAAATTACTAATTCTTTGTTCGCCACTGGTGCGGATCAAAATATCAGGATCAGGAATTTCTGTTGTCATTAAACGACTTGAAAAAGCCTCTTCAATTTCATCTTGGCTGAGGGGCTGACCCTTTGCAACCTGATCTTCGACCAAACGTTTTGCAGCATGCAAAATCTCTTGGCGTCCACCATAATTGAGCGCGATACAAACCGTTAAATTCGTATTGTCCTTTGTTAGTTTTTCCGCATTATCAATCATTTTAACGATGTCTGCGGCAAGAGCAGCCCTATGACCAATGACTTGAAGCTTAACGCCATTTTTATGCAGGTCTGCAGTTTCGGATTTAAGGTAGTAACGAAGCAACCCCATAAGGTCATTAACCTCTTCTTGCGGGCGGCTCCAATTTTCTGTCGAAAACCCAAACAATGTTAGGTAAGGAATATTCAAATCCCCTGCCGCACGCACGGCACGGCGCGCAGCCTCGACACCTTGCTTGTGTCCAGCCGTTCTCGGCAATCCACGAGATTTAGCCCATCGGCCATTGCCATCCATTATGATGGCAATGTGATTGATGGTTTCGTGTGCTATTTCAGTGTCTGACATACTAACAAATTACTTCAACAATATTTATTATATCGTTGTAATATCTTTTTCTTTTTCAGCTAAGCGATCATCAATTTCTTTGATCTTTGCATCTGTCAATTTTTGAACGTCATCAGACATACGCTTCAAATCATCTTCTGAAATCTCGCCGTCTTTTTCCATCTTTTTCAATGACTCCATACCATCACGACGCACATTACGCACAGCTATACGTCCCTGTTCTGCGTAGCCACGTGCAACCTTCACAAGATCATTACGTCGCTCTTCATTTAGCTCAGGAATTGGCACGCGGATCATTGCGCCTTCTGTTTGTGGGTTTAGCCCAAGATTTGAATCACGGATAGCTTTGTCTACGCTTGGCGCAACTGACATGTCCCAAACCTGTACAGTCAATAAACGAGCCTCTGGAGCACTAATCGTACCCACTTGGTTCAACGGCATTTTGCTTCCGTATACATCAACAACTACAGGCTCAAGCATTGATGTAGATGCACGACCTGTGCGTAGGCCTGTCACATCTCTGTTAAAACTTTCAAGCGCACCATCCATACGTCTTTTTAAATCAGCTTCATTATAACTCATAAGCATTTACTCCTTTGGATCTTATTCCATTTAATCTTTTACAATTGTATAATCGCCTTCACCATGAAGGACTTTAACAAAATTTTGTTTTTCGCGAATTGAAAATACCATAATCGGAATATTATTTTCTCTTGCCAACGATATTGCCGTTGCATCCATTACACGGAGGTCTTTTGTCAAAACATCCATGTAGCTGATTGTGTCGTATTTCGTAGCATTTTTATCCTTCATAGGATCAGCCGTATAAATACCGTTAACCTTCGTTCCCTTGGCAATCAAATCACAATTCATCTCAGATGCACGAAGTGTTGCCGCAGTATCTGATGTGAAATATGGGTTTCCTGTGCCCGCCGCAAAAATAACAACACGGCCCTTATCCATGTGGCGCATGGCACGACGACGAATGTAAGGCTCGCATATTTCATCCATACGAATGGCTGATTGTACGCGACTATCGACATCAATATTTTCCAAAGCATTTTGAAGTGCCAAGGCATTAATCACAATCCCTAGCATACCCATATGGTCGGCCGTTGTACGATCCATACCATTGGCAGCACCAGACACACCGCGGAAGATATTTCCAGCCCCAACTGTCACACAAACCTGAATACCTGCGTCCACAACATCCTTGATATCACGTGCAATACGATCAACCGTTTCAGGATCAAGACCAAATTCGTTTGGGCCCATTAGGGCTTCGCCAGATATCTTAAACAGGATACGCCCGTAAAGTGGCTTTGTACTTGGTGCAAACGCTGTATTTGTCATGGTGCCCTCTTTTGTCTTCATTGTATTGTTACGCGCAAAGAAATATTGCCCTACTGTACAAACAGCCGCATGAGAATTCAATGCGGCTGTTCAAATTATTTGAATAATATACAGATGAAGATTTAGGCAGACGCTGCAGTTTTAGCAACTTCAGCAGCAAAGTCTTCTTCTTCTTTTTCGATACCTTCACCCAAAGCGAAACGTGTGTAACCTGTAAGTTTTACGTCTGTGCCAAGTTCTTTTGATGCATTTGCAACAACATCAGAAATTTTTGACTCGCCATCCATGATGAATGTTTGATCCATTAAACATACTTCTTCGTAATATTTACGGATACGGCCTTCAATCATTTTTTCAATGATGTTGTCAGGCTTGCCGCTTTCACGAGCTTGTTCGATCAAAACGTTACGCTCACGTTCTAGTGCTTCTGGGTCAACGCTTGACTGGTCAAGGAACTGTGGATTTACCGCAGCAACGTGCATAGCAATCTGACGGCCTAGCTCTTGAAGCTTTTCAGCATCTGCATCTGATTCTAGGGCTACAAGAACACCAATTTTACCAAGGTTTTCAGCCACTGCATTGTGGATGTAGCTTGCAACGATACCATTGCTTACTGTCATTTTGTTCATACGACGTAGTGACATATTCTCACCGATAGTCGCAATCATATCAGTCAAGTTCTGCTCGATAGACTTGCCTTCGATTTCTTTGTTTTTAAGTTCCGCTTCGTCAGTTGCGTCAATAGCTGTTGCAGCAACTTTGCGTGTGAATGTTTGGAACTGCTCATTACGGGCAACGAAATCTGTCTCAGAGTTCAATTCAATAACAGCCGCTGTTGTGCCGTTGTCATTTGTTGCAATCGCAACCAAACCTTCAGCCGCAGTACGGCCAGATTTTTTAGCGGCTTTTGCCAAACCTTTTGTACGCAACCAGTCAATCGCTGCTTCGATGTCACCACCGTTTTCTGTAAGCGCTTTTTTTGCGTCCATCATACCTGCGCCTGTTTTTTCGCGAAGGTCTTTTACCATTGATGCTGTAATTTGTGTCATCTCATGTCCTTTATATTAAATGGTTATTTAATTTTAAAATTAATCTTAAAAGCAACGACGGTTAAACCCGTCGTTGACAATTATTAAATTCTGCTCATTAAGCAGTTGCTGCTTTTTTAGCTTTCGGCGCTGCTTTTTCGTCAGCTTCTGACTTTTCATCAGCTTTTTTAGCATTAGGAACTTTAACGTCCACGTTTTCAGCTTCGCCCATATCAACATTTGATTTTGACAATTGCTCTTTAACACCATCAAGGATGCTTGATACGGCAAGATCACAGTAAAGCTCAATTGCGCGGATCGCATCGTCGTTACCTGGAATTGGGTAATCAATATCATCTGGGTTAGAGTTACTGTCAATTACACCAATTACTGGAATACCCAATGTTTTCGCTTCTTTAATTGCAATATCTTCTTTGTTTGTGTCGATAACAACAACAACATCAGGTGCGCCACCCATGTTACGGATACCGCCAATTGCTTGCTCAAGCTTTGCGCGCTCGCGGTCTAGCATCAAAAGTTCTTTTTTAGAACGTGTTGATGTTTCTCCATCCAAAATGTTTTCCAACTCTTTCAAACGAGCGATTGATTTAGAAATTGTTTTCCAGTTTGTAAGCATTCCACCCAACCAACGGTGGTTTACGTAGAACTGGCCAGAGCGCGCTGCTGCATCTGCTACTTTTTCTTGTGCTTGTCTTTTTGTACCAACAAACAAAATACGTCCGCCTTTAGATGCTGTAGTGCGAAGAACTTTCAAAGCTTCGTTCATAGCAGGAACTGTTTGTTGAAGATCGATGATGTGAACGCCATTTCTTACACCGAAGATGTATTGACGCATTTTTGGGTTCCAACGACGTGCACGGTGACCAAAGTGTACACCTGCTTCTAGAAGGTCGCGCATAGTAAATTGAGGTTTAGCCATAATATTTTCCTTTTCCAGTTATGCCTCTACAAATCGTAATGCCTAATTTTAGGACTGGATGGCCGACAATTGTGAAAACAAGAATCAGCCCGATCTGTATGTTTATTAATGCTCACAACGAACATTTGATGCGGATATAGCAGAATATAGGGGGCTATCGCAAGAAAAAACTTGAAAAAACGACGTATTTTTAGCCAAAAGGCCAGAACTTTTTCTTTTTCGGAATGGAGGCGACCTTTTCTTTTGCTGACACCTCGACAAAAGGCTTTCCAGCAACCTTCAAACATTCTGTCAATGGTCGGCGTGCCGTGTGTTTGATTTTGCCACCATAGCCTATACGCAAGATGATATGCGCACGTCCCTGCTGGTTAATTTCATCATGCAAGCGAAGGCGCATTTCTGGCACTTCACACACCTGATTAAGTGTTGAGATAGACAAGCCCTTAGACTGTGCCAATAGGCATAAACGCATGAACGCCTGCCCCGTCATCACACGTTCCTTCGCGCCCCCTGATACAGTCCCCAGAATAGCAAGCAAAGGAATGCCCGCTACAAAATCGCTATCGGTGACAGCCTCTTTATCATCGCCAACGAAACGGCGTACGATATGTGGTGTGAATTGGTTCATAACATTTGAGAATGTATCGCCAAACTCGGGCATACCGTCAAGGCTTTCTTTTCGGCGCTTGTCCGTCCACTGGCAAAGCTCTCTTCTGAAATTCTTATTCATGCACTGAATACGATCAGCTTCAATAAGCATGTTCACAACTCTAGACTTTTCTTCGTCATCGCAAACATACAGCCACGCGCCCTCTGCTGAGCATGCAGTTTTAAAATCTTGTGCATCTTCTTCAGACACAGACTTGTCTAAAAAAGCACCGTGATTTTTTTCAAAATCAGTCATAGCACCAAACAATGCTTTGGTTTGTTTGTTTTCAGATTGACTATTAATCTTATCGCCGATCGTCACTTTCGCAAGGACGTCTTCGTTGTTCGTATCTGGGTAGAGCTCTGTTTTTTCGTGATAGCCAAAATAACTTAGTGCAAGCTTCAAATTAAAAAGCGCAGCAGAACACGCAATCACAAGAGACCTGTCATCAGGATCAATAACAGACAACGCAACGCGTCGATCGGCCATGATCAGGCACTCATTGCCTTTAACTTCAAATTGCCATGGCTGTGAATTGTAAACTGAGGGCGCTAAAATGGCATATCGCAAACAAAATATAAGTTTTTCTTGATCGGTTCCTTCGTGTGGAAACTCATATTCTGAAACTGACCAAGCTTGGATATTTGCCATGTGATGCCCCCTTAGGATCTTGCGTGCCATTAAACGTGTATACCCTTCACGTTATAGGGCTTTTTCAGTCTCACGTCTACAGTTCATTAATGGCTTGTACCGATTCAATTTTATAAAGTGCGCGACGAATATCCTGCGTAAAGTCATAAAATTTCGGAAGCTTCATTTCTATATGCTTATGCCCTGTTTCGGGACTATTAATATCAAAGCATATAAAGACGTTTGAACGACCGCTTGCGGTGTCTTGTCCAGCTAAAATATCTGATATGGCCTGAATGTGCTTCGTATCAGACATCACGAGACGAACCTCTGATATCTTTTGATCCAGATTTTCTTCCATGGGCAGTACATCTTGAACGAGCAATCGCATTTGATCTTCTTTTTGCTCTGCATCAATTGTAAATAACAAGGAGCGCCCCACTTCTAACAAATTACCTGCGGCGGCAATTGTATCCGAAAACGCCATAGCTTCATAAACCCCTGTGGGGTCTGATATTTGCAAAAACGCATATTTGTTACCTGATTTTGCAGAAACCTTTACTTGTTTCTTAATCAACACACCGGCAACTTTTTCACGTGTTGATGATTTTTGCATCACGATATTTACCAAATCAAGATAGCTCTTAATTTTAAGGCGTTTAAACTGATCACGCTTTGTATCAAGCGGGTGTGCAGACAAGAAAAAACCGACCGCCTCAAACTCGTAACTTAGTTTTTCTAGCGGGTCCCATTGGAGCTTTCGAGGGAGCTCTGGCAAGCCCCCTATTCCGGAGTCATCATCACCACCAAACAAACTGTTTTGGCCTGTCTCACGCTCTTCTGCCAAACGCGCGCCATGCCCCATAACCATTTCAATGGCTTCGTACATATGCTCTCGTTTAGGAACCAAACATTCAAAAGCGCCGGCGGCAGCAAGGCGCTCCATTTGCCGTTTGTTTAAAATCTTGGAATCAATACGCTTGATAAAATCATCAAGGCTTTTATATTCGCCGTTCTTCTCACGCTCTTCAACCAACAATTGCATGGCATTTTCACCAACACCTTTTAATGCGGCAAGGGCATAGCGTACAGATTCACCTTCTACTGAAAAGGCTACTTGTGATTTGTTGATATCAGGCTGCAGCAAATCAATGCCCATTAAATCAAGCTCTTGTTTAAAAATGGCAAGCTTGTCTGTATTTCCTAAATCAAGCGTCATAGACGCCGTCATAAACTCAACGGGGTGATTGGCCTTCAGCCATGCTGTCCAATAGGCAATAAGCGCATAGGCCGCCGCGTGCGATTTGTTAAATCCATATCCCGCGAATTTGGCGATTTGGTCAAAGATATGGTTGGATTGTTCTTCAGGAACCTTGTTGATTTCTTTAGCCCCTTTAACGAATTTATCACGCTGTCGGTCCATTTCTTCAACGATCTTTTTACCCATCGCACGGCGAAGTAAATCCGCACCCCCAAGTGTATAGCCACCTAAGACCTGCGCGGCTTGCATCACTTGTTCCTGATAGATCATAATTCCGAAGGTTTCTTCGATCACAGGCTGTAATAAGGGGTGCATGTAATCAGGCTCTTGCTTGCCTTCTTTAATCGAAATGTATGTTGGAATATTATCCATTGGCCCGGGTCGATACAAAGACACAAGGGCGATGATGTCTTCAAAACGGTTGGGTTTCAACTTGCGCAGAACATCCTTCATTCCTGTACTTTCAAGCTGGAACACGCCCGTTGATTTACCCGTTGAGAGCAGATCATATGTTTTTTTGTCATCAAGCTCTGTATACAAAATATCCAGATCAACGCCTTTATCCTTCAAAAGCTCGACTGATTTTTGAACAACTGTCATCGTTTTCAAACCCAAGAAGTCAAACTTGATCAATCCTGTGTCTTCAACATATTTCATGTTGTACTGCGTCACAGGCATGCTGGAGCGTGGATCACGGTAGAGCGGTAGCAATTCATTAAGAGGACGATCCCCAATCACAAGGCCTGCCGCGTGAGTCGAGGCATGGCGGTAAAGCCCTTCTAGCTGAAGCGCGATGGTAATCAATTTATCGTGTGTATCATCGGTATGGCGGACATTTCGCAAATCTTGATCGGCCTCAAGCGCCTCTTCCAACGTCATAGGATTGGCCGGGTTGTTCGGGATCATTTTTGCGATGCGGTCAACCACAGGGTATGGCACCTGCAACACACGACCAACGTCACGCACCACCGCGCGCGCTTGTAACTTTCCGAATGTAATAATTTGCGCCACACGATCATGACCATATTTGTCTTGAACGTAACGAATGACCTCGTCACGACGGTCTTGGCAGAAATCGACATCAAAGTCGGGCATTGAGACACGTTCTGGATTAAGAAAACGTTCAAAAAGTAAGTTTAGCTCCAATGGATCAAGGTCGGTAATTTTGAGCGCCCACGCCACAACCGATCCCGCACCCGATCCACGACCAGGGCCCACAGGTATGTTTTGTTCTTTTGACCATTTAATAAAGTCAGAGACGATAAGGAAGTATCCAGGGAATCCCATTCCTTCGATAATACCCAACTCATATTCTAGGCGGTCAAAATACTCTTTTCTGATTTCAGCCCTTTTTTCATCATCATGATCATCTGTGAATACAAAATTCTCAATTCGCCACGTCAGGCCTGCTTCTGATTGAGCACGAAGCTCTTCAGTTTCTGTTCGCCCCCCTTCAGTATCAAAGGGTGGCAAAATAGGATCAACTTTTTTAAGAACATACGAACAGCGTTTTGCAATATGAAGCGTGTTTTCAATTGCCTCTGGAATATCTGCAAATATGTTGCACATTTCTTCTGGCGTTTTAAAGAAATGCTCTTGCGTTTCCTTGCGGCGGTCTTCTTCAGTGACATAGCGACCATCTGCAATACATAAAAGTGCATCATGGGCTTCATGCATGGAACGTTTTGCAAAATACGCGTTATTAGTTGCAACAAGAGCCACATTTTCAGAGTATGCTAAATCAATAAGGTCCGCTTCGATTTTATCTTCATCAGCAAGCCCATGTCTTTGGAGTTCGATATATAGGCGATCTCCAAATATATCTTTTAATGCATTTAGATATTTTTTCGCCTCATTATTTTGTCCATGAAGAAGACGCTGCCCGACGCCACCGGCAACACCGCCTGTTAGGCATATAAGCCCCGCGCCGAATTGTTTTAACTGGTTAAACTCAATATTCACGCCTTGACCGGAATTTTCGTCCATATAGGCATCACTGAGTAATCGGCAAATATTACGATAGCCCTGTTCACTTTGAACCAATAAAACCAACTGCTCACCATTTTGGTCAATGTTGGCCTGCACTCCTAAAATAGGCTGTACGCCTGCCTTCATAGCCTCGGAGCAAAGCTCCATTGCGCCGTACATATTATTTGTATCGGTAACGGCGACGGCAGGAAGATTGTTATTTTTGCATGTCTTTATTAGATCTTTTATCTTGATAGCGCCTTCCGCCAATGAATAGGCAGAATGCACATGCAAGTGAATGAAACGATGATCTGTTGGCGTTTGTGACATAACGACACTTTAAGGATTGTACCACGTCTGTCAAAGGTAAGCTTTGCACACTCCACAAAATAGACATGCTTTGTATTATTTTCTTTACTTTACGTAATGACAAGGTTATTTTCATCTCATGACACGATTAACCACCCTTTTCTATTCTCAATGTTACATGGACACAATAAAAATTGCAGATGCGTTTTATGAGGCCGTATCAAACTCTTCTAATTTTCAGAATAATAAGAAAATGGTTATCGGTTTTAACGGAGAAATTGGCAGTGGGAAATCAACGTTATCTGAAGCATTTTCTGAGCATTTCCCTGTCGCAAGCCCTGTTGAAGATTTAGGGTATCGTGGCTTTAGCTATAAAACACCACAAGGGTTGAGCGTAAAGAGATTTGACGTACTTGGCATGCTTATGAGTGACGAGGACATGGCATCAAAAATCGCACAATACATGACAGACGATATTGTTTTGGTTGAGCATGCCGATGCCTTGATAGATATGGGGCTAAACAATGCGTTTGACCTTACCCTTACAACATATTTTACAGACGGTCGTGACGCTATAAATGTTGCGAACATGGAATATCTGCACGATTTAAATGAGCCTGATGTTGATTTTACGGAGCAGCGCATGAATATTTTAAATAATGAGCAAAGAATTATTGAAATTAGCGATATGGAACAAAAAAGCTTTAATAATGACGTCTTTTTAAATGCGCTTACCAAAGGTATGGGGTAAATTTTAGGGCCTTTTCAAAAAAATATAATTCATTAAGTATCTAAAAACTCAAAATAATTGATTGTTAATAATGTCTTGCTATAGTGAATTATGAGCAGTAAGAAAAATCAATCAGGTAACGTCCTTTTTTTAATTCTAATTGCTGTTGCCTTGTTTGCAGCTCTCTCATATGCCGTAACACAAAGTTCACGAGGTGGCGGAAATGCAGACAGTGAAACACTTGCTATAAATTCAGCCACAGTCGCGCAATATATTAGCTCTATTCAGCAAGCATTGATGCGAATGACCATAATCAATGGATGTACTGAAGACGAAATCAGCTTTGCTTCTGATAACTGGGGCCATACTGAATATTCTCACACCCCGGCATCACGTACAAAATGTCAAATATTTCACAGAGATGGCGGAGGCGTTAGCTTTCAAAGAATTGATCCGTCCCTGCTAGACACTGCACATTCTGCTTTACCTCGTTATGGCGATTACATGTATGGGGGGAATCTAAATATTGTCGGCAAAGGGGCATTTACCGGCGAATTGACTATGATTGTACCCTTCCTTGATCAGGATGTTTGTGAGAAGTTACATACAGAGTTTGGAGAGAGTGGTGGCGCGGCAAGATATACCTCAAACTGGTCAACGACGAACGCATCATCTTTATTCAACGGTGACTATACCTCTGGTCACGTATTTGGTAACGCGGCATGGGGTGATGCGCACTGCATGGACACAGGTAGTGGCGCAGGTGGACGTTATATGTTTTATGTCATATTGATTGTGCGCTGATTAACTGAGCGCTATGAATTTACATCTCAGACACAACGCCATCTTTAATGGTTAAAACGCGGTCCATGCGTTTGGCAAGCTCCATATTATGCGTTGCAATGAATGCACCAATGTTTTGATTTCTTACACGATCAAGCAATAGCGCAAATACACTGTCTGAAGTCTGTGGGTCTAAGTTTCCCGTTGGTTCATCCGCAATTAAAAGTTTGGGATCATTTGCAAGCGCACGGGCAATTGCAACACGTTGTTGTTCTCCCCCCGATAATCTTGCAGGGCGATGATCAAGGCGATGTTCTAACCCCATACTGCTTAACAAATCACGTGCCCGTTTTTCAGCGTTCTTTTTGTTAGACCCTGCGATCATTTGTGGAATTACGATATTTTCCAAAGCTGAGAATTCTGGCTGCAAATAATGAAATTGATAAACAAAGCCCATCATATGACGGCGAATTTGCGTGCGCTGTGTGTCATTACACTGACTTATGTCACGATCATTCATGAGAACTTGACCGCTGGTTGGGGTATCAAGGAGTCCGGCAATATGAAGTAAGGTTGATTTTCCAGACCCGCTAGGGCCAACAAGCGCAACAATTTCTCCAGCCTTTATGTCGAAACTAGAATCTTTGAGTACTTGCAAATCTTCTCCTGCTTGCTGATAGGATTTTGCCGCATTTCTTAGGGATAAAATATTACTCATAACGCAAAGCCTCTACTGGGTTTAATCGTGCGGCGCGCCACGCAGGGTAAAGTGTCGCTAAAACTGACAAAACGATGGCCATTGCAATGACAGATACAACCTCTTGCCAATCAACCTCAGCAGGTAACTGAGATAGGAAATAGATTTCAGCTGAAAACAGCTCAGTATTACTGATGCTTTCAATAAATTGACGAATTGCCTCGATATTTACCGCAAAGCTAATCCCTAAAATGGCACCAAAAATCGTGCCCAATATACCAATACTTGCGCCTGTTAGAATAAAGATTTTCATCATGGATCGTTGCGAAGCACCGATAGTTCTCATAATGGCAATATCAGATGATTTGTCTTTCACCAACATGATCATACTTGAGATGATATTAAACGCCGCCACCAAAATGATGAGTGTAAGGATCAAAAACATGACATTCCGCTCCACCTCTAATGCGTTTACAAACGAACTGTTCGCATCACGCCAATCATAAAGAGTTAATGGCTGTTCAACTGACTTAGTAATATTTTGTTTAACCCAGTTCAGATCATGAATGTCTTGGGCCTCTAGCTCAAGATATGATGCACTATTTTCTGGCATACGATAAAACTTTTGTGCCGTTTCAATCGGCATAAAGACAAAACCGCTATTATACTCGTACATGCCAACATCAAAAATGACGCCGATGGTAAACCTTTGCGATCTTGGTATGGTGCCAAACGGCGAGGCCTTGCCTTGTGGCGCCATGATCGTGACCTTGTCACCTACGTTCAGGTTAAACTTTTCAGCTAGCTTAACTCCAATGGCAATGTTGGTCTCTGAAAAATCCATGACGTCGCCACTTGTAACACCTTTTACAAAGGCATCTTTTACAAGAAAATCATGTGATGTCATTCCACGAACAAGCACGCCATTTGACACACCGCCAACATTTAGAAGCCCCTGCCCCTCTACGATTGGTGTGACGGATTGCACACCTCTTACAGCGTCGAGTTCTTGTTTTAATGGCTCGTAGTCTCTAACAATGCCTGCGGGTGTATAGACATTCATATGGCCATTAAGCCCTAGAATTCGATCGAAAAGCTCCATACGGAAACCGTTCATTACCGACATCACGATAATAAGTGTCGCAACACCTAGCATAATGCCAACAAATGAAAACGCCGCAATTACGGACACAAAGCCTTCTTGCTTGCGCGCACGAAGATAGCGAAAGGCGATTAATCGTTCAAAAGGAGAAAACATGATTGTTTAGTATCCTTTTTTAAGATCTGACAGTTTTGTTGTGATTGTTTCAATCAAACTTGAAATTTTAACGTCAAACTTTTCGCCAGTCATACGCTGTTTCATTTCAACCATGCCCATCTTTACGCCCTTAGGCCCTACAATGATCTGCCAAGGCGCGCCTATTAAATCCATGTTTGCAAATTTAGCGCCTGCGCTTGTATCTCTATCATCGTACAACACATCAAGCCCTGTCGCCGATATTTTGGTATAGACATCTTCACATAGTTTTGATGTTTGTTCGTCACCGACCTTTAGATTAATAATCCCTACATCAAATGGGGCAATTTCTGATGGCCATTTAATGCCTGCCTCGTCATGGCTGGCCTCAATAATTGCGCCAACAAGTCGTGATACACCAATACCGTATGATCCCATTTCAACGGGCACGGTTTTACCGTCTTTATTCTGCACTGTCGCGTTCATAGCTTCGGAGTATTTTGTTCCAAAATAGAAGATATGCCCAACCTCGATACCACGTGTTTGTATGATATCTTTAGGTGCTGTTTCAGGGTTGTGAATTTCATCCGTTGCAGCATAAATATTTGTAAGCTCATCAAAATAAGCCTCAAGTTGTGGCTTGTTATTGTAGTGGATGTCTTTTCCTGCAAGATCGACTTCGTTCCATTTTGCATCAACGAAAACTTCGCTTTCTCCTGTTTCTGCAAGCAGGATAAATTCGTGGCTTAAATCCCCTCCAATAGGGCCTGTGTCGGCCTTCATAGGAATAACGCGCAAACCTAAGTCTCTAAAAGTCTTGAGATAGGCCAAAAACATTTTCTTGTATGAATACTCGGCATCTTCTTTTGTAAGGTCGAACGAATAATTATCTTTCATTAAAAACTCACGTCCACGCATGACCCCAAAACGAGGACGAATTTCATCACGGAATTTCCACTGAATGTGGTAGAGGTTTTTAGGCAAGTCTTTGTATGATTTGATATGAGAGCGGAAAATGTCAGTGATTACCTCTTCGTTTGTCGGGCCATACAGCATCTCACGGTCATGACGATCGGTAATGCGAAGCATTTCTTTACCATAGGCATCGTAACGACCGCTTTCTTTCCAAAGGTCAGCTGATTGAATTGTAGGCATTAAGCATTCTTGCGCACCAGCAGCATCTTGGTTGCGGCGTACAATTGCCTCAATCTTACGCAACACGCGAAGCCCCATAGGAAGCCATGTATACACGCCCGCTCCGTTTTGCTGAATCATACCCGCACGCAGCATGAGGCGGTGTGAGGCGATTTCAGCTTCTTTAGGATCTTCTTTCAATGTTGGTAAAAAATATTGTGAAAGGCGCATTTGTTTTCCTTTTAGGCTTTTTCGAATTATTTATATGCTAATCATTGTAATCAGCGTTTATGTGATCTTGGCCATAACCACCAAATAATGGTTTTTCTTCAGTCGTTATTTTAGGCTCAAGAGACTCAGACTTTACGGTTTCAACGCGCACCTGTCCATCTACATTTTGAGGTTTTGCAGGCGCATTTTTAACTGGGGCTGTTTTATTCTGATTTTTTTGATCGGCAACATTGATTTGCTCTTCTTTTTGGCAAAGGACAGTAACCTGAGAGGTGATATCCTGACCGTTAAAAATAACGGCTCCACCGTCCTTAATCACAATGTCCCCCAGTGACGATCCGGTAACGGGCGTGTCAATATTAAGCCGATCGGCAAGATAGGCATTCAAAGGAATGGTAACATCCCCCAAAGATAGAGGGGCCGCGTTGATATCGGCAGGAACAACGTTTGGGTCTGGTCGATATACAACATCTTCTTGAGGGGTATAGGCCACCGCATTACAAAGGGTATGAGAGCTATTCAGGATATTGGCCTGTACGCTCAAGGGGGTCATAAATATGACCGTTGCAATGACGAGAGATTGTTTCATTTTGCCATGTCCTCAGCGTGCATGTCTTGGGCATATTGATAAAAATCAACCGCTTGATTTTCAATGAGATAAAAAACTACCCCCCAAACAACGAGTGACAGCACCCCTGTGATCAAAAACTTTTTAACAATGCGCGGATTAATGGGGGCTGAGGCCACAGTTTTGCCGCCATCGGTTGTGCCCGTTGGCGTATTCCCCCAAGGAAGCACCCAAAACAGAACAAGCCAATAAATCATAAGATAGACAATAATTCCTGTAAAAATACCCATATATAATTTCCTAACTTAAATGTATTTAGCCGCGGTAGGCGTGGACAAACACCTTTGGTTTAAATCCGTATTTGTGAGACAGCATGCGACGCACAACGATACGTATATTTTCTTCTATATCATCTAGGTCGTTACTTGCAACGTCAATAAGACTGGATTCAATTTCGCCATAAATATCATCATATGTATCGTCTTCGGATTTTGTGTTTGCATCTTCCAAGCCGATAAGATCAATTTGCGGGTCATCCAATAGTTTGTTCTTCTGATCAATGACCAATGATACAAACGCACATCCGGTGAATTGCAGCTTGCGACGCTCTGAAATCGCAGCACTTTCTAGCGGGATTACGCGACGCGGCTCAACGCCTAAGAATTTTGTTTCTATATGGTCAATGATACGCGGGTTTTCTTTTTCCAAACGAATAACTGATCCATTTTGAGGGACTATGACATGCGGCACATTTTGATCACGCGCCAATTGCCCATGCGCATCAACCATAACACGTTCACCATGAACGGGCACGGCAATATGTGGTGTGCTCCATGCTATCATTTCTTTCAACTCGTCACGACATGGATGCCCTGAGACGTGAATAATATGCTCGCCACTATTTGTATTACTTATGACATTGATACCACTGGCAACAAGCTTGTTTTGGACTTCGTTAATTTCCTTTTCATTTCCAGGGATTTTCCATGAAGAGAATATCACACTGTCCCCTGGCTCTAGACGAACACCTTTGAAATCACCATTGGCAATTCGAGACAGGGCTGCACGCGACTCCCCTTGTGATCCAGTCGTCATTAAAACAACATTATCGCGCGGTAAATCTTTATAATCTGTATCTTTTAAAAATGGCGGAAGATCATTTAAATACCCGCATTTTTTGGCAGCCCCTATCATATTGTTCATAGAACGCCCAACGACAACAACGCTTCTTCCTACTGCCTCTGCGGCCTTTGCGATAGAGTGAAGACGCCCCACATTAGAAGAAAATGTCGTAATTGCTATACGGTTCTTTTGCTGTTTAAAAACCTCAATAAGCCCTTTTCGCACCTCTTCTTCACTAGGGGTTGAGCCCTCTTTTTGCGCGTTTGTAGAATCTCCGATATACGCCAAAACACCATCCCCGCATATCTTGCGGAACGCATCTTCGCTTGTAGCCTTGCCAAGTGAAGGACTTGGATCGAGGTTCCAGTCTCCCGTGTGTAAAATCGTGCCCTTATCTGTTTTGATTGCCGTCGACAAATTTTCAAGAACAGAGTGAGTGATGTCTAGGAACTCAAGCTCAAAGGGTTTTAAAGGAAGCGTTTGCCCCTCTCTCACTTCGGTGATTTTCATCCCCTTACAGGCAGTAAATTCTTTAATTTTGCGGCGCAATACTTCTGCAGTAAATGGCGAGCAATATACGGGACATTTCAAACGTGGCCAAAGATGAGGAACCGCCCCGATATGGTCTTCGTGGGCATGAGTGATTACAAGCGCCAATATGTCGTCTTTATATTGTTCAATAAATGATGGATCAGGTAAAAGTAAATCAACCATAGGGTATTGCTTACCCGCAATGCCCATTCCACAATCCATGAGCAACCATTTTCCTTTATAAGCATAAAAGTTAAAGTTGCATGCAAACTCTTCACAGCCTTTATAAGGAATGAAGTGTAAATGATCTGGATCTAATTTCATGAATTTTTTTATACCTTTTTTTGTTTGTTATAAATTTCAAGCAACCCTTTTAAGGTCAAGTCATCGTCAATGACGTCAATATTTTTAATCTGTGTGCCCAGTATTTTACCAAGCCCCCCTGTGACGACCACCTTTAAATGATCACCATTTTCATGTTGAAGGCGCGTTATCAGTCCCTCAACCATTGAGGCATAGCCCCAGAAAATGCCTGATTGCATGGCGTGTACTGTATTTGTGCCGCGCACTTGTGGTGGCTTTTGAATATCAATCTTAGGCAGTTTCGCCGCTGCTTGTGTTAATGCGCTAAGCGATAAATTAATACCCGGCGCAATAATTCCTCCACCGTATCCGCCTGATTTAGTAATGACACTAAGTGTTGTTGCGGTTCCAAAGTCAACAATGATGGCGTCTGTGCTGTGATGTTTAGAGCACCCAATGGCATTGACCAACAAATCCGCGCCGGCTTGGTGAGGATGATCAATACTAATATCAATAAGTGTTTTAACATTTTCAACGCCAACAAAAATAACATCGACATTGAAATAACGCTGTCCCAAATTTTTTAGGTTAAAATTTGTATCAGGCACAACAGAGCTAACGATCATGTCATTGACACTTTTAAAGTTCAGCCCCTCAATCTGGAATGCTTGAAATAGCCATGCGGCATATTCATCGCCTGTACGCAGTGGATTGGTTTCACATCTCCAAGATTGCTTGAGCGCTTCACCCTCGTACAAAGCAAAAACAGTGTTCGTATTTCCAACATCAATGACAAGTAGCATAATTGTGTCTTTTTCTTAATTTTTAAAAATATACTTCACCTGAGGTTATACGCTGTAGATCACCATTGTCCAGCCGTAATAATAGGGTCCCGTTTTCATCCAATCCTTCAAAAACACCATGCAGTATTTCATGTGGTAGCCGTACGCGAATGGTCTTTCCCATTTTATATGCCTGCGCCAACCATTCTTCGCGGATAAGTTCAAATCCATCACGTTTAAACTGTTCTATCGCATTCCCAATATGGTTCAAAAAGCTCTCCTGAAAAACAGATATAGAGACATCTTTTGATGTCACATCGCCTAATCCTATACGGTCATCTGGTGCTGAATTAATATTTACGCCGACGCCTACATATAAATGTGTAACAAGCCCCTCGTTCGAAAGCTCGGATTCAAGCAAAATGCCAGCACATTTTTTTTCATCTATCAATACGTCGTTGGGCCATTTGAGTTGAAGCGCGTGCCCCTCATCCATAAAATCTTGCATGGCGCGCACAAGAGCCACTGCCATCAAAAAACTATATTGGCCTGCCACTAACGGTGTGCAATGCGGTGTTAACAAAAATGTTTGGTAGAGGTTTCCCTGTGGTCCGTCCCATTGATTACCATGGCGTCCGCGACCACCTGGCTGCTTTTGCGTAGTAATAACAAGCCCCTCGACCGCAGATGGATCGTTTGATTGTACCAGTTCCTTTAAATAGTCCTGTGTACTAGGAAGTGTCCCAAATGATTTAACGTTCCACTGGAAAGGCATTTTTCATCAGCTCTTGAAAAGACGGCAAACTCCCCTGCTCGGCTTCAATGCTGCTTTTTATAAGCTCGATAGGTTCAACACCATGCGGAAGCAAATCGTTTACTGTTCGCTGTGTGAAAGGCATTAAGCTATCTGGGAACAAGATATAAAACACAGCAAATAGAACACTGGCCGTAATCACAAATGAACGGAATGGTCCAAAGCCCCCTGTGTATGGCATATCTGGCTCGTCAAAGAACATAACCTTAACCACTCGTAGATAGTAATATGTGGCAATCACCGAGCTAACAACACCAATCACAGCAAGCATATATAGTTCTTGCGCTATGACTTCTTGGAAAATAACCAACTTTCCAAAAAACCCTGAAAACGGTGGAAGCGCACTCATTGAAAACATCAAAATCGCCATCGCATATGCTAAGACAGGGTGGTTTTTAGACATACCTGCTAAATCCTCGAGGTGACGTAAAACAACACCATCACGTTGCATACATAGCAAAACACCAAACACACCGGCCGTCATAACCATATATAGAATAAGGTAGAACAATGTCGCGCTGAACCCTTGGCTTGTAAGTGTAACGATCCCAAGTAACGCATATCCGATATTACCAATAGAACTATAGGCCATGAGGCGCTTAAGATTGTTTTGCACTAATCCTGCGAAGGCAGCCCATGTCATTGACATGACAGACAAGAACGCAATGGCTATCTGCCAATCAGCAACAAGTGTTTCAAATGGTCCCAACAATAGTCTAAATAACAATGCAATCGCAGCAAGTTTAGAGACAAGCGCAAAAAATGCCGTCACAGGTATGGGCGCTCCCTCATAAACATCTGGAATCCACATGTGGAATGGGACAGCCGCAATTTTAAACGCGACACCCGATAGGACAAACATCATTCCAAAAACCGCGCCTGTGCGTTCAGGACCTGTCAGCCCCGAGACAACATCTGCCATTTCCGAATAATTCAGATGTCCTGTAAAGCCGTATAGCAAAGACACCCCGAACAAAATAAACCCAGATGATACGGCACCAAGAATGAAATACTTGATCCCCGCCTCTGCGGATTTCAATGAATCTCTGTTAAAGGCCGCCAAAATGTAGAGGCTGAATGCTTGTAGCTCGAGCGCCATATATGTTGCGAGCATATGGTGTGATGACACCATAAAAAACATTCCAATACCCGCCATCATAATGAGAACAGGATACTCGAACTTCACAAACCCAGTGTCGTAGAGGTATTTAATAGAGAGCAAATATGAGGCGATCAAAGCGGTAATAAAGATGAGCTTCATGTTGACCGCAAATAAATCGATTACAATTTTACCATGCAGCAATGGCTCTTTGCTTGTTGGGGTTTGCAATAGCAAAAAGGCCACAAACAACAATCCCCCAATTGCAAGAAATGTCAAAAGGCGCGTTGATTGATGTCCTTTAAAAACCCCTATCAGCAACAGTCCAAGGACCATAAATGCCATGAATAACTCGGGCCAAATTGGCTGTAGGGCTGAGAATGTGTAAATGCTATCCATTGTTTGTGTCTCCCATATCTTGACCGATATGATACTCGTAATGATTTTGTAATTTTTCTAATGCAGGGCCTGTACGATCCAAAACATAATTAGGGGCAATTCCCAGTGCAATCACCATTAAAGCAATTGGGACAAGGATCAATAACTCGCGCGCATTAACATCTGACATAGCCGCCGCCTCTTTATTCGTAACGGGGCCAAAAACGACATTGCGATACAGCAACAACATGTAAGCAGCGCCTAGAACAACACCCGTTGTTGCAAAGATGGCAACCAGTATATCGGCCTGAAATGCGCCCAGCAATGTCAAGAATTCTCCGACAAAGCCAGATGTTCCCGGTAGACCAACAGAGCCCAGCATCAAGATCATGAAAATTGTCGCATAACGAGGCATGTTTTTAACAATACCGCCATATTGCGCCATGTCACGCGTGTGAAGACGGTCATAAACGACGCCCACACATAAAAATAGTGCCGCAGAAATTAAGCCGTGGCTGATCATTTGGAAAACAGCCCCCTGCAAGCCTTGTGTAGTTAGCGTAAACATACCAAGCGTTACAAAACCCATATGCGCCACAGAAGAGTACGCAATCAGTTTTTTCATATCCGTTTGCACAAGCGCGACAAGCGATGTGTATATAATGGCAACAATACTTAGCCAGAAGATTAACGGCATAAAGTATTGTGTGGCTTCTGGGAACATTGGAATTGAAAAGCGTAAGAACCCATAGCCTCCCATCTTCAACAACACACCAGCCAAAATAACAGATCCCGCCGTTGGCGCTTCTACGTGTGCATCAGGTAACCATGTGTGAATAGGCCACATCGGCATTTTCACGGCAAAAGACGCAAAACAGGCAAGCCACAACCACATTTGCAAATTTGCAGCAACGGGGCTGGCAATCAAATCTGGAATCGAAGATGTCCCGACTTGATAGTACAGCGTCAACACGGCCAAGAGCATCAAAACAGACCCTAAAAGTGTATAAAGGAAAAGCTTGTATGAAGAATATACACGTCTTACGCCCCCCCAAATACCGATGATGAAAAACATCGGCAACAACACACCTTCAAAGAAAATGTAAAAGAGGAAGGCATCCATTGCCAAAAATGTTCCCATCATGAACGTTTCAAGGATTAGGAACGCAACCATGTATTCTTTCACACGTGTTTTAATAGAACGCCAGCTGGCAATGATGCAAATTGGTGTCAAAAACCCTGCCAACACTACGAAAAATAAAGATATACCATCCACACCGAGCGTGAAATTCATACCCCAAAGGGAAATCCATTCGTAGCTTTCAACAAACTGAAAGCCTGCATCAGATTTGTCAAACTCGAACAAAAGCATGAGCGAAAGTATGAAAACAAACAGCGATACAAAAAGCGCAGTATGTTTTGCATTTCGTTCCACGAACTCTTGGTCACCACGTATGATAAACGCTAAGAAAAATACGCCGACAAGAGGCAAAAAAGTAAGAAGAGAGAGTATAGGGAATCCCATTAGAGAATGCCTCCTGAACGAATAAATATCCAACTAAGTAATCCGATCATCGAAATCACCATAACAAAGGCGTAGTGATAAATGAAACCACTTTGAACCTTTCCTAAGAGTTTTCCGATGCGACGAGCGCTTGATGATATGCCATCAGGCCCTAACCCATCAATAATCGTCTTATCACCAATTTTCCAAAAGCCTTTTCCAAGCAACCATGCCGGTTTTACAAATAGGATATTGTAAAGCTCGTCAAAAAACCATTTACCAAAAAATACAATGTATATTGGCTTGAACGCTGTTTTGAAAAAGCGTGGCAGTACAGGCAAGAATAGGTAGAAAATATATGCTAAAACAATCCCTAAAGCGCCCATGACTATCGGTAGCTTTTTTACCCAAAACGGCACATGGTGTGCGGCTTCAACCGTGTCATTTTCAGGAAGGACAAATAGAGTGTCATTCCAAAACATTTCACGATCAAGCTCCATAACCTTCATCAAATTTTTGTCATGACCAACACCGGCATGTTCATCGTCTTCATGCGTGGCATTGTAATGAGTATTTTCAGCGTGCTGAGCGTGGCCATCATGACCACCGCCAACAAAGCCATTATAAAATACAGCGCCCGTAAAGATGGCACCGATTGCCAAAACGACAAGCGGTATTGTCATCACAGCCGGAGATTCATGAATGTGAGATTGCACCTCTTTTGAAGCACGAGATTTGCCGTGGAAGGTCATGATCATTAAACGCCACGTATAAAACGCCGTCATAAAGGCGGCCGCAATCCCTGCCCAGAATGCAAAATCACCAAACCAGCTATGGTCTGCGTAAGCCGCCTCTAGGATCATATCTTTTGAATAGTAGCCTGCAAATAATGGCACACCCGCAAGCGCAAGGCCACCAATCCACATCATTGTGTAGGTCACAGGTATTTTCTTCCATAGTCCGCCCATATTACGCATGTCTTGTTCATCGGACATTGCGTGAATGACAGAGCCTGCGCCCAAGAACAATAAAGCCTTAAAGAAAGCATGTGTCATGAGGTGAAACATAGCAGCGCCATAAGCAGACACACCAAGGGCAAAGAACATATATCCCAGCTGTGACATTGTTGAATAGGCAATTACGCGTTTGATATCAAACTGCGTCATACCAATTGTTGCGGCGATAAAGGCAGTTGCGGCACCAACAATTGTTACAAACATTAACGCATCAGGGGCATATTCGAAGACAGGTGAAAAACGAGCTACAAGGAACACGCCTGCCGTTACCATAGTGGCCGCGTGGATAAGGGCCGACACAGGTGTAGGGCCTTCCATCGCATCAGGAAGCCACGTATGTAGCCCTAACTGCGCGGATTTACCCATTGCACCAATGAAAAGCAGGAACGCAATTGCGGTAATCGCATGAATTTCCAGCCCTAGGAAATTAATCACATCGCCTGTATGTGCCTGTACGCTTTCAAATATCTCTGTAAAGTTAATCGTTCCAAACACCATAAACATCGCCATAATACCAAGCGCCAAGCCGAAGTCTCCGACGCGGTTTACGATAAACGCCTTCATAGAGGCTGCATTGGCAGAGGGTTTATGGTTCCAAAACCCGATCAAAAGATATGAGGCAACCCCCACGCCTTCCCAACCGAAGAAGAGCTGAAGTAAATTGTCAGACGTCACCAACATAAGCATGGCAAAAGTAAACAGGCTCAAATATGCCATAAAGCGGGCTTTTGCTGTGTCATGACTCATATAGCCCACCGAGTAGACATGAACACATGACGACACGATGGTAATGACACACATCATTACAACGCTCAGCGTATCAAGGCGTAAAGACCAATTGACGACGAAATCACCCACATTGATCCAAGGCGCAAGCGTTAGAATTCGAGGGTCTGCGTTCATCGCAACATCATTAAATAGCATGACAGAAAAGATTGCAGAGGCAATCACACATGTACATGTAATCAGCTGAGATGCACGATCACCAATCATTTTGCCGAAAAGACCGACAAAGACGAAGGCGATAAGAGGTAAAAAGACTGCGTAATATTCCATTGCGATCTACCCTTTCAACGTTGAAACATCTTCAACGATAATTGTGCCTTTGGATCTAAAGAAGATAACCAGAATGGCTAAGCCGATGGCCGATTCTGCGGCGGCCACTGTCAAAATAAACATGGTGAATACCTGCCCCGCAATATCATTTAGATAGGCCGAAAATGCAACGAAGTTCACCTCGACAGAAAGCAACATCAGCTCGATAGACATCAAAATGATGATAACGTTTTTACGGTTCAAAAATATTCCAAACACAGCGATCGTAAAAATCAACGCAGAGAGTGTTAGGTAGTGTAAAAGAGTAATTTCTAGCATGATATGTCTCTATTCAATCCCTTTTCCGACTTCAACTTTTCGTATAGACATCGCATCGTCTTGTGATGTTGCAACTTGTTTTTCGATATTTTGTTTTCTAACACCAGAGCGTGTTCTTTGCGTCAGTGTAATGGCTCCAATCATCGCAAGGAGTAATATGAAACCTGATATTTGGAACGCGAAAATATATTCTGTGTAAATAACCGAGCCAAGAGCTTGTGTGTTTGTCATTTGCTCCACGAGGGGATCATGATTTTCAAAAGGCTCTGATCCAAAACTTGCTTTGAACAACAAAAATAGCTCCGTCATCAGGATGATAGCCATGACAAGCCCCAAAGGCGCGTAACGCATTGCCCCTTCTCTCAAGGTTTTGAAGTCAATATCGATCATCATAACAACGAAAAGGAAAAGCACTGCAACGGCACCCACATAGACAATCACCATGATCATGGCCACAAACTCAGCGCCCAATAGGATAAATAGACCCGACGAGTTAAAAAACGCAAGGATCAAAAAGAGTACTGAGTAAACCTGATTGCGTGCCGTGATCACACCGATTGCCGCAACAACCAGCACAACAGCAAAAACGTAAAAAGCAAGCGCCTCAATTATAGATGGTGTAATTTCTATCATTTGTTTCTTTCCCTAACGATATGACCTTAACGATATGGCGCATCAGCAGCAATGTTGGATGCGAGCTGGGCTTCCCAACGGTCACCATTGTCCAGTAATTTTTCTTTGTTATAAAACAGCTCTTCGCGTGTTTCTGTCGAAAATTCAAAATTGGGCCCTTCAACGATGGCATCCACTGGGCACGCCTCTTGGCACAATCCACAGTAAATGCACTTTGTCATGTCGATGTCGTAGCGCGTTGTACGACGAGAGCCGTCTTCACGTTCATCCGCCTCAATTGTGATTGCCAATGCAGGGCATATCGCCTCACATAACTTACATGCGATACAACGCTCCTCTCCATTAGGGTAGCGGCGCAAGGCGTGCTCGCCACGGAAACGTGGGCTTATAGGGCCTTTTTCATACGGATAGTTAATTGTCACACGAGGACGAACGAACATATATTTAAATGTCATCCACATGCCTTTGACAATTTCAATTAAGAGTAAACTTTTTAGAAAACGTCCCATTTTTAAAATTTCTCCATATTTTCAGCCATGAATGGCAGTGTTTGTGTGTAAATCAAAACACCCGCAACAAACACAACCCAGAACAATGTTAGCGGCAAGAAGATCTTCCATCCCAAGCGCATTAACTGGTCATAACGGTAACGAGGGAATGAGGCGCGCGCCCATATAAAGAAGAACAGCACAGAACAGACCTTTAACGCAAACCAAATGAATCCTGGTACGAATGATAAAAACTCAAGGCCAAACGGCACTTTCCACCCGCCTAAGAACAATATAGTCGTCATGGCACTCATGAGGATCATGTTGGCGTATTCTCCCAAGAAAAAAAGCGCAAAGGCAAAGGCTGAGTACTCAACCATATATCCGCCAGACAACTCAGACTCACCTTCTGGCAAGTCAAACGGCGCGCGGTTGGTCTCTGCCAATATAGACACCAAGAATACAATCAACATTGGAAACAGCATGATAACCATCCACCATGGGCGGTCGGCCATTACGATTTCGGTAAGGTTCAAAGAGCCTACACATAACAACACAGTCACAATCACAAGCCCCATAGATACCTCGTATGAAACCATTTGTGATGCAGACCGTAGCCCTCCTAAGAAAGCATAACGTGAGTTTGATGCCCATCCCGCCATAATCACGCCATATACGCCCATTGACGAGATCGCAAATAAGTACAACAATCCAACATTCATGTTAGAAATAGCCAAGCCTTGATCAACTGGAATGACCACCCATGCAATCAATGCGAGGCCAAAAGTGATCATTGGCGCTAAAATAAAGATAAATTTATTAGCCTGATAGGGAAAGATTGTCTCTTTGGATAGCAGCTTAATACCATCGGCAATCGGCTGAAGTAGACCCAGTGGCCCCACTGTCATCGGCCCTTGTCGGCGCTGCATGGCGGCGAGAACTTTACGTTCTGCATATGTCAGGTACGCAACGGCCCCTAACAACACCCCAACAGTTGTCAAGATATGGAGAACAATCCAAAAAAGAGGCATCAACATATCGTTGCAAAACCCTGTGCAGTTTTGCGCCCAAAATGTTGTCCATTGTGCAGATAAATCCTGGAGCATATTAAGCCGCTTCCTCTACAGCGTTAGTGTCATTGTCTATGATTGCCTTTAAATCAGGCGCAAAATAATTTGGCCCCTTCATAACCTTGCCATCTGACTCACGTCTGATCGGCTTGCCGTCTTGGCCAAGTTTACTAAGATTAGAGCGTTGCACCTCATCAAAGGCAATTTGTTTTAGATGTTGTAGGCCGAATGACAAATATGCACCATCAAGTACATATTGTAGGTCTGTCAATGCATCGAGCGTTTCAACGATGTCGTTATTAGCAAGCGCTTCTTTTAGCTCATCAAGCTCTTCTTGGAGCAAGTTAATACGAAGAGCGTTCGTTTTTTCGTCTTGAATATTCGGACGATCTAAAACTGGCAACCCATAGGTTTCATGAAAAATTTGAACATCTTGTAATGTTGTGTTTTTTGTCGATGTCATTATTCAGCCGCTTTCTTTTGTGGTTTCGTCTTTGTAAAGGCCTCGACACATTCCTGCATCGTTTTCGACGCCCGTGCGATGACGTTGGTTGTGTAGAAGTTTTCAATCGATAATTTGAAAGGTGACTTTAAACAATTACTGGCCTTTTCCTTACCCGTCATCATGTCGTCTGGCCATGTTTCATTTGGCAAAGCATCAATTTTATCAAAATGAGGCCACTCTCTAGACATACGTTCACGCAAATCAATCAACGTTAAATAAGGAAGCTCAACATTTAAACGATTAGAAAGCGCTTTTACGATCTTCCAATCCTCTTTGGCGTCACCAACAGGAAACACAGATTGTTTCCCAAGCTGTACGCGTCCCTCAGTGTTCACATATGTTGCGTTTTTTTCAGTATACGCAGCGCCCGGTAAGATTACATCAGCTCTGTGAGCGGCCGCGTCACCATGGTGCCCCTGATAAATTACAAGTGAACCATCAGAACAATCACTTAGTATAGACTCTTCATCCGAATTCATAAGGTAAACAACATCCATATCACCTACATTTATAGGTTGCGTTGCTGTAAATCCAACGTCAAGTGCGCCGACGCGCCCCGCATGGCGGTGTAAAATGTTAAAGCCGTTCCACCCCTCTTGTACGCATCCCATTTTATGGGCGGCATTTCTTAATTGAGTGTGCAAGGCGCTCGCGTCACTACGATTAAAGATCTGGTCGCCAACTATAATCATCGGCTTTTCGGCGCCCAATTTTTTCGCAAAAGCTTTTGTTAGCTTTGAAATACTCTCCGCGCTTGAACCCAAATGCTCATACGGGTATGGCAAATCAACAGGTGCACCAATAAGAGCAATAGGAACACGCTTACTTAACCACGTTTTACGAATACGAGCGTTGACAAGAGCTGCCTCGTGCTTTGGATTTGTTCCCACCAAAATAATGGCATCTGCCTCTTCAATGGCCTCGATACCTGTATTGAAAAGGTAGCTTGCACGCGTATCTGTGTTCACAAATGCGCCGTCTGTACGGCACTCTGTGTTCGACACATTTAAGCCGTTCATCAAATCTTTAAGCGCTAACGTTGATTCCACATCAACAAGATCGCCCGCAAACGCAGCAATCTTTTCAGGTGATGTCGATTTTAATTTTTCAGCAACTGTGTTCAACGCCTCATCCCATGAGGCTTTTTCAAGCTTACCTGATTGAGCATTGCGGATGTAAGGCGTATCTAGGCGACGTGTTTTTAAACCATCATAGGCAAAACGAGTTTTGTCGTTGATCCATTCTTCGTTGATGCCTTCATGCAAACGAGGCAAAACGCGCATGACTTCACCACCGCGGCTATCGACGCGAATGTTTGAGCCCACAGCATCATGAACATCGATACTTTCAGTTTTTTTCAGCTCCCAAGGACGGGCATGAAACGCATAAGGTTTTGACGTCAATGCTCCCACTGGACAAATATCAATCATGTTTCCTGACATTTCAGAGGAAACAGCCTTTTCTACAAATGTACCAATTTCAACATCTTCACCACGATTGAGAAGCCCTAGATCTGCTGTACCTGCAATTTCCTCACCAAAACGAACGCACCGTGTGCATTGGATACAACGTGTCATCACTGTTTTGATCAATGGGCCGATATCTTTATTTTTTACCGCACGCTTTGTTTCTCTGTATCGAGAACGATCAAATCCATAGCCATAGGCTTGGTCTTGCAAATCACACTCACCCCCTTGGTCACAGATAGGACAATCAAGCGGGTGGTTTATCAGCATCATTTCCATGACACCCTTACGTGCTTTTTGTATAACTTCAGAGTTTGTCGTAACCTCCATGCCGTCACCCACAGCCATTGCGCATGAGGCCACAGGTTTTGGTGCTCCTTTAACCTCAACCAAGCACATGCGGCAGTTGGCCGGCACACTTAGGCGATCATGATAGCAAAATCTTGGAATTTCAATTCCCAACATTTCTGCGGCTTGTAAAACGGATGTTCCGCTTTCAACCTCTATCTCCATTCCATTGATTGTTAGCTTTGGCATTACTCTCTCCTACCTTACGCAACCTTAGCCTGTTTACGGTACGCCAAAATTTTGGCCTCCATTTCAGGTCTAAAGTGACGAATCAAACCTTGTATTGGCCATGCAGACGCATCACCATGCGCACAAATTGTTTGCCCTTCAATCTCTTTTGTCAGGTCATACAACATATCAATTTCATCAATTGTGGCATTCCCCGTTACCATGCGTTGCATTGTACGCCACAGCCACCCTGTACCTTCACGACATGGTGTGCATTGACCGCAACTTTCATGCATATAAAAATACGAAAGACGCGCAATGGCGTAGACAATGTCTGTGCTTTTATCCATCACGATAACCCCCGCAGTCCCAAGCCCTGAGCCAGCCTCACGCAGTGAGTCAAAATCCATTTTGATCGTTGAACATACATCTTTTGGAAGAAGTGGCGTTGATGAACCGCCAGGAATGATAGCCAAGAGATTATCCCATCCGCCACGAACGCCGCCTGCGTGCTTTTCAATTAGATCTTTTAAAGGGATTCCCATCTCTTCTTCAACGTTACATGGTTGATTGACGTGTCCAGATATACAAAACAGCTTTGTACCAGTGTTTTTCTCGTCTGAACCTAGAGATGAAAACCACTCGCCACCGCGTTTTAAAATAGTTGGCACTGAGGCGATCGTTTCAACGTTATTGACCGTTGTAGGACAGGCATATAGCCCTGCCATTGCAGGAAACGGAGGCTTGTTACGAGGCTGCCCCTTTTTACCCTCTAAGCTTTCAAGAAGGGCTGTTTCTTCACCGCAGATATAAGCCCCTGCTCCACGATGCAAATACACGTCAAAATCCCAACCAGATTTAGCCGCATTCTTGCCGAGCAAGCCGGCATCGTAGGCTTCTTTGATTGCCTTGTTGAGAGAAGAGCTTTCATTAAAAAACTCTCCACGGATATAAATATAGGCCGCATGCGCCCCCATGGCAAAGCCTGCTAAAAGAGCACCTTCCAGAAGTTTATGAGGATCGTGACGCATAATGTCGCGATCTTTACATGTGCCGGGTTCAGACTCGTCGGCATTAATCACCAGATAATGAGGTCTTCCTGATTTTTCAGGATCGGGCATGAAAGACCATTTTAGTCCTGTTGGGAATCCCGCGCCTCCACGACCACGAAGGCCTGATTTTTTCATTTCATCAATGACCCAGTCTTTGCCTTTTTTAACAAGCGCTGACGTTTTGACCCAGTCACCACGTTTTTTTGCCTCAGGAAGCGAGAAGCTCTCGAAGCCGTATAGGTTTGTAAATATGCGGTCTTTATCTTGTAACATTTAGACAACCCCCGCTTTTTTGGCTTCTGCCTCAAGTGAGGTAGGCCCTGTGATGGCCATCGATCCCTTACGCTTTGTCTGAGAGCCGACTGTTGGTTTTTTACCCGCCGCTAAGCTTTCTAAAACGCTCACGATATTTTCAGGCGTTAAATCCTCATAATAATCATCGTTAATTTGAACCATAGGGCCGTTTACACACGCCCCTAAACATTCAACTTCCATTAATGTGAAAAGGCCATCTTTGGTACTTTCACCCATCTTAATATTAAGGTGAGCCTCAGCCGCCTCTAAAATCTTAGTCGAGCCGCACAGCCAGCAAGGTGTCGTTGTACAAAACTGTACCAAATACTTTCCAACAGGCGCCAAATTATACATCGAGTAAAATGTGGCCACTTCATAAACCTTAATCGGCGGTTGTCCAACAATATTGGCGATCTCATCCATTGCAGCGCGTGGAATCCATCCGCCATATGGTTTCTTTTCCTTGGCGCCTACGGCAGCCACTTCACGTTGTGCCAAATCCAACAGCGGCATAATGGCGCTGCGTGCTTGGTTTGATGGGTAATTGGCCAATATGTCCTTGATCTTCTTCTTACTTTTGAAAGAAAACTCTTTAGGCTGATATTTTGCGTTAGGTTCAAACTTTGGTTTCATTAGCGGTCAATCTCCCCGAAAACTATGTCCATAGAGCCAATAACTGACACAGCGTCAGCTAACATGTGGCCTTTGCTCAAAAAATCGAGCGCTTGTAAGTGGTAAAAGCCAGGAGCTCTTAAACGGCATCTGTATGGTCTGTTTGTTCCATCTGCAACAAGATAAACGCCAAACTCGCCTTTAGGCGCTTCTACCGTTGTGTATGTTTCGCCAGCTGGCACGTGGTAGCCTTCTGTAAATAATTTGAAATGGTGAATCATTGCCTCCATAGAGCGTTTCATCTCCATGCGTGGCGGTGGGGACACCTTGTAATCATCTGTTTTTATGTGGCCTTCAGGCATGTCACGTAGACATTGCTGCATGATTTTAAGAGATTGACGCATTTCCTCCATACGCACCAAATAACGTGCATAGCAATCGCCCGTTTTTCCAACAGGAATGTCAAACTCCATACGATCGTATACGTCATAGGGTTGAGACTTACGAAGATCCCACGCAACACCTGACCCACGAAGCATCGGGCCAGTAAAGCCCCAATCTAGCGCCTCTTCCTTTGTTGCCGTTCCGATATTAACGGTTCTTTGTTTAAAGATTCGGTTATTAGTTAGGAGGTTGTCTAAGTCATTGAGCGTTTCAGGAAAGCTTTCCGTCCATGCCATCATGTCATCAATTAACCCATCAGGTAAATCTTGCGCAACACCGCCCGGGCGGAAATAGTTGGCATGCAAACGTGCACCACAGACACGGTCATAAAACTCCATGCCTTTTTCACGCTCTTCAAATCCCCAAAGGGCCGGCGTAATCGCACCAACATCAAGCGCGAACGTTGTGATATTTAGAACATGGTTCAAAATACGGCCTAATTCGCAGAATAAAACGCGGATATATTGTGCACGCAGTGGTACATCAATACCTAAAAGCTTCTCTGTTGCCAAAGCAAAAGCATGCTCTTGATTCATAGGGCACACATAGTCAAGGCGGTCAAAATACGGCAACGCCTGCATGTATGTTTTGTACTCGATTAATTTTTCTGTTCCGCGATGAAGCAGTCCGATATGCGGATCAGCGCGATCAACAATTTCGCCATCCATTTCCAACACCAAACGAAGAACGCCGTGCGCCGCAGGGTGTTGTGGCCCAAAATTCATTGTATAGGGGCGAATTTTTGTTTCTGTTTCAGATGTTTCTACAGCCAAGTCAGACATGGATTACTGCCCTCCCTTTCTGATTTTTTGTTTAATACCTTCAGATGGGTTTTCAGGCTTGACCCCATGCTCTTGAGTTATGGCCTTTTCATCGCCAGGAAGCTGAACATCGGTCATGCCTTCCCATGGGCTCAAATTGTCAAATACACGAAAATCTTGGCGAAGCTCAACAGGCTCATAAACAATGCGCTTCTCGTCTTCGTCATAACGCAGCTCTACAAAACCAGTTAATGGAAAATCTTTACGTTGTGGGTGGCCATCAAATCCATAATCAGTCAAGATACGGCGGTGGTCAGGATGATCGGCAAACATTACGCCGTACATGTCCCATACTTCACGTTCTGCCCAATTGGCACAGCTAAATATATCACTCACTGTTGGAACGGGCGTATCTTCATCTGTTGAAATTTTCACACGAATACGTGTGTTATGCTGCATTGAAAGCATATGGTAGACAATTTCAAAACGTTCATCACGATCAGGATAATCAACGCCACAGATATCAACCAACTGTTTAAAACGACAAAGCGCATCGTCTCTTAAAAAAACGAGAAGGCCATGAATATGGTCTCGGGTAGTTTCAATCGTTAACTCCGCCTTACTACTAACAACAGAGGTCACAACGTTGTCAGTTTGAGACTGAATGTATTTTCCCAATGTTTCTAGGGCTGTGGCTGTGTTTTCTTGATTCATATCGTACAACCTATCGACTTAAGCGTGTGTCTTCACGCTGTATTTTCTTTTGAAGCTGGAGCAAGCCATATACAAGAGCCTCAGCCGTTGGCGGGCATCCTGGCACATATATATCAACGGGCACAACACGGTCGCACCCACGAACAACAGAGTACGAGTAGTGATAATACCCTCCGCCATTGGCACAAGAGCCCATCGAGACAACCCAACGAGGCTCTGGCATTTGGTCATAGACACGACGCAAAGCAGGCGCCATTTTGTTTGTTAATGTTCCTGCCACAATCATCACATCTGATTGGCGAGGTGTTGGACGTGGAATCATGCCAAAACGGTCAAGGTCATAACGGCTCATGTAAGAATGGATCATCTCAACCGCGCAACACGCCAAACCAAATGTCATTGGCCATAACGATCCTGTTCTTGCCCAGTCAAACAATTTGTCAGTTGATGTTAAAACAAAGCCTTTTTCTTGAATGGTTTGCGCCAAAGCTTGCGGCACAACGTCTTGTTCCTCTGGTCGAGGAAAGCTGACTTTAGTATTAAATGGTGCTTCAGGCGCACCTATAATTTTACGATCATGTGACATAGTGTGTTACTCCCACTCAAGGGCCCCCTTCTTCCATTCGTAAATAAACCCAACGGTTAGAACGCCTAAGAAAATGACCATTGACCAGAACCCTATAATTCCAATCGTGCCAAGCGTCACAGCCCATGGAAATAAGAACGCGACCTCTAAATCAAAAATAATAAATAAGATGGCGACCAAATAGAATCGAACGTCAAACTTTGAGCGCGTATCTTCAAAGGCATCAAAACCACATTCGTAAGCAGCATTTTTATCATCATCTGGCGCGCGTTTTGACACAAGAAGTGACGCAAGCACCATAACGACGGCCATTCCCATCGCAATGACAAGGAAGACCATAATGGGGAGATACTCTAAAAGAAATTCGGTTGAGGCCATGACAAACAATCTTTCATAATTTTTTGCTCCTATAGTGGTAGCGAAAATGGGCGCAGACCTCAAGGGTATAAATTACTAATATAACAGATATTTTTTAATGAGAATGGTTCTCATATAGATAAGCAGAAAATCGTTTTTAGCACACCCCAGATAAACAAAAACGCCACTCAAAAATGGTGGCGTTTTGATCACTTCATCATTTAAAATAAATGGCGCGAGCGACGGGACTTGAACCCGCGACCTCCGCCGTGACAGGGCGGCGTTCTAAACCAACTGAACTACGCCCGCGCATTGAGTGTTGTTCAGGCCGCCTTGCGGCGACGGATTTAGTATTTAATCCATTTTCAAAGAGAGTGCAACACCTTTATTTACAATTTTTCCATGACAGACATTTAAACCCTCTTTAAAACTTTGATTTTCCTCTACACACGCCTTCCAGCCTAGGTTTGCCAATTTTTGAGCATAGGGCACAATTACTTGATTTAGCGCCAATGTCGACGTTAAAGGCACAGCCCCGGGCATATTTGCAACACAATAGTCAATCACCCCGTCAACTTCGTACGTTGGATTCGAGTGAGTTGTCGGTTTGCTCGTCTCAAAACAGCCGCCCTGATCAATGGCAATGTCAACCATGACGGATCCAGGCTTCATTGTTTTTAAATGTGCCTTAGTCACGAGTTTTGGAGCCGATTCACCAGGAATAAGCACAGCACCTATCACCATGTCAGCGCTAACAAGACATTTCTCAAGCGTTTGCGTGTCCGAGAAAAGAATTTTAGCTTTGCGGCCAAAATGATCATGCAAAAAGGCAATACGATCTTCTGAGCGCTCGAGTATTGTGACATTTGCGCCCATTCCAACGGCAACATCTGCGGCGTTGAACCCTGCGGTTCCGCCACCAATAACTAAAACGTTTACAGGATCGGCCCATCCTACACCACCCATTAGACGCCCCAAGCCCCCGTTGTGCTTTTGTAAGTGGTGTGCGCCCTCTTGCACTGATAAGCGCCCCGCAACAACGCTCATAGGCTCGAGCAGTGGTAGTCCACGACCATTATCTCCCGTGAATGTTTCATAGGCAAATGCTACGCATTTTGATTTCATCAAAGCCTTCGCCTGCTCTGGGTCTGGCGCCAAATGTAGATATGTCAGTAGGATTTGACCCTCACGCAGCATCGCGCACTCGCTTAGCTGCGGCTCTTTCACCTTTACAATCATGTCTGCATTATCAAATACAGATTGTGCGTCTTTTTGTATCTGAGCCCCTACCGCCACGTAAGACAAATCATCGTAGCCAATATCCGCTCCTGCATGCGTTTCAACAATGACTTGATGCCCATCATCAATAAATCGTTTTACCGCGCTTGGAACCAGTCCCACGCGGTATTCATGTGTTTTAATTTCTTTAGGTACGCCGATAATCATATGAAAAAAGCCCTCACAAATAATGTGAGGGCATATTAGTTTATTTTTGCGTAGAAATCTATTTTTGTTAAACCGTCATTGTAGCCTCGACCGAAGGCCCAACTACAGGCTTTGACCAATCATTAGCGTGTGGAGAGAATTGCTCTTTAAGCTTCATATCAAAATCGTCACGGACCCTTGCTTCCCACTTAGGTGCTCTATTTGGTGATAGTTTTAAACTTGCCATTATTCTCTCCTTGTTTGTTCTTGTCCTAAAGATACAGATCAGAGATTAAAAAACAGTTAACAAATAGGATTTGTAACCTTTACCCACCATGATGGGTATAAATTTTTTATATTTTGCAAAGCCTTATCAGCATTTCCCCGCGTGTCAAAAACAGCATAACAACTACTGCCAGATCCATTCATAAGCGCCTTTTGACAACCATTTTGCGCGCTTAAGCCCTCAATGCACGTCTTGATAACGGGGTAGCGTGCACATGCTACATCCATCAAGTCATTATACATGTCTGCCCCAGAGCGCGTTTCTGGCAGTGTGAAGTTTTTAAAAATTTCAGCAGTAGAGCATATCTGGTTAGGCCATACGACCACTATAGGGCTTGCCTCAATGTCTTGTTGAGAAGGTTTCAAAATCTCGCCACGGCCAGACACCTGCGTCAATTGACCACGGATACAAACGGGAAGCTCGCTACCTAATGTTAAGCCCATTTCACACAACACATCTTCAGTAAGATTCGTCTCGTAGTATGTATTCAACCCCTTCAAAACAGCAGCAGCATCACTTGACCCTCCCCCCATACCAGCACCAGCGGGAAGATTTTTTTCAACTGTGATTTTTACATTCAAGTCTACGCCTGTTTGTTTTGAAAAAAGCTTTGCAGCCTGAACCACAAGGTCCTGATCTATATCTTTTGGTGTGTGATGAGAAAATGGCCCACGAACTTCATAGGAAAATTTATGATTATTGGTAATGGTCACAGCATCACCAATATCTAAAAACCCCATAAGGCTTTCAATGTTATGGTAGCCATCAGCTCTTTTCCCTACAATGTGTAGGTTATAGTTGATCTTGGCAGGCGCAAAACACTCGATTGATTTATCACCCACGCATGCACACAACCGCTTGCGCCGCGATTCCCTCGCCTCTTCCCGTAAATCCAAGCTTTTCTGTTGTGGTGGCCTTGATGTTTACATCTTGTGGAGCAAGCTTTAAAAGCTTTGCAATCTGGGCATGAATAGCATCACGGTGAGGGCCAATTTTGGGCGCTTCACAAATAATTGTAATATCTGCATTTTGTAAAAGAAAACCGCCCTCTTCCATCCATGTCATGGCCTGTTTAACAAACATAGTGGAATCAGCCCCCTTCCATCGCTCATCACTTGGAGAAAAATGCTGCCCAATATCGCCCTTACCCATCGCGCCAAGCATCGCGTCGACTAGCGCGTGAAGTACGACATCGGCATCAGAATGCCCCTTTAGCATCATATTACAAGGGATCTTCACCCCACCCAAGATCACACCATCTCCATCAATTAATTGATGAACATCAAAACCTTGACCTACTCTTATTTTCTCAACCATTTGTTGCGCCCGTTTGTAATCGTCTTTAGTGGTTATCTTAAACGTATCCTCGCACCCTACAACCATACCCACTTCTACGCCCATTGCCTCAAGAGCCTGCGCATCATCTGTATAGGTTGTGTTACATTGATCATACGCCGCTAGCAGTGTCTCGATATGAAAGCCCTGAGGCGTTTGAACACGGTTTAACGTTGCGCGATCGACCGTACCAGTTACGGCCTCACCACCCGTTTTTATTGTATCGACACACGCCACGACGGGGATAACACCCTTCTTTCCTGACTTAAGCGCATCAACGACACTATCTATGACAGGATGCGATATAAAGGGCCGAGCGGCATCATGAATTAAAACATAATCAGCCCCTTGTGATTTGAGCGCTTGTACGCCTGCCAATACAGATTCGCTACGTGTCGCGCCCCCCATAACATGAGGGATATCAATTTTTGAAAAATACTCTGTGTGCTTTGGAGAGACAACCAAACATATATCTGCAATCTCGGCGTGGGACCGAAAGGCATTAATCGAATGCTCAACCACCATGCGGCCACCAAGAGATAAATACTGTTTTGGCACTTGAGAGCCAAAACGCTCTCCAGATCCGGCAGCAACAATAAGTGATGATATTTTCATGAAGTTTAGACCCTTCTATTTTTAGTGAATATCACTGGTCTAAAAGGTAAATGGTGGGCGATGACAGGCTCGAACTGCCGACCCCCTCGGTGTAAACGAGGTGCTCTCCCAACTGAGCTAATCGCCCTCAAAAGGTAGACAATGAAATACCTTTACTACCGATAAAATGCAACCCCTTATTTTCAAAAAAATACAAAAAAACAAAAAAAATGCAAAAAAAACGGCCACAGAAACTGTGACCATCTTAAATTCTTTATCAGTAAGCGGAAATTAGCTGTTTACAGCTTCTTTCAATTCTTTACCTGCTTTGAATGTTGGGCGCTTTGAAGCTGGGATTTGGATTGCTTCGCCTGTGCGTGGGTTACGGCCTGTTGTTGCTGCGCGTGCAGAAACTGAGAATGTACCAAAACCAACAAGACGAACATCATCACCATTTTCTAGTGTTGTGCGGATCGCTGTGATTGTCGCTTCGATAGCATCTTGTGCTTTTGTTTTAGGAAGATCAGCACCTTGTGCAACTGCATCGATTAATTCAGATTTATTCATGGGAAACCCCTTTTTAAATAGTTTAGTTTAGTAATTTTACCTATTTCAACCACACGGAAAAAATAGAGCAACTCTCTTACAATCGTTGCTGAGCAACAGTTGTAAGCGCGTTACAGCTATTAGTTTTACGCCGATTCTAACCATCAATCAATGGTGAATAACGTTTTTTTCCTTATTTTCTGCGGTTTTTGAAGATATTTCATCCATTTTATTTACAGAATCACCCTCTAAAGGCTTAGGCACATCAACAAGTGCATGTGTCAAAACCTCTTCAATCGTTTTAACGGAGACAATTTCTAGCTCCTTTTTGATTTTATCAGGGATTTCAGCAAGGTCTTTTACGTTATCTTCTGGAATGAGGACCTTCTTAATTCCGCCACGAAGGGCTCCTAAAAGCTTTTCCTTCACCCCGCCAATCGCCGTAACGTTTCCGCGAAGATTAACCTCTCCCGTCATGGCAACATCTTTATGAATGGCAATATCTGTTAAAGAAGACAATATGGCCGTTACCATCGCAGCACCGGCAGACGGACCATCTTTTGGTACGGCACCTTCTGGAACGTGAACGTGAATTTGACGCTCTTTCAATTTTTCAAAATCAATTCCAAATTGAACAGCACGCGCACGAATGAGCATTTCTGCAACCGTAATCGATTCCTTCATAACATCTTTAAGGTTACCCGTCGTTGTGACTTTGCCATCTTTACCTGGCAAATTAACAGCCTCAATTGACAACAAATCTCCACCAGATTGCGTGTATGCCAAACCATTAACAACACCAACCTGATCTTTTGTATCCGCCAACCCATAGCGCGACTTGCGAACACCTGCATATTTTTCAACGTTGCGAAGTGTGACGGCCACCTTTTTCTTCTTCGTCGTTAGAATTTCCTTGATCGCCTTACGACATAAATTGGCAATTTCACGCTCCAAAGAACGCACACCTGCTTCGCGTGTGTAGTAACGAATCAAGTGGCGAATAGCTGTATCGTTTATACTAAACTCTGATTTTTTTAGACCCGCCTCGTCCATCTTCTTGTTCAGAATATGACGTTTAACGATTTCTAATTTTTCATCTTCTGTATAACCAGACAGTTGAATAATTTCCATACGATCCAACAAAGGCTGCGGCATGTCATAAGAGTTTGACGTACAAATAAACATCGTATTTGAAAGATCATAATCAACTTCAAGATAGTGATCGTTGAATGTTTCGTTCTGCTCCGGATCCAAAACCTCTAACAAGGCAGAGCTAGGATCGCCTCTGTAATCAGCGCCGAGCTTGTCTATCTCATCTAGCAAAAATAGCGGGTTGTTTACCTTTGCCTTTTTAATGTTTTGAACGATTTTACCAGGCATTGACCCGATATATGTACGGCGGTGACCGCGAATTTCGCTCTCGTCACGAACGCCACCCAATGACATACGAATAAAGTTTCTGTTTGTCGCGCGCGCAATAGATTTACCTAAAGAGGTTTTACCGACACCTGGAGGCCCCATAAGACACAGGATTGATCCTTTTACTTTTTTAGAACGAGACTGCACGGCGAGATACTCAAGAATACGCTCCTTGACCTTATCCAATCCATAGTGATCCTCGTCCAAAATTTGACGTGCTTTTTTTAGATCTTTTTTGACTTTCGTGTACTCTTCCCACGGCACAGAAAGCAACCAGTCAAGATAGTTACGAATAACTGTAGATTCTGCCGACATGGGGCTCATCTGTTTTAATTTTTTAAGCTCTTTTTGCGCCTTGGTGCGTGCTTCGTCAGTGAGTTTAACCGTTTCAATTTTACGCTCGAACTCTGTGACTTCATCACCATCAGAATCCATATCCCCAAGCTCTTTTTGAATGGCCTTCATTTGCTCATTCAAATAATACTCACGCTGCGTTTTTTCCATTTGTTTTTTAACGCGCCCACGTATTTTCTTTTCAACTTGAAGAACGCCAATCTCACCTTCCATGAAGCTGTAGATTAGCTCTAGACGGTCTGTCGTATCGCCCGCCTCCAAAATCTTTTGCTTGTCTTCAATCTTCAACACAAGATGAGACGCGATAGTGTCTGCAAGTTTTGCAGGCTCTGTGATCTGTTGCAAAGAAGTGAGAACCTCGGGAGGAATCTTTTTATTTAGCTTAACGTACTGCTCGAACTGCGCGACTGTGGCTTTACCAAGTGCTGCGAGATCCTCATTCCAAGGAGAATCATCTTCTACAAGATCCACATCCGCAAGCAAAAACTCTTCTTCATGGTGGCGAAGATTTCTTGCCGTCACACGCTCGTGTCCCTCAACAAGAACTTTTACAGTGTCATCTGGAAGCTTGAGAAGCTGTAAAATTGTACCAATTGTTCCAATTTCATACAGATCTTCGATACCTGGTGTATCTGTTGTTGGTTTCTTTTGCGTTAAAAGAAGAACTTTCTTATCGCCCTTCATGACCTCATCCAATGCACGCACAGATTGTGCCCGCCCCACAAAAAGCGGGACGATCATATGAGGAAATACTACGATGTCTCTTAATGGCAGGATTGGGAGTGTTTCATTTTTTTCTTTATCTTCGCCTAATCCAAGCATGTAGACTCCTTAACTTTTGTTATTCAATTTACGCAAAAGTGAAGATTATTTATCTTTATTCTTCTCTAGTGACTTAAGGTGCTGGTCGATATCATCACGTGTTGTCACAACTTTATCGATCAAACCAAAGTCTAACGCCTCATCAGCAGACATAAACTTATCACGCTCTAGAGCCTCTTCAATCACCTTCAACTTCTGCCCTGTGTGATTAACATAGAGCTGGTTAAGATTTTTTCTAAGTTTTATTATTTCTTTTGCCTGAATTTCGATATCAGTGGCCTGCCCTTGCGCGCCGCCTGATGGCTGGTGAACCATAACACGTGCATTTTTAAGAGCATAACGCTTACCTGGAGCCCCTGCAGTCAATAGCAGCGAGCCCATTGAACATGCCTGACCAATACATACAGTCGCAACGTCTGGCTGGATGTATTGCATTGTGTCGTACATCGCCATTCCTGATGTCACAACTCCGCCAGGTGAGTTAATGTAAAAAGAAATGTCAGCCTTAGGGTTTTCTGATTCTAAAAATAGAAGCTGAGCACAAATCAATGATGAAACCTCATCATTCACCGGACCTGTAAGAAATATAATACGCTCTTTCAAAAGGCGTGAATATATATCGAACGCACGCTCTCCGCGGTTTGTGCTTTCAATAACTGTTGGCACGATATAGTTTTCTACAGGAAGCATTGGTGGGATATTTGACATGAGAATTCCTTTTTATGAATGTCAGTTTGAAATCTGACACATAAGGTAGCCTGCCACACCAAAGAGATCAAGGGCGAACATTGCCTTCCCCCATGAAAAAAGTTTTTCTAAAACACGCAAAACAAAAAACGGAGCCAAAAGGCCCCGTTTTAAATTCATATCAATATCTAAAAGAAATATTATCAAAACATTACGCGTTTTTGACGTAGCAGATATTTCAGTTAGTCAGCTTTTTTCGCAGCCGCTTTCTTTTTAGCTGGTGCTTTTTTCTTCTTCGTCGCTGTTGGGATTTCTTCATCCTCAGCTGTCAATTCTTCAACAGTCACTGTTTTTTCAGTTACAGTAGCCGCATCAGCAATAGCATCAATCACCTTATCTTCGAAAATTGGTGCTTTCAAAGATTCGAGAACTTGTGGGTTCTTGCTGTAGTAGTCAAAAACCTGTTTTTCTTGCCCTGGGTATTTTTGTGCTTCTGCGATAACCGCTTGCTGTAGCTCCTGCTGTGAAACTTCAACTTTCTTGTCACGGCCAATTTCAGCAAGAACAAGACCTAAACGAACGCGACGCTCTGCCAATGCTTCAAACTCACCCTCTTCAGGTGTAAATTCTTCACCCTTTGATTCTGCTTCACGCTTCAGCTGGTCTTCAATATGCTTTTGCTCTTGCTCAACCATCATTTGTGGAAGCTCAAAGCTGTGATCTTTATCAAGCGCATCCAAAATGTTTTTCTTTAGCTTCATTTTTGTAAATGTCGCGTAATCTTTTGAAATTTGCTCTTCAACGGCTGTGCGCAATGCTTTTTCATCTTCCAAACCAAGCTTTTTAGCAAGCTCATCATTGATCTCAGCTGATTTAGACTCTTGAATTTCTTTAACTTCAACATCAAAGATTGCATCCTGACCCGCAAGGTCTTCCATGCCGTATGCTTCAGGGAATGTTACTTTAACTTCAACTTTTTCACCGGCTTTCACACCTGTAAGTTGATCTTCAAAACCAGGAATAAACTGACCTGCACCAAGCTCCAAGTCATGGTCGTTACCGCTCATGCCGTCATATTCAACACCATCAGCACGTCTTCCTTTGAAGTCGATCTTTACAACATCGCCTTTTTTAGACGCACGCTTTGTTGTGATTGGTGTCAATTGACGGTTATTTGAAGCAATGTTTTCAAGTGTTTCGTTTAAAACCTTTTCATCAACTTTTGCGACTGGCTTTTCAACTTTGATTTTTGTTAGATCCATAACTTTGAAGTCAGGAAGAACCTCAACAGACATTGTATATGTCAGGTCTTTACCTTCATCGAATTCTTTAACTTCAATTTTAGGCTGCATAGCTGGCTTAAGATTTTTCTCGTCCATTGCTTTTACAGTTGATTCATTAACAGCCTTCTCCAAAACATCAGCCATTACGTGACGGCCGTATTTTTGCTTTAAAACAGTTAATGGCACTTTGCCCGGACGAAACCCTGGAACCTTTACGGTTTGACCTACTTTAGTAAGCTCTGCATCCATCATTGTTGCAATGTCATTTGCAGGAACTTGAATTTCTAAATCGTGGCGTAAGCCTTCTGTTTTAATCTCTTTGATGTTCATGGGAATATCGTTTCAATCTCTAATTTTATGGGTGAGTGGTGCGGGTAGAGGAAGTCGAATCCCCACGGGCTAAGCCCACTGGAACCTAAATCCAGCGCGTCTACCAGTTCCGCCATACCCGCATAATAGTATAACTCAATACTGGTTTAGGCGACTTTTTACACCAACCACAGAGAATGTCTAGGGGTATTTTAAAAAAAATGTAAGTTTTTTTGATTTTGGGGAAATAAGTTTAAATGGGGCGACCGACGGGGTTTGAACCCGCGACCACTCGAACCACAATCGAGGGCTCTACCAACTGAGCTACGGTCGCCACAAGTGAGACTTATATGCCTAAACGAAAAAGGTTTGTCCAGTCTAAATTAGATCATTTTATAAAAAATTTGTTCTCAGTGCCTTAACACATACTAAAAACGTAGATTAGATATGCAAAAATTGAGGATTAGACGCATTAGCCCCTTTTTCTATTTAACTGTTTATGCTTTTATAAATGCATAACCCAATTTACACCTCAACATACATATTAAAGGGATATCTACTATGAGCCAAAAGACAATCACAACAGCAAAAAATGCATCAGAGTGCATTAAAATTGCAAAAGAGCACGATATTGAGTTTTTCAATTTTCGCTTCTCTGATCTTCGATCCAAAATGCATCATGTGGCGTTCCCCGTGTCTCAAGTTGACGAAGACCTTTTAAATGATGGGTTTTATTTTGATGGGTCGTCTGTTTCTGGATGGAAAGCCATTAATGAGTCGGATATGCTGATGAAACCAGATGTCACCCGTATTAGTATATGCCCCTTCTCTGCTCAACCAACGCTTGATGTTTTTTGCGATGTGTACGAGCCCTCTTCAGGAGATCCTTACAATAGAGACCCACGCTCTATTGCTAAAAAGGCAGAAGAATATCTGAAGAAGACAAAAATTGCAGATACAATTAGTTTTGGACCAGAGGCTGAGTTCTTTATTTTTGACAGCGTAAAATACGACACATCACAGCATCGTGTGGGTGTAGAAATTGACAGCCAAGAAGGCCCTTACAATTCTTTCAAAGACTATGACGGTGGTAACACAGGTCACAGACCTCGTATTAAGGGGGGTTACTTCCCAGAAGCACCAGTAGACAGCGAATCAGATCTACGTGCTGAAATGCTCACAGTTTTAGCGGCTGTTGGTGTAGAGCCTGAAAAGCATCACCATGAAGTTGCGCCCAGTCAGCACGAGCTCGGCATTAAGTTCGACACACTCCTTAAATGCGCTGATAATACACAGCTATACAAACACGCCGTCATGAATGTTGCTCACGCCTATGGGAAAACAGCGACCTTTATGCCAAAACCTGTCTATGGTGATAACGGATCTGGTATGCATTGCCACCAATCTCTTTGGAAGGGAAATAAACCTCTCTTTGCTGGAAAAGAATATGCAGGCCTTTCAGAAACATGTCTATACTATATAGGCGGTATCATCAAACACGCGCGTGCACTCAACGCCTTTACCAACCCATCAACAAACAGTTACAAACGCTTGGTTCCCGGTTATGAAGCCCCCGTTATCCTAGCCTATTCTTCTCGTAACCGTTCAGCCTCTTGCCGTATCCCTATGGCAATAGGAGATAAAGCACGCCGCGTTGAAGTCAGATTCCCAGACCCGCTTGCAAATCCGTATCTAGCGTTTTCGGCAATGATGATGGCTGGCCTTGATGGTATTGAGAATAAAATCCACCCAGGCGATGCCATGGATAAAAATCTGTACGATTTGCATGCCGATGAGCTTGCAAAACTACCGCAAGTTTGTGGGTCCCTTAGACAAGCGCTTGAGTCGTTAAAAGAAGATCACGCATTCCTTCTTAAGGGTGATGTTTTCACCGAGGATATGATCGAAGGCTATATCGAGCTAAAAATGGAAGAGGTATTACGTTATGAAACTATGCCTCACCCTGTTGAATTTGATATGTATTATTCATCTTAAATTCTAATCAGCTCCATAGATACAAAAAAGCCCGCGTCAAAGCGGGCTTTTCTTTTATCTTCTAAATCTTTTAACCGAAACTATTTATTCACAAAGAACGATTTAAGAATGAGATTGTATGCAGCTACATTTTCTGCCCATAAATTGTAATTAAACCCCTGAATTGGCATTAACATTCCGACGATGAAGTAATGTTCGGCACTTTCATTGTATGTAAGCCAATATTCCATAGTCACCGTTTCTTTATTTTCTGTATCTGAGAAGAAAACACGGATGGGTTTGTATGCAACTGTTCGCTCTTTATTACCGGGTTTGCGCTGTATTTCTCTGTAGCTATCCACTACCAAGCTAACGTCATTGGCATAGCGTGAAATGAATTCTTTCATTTGCAGCTCAACATCAGGAAACGACTCCTTGGAGATTAATTGCGTTTCAATAATCCCTTGCGCACTGTCTAGGAACAGCTCGACTTCTCCGCTTACCTTTGCCGTTTTGGTACGACCAAATGTCGCAGATATATCATTGATACTGTCATAATTCTTACTTTTAGACTGCCACCCCTTAGGATAGAGGTGTCCTGCAATATCAAGATAGGCATGTTGCTCGGTCAGTGCGTCAATATCTTTTGAAGTGTTGACAAGCCTAAATAATGACATAGACCACCGCTGCAAATTGGTGTTTTCACTTACATACGCACTCAAAGGCAATGCATACTCAGATAAGATAACGCGCGCACCGTTTCTTTGAATAACAGCACGGACTTTGGACGATCCTTCCTCGTCAAAAACAGTATATTCAGCATGAATCAAGTCATCGGAAAACACCTTGATACCATCAAGAAATAAGCCTTGAACAGAGATGTAGTTTGAAAACCAATGCTCGATACTCATAAAACTATCCATACGAAGCGCTTGTATAGAAAAAGTCGCGCGATGATCTCCTAATGGCGGGCTTACATAGCGTGCCACCTCACCGAGCAAATAACGGCTGAGCTTATAATTTTCGAGCTTATCTTCTGAAATTTTTTCCCACGATTTAGGTAGATAAATTCTATAGGCTAGCTTTTCATCTGATACGGGGGACTCTTCATAAAGCACTGACTGGTCGACAAACCCCTCTTTCGTCATCAGCGGGTTATCTGCGTTTTCAACAATGACATCGAACGATAAATCTCCGATATCCTTACGGCCACTATCGTCCGTTTTCAGTGCTTCGCCTGTAGGTTGCTTATCGTCCTCGCTTTGCGCCCATATGGCAGAGGGCATAAAAGTCATCGTTGAAAAAGTGAGCATTACAGCCACAACAGCGGTACAAAATGTCGGTTTCATGTTGATAGTTTCCTAATTGTTTACCATGCACGCCTTGATAGACAATGCGTAGTCTGTATTGTAATACATAAATATAAATTAAAGTTAAAGAATGTGTAATCATGAGTGATTTATTTGCGGATAATAAGGCCACCCAAGCCGATAGTTACAATGCCTCAGACATCGAAGTCCTTGAAGGGTTAGAACCCGTTAGACTTCGCCCTGGTATGTATATTGGTGGCACGGATGAAAAAGCTCTACACCACCTTGCATGGGAAGTGCTCGACAACTCTATGGACGAAGCGGTTGCAGGTCATGCCAATCGCATTGAAATTGAGCTCCACCTTGATGGTGGGATAACCATATCTGACAACGGTCGAGGAATTCCTGTTGACCCCCACCCTAAATTTCCAGACAAATCAGCCCTAGAGGTTATCCTCTCCACGCTTCACTCTGGTGGTAAGTTTAAAGCGGGCGCCTACGAAACATCGGGTGGTTTGCACGGTGTTGGTATTTCTGTGGTGAACGCGCTTTCTGATAATATGTGGGTTGAAGTTGCTCGTAACAAGCAGCTGTTTAAACAATCATTTTCACGTGGCATTGCCCAAGGCAAGCTTGAAGAGCTAGGTTCAACACCCAATAGACGAGGCACAACCGTCTATTTTCATCCAGATGCAGAAATATTTGGTGAAGACAAAAAGTTCAAGCCCGCCGTATTATATGCAATGGCACGTTCAAAGGCGTATTTGTTTAAAGGAGTTGAAATTCGTTGGAAATGCGACCCTGCATTAATTAAGCCCGATAGTGTTGCGAAGCCTGAAGACGTGTTCCACTTTCCCAATGGTCTTGTCGACTTTTTACAATCTGAGTTGCAAAATAAGGCCCTGATTGTCGACACGCCGTTTCATGGTCATATTGAGCTTCCTGATAGTCAGGGCAAGATTGACTTTGCCATTGCATGGCCTGACCGCGATTTATCCTTCAGTCACTCATATTGTAATACAATCCCGACACCGTTAGGCGGAACACATGAATCAGGGTTAAGAACAGCCTTGCTTCGCGGTTTAAAAAACTATGCAGAGTTTGCAGATATTAAAAAGGCCTCAATCATCACTGCAGATGATGTGATGAATGGGGCGGCAGTTATTTTGTCTGTGTTTATTCGTGACCCGCAGTTTCAGGGCCAAACGAAAGAGCGCTTGGTTAGCAGTCATGTTTCAAAGCTAGTAGATCAGGCGATTAAAGACCGTTTTGAGCACTGGCTTACAAGTGATCCGACAACAAGCAATGTTTTGCTCAACAGCATTATCCTTCGTGCCGAAGACCGCCTGCGCCGCCGTGCAGAAAAGGCTACGTCACGAAAAAGTGCAACGCAAAAACTACGCCTGCCGGGCAAATTGGCAGATTGTTCAAGCAAAACATCTGAAGGCACCGAGATCTTCATCGTTGAGGGAGACAGTGCGGGAGGATCTGCTAAGCAGGCGCGTAACCGTCAAACGCAAGCGGTACTTCCATTGCGCGGTAAAATTTTGAATGTGTTTAGTGCCACAAAAGATAAGATCAAAGCCAATAACGAAGTCCAAGATATGATTATGGCATTGGGCTGCGGCACGAATGATAAATTCAACCTTTCTGACCTTCGCTATGAAAAAATTATCATCATGACAGATGCGGACGTTGACGGCGCGCACATTGCAGCCCTTCTCATAACGTTTTTCTACTCTCAAATGCGTGAGTTGATAGAAGAAGGGTATTTATACCTCGCACAACCTCCACTTTATCGTATGGTTTCTGGTAATCTGTCAGCATATGCCCGAGATGACGCCCATAAAGATGAACTTCTTGAGACAATGTTTAAAGGCAAAAGCAAAATAGACTTTAGCCGTTTTAAAGGTCTTGGGGAAATGCCAGCCAAACAATTAAAAGAAACCACTATGGCGCCGGAGAGTCGTACGCTGCTTCGTATTACCGTTCCACACGCAAAAGCGACATTTGACATGGTCAATGAAGCCTTAGCACAGGAAGACACACTAGACGCGCCAACAGAACGTAAAGTTGATGTCGACAATTTGATTGATCAATTGATGGGTAAAAAAGCCGAAGCGCGTTACGACTTTATTCAAAAAAATGCTGAGTTTGTAAGCGATATCGATATTTAAAATTTATGAATATACGGGCATTTTATTTACCATAAGACAAACATCTTGATTTTTAAGACGTCTTGCTCTATGTTCTTTTAAATTAAATCTAATTTGTGGGAGACATGAAACATGGGTATAGCATCTAAAACATTTAGAAACATTGCGTTTGCCGGCGCAGTTGTAGCAGGAACATCTGGGTGTGCCTCATTAGAAGTTGTTAGCGCATCTCCAACAGAAGAAGATTATTACCGCACAGGACAATATATGCACAATCGTGCATTTTTCGGGTACAGCTACAATTACCTTGGACGTCCCTTTACAGGACAGTTTAATCGTAATTCTGGCTATTTCTTGCAAGATCATGCCTGTCACGATACAGGCCGTCATTATCATAGACATTATAACAACCAATATCATGGGCACGATCATCACGGTCACGGTCATAATGGGCACGATCATCATAATGACTACCCATATAATTACCGAGGGTATAACAGACCTCATATAGATGTTTACTATGATGGGGCGCACGGAAGTTACTACCTTCGCAACGACATTGTTGGCAGTGTAATTCTTGGTGGTGTTGCTGTTGGTATTACTAACAGAATACTTAATAATCGACGCCCGGGCCCCGACATGTCAGCATCAGGCATGAAACCAGAATAGACCTAACATATTGGCGCACCTCTTATTTTACGTAAACAGTTTGCATTTTTCGATCAGTAAATGTATCCTAGAGGTGTATTTATTAGATTTAGCAGGGATTACGGAGATTTAGATTGAAAAAACTAGTACAAGATTATTCAAAGGCCGCTCTTTTAGCCGGTGCCACTATTTTAGGGTCAGGCTGTGCATCGACAGACAGCGACTTTGAACGCGCCGAGCGCGATATCCCTGTGAACACAGACACGACAAGCAGCCCTGATACAAAGGTTCAAGTAACCATGCGTGCTGGCGTACCATCATCAATGGCCGTCATGGCCGACGCTATTCGTAATTCTGATTATCACCCAATGATGCTGCTCAACGCATTTCCGGCTCAATGTTCTAGCGTTACAAAACCAAATGGTAATTATGTTGTAACGCCTAATACTTTTTGTAAGGCACCGATCGCGCGTGCTCACCGCCCTCCTCTAAGCGGTGAACAAAGCCTAGAATTGTTCATGGATAATCACCAGCGTTCTGGCTTTCAAAATTCAAGCGGTCATTTTGACTTTGAACATGGTAGTGCCTCTAGAAGCATAAACTACCAAAAATCTTACGTTTATAACTATCTGATGACTCCAAGCGAGCAGCAGCCCATCGATGACATTTACCGTCTTCGTAAAATTTGTGAGCCTGCTTATGCTGTTAACGGAGATATTTACTCATACCGATCAGGCAACTCTATTAGCGTTCGTACATTGACAAAAGCCAATTGTGACACGCTTATTGCACCGTTCATGAAAGTGCAATCTCAGCAAATGTTGGCCGATGAAGACGATTCAGGCTGGTCGCTTGGCAAAGCTTGGAAAAATACAAAACGTGGTTTTGGTAACATCTCAAACATTTTGACAGAATCTGTTTGTAACATTGCCGCACAAGATTGTGGTGATGCCGCCGTATGGATTGAAGAAAACGCATATTGTAATAATACAGGCCGTTATTTGGACGCGACACTTACAAGCGATGGAAAAACGAAGTTTTCATGTTCTGAATATCCTGTTCGTGCTGTTAACTATCAAGGCAAAACAGTCTACCCATATGACACTCCAAACGGATTGACATTGTCTCCTGAATCAGGCTCATCATCATCTCAAGGATCAGCACCATCAAGCCAGCCGGGCCAATCAAGCCAGCCAAGCAAAGGAAATACTGCGTCATCACATGAAGACAGGTTGAAAGACATTGCCTCACAAACAGGCCTTCGATCAAACAAAGTGCGTGCGTTTGATAATGCGTGCCATGCGGAAGCCAAGAAAAGAGGCCTTAATCTGGAAACAGGTGTTCGCACAGATGGTGGACAGCCTACTATTGCTTGTCTTCGCGTCGAATAATAATAAGCAGATCCTTAATAGATCAATTTTGAAAAGCATGGTATTTATGTATCATGCTTTTTTCTTTGAAATATATACGCCCTTCCCTTTCTACTCTTGCTTTTATTTGTCTGAGCGCCTGTTCTCAAACAAACATTAGTGATGAGACACTTATTATAAATGATGTTAAGGGCAATGAAGTTGCGCGCGCTGAAGAGCCCGCCTACAAGGTTCGCGTTGAAACACACGGACACCCTTACTATTACAGTTATAAAAATGCGACCAGTATACTATGTGCGGCAATTTCTAAAGCCCCCGAGACAATTGAGGGATACCATCCCATTCATGCCATAAATGCATTTCCATCACAAAACTCAAGCTCGCTTCTTCGCGCGCGCGTATGGGCATACAATGGGCGCGCAACCCCTCAACAAAACCTCGTCAACGCAATAAATAATACGCGCCCTATTTGGCGGCCCTATTATCGTTATGACTACACCGAGCGTTACGTGTTTAAATACTGTATGCCTCCCGAGCAAAAAAGCGTAGTGACCAACTATTTCAATACCATGCGTGCGTGCCGATCATATAATTTTAGCATCCGTCTAGAAAAAACAAGCGGTGGCATGGCCATTGACGGTGACAATGGCCGGCAATGCACAACATTAAGTGAGCAGTTAATTAAAATTAACCTCCAAGGCTATTCGCCCAAAAATGCAAGCATTGGACAGCTCGGCACGACATTTACGGGGGGATTATTAAAAACTGGCGATTCTGGTGCGATGCTTAAGGCAATGAAAAACTGCGACCAACAAAGCAAACGATTTAATATGGAGTATGACAAAGAGCACAATCAGCTTACTTTCTCATGCATATAAAAACTTAAGCTGGTTTGAATAGTTTTCGTTACGGATAATCGCAATGGTCATATGTGACCTTTACGAAGGAGCGTGCGCCCTCCGATAAAGTGAAACGATATTCTTTGTCATCGACAACAATCGTATCACTAAAGGGTAGCGCCCCCTTTTTTGTTTGTACCGCGCCTGCCTTAGTGGTCAGTTTAATTGTCACAGGTTTTGCAGGGTTATACCACGCCTCTGGTTCTCCGTTGCTGTTTTTAGCAGACACCCCTTCTCCTGATACAAAAATATTCCCATCGATCTCAACTTGGCTGTCAGGGCCTTGATACATAGGCGTAGACAGTACGAACCTTTTTATCATTGCGTCAGTACAGTTTTGAGGGGGGCGTGCGGCACGAATGGCAAAAGATAGACGTTCTGGATTTACGCCCTCTTCTAATCGCTGTCTTAGCTCATCTATTAAGCTTCGCAAAGGACCATCGAAGGGAAGCTCTTCTAGTACATCATTTTGAAGCTGTGTGTAGCGTGCCTCTGCCGTTTGTGCATCTGCGCGTGCCTGCATAAGAGATTCTTGTAATTCATTTATCTCTGCTGTCTTGGACTTTAATTGATTATCAACAAA